>NZ_JBHWID010000001.1:0-1977 GCF_042732175.1 Kitasatospora sp. NPDC059795
CCGCCGGACGGCGCCGGGCACCGCGGCGCCCTGCGGGCCGGCCGGGCGGCGCGGCGGCGGACCGTCGGGCCGGGCGGCCGCCGGAGCCTCCGCCGGGGCGGCGGTCGCGGCCTGCGCGGTCGCGGCCCGCTCCTCGGCCCGGGCCGCGGCCCGGGCGGCCCGGCCGCCGGCGCCGCGGGTGGCGAGTTCGCTGAGGCGCTCGTGCAGCGCGGCCGCCGGCGGGCGCTCGGACGGCTCCTTGGCCAGGCAGGCCCGCACCACCGGGGCCAGCACCGGCGGAATCCCGGTCAGGTCCGGCTCCTCGTGCACCACCCGGTACAGCATCACCTCGGACGAGGCGCCCGACCCGAACGGCGACTCCCCGGTCAGCGCGAACGCCAGCGTCGCCCCGAACGCGAACACGTCGGTGGCGGGCGTCACCGCCGCGCCGCGCACCTGCTCGGGCGCCAGGAAGCCCGGCGAGCCGACCGCGGTGCCGACGTGCGTGAGGGTGGACGCGCCGCGCGACCAGGCGATGCCGAAGTCGATGATCCGCGGGCCCTTGGGGGAGAGCAGGATGTTCGACGGCTTGAGGTCGCGGTGCACCACCCCCGCCTCGTGCACCTTCACCAGTCCGTCGGCCAGCGCCGCGCCGATCCGCGCCGCGTCCGGCCAGGCCAGCACGCCCTCTTCGGAGATCTGCTTGTACAGCGACGGCCCGGGCACGTACGCGGTGGCCAGCCACGGGCGGTCGGCCTCGATGTCGGAGCCCATCACCCGCGCCGTGCAAGCGCCGCGGATCCGGGAGGCCGCCGCGATCTCGCGGGCGAACCGGGTGCGGAACTCGGCGTCCTCGGCGAGTTCGGCGCGGATCAGCTTCAGCGCGACCCGCTGCCCCTTCCGGTCCGAACCGAGGAAGACCACGCCCATCCCGCCCGCGCCCAGCCGCCGGTGCAGCCGGTACGGGCCGACGATGCGGGGGTCCTCACGCCGCAGCCGCATCATTGCCATTTGCCCGTACCCGTTCCCGTTCCGTCAGCCTGTGGGGTGAGGCCCCGTCGGATTGGGGCGTCGTCAGACAACTGTCTCGGCACAGCTTACGGACAGGTAGCGGCCCCGTGCTGACACGCAACACACGAACCGCCGGTCCGATTGTCAGATCGGTACTGCCGACGCCCCGTTCGACCCCCTGTCCCACCAGCAGTCCGACCGTCCCCCAAGGGGTCCTGTCAGGGTCGCCTAAGGGGTGCGCGCACTCCGGAGTCCGACTCCAGGTGTACGTGACCCCGCCCCTCCTCCTACCAGCGGAGGCGATCGGAACGGTACGACGGCATGACGACCCCGAAAGCCGTGCCGCCTAACGTTGTTCACAGCGAGGACGGCCCCGCTCGTCCCCCGAGAAGAACCGTCCTCGCTGCCAAGCAGAACCACCCGTCCCCGACCCGACAGCACCAGCAGCAGCCCGGCAGGAGCACAGCAGACATGGCACCGCTCAGCAGAGCCCTTCGCCGTCGGCCCCTGTCCCCGCACCCCGCGGAGACCCGGCACCCGATGGTCGCCCTCGCCATCGCCCTGCCCTGCGCGATCCTGCTGATGGTCCTGTTCGGGGCATGGGACCAACTGGCGACCCAGGCACAGGCGGTCGCCGATCTGATCGGGCGCTGACCCCCATGGGGTAGGGGTCGACGCGCCGGCCCGGAGCAACCCTCATCACGTCGTGGACGGACGAAATGAGTGGCGCAGGCTGCAGCTCCGGGCCCACCCGGTGGCCGGGAACGACACGTCGGTGAGGGCGTGCCGTTCCCGGCCACTCCCATGCCCGGTAGTGCCCGCCACCGCCCGCCGCTGCCCGCCACCGCGCCGAAACGCCGAGAGCCGCCCCCCGAAACCGGGTGGCGGCTCTCAACTTCTGTGCGCGATACTGGGATTGAACCAGTGACCCCTACCGTGTCAAGGTAGTGCTCTCCCGCTGAGCTAATCGCGCAGGACGATCCGTAG
>NZ_JBHWID010000001.1:2077-261997 GCF_042732175.1 Kitasatospora sp. NPDC059795
ACCGAGATCCGAAGACCAGTGCGCGATACTGGGATTGAACCAGTGACCCCTACCGTGTCAAGGTAGTGCTCTCCCGCTGAGCTAATCGCGCGGGGGTGTGCCAGGGGCTCGAAGAGGCCCTGCCTGTGTGCGCGATACTGGGATTGAACCAGTGACCCCTACCGTGTCAAGGTAGTGCTCTCCCGCTGAGCTAATCGCGCAGGACGATCCGTAGACCGAGATCCGAAGACCAGTGCGCGATACTGGGATTGAACCAGTGACCCCTACCGTGTCAAGGTAGTGCTCTCCCGCTGAGCTAATCGCGCGGGGAGGGCCTCCGGTCGAAACCGGAGGCGCCTCTTGGAGGTGGAGACGGGATTTGAACCCGTGTACACGGCTTTGCAGGCCGTTGCCTCGCCTCTCGGCCACTCCACCAGGCAACATCTGAAGAACGATCCTACCTGTTCTCCATCGAGCGGACGACGAGATTCGAACTCGCGACCCTCACCTTGGCAAGGTGATGCTCTACCAACTGAGCCACGTCCGCCTGTCTTCCTGGAAGCTCTTCCGGTTTTTCCGGCCGCGCTCCCTGGCGACGTGTTGAACTCTAGCGGATTCCGGGCCCAGCTGAAAAATCCGTTCCCGCAGCGTGGCGCGGGGATGGCCGCCGGATGCCCAACCGCCCGGTCCGCGCGGACCGTTCCCGCAGGCCTCCGACCTAGACTTTTCGGTACCGGGGCGAACCCCCGGCGCCCACGCCCGCGCTCGCGCGGGCGCAACGGGCAGCACCGCAATCCGCGCAGGAGAACCCGTGTCCGGCCGCACCGCACCGCTCAGCCCCCACCAGCCGATGGCCCGCTTCGCCGGCCGGCTCGCCACCGGACTGCGCGAAGTCGCCCACGACCCCGCCGCGCTCGACCGCGGCGGATTCTGGGCCGTCGCCCTCGACTTCGAAGGCCGCCTCACCTGCGCCCGGTTCGACGACGTCCGCCCCGACCCCGCGCCGCCCGCCACCCACAACTGGCGCGGCCCGGACCAGGACAGCTGGCACAGCTCCCTCGACGCGGACGCCTACCGCGCCGGAGTGCGCCGCATCCGCGAGTACATCGCCGCCGGCGAGGTCTACCAGGCCAACCTCTGCCGGGTGTTGAGCGCACCGCTGCCCGACCCCGAACGCACCGACGTCGACGCCCTCACCGGACTGCTCGCCGCCCACAACCCCGCGCCGTACGCAGGAACGATTCGGCTCCCCGAGCACGGCGTCGAAATCGCCACCGCCTCGCCCGAGCTGTACCTGAGCCGCCACGGCCGCACCGTCCGCTCCGGCCCGATCAAGGGCACCGGCCGCACCGAGCACGACCTGCTCGAAAAGGACTACGCCGAGAACGTGATGATCGTCGACCTGGTCCGCAACGACCTCGGCCAGGTCTGCGACACCGGCACCGTCACCGTCCCCGACCTGTGCGCCGTCGAGAAGCACCCCGGCCTGGTCCACCTCGTCTCCACCGTCGAAGGACGCCTGCACGCCGACGTCGGCTGGCCGCAGCTGTTCGACGCCACCTTCCCGCCCGGCTCCGTCACCGGCGCCCCCAAGAGCAGCGCACTGCGCATCATCCGCGAACTGGAGACCGCCCCCCGCGGCCCCTACTGCGGCGCCATCGGCTGGGTCGACGCCGACCGCGGCGAGGCCGAACTCGCCGTCGGCATCCGCTCGTTCTGGATCGAACGGGACACCGGCCGGCCCGTCCTCAAATTCGGCGCCGGCGCCGGAATCACCTGGGGCTCCGACCCGGACGGCGAATGGCGGGAAACCGAGCTCAAGGCCGCCAGGCTGGTGGCGATAGCCTCCACGGGCACCCCCGCCTGACCGCAAGGAGCACAGCGCCGATGATCTGGGTCAACGGAACCCTCACCGCCGAGGACGACGCCGCACTCTCCGTCCTCGACCACGGACTCACCGTCGGCGACGGCGTGTTCGAAACCGTCAAGGCCGAGCACGGCGAACTCTTCGCCCTCACCCGCCACCTCGACCGCCTCACCCGCTCCGCCCGCGGCCTCGGCCTCCCCGACCCCGACCACGACCTGGTCCGCGAAGCCTGCGCCGCCGTGCTCGCCGCCAAGCCCATGCCGCTCGGCCGCCTGCGCATCACCTTCACCGGCGGCCGCGCCCCGCTCGGCTCCGAACGCGGCGACAGCGCCCCCACCCTGGTGGTCGCCCTCGGCACCGCCGAGCGCCGCCCCGACACCACCGCCGTCGTCACCGTCCCCTGGCGCCGCAACGAACACTCCGCCGTCACCGGCCTGAAGACCACCTCCTACGCCGAGAACGTCGTCGCCCTCGCCGCCGCCCACCGTGCGGACGCCGGCGAAGCCCTCTTCGCCAACACCGCCGGCCGGCTCTGCGAAGGCACCGGCTCCAACGTCTTCCTGGTCCTCGACGGCCGCCTGATCACCCCCACCCTCGCCTCCGGCTGCCTGGCCGGCATCACCCGGCAACTCGTCGTCGACTGGACGGGCGCCGAGGAGACCGACGTCCCCCTCGAAGCCCTCGCCGATGCCGAGGAGGTCTTCCTGACCTCCACCCTCCGCGACGTCCAGGCCGTCACCCGCGTCGACGCCCGCACCCTCCCCGGCATCGGCCCGGTCACCCGCAAGGCGATGGAGATCTTCGCCGAGCACGCCGCCCAGGACAACGACCCCGTCGAAGAGCGGTAGAACCGGACAGCGAGCGGGAAGGGGGCCGATATGACAACCACGTTGCGGCCGGACGGGGCCGAGGAGGCCGCGGCCAACGACGGGCGGACGCGGCGCTGGCACATCATGGTGAACGGACACCCGGTGGGCGGCCTGCGAACGACCGCATGGCCCAGGGACGGCTTCTGCCCGGGCGAGATCAGCGAGCTCGAAGTCAGCGAAGGACGGCGCCGCGGCCGGGGAACCGTCGCCGCGCTCGCCGCCGAGGAGGTGCTGCGCTCCTGGGGATGCACCCGGGTCGACGTCACGGTCCCGGCCGAGGCGGAAGCCGGCCTGCGCCTCGCCCACGCCCTCGGCTACACCGAGCGGATGCGCAACATGGCCAAGCCGCTCACCGAACTCCCGCAACTGCCACCGGAGTTGACGGACCGCCGGATCGGCCCCGACGAGTACCCGCACTGGGAGCGGGAGGCGGTCGCCAACTACCGGCAGGAGCTGATCGACTCCGGCCTCGGCCCCGACGAGGCCACCGCGAAGTCCGAGAACGACCACCGACGCGCCCTGCCCGCCGGCCCCGACACCCCCGACACCGCGCTGCGCCGACTCGTCGACGCCGACGGAAACGTCCTCGGCTGCGTCTGGGTCGCCCTCCGCCAGGACCGCCTGCCGGACGGCCGCCCGCTGGCCTGGGTGATGCTGGTCGAGGTCGCCCCCGACCAGCGCGGCCGAGGCCACGGCCGCACCCTGATGCGGGTCGCCGAACGGGAGTGCCTCACCGCCGGCGTCCACGACCTCGGCCTCAACGTGTTCTCCGACAACGACGTGGCGATCGCCCTCTACGAGTCGCTCGGCTACCGGGTCACCCTGCGCAGGCTCAGCAAGCCACTGCTCTGACCCGAACGGCCCGAACGGCCGGACCGCCCCGAACGACCCGACCGCCCCGCCGTCACCGACGCCGGGGCGGTCAGCCGCCCAGCAGCTCGACGATGCGCTCCAGCAGCCCGTCCTGGGACTGCCCGCCGTCCAGCCGCTTGCCGGCCACCACGTACGTCGGCGTGCCCGTGACGCCGATCGCCCGGCCCTCGGCCACGTCCGAGTCCACCAGCAGCATGTGCCGGCCGTCGATCAGCGCCGTGTCGACCTCGTCCGCGTCCAGCCCGGCCGCCCCGGCGATCTCCACCAGCGCCTTCGCCCCGTCGCGCTCCACGTCCTCCAGCCGGGCCAGCAGCGCCTCGACGAACTCCCAGCCGCGCCCCTGCTCGAACGCCTCGGAGGCCGCCTCCGCCGCCGGGTACGCGAACTTGTGCTTCTCCAGCGGGAAGTGCCGCAGCTCGACGGTCAGCGCGGCACCGTAGCGGGCGCGCAGCGTGCGCACGTCCGCCAGCGCGGTACGGCAGTCGGGGCACAGCAGGTCGCACCAGAACTCGACGCGGGGCAGGGGGGAATCGCTCATGCCCCAAGTCTCCCAGGTCCGCCGCCTGGGCCCGACCGGGCCGTGCGCCGCGCTCAGCGCCCGGCCGCCGCCACCGCCCCGGCCTCCGCCGAGCGCTGCCGGGCCCGGTACGCGGCCACGTGCAGCCGGTTGCCGCAGGTGCGGCTGTCGCAGTAGCGGCGGGAACGGTTGCGGGACAGGTCGACGAAGACCCGGGCGCAGTCCGGCGCCTCGCAGCGGCGCAGCCGCTCCAGCTCGCCGGCCATCACGATGAACGCCAGCGCCATCCCGAGCTCGGCGGCCAGGTGTCGGCCGATCGCGGCGTGCGGCGCGAAGTAGTGGATGTGCCAGCCGTGGTGGTCGTGGTTGGTCAGCCGCGGCGTGGTGCCGGCCTCGGCGACCAGCGCGTTGACCAGCTCCGCGGCCTGCTCGACGGTCTCGGCCGAGAACACCTCGCGCAGCCGGTCGCGCAACTCGTGCACGGCGGCCAGGTCGGCCGGACCGAGCGAGTCGATCTCACTGATCTCCTGCCCGACCACGAAGGCGCCCAGTGCCGTCACATCGGGCAACTGCTCGCTGCCGCAGGCCTCCGGCGCGGTGTTCAGCAGCTCCACCAGAATGCTCAGTGCGCACTCGGTGTCATGGGTGATCAGCACGTGGGGACTCCTCACGCGGCGGCGGTCCGAGGACCGCCGCGTCGGTCAACGCGGGGCCCGACTCTACCGGCCCGGACCGTCGTCCGGGCCCGGACGCGACGCGGAGGCCGCCCGGGCAGGCCTTGACCCCGGGCGTTCCCTCCACTGGAAGGGGACGCCCGGGGCCGGGCCCCGAGGCCGCCGCGGGCGGCACTGAACTGCGACCGTGCCCCCGAGTAGGACGGTGCGCATCGAGGCGATCCCGCCGCCGCGCGACGGCGGGCTGTGACTCGTTCGGGTTCAGCTTTCGGCGAGGATGTGCGACAGCTCCCGGTCGAGGTCGAAGTGACGGTGTTCGGTGCCGGGCGGAACCGCGGCGTCCGTCCGCTTGAGAAAGGACTCAAGCGCCCGGGCCGGGGCCTCCAGCAGTGCCTCTCCTTCCGGAGAGCTCAGGGCGATGCAAACCACGCCTTGTCCGTGGCTGCGGGACGGCCACACCCGGACGTCGCCGGTACCGGTCGGTCGGTGCAGCCCCTCCGCGAGGAGGTCGCGGGCGAACACCCACTCCACGGTCTCGTCTGCTCCGGTGTGGAACGTCGCATGCACGGCATAGGGGTCGGCAGTGTCGTAGCGCAGGCCCGCGGGGACGGGCAGTGAGGACTCGCTGGACACGATGAGGCGCAGGTGCAGCTCGCAGCTGACCGTGGTGTTCATAAGCGCCAGGGCCTTTCGCTCAGTGTGCGCTCGGGGAATCGCACGTCGGCGAACGGACCATCCCACCTGAAAGCCCGGTGTAAACCCGTCTGTCCCGATTCCGGTGCGAGTCGTACCCCTTCCGGCGCATTGCGGAATCCCCCGAACGGCCCGTCCGTCCGCCGGTCGGCCCGGCGGTCGCAGGGATTACCGGCGGTCGCACCGGACCGGCGGCCGGGCGACTGGAGGAACGCACGAAGCTGCCGCCCGCAGGCCCGTCCCGTCCGCGACCTCTCCGGCCGTCCCGTCCGACCGCCGCAGGTCGGGACCGTCGGCCCGACCGGGGTGCGGGCCGGGTCGGCGACGGGCGGGAGTGGTCGGAGCACCCGCGCAGATGGGGTAATGTTCTTTCTGCACCCGGGCGATTAGCTCAGCGGGAGAGCACTTCGTTCACACCGAAGGGGTCACTGGTTCGATCCCAGTATCGCCCACCGGAATGCAAAGGCGTAGGGCTCCGACTTGTTTATCAGGTCGGAGCCCTACGCCTTTTCCGCGTTCCCGGTGCGAGTTCTGACGGACATTCAACGGGCCTGCCCCGCACGGGAGCTATTCAACGGGCGTGCCCGGCGCGGGATCTGGGGGGCCGTCGGGGAACGGATTGGATGCCCGGGCCCAAGTGGTGCTACTGTTCATCTCGTTGCCCGGGCGATTAGCTCAGCGGGAGAGCACTTCGTTCACACCGAAGGGGTCACTGGTTCGATCCCAGTATCGCCCACCGAGCACAACGAGGAAGGCCCCGACCATCAGGTCGGGGCCTTCCTCGTTGTCTGCTCCCGGCGGATCGTCAGGCCGCCAACTCGCAGGCGTGGCCCGGCTCCAGGCGTTCGCCGCACCGGCAGCGGGCCGGCCGCAGCGGCCACGCCGTGTCCACCCGCTCCGGGGTGCCCGCCCGTTCGAACCAGCGCTCCAGGCCGCGCGCCTGCGCCGCGTGCCAGATCGCCTGCCGCAGGTGCAGCTCCGCCGGGGACAGCCCGCCGAGGCGCTCCGGGTGCTGCGACGCCACCGCCCGCACCAACTCCAGTGCCGCCAGCGCGTCCGCCGCCGCGTCGTGCGCGCCCACCAGCGAGACCCCGTAGTGCCCGCACAGGTCGGTCAGGGTGCGCCGGCCCTTGCGGTAGCGGTCCATCTGCTTGTCCAGCACCCGCGGGTCCAGCACCAGCAGCTCCGCGCCGCCCAGCACCTCCGTCAGCGAACCCGCCCCGTGCCGGCGCAACTCCCGGTCCAGCAGCGTCAGGTCGTAGGGGGCGTTCATCACCACCAGCGGCACCCCCGCGCGGGACTGCTCGGCCAGCGCGAGCGCCACCTCCACCGCCACCGTGCGCGGCGGACGGCCGTGCGCGCGCACCCGGTCGTCGGAAATGCCGTGCACCGCCCGGGCCTGCTCCGGAATGGGCACGCCGGGGTTTGCCAGCCAGTTGCGGACGGCCGCCGCCCCGCCCGGGGCGGACTGCACCACCAGGGCGGCCGAGACGATCCTGTCCTGCTCGACGTCCACACCCGTGGTCTCGGTGTCGAAGGACGCCAGCGGACCGTGGAACCAGGAACGGAGCTGTTGCATGACGCCTCCTCGGACGCCGCGCGAACCCTTGCCGGACGGCGCTCCCACCGAGGACCGGTGGAGCGCCGCACCGTGCCCAAGTGATACCGCAGTTGACGCACGGTCAATCCCGACCGGCGACCTTTTGTGGCAGAAAGTGACCGGACGATCACCGGGGCCGCCACGGGCCTTGGCGACAGGGACCTGGCCCGGCTCGGTACCATGCACAACGCAGCGGTCGTGCTGCACCCCATAGCCAGAACGTCAGGAGAGACCGGTGACGGACGTCCGGATCATCATCAACCGCGAACCCGATCGGGAAGAGCGCGTGGTGACCACGGGCACTACGGCCGCCGAGCTCTTCGCCGACGACCGCGCCGTGATCGCCGCCCGCGTCGGCGGCCAGCTCAAGGACCTCGCCTACGCCGTCCAGGACGGCGACGAGGTCGAGCCCGTCGAGATCTCCAGCCCCGACGGCCTCGACATCCTGCGCCACTCCACCGCGCACGTGATGGCCCAGGCCGTCCAGCAGGTCTTCCCGGAGGCCAAGCTCGGCATCGGCCCGCCCGTCCGCGACGGCTTCTACTACGACTTCGACGTCGAGAAGCCGTTCCACCCGGACGACCTCAAGACCATCGAGAAGCGCATGCAGGAGATCATCAAGCGGGGGCAGAAGTTCTCCCGCCGCGTGGTCACCGACGAGGCCGCCCGCGAGGAGCTCGCCAAGGAGCCCTACAAGCTGGAGCTGATCGGCCTCAAGGGCTCCGCCGCCACCGCCGGCGAGGGCGCCGACGTCGAGGTCGGCGCCGGCGAACTCACCATCTACGACAACGTCGACCCGAAGACCGGCGAGGTCTGCTGGGGCGACCTCTGCCGCGGCCCGCACCTGCCCAGCACCCGGCACATCCCGGCGTTCAAGCTGATGCGCTCCGCCGCCGCGTACTGGCGCGGCAGCGAGCGCAACCCCATGCTGCAGCGCCTCTACGGCACCGCGTGGCCCACCAAGGAAGAGCTGAAGGCCCACCTCGACTTCCTGGTGGAGGCCGCCAAGCGCGACCACCGCAAGCTCGGCACCGAACTCGACCTGTTCTCCGTCCCCGAGCAGATCGGCTCCGGCCTCGCCGTCTTCCACCCCAAGGGCGGCATCATCCGCCGCACCATGGAGGACTACTCGCGCAAGCGGCACGAGGAAGAGGGCTACGAGTTCGTCTACACCCCGCACGCCACCAAGGGGAAGCTGTTCGAGACCAGCGGCCACCTCGACTGGTACGCCGACGGCATGTACCCCCCCATGCAGCTCGACGAGGGCACGGACTACTACCTCAAGCCCATGAACTGCCCGATGCACAACCTGATCTTCGACGCGCGCGGCCGCTCGTACCGTGAACTGCCGCTGCGCCTGTTCGAGTTCGGCACCGTGTACCGGTACGAGAAGTCCGGCGTGGTGCACGGCCTGACCCGCGCCCGCGGCTTCACGCAGGACGACGCGCACATCTACTGCACCCGCGAGCAGATGGCCGACGAGCTGGACCGCACGCTGACCTTCGTGCTGGACCTGCTGCGCGACTACGGTCTGAACGACTTCTACCTGGAGCTGTCCACCAAGGACCCGGAGAAGTTCGTCGGCAGCGACGACGCGTGGGAGGAAGCGACCGCGGTGCTGGCCGCCGTGGCCGAGAAGCAGGGTCTGCCGCTGGTGCCGGACCCGGGTGGCGCGGCCTTCTACGGTCCGAAGATCTCCGTGCAGGCGCGGGACGCGATCGGCCGTACCTGGCAGATGTCGACCATCCAGTTGGACTTCAACCTGCCGGAGCGTTTCGAGCTCGAGTACACCTCGGCGGACGGCTCGCGGCAGCGGCCGGTGATGATCCACCGCGCGCTGTTCGGCTCGATCGAGCGCTTCTTCGCGGTGCTGCTGGAGCACTACGCGGGCGCCATGCCGCCGTGGCTGGCCCCGGTCACCGTGACCGGCATCCCGATCACCGACGAGCACGTGCCGTACCTGCTGGACGTGGCGGCCGAGTTGAAGAAGCACGGGATCCGGGTGGACGTCGACACCTCGGACGACCGGATGCAGAAGAAGATCCGCAACGCCCAGAAGTCGCGCGTGCCGTACATGCTGATCGCGGGCAACGACGACGTCGAGGCCGGCGCGGTGTCGTTCCGCTACCGCAACGGCGAGCAGAAGAACGGCGTGCCGCGTGACCAGGCGATCGCGGAGATCGTCGAGGCGGTGCGCAGCCGGGTGCAGGTCTGACGCCCGGTCGTCGGATGTGAGTGCGGGGCAGTCTCCTTCGGGAGTCTGCCCCGCACTGCTTGGTTCACGAGCTGTGACGCTTATGCTGGCGAGCATGACGAGTGAGCCGGAACTGCAGCGGGGCGTGGGGGAGCCGGACGGCTTCCGTCGCCTGTGGACACCTCATCGGATGGCGTACATCCAGGGCGAGAACAAGCCCACCGGCCCGGCTCCGGACGACGGTTGTCCGTTCTGTTCGATCCCGAAGCTGAGCGACGAGGACGGGCTGATCGTGCAGCGCGGCGAGTCGGTGTTCGCGGTGCTGAACCTGTACCCGTACAACGGCGGGCACTTGATGGTGGTGCCGTACCGGCACGTCGCGGACTACACCGAGCTGGACGGGCCGGAGACGGCGGAGCTGGGGGAGTTCACCAAGAAGGCGATGACGGCGCTGCGGGCGGCGTCGGGCGCGCACGGGTTCAACATCGGGATGAACCAGGGCGCGGCGGCGGGCGCCGGGATCGCGGCGCACCTGCACCAGCACGTGGTGCCGCGCTGGGGCGGGGACACCAACTTCATGCCGGTGGTGGGGCACACCAAGGTGCTGCCGCAGCTGCTGGCGGACACCCGGAAGGTGCTGGCCGAGGTGTGGCCGGTTTGATGCGGTGACGGACAAACGGCAGGGGCCGTGCGGGAGCAACTCCCGCACGGCCCCTGCCGTCTGTGGAACGGGGGATCAGCCGGCGTCGTACTTGTCGGCGCGGAACGGGCGGGCGCCCTGCATCTCGGCGCGGATCGAGTTGGAGCGGCCGGCGATCCGGTCGGTGGCGACGTCGTGCTCGTCGAGGAACTCGACCACGGCGGCGTGGATCAGGCCGACCACGGGGGTGGGGATGTACAGCACGTCGTCGGACTTGAAGCGGCTGTTCCAGGCGGGGTCGGCCCAGGCCTGGCGCAGGCAGAGCGGTTCGGGGAGGCCGATGGAGCCGCCGAGCCACTTCTGCAGGCTGGGGATCTTGTGGAGCGGGGCGCGGACGGCCTGCCGGACGATCTCGTCGTCGGTGACGATCGGGAGCGGGACGGAGCGGGTCTCCCAGAACCGGAGGGTCTTGGCGACGTCCTTCTCGGGGTTCTTGGGCTTGGAGCCGAAGTAGCCGGCGATCGGGCCGAGCGCGTGCGCCGTCGCGGTGACCTGCAGGCTGTGCGAGAGGACCATGATGCTGACCACCACGGTGGTGACCAACTGGCCCTTGTGCAGGACGAATTGGACGGCGATTCGGTGCCGGGTGTCGGTGCCGACGCTCTGCTTGTTGGCGAGTTCGGCGACGGCGAAGTCGCGCATCCGGTCGCCGTCCATCTCGGCGCCGGAGGGGCGGCCGATCTCGTCGGCGCCCTCGCCGGTGTCGAGCACCACCCAGTGGTTGATCTGCGGCTTGGGCAGACCGCCGTTGGGGACCTCGGAGCCGCTGAGGGCGCCGAGGCGGTCCGCGATCCGGCGGGCGAGGTCCCAGACGTGGAAGCTGCGGAAGTCGGGGTGGCCCTCGGCGGGGCGGAGGTCCTCGCGCAGCGACCACTCGGCCCAGCGGGCGCCGATGCCGAGGATGCCCTTGGGGCCGGCGTAGTGCTGGACGTTGGTGTTCTGCTCGCGGGTGAGGCGGTCGAGGCCGGCCTTGAGGTCGTTGGCCTTCTTGTCGAGGTCGTCCTTGGGGACGGCCTTGGGGACGACCGCGGCGACGGCGCTGCCGCCGACCAGGTCTCCCCAGCGGGCGCGCTGCTGCATGACGGAGGTGATGACGGTGCGCCGGGCGAGGTACCAGCCGACGACGGGGCCGATCATCACCACCCGGCAGTACAGGCCGAGCAGGCCGTGGACCGGCGGGCGGACGGCCAGGAACAGGGTGAGCGCGGCGGCGGCGAGCAGCGCCAGGGTGCCGATCAGGCCGTCCTTGGCGGCGGACTTCTTGGTGCCGAGCCAGGCGCGGGCCTGGTACGCGGCGAGCCAGACCAGCGTGCCGGGCAGGAAGAGCAGGCCGCAGACCACGCTGAGGGTGGAGAGCCGGCGGTCCCGGGCCTCGCGCAGGTCCTGGGCGGCGAGGCAGTGTTCGACGATCATGCGGACGTCGGTGCCGTGCGAGGGCACGATGGGCTTGCGGCCGCCGCCGAGGGTGCGGTCGATCAGGGCACGGCTGAACGCCTCGCCGGCGCTGGGCCGGAACAGCGCGAACTTGCCCTTCTTGACGCTCACTCCGGCGAGCGCTTCCAGTTCGTTGTAGTCGCCGGTGCGGTAAGCCGCAGAGGAGAACGCCTGGGTGACCGCGGTCTGATGACTGACGTCAGTCCGTGGTACCTGTGCGCCCGGCGTCATGTCGAGCTGAGTCACCTGAGCAGCTCCTCCTCCCCTGATGGTCTGCCGCAGGGTACCGTGCGGCGGCCCGCCCGTGCGGATCAACAGCTGATCCTTGGTCACATCTCGGCCGTGCGCGGCGGTTTCGGGGACATGTTGCCCCGTCGTGGGGACTTCGACGCACCCGGGTTTGCCCGCCGGCGTGAAGGGGGTGGAGGATCGCGGCATGACGAGTGGCTTCGCACCGGGCCCGGTGCTGGTTTTCGACGGTGACTGCGCGTTCTGTTCGAGCTGTGTGCGGTGGGCGGAGCGCTACCCGCGGCAGAGTCTGTCCTCGGCGGGGTGGGAGGCGGTGGCCTTCCAGTTCGCGGACATGGCGGCGCTGGAGGAGTTCACGGGAGGTCGGGCCACGGAGGAGCGGGCGACCCGCGAGGTGCTGTGGATCACGCCGGACCGCACGGTGTACGGCGGCGCGCAGGCCGTGGCGCGGCTGTTGATGCGCTCGGGCGGGCTGTGGGCGTGGGCGGGCGGCCTGTTGGCGCTGGCGCCGGTGCGGCCGCTCGCGGGCGTCGCGTACCGGTGGGTGGCGCGGCACCGGCACCAGATGCCCGGGGGCACCAAGGCGTGTGCGCTGCCGCGCCGTTCGTGAGGTCCGTCACCCCGTCGTGGCGTACTGCGCGGCGAGGTGCGTGGGCATCGGGGAGTGGCGCAGGTAGCTGCGGGTGAACTGGCCGGTTCCGTGCGACAGCGAGCGCAGGTCGAGCGGGTAGCGGGTCAGTTCGAGTTCGGGGACTTCGGCGCGGACCACGCTCAGGCCGGGCCCGCCGATCTCGGTGCCGAGGACGTGGCCCCGGCGGGCGGACAGGTCGGTGAGGACGGCGCCCTGGTACTCGTCGGGCAGCAGCACCCGGACTTCGTCCACGGGTTCCAGGACCCGGACGTCGGTGTGGTCGGCGGCTTCCTTGAGGGCGAGGGCGGCGGCGGTCTGGAAGGCCGCGTCGGAGGAGTCGACGGAGTGCGCCTTGCCGTCGGTGAGGGTGACCCGGACGTCGGTCATCGGGTGGCCGTGCAGGCCGCGGTCGAGCTGGGCGCGGACGCCCTTCTCGACGGACGGGACGAAGTTGCGCGGGACGGCGCCGCCGACGACCCGGTCGACGAACTCGAAGCCGCCGCCGGGCAGCGGCTCGACGGTGAGGTCGCAGATCGCGTACTGGCCGTGCCCGCCGGACTGTTTGACGTGCCGGCCGTGGCCGCTGGCGGGGGCGGCGAAGGTCTCCCGGAGCGCGACCTCGTAGGGGACGGTCTCGACGTGGACGCCGTGCCGGGTGGCGAGCCGGTCGAGGGTGACGGCGAGGTGGGCCTCGCCGGTGCACCACAGGACGAGCTGGTGGGTGTCGGGGTTCTGTTCGACGCGCAGCGCCGGGTCCTGGGCGGCGATCCGGCCGAGGGCCTGGGAGAGCTTGTCCTCGTCGGCCTTGGAGCGGGCCTGGACGGCCGTCGGCAGCAGGGCCTCGGGCAGCGGCCAGAGCGGCAGCACGGTGTGGTCGGTGGACAGGGTGTCGCCGGTTCGGGCGGTGGTGAGCTTCGCGACGGTGACGAGGTCGCCGGCGACGGCCTGCGGGACGGGCCGCAGTTGGTGGCCGAAGGGGCTGTGCAGCGCGGTGAGGTGTTCGTTCTCGCCGTCGGGCAGGTGGGCGGTGGTGTCGGGGCGCAGCGTGCCGGTGAAGATCCGCAGCAGGCTGAGGCGGCCCTGGTAGGGGTCCTCGCCGGTCTGGACGACCTGGGCGGTGAACGGCCCGTCGGGGTCGGCGGCGGGGAGGCCGTCGGCGCGGTCGGCGGGGGACGGGAAGGCGGCGGCGACCAGGTCGAGCAGGGCGTCGCAGCCGGTGCCGTCGGGGGCGGTGGCGAGGACGGGGTGCAGGGTGCCGGCGAGGAACTCGCGGCGCAGGCCCGCGGTGAGTGCGGCGGTGTCGAGGTCGGCGCCGTCGAGGTAGCGCTCCAGCAGGGTGTCGTCCTCGCCGGCCAGGGCCTCGACCAGGCGGGCGCGTTCGGCGTCCAGGTCGCCGGGGTCGTCGGGTTTGCCGTAGACGCGGCCGGTGAGCAGGTCGGTGGAGCCGTGCAGGTGGCCGTCGCGCAGGTCGGGGTGGTGCAGCAGGCGCACGGTGTCGGGGGTGCCGAAGGTGTCCTGGAGCATCCGCAGGACGTCGTCGAGGCGGACCCGGGCGGTGTTCAGGTGGGTGAGCGCGAGGGCGCGGGGGAGGTGGGCGTCCTCGCACTGCTGCCAGAGCGCCCGGACGGGGCGGGGGACGGTCTCGTCGGCGGCGGAGTGGACGAAGACGGCGGCTTCGGCGGCGCGCAGCGCGGCCTGGAGTTCGCCGGCGAAGTCGGCGTAGCCGGGGGCGTCGAGCAGATTGACGGTGAGGTCCTGCCAGGAGAGCGGGAGGAGCGCGAACTGCACGGAGCGCTGCTGTTGGTGCTCGATGTCCTCCCAGTCGGCGGCGGTGGTGCCGTCGGGGACGGTTCCGGGCCTGGTCAGGGCGCCGGCGGTGACGGCGAGGGCTTCCGCGAGGGTGGTTTTGCCGGCTCCGCCCGCCCCGACCAGGGCGAGGTTGCGGAGCCGGCCGGGTCGGTCGGCGGGTGTGGCGGGGGTGTGGGCTGTCCGGTCCGGCATGGCTGGCCTCCTGCCGCTCGATCAGCGTGGATACCATTGTCCAGCCGGGCGGGGCCATCCGCGCGGCCGCCCGCCGGGCCAGCGGCTCGCGGGCGCCATCCGAGGAGCGGAGCGGACCGGAAAGCCATGCTCAACAAGTACGCGCGTGGCTTCTTCACACGTGTCCTCACCCCGTTCGCGGCGATGCTGCTGCGATGGGGTGTCAGTCCGGATGCGGTCACGCTGATCGGAACGGCCGGCTCGGTGGCGGGCGCCCTGGTGTTCTTCCCGCGCGGGGAGTTCTTCTGGGGCACGATCACCATCACCCTGTTCATCTTCTCCGACCTGGTGGACGGCAACATGGCCCGCCAGGCGGGCAGGTCCAGCAAGTGGGGCGCGTTCCTGGACTCCACGCTCGACCGGGTCGCCGACGCGGCGATCTTCGGCGGCCTGGCGATGTGGTACGCCGGCAAGGGCGACAACGACATCCTGTGCGCGGTGTCGATCTTCTGTCTGGCGAGCGGCCAGGTGGTGTCGTACACCAAGGCGCGCGGTGAGTCGCTGGGCTTCCCGGTGAACGTGTCGGGGCTGGTGGAACGCGCCGAGCGGCTGGTGATCAGCCTGGTGGCGGCCGGTTTCGCGGGCCTGCACAAGTTCGGAGTGCCGTACATCGAGTGGCTGCTGCCGATCGCCCTGTGGGTGGTCGCGGCGGGCAGCCTGGTGACGGTGGCGCAGCGGATGCTGACGGTGCGCCGCGAGTCCGCGGAGCTGGAGGCGGCGGGCGCCGCCGAGGGGGTCAAGTGAAGGAGCGGTTGGTCGACGCGGCCTATGCGGCCGGTTGGGCGGGGCTGAGGCACCTGCCGGAGCCGGCGGCCCGCGGCCTGTTCAACACCATCGCCGACGTGGCGTGGCGACGGCAGGGCAAGGGGGTGCGGCAGCTGGAGGCCAACCTGGCGCGGGTGCATCCGGATGCGGACGCGATACGGCTGCGGGAGTTGTCCCGGGCCGGGATGCGCTCGTACCTGCGGTACTGGATGGAGTCGTTCCGGCTGCCGACCTGGAGCCGGGAGCGGGTCTCGCAGGCGATAACGGTGAAGAACCTGGATCAGCTGAACGAGGCGATGGCGGCGGGGCGCGGCGCGGTGCTGGCGCTGCCGCACATGGCGAACTGGGACCTGGCGGGCGCGTGGATCGCGTCGGCGGGCGGCTTCCCGTTCACCACGGTCGCCGAGCGGTTGAAGCCGGAGTCGCTGTTCGACCGGTTCGTGGCGTACCGGGAGAGCCTCGGCATGGAGGTGCTGGCGCTGACCGGCTCCAGTGTGTCGGTGGTGGGGACGCTGGCGCGGCGGCTGCGCGAGGGCAAGTTGGTGTGCCTGGTCGGTGACCGGGACCTGTCGGAGGCCGGGATCCAGGTGGACTTCTTCGGCGAGCCGACCCGGATGCCGGCCGGCCCCGCGGCGCTCGCGCAGCGTACGGGTGCGGCGCTGTTCCCGGTGACGCTCTGGTACGACGGGCCGATGCTGCGTGCGGAGGTGCACCCGGAGGTGGTGCCGTCCGGCGAGGGGACGCGGCAGGAGCAGGCCGCGGCGATGACGCAGGCGATGGCCGATGTGTGGGCGGAGTCGATCCGGGAGCACTCGGTGGACTGGCACATGCTGCAGAAGCTGTGGCTGGCGGACCTGACGCCGCGGAGGGCCGAGCGTTGAGGATCGGCGTGGTGTGCCCGTACGACTGGGACGTGCCGGGCGGTGTGCAGTTCCACATCCGGGACTTGGCGGAGCACCTGATCCGCCTCGGTCACGAGGTGTCGGTGCTGGCTCCGGCGGAGGACGAGGAGGCGCTGCCGCCGTACGTGGTCTCCGCGGGGCGGGCCGTCGCGGTGCCGTACAACGGGTCGGTGGCGCGGCTGAGCTTCGGCATCCTGTCGGCGGCCCGGGTGCGGCGGTGGCTGCGCGAGGGCCGGTTCGACGTGCTGCACGTGCACGAGCCGAACTCGCCGTCGCTGTCGATGCTGGCGGCCTGGGCGGCGTCCGGGCCGATGGTGGGGACGTTCCACACCTCGAACCCGCGCTCGCGGGCGATGATCGCGGCGTCGCCGATCCTGCAGCCGGGCCTGGAGAAGATGTCCGGCCGGATCGCGGTGTCCGAGTACGCCCGGCGGACCCTGGTGGAGCACCTGGGCGGCGACGCGGTGGTGATCCCGAACGGCGTGGACGTGCGGTTCTTCGCGGACGCCGAGCCGGATCCGAAGTGGCAGGGCGGCGCCGCCGACGGCGGGCCGGGCACCATTGGCTTCATCGGCCGGATCAACGAGCCCCGCAAGGGCCTGCCGACGCTGCTGGCGGCGCTGCCGCGGATCCTCGCCGAGCGCCCGGGCGTGCGGCTGCTGGTGGCCGGCAAGGGCGACGAGGAGGAGGCGGTGGCGGGCCTGCCCGCCGAGGTGCGGGCCCAGGTCGAGTTCCTCGGCATGGTCTCCGACCGCGACAAGGCGCGCCTGCTGCGCAGCGTCGACCTGTACGTCGCGCCGAACACCGGCGGCGAGTCGTTCGGCATCATCCTTGTCGAGGCGATGTCGGCGGGCGCGCCGGTGCTGGCCAGCGACCTGGACGCGTTCCGCCAGGTGCTGGACGGCGGCGCGGCCGGCGAGCTGTTCCCGGTCGAGGACGCGGGCGCGCTGGCCGCCGCCGCGGTGAAACTGCTCGGCAGCCCCGAACGGCTGCTGGCGCTGCGCGAGGCCGCCTCCCGGCACGTGCGGCGTTTCGACTGGGAGACCGTCGGTGCGGAGGTGCTGTCGGTGTACGAGACGGTCACCGACGGCCGTCCACCGGTCGCCGAGGCCGAACCGTCCGGCTGGCGTACGCGTCTTGGTCGCTGAACCACCCTGCTCGCGAGAGGTACCACCATGCCGCTGATCACCGTCGACTACACCGACCGGCTCGCCGACTGCTTCGACCGGCGAGGGTTCGGGCTGGCCCTGAACCGGCTTGCGGTCAAGCTGATCGACGCCAAGCCGGAGGCCTGCAAGACGCGTTTCCGGCGCACCGAGGAGGCGGTGGTCGGCGCGGACGCCGAGACGTTCGCGCTGGTGGCGATCGATTTCGAGATCTTCCCCGGCCGCTCGCCGCACGCCAAGGCGGCGCTCGCCGAGGCCGCGGTGGCCGCGCTGCCGGAGTACCTGGGGGCCGAGCCGGGGGCGGTGCAGGCCGCGGTGTCGGTCACCGAGACCGACCGCGACTCCTACCGCTCGGCGGTCTTCGGCGGCTGAGCCGGTACCGTAACGCCCCGTGACTACCTGGATCTGGGCCCTCGCGGCCGTCGTGCTGTTCGCCGTCTACCTCAGCTGGACGGCGGGCAGGCTCGACCGGCTGCACGCCCGGATCGACGCCGCCCGGGCCTCGCTGGACGCCCAGCTGCTGCGCCGGGCGTCGGTGGCGGTGGAGCTGGCCACCTCCTCGCTGCTGGACCCGGCCGCGTCGATCCTGCTGCTGGAGGCCGCGCACGCGGCCCGGCAGGCGCAGGACGAGCAGCGCGAGGTGGCGGAGAGCGAACTGAGCCTCGCGCTGCGCGCCGTGCTGGACGAGCCGGCGCAGGTCGCGGCGCTGCGGGCGGCCCCCGGCGGCGAGGACGCGGTGCGCGACCTGGTGGAGGCGGTGCGCCGGGTGCCGATGGCGCGGCGCTTCCACAACGACGCGGTGCGGGCGGCCCGCGCGGTGCGCGAGCACCGGTTGGTGCGGTACTTCCGACTGGCGGGACGGGCGCCGTTCCCCATGGCGTTCGAGATGGACGACGAGCCCCCTACCGCCCTCACCCCGGAAGGCGCGCCCGCGTAGGCTGGGCGCGGCTTTCCGCCGACTGTTGCCCGCCCGCTGTGCGCTGGCCTGATTGTCGTATGCCGTGAAGGGCGCTGGACCATGTGGCGTATGGGTCCGGACCCTTCCAGGCCTACGATAGGTCGATAGCACCGGTTCATCTCTGAGTGAGGTCTTACGTGTCCACCACCCCCACCACCGCAGACCAGCCGCAGATCGGTACCGCCCGGGTCAAGCGCGGCATGGCCGAGCAGCTCAAGGGCGGTGTGATCATGGACGTGGTCAACGCCGAGCAGGCGAAGATCGCCGAGGACGCCGGCGCGGTGGCCGTCATGGCGCTGGAGCGGGTGCCCGCCGACATCCGCAAGGACGGCGGCGTGGCCCGGATGTCCGACCCGAACATGATCGAGGAGATCATCGACGCGGTCTCCATCCCGGTGATGGCCAAGTCCCGCATCGGCCACTTCGTCGAGGCCCAGGTCCTGCAGTCGCTCGGCGTCGACTACATCGACGAGTCCGAGGTCCTGACCCCGGCCGACGAGATCAACCACTCCGACAAGTGGGCCTTCACCACCCCCTTCGTCTGCGGTGCCACCAACCTGGGCGAGGCCCTGCGCCGCATCGCCGAGGGCGCGGCCATGATCCGCTCCAAGGGCGAGGCCGGCACCGGCAACGTCGTCGAGGCCGTCCGTCACCTGCGCCAGATCAAGAACGAGATCGCCAAGCTGCGCGGCTTCGACAACAACGAGCTGTACGCCGCCGCCAAGGAGCTGCGCGCCCCGTACGAGCTGGTCCGCGAGGTCGCCGAGCTCGGCAAGCTGCCGGTCGTGCTGTTCTCCGCCGGTGGCGTGGCCACCCCGGCCGACGCCGCGCTGATGCGCCAGCTGGGCGCCGAGGGCGTCTTCGTCGGCTCCGGCATCTTCAAGTCGGGCGACCCGGCCAAGCGCGCCGCCGCCATCGTGAAGGCCACCACCTTCTTCGACGACCCGAAGATCATCGCCGACGCCTCCCGCAACCTGGGCGAGGCCATGGTCGGCATCAACTGCGACACCCTCCCGGAGTCCGAGCGCTACGCCAACCGCGGCTGGTAATCACCCCGCGCGTCCGGCCCGCCGTGCTTCCGGGTACGGCGGGCCGCTGCGTGGAGTCCCGGATCACAGGTTCGAGAACGAAGAGGTAGTGACAGACCGTGAGCACCCCCACCATCGGTGTCCTCGCCCTGCAGGGCGACGTCCGTGAGCACCTGGTGGCGCTGGCCGCCGCCGACGCGCTGGCCCGGCCGGTCCGCCGCCCCGAGGAACTCGCCGAGGTCGACGCCCTGGTGATGCCGGGCGGCGAGTCCACCACCATCTCCAAGCTGGCGGTCCTGTTCGGCCTGATGGACCCGCTGCGCGAGCGCGTCCGGGCCGGCATGCCGGTCTACGGCACCTGCGCGGGCATGATCATGCTGGCCGACAAGATCCTCGACGGGCGGGACGACCAGGAGACCGTCGGCGGCATCGACATGACGGTCCGCCGGAACGCCTTCGGCCGCCAGAACGAGTCCTTCGAGACCGCCATCCCGTTCGCCGGCATGACCGGCGAGCCGGTCACCGGCGTGTTCATCCGCGCCCCCTGGGTCGAGTCGGTCGGCGCGGGCGTCGAGGTGCTGGCCGAGGTGCCCGCCGCCGACGGCCCGGACGCCCGGATCGTGGCCGTCCGCCAGGGCAACCTGCTGGCCACCTCCTTCCACCCGGAACTGACCGGCGACCACCGCGTCCACGAGTACTTCGTGCGGATGGTCGAGGCGGCCTCCGCTCGCTAGGCGCGGCGTTGTGACCGTGTGCCACCTCGCAGTGCGGCACCGGTAAGATCTCCCCTGTTCATTTCCCATTGGCGACGAAAAGGAGCTGGCGATGTCCGGCCACTCTAAGTGGGCTACCACCAAGCACAAGAAGGCCGCGATCGACGCCAAGCGCGGCAAGCTCTTCGCCAAGATGATCAAGAACATCGAGGTGGCGGCGCGCACCGGCGGCGGCGACCCCGCGGGCAACCCGACGCTCTACGACGCCATCCAGAAGGCGAAGAAGAGCTCCGTCCCGATCGACAACATCAACCGGGCCGTCAAGCGCGGCTCCGGTGCGGAGGCCGGTGGCGCCGACTACTCGACGATCATGTACGAGGGCTACGGCCCGAACGGCGTGGCCGTCCTGATCGAGTGCCTCACCGACAACCGCAACCGCGCGGCCTCCGACGTCCGCGTCGCGATGACCCGCAACGGCGGCAACATGGCCGACCCGGGCTCGGTGTCCTACCTGTTCAACCGCAAGGGCGTCGTGATCGTCCCCAAGGCCGACGGCGTGGACGAGGACAAGGTCCTCGACATCGTGCTGGACGCCGGCGCCGAAGAGGTCAACGACCTGGGCGAGGCCTTCGAGGTCATCTCCGAGGCCACCGACATGGTCGCCGTCCGCACCGCGCTGGTCGACGCGGGCGTCGACTACGACTCCGCCGACGCCAACTTCGTCCCCAGCATGCAGGTCGAGCTGGACGCCGACGGCGCCCGCAAGATCTTCAAGCTGATCGACGCGCTGGAGGACAGCGACGACGTGCAGAACGTCTTCGCCAACTTCGACGTCTCGGACGAGATCATGGCCGAACTGGACGCCTGAGTCCGCCCGTTCTCCTGGCTCTTCCGCCCGGTGGCTGCTCGCGGCCACCGGGCGGAGGCGTGTCCGGGGACGGTTGTCGGTGGCCGGGGGTAGCCTTCCCGGGTCGGAGAGAGGTGGGGCAGGGCTCGTGCGAGTGCTGGGTGTGGACCCTGGGCTGACCAGGTGCGGCGTCGGAGTCGTCGACGGGCTGCCCGGGCGGCAGTTGACGATGCTCGGCGTGGGCGTGGTGCGGACGCCGCCGGGGGACGAACTCGGGCCGCGACTGCTCGCCGTCGAGCAGGGGCTGGAGGAGTGGCTCGACCGCTACTCGCCCGAACTCGTCGCCGTGGAGCGGGTGTTCGCGCAGCACAACGTCCGCACGGTGATGGGCACCGCGCAGGCCTCGGCCGTCGCCGTGCTCTGCGCGACCCGTCGGGGCATCCCGGTCACCCTGCACACCCCCAGCGAGGTCAAGGCGGCGGTCACCGGCTCGGGGCGCGCCGACAAGGCGCAGGTCACGGCCATGGTCACCCGCCTCCTCCGGCTCGACGCCCCGCCCAAGCCCGCCGACGCGGCGGACGCGCTGGCGCTCGCCATCTGCCACATCTGGCGCGGCGGCACGACCAACCGCCTGACGGCGGCGATCAAGGCTCACGCGAGTGGCGGCAGTTGGCACGGCACCCAGTCCGGGGAGCCGCCCGAGCAGCAGGCAGCCGCGCCCCGGGCGGCGTACGGCAGAGTGCCCGGTCGCTCGCGCAGCACCCCGCGCCCCTGACGGGGCGAACCGTCGCAGGTCCCGAAAAGTTCAACCCCCGAGAGGAAACGACTTCACCGTGATCGCCTTTGTGCAGGGGCCCGTTGCCGTGCTGGGGGCCGGGGTGGCCGTGGTGGAGGTCGGGGGGGTGGGGATGGCGGTGCAGTGCACGTCGTCCACCCTGGCGGGGCTGCGGGTGGGGGAGGTCGCGCGGTTGGCGACGTCGCTCGTGGTGCGGGAGGACTCGTTGACGCTGTTCGGGTTCGCGGACGACGACGAGCGGGCGACGTTCGAGGTGCTGCAGGCGGCGCCGGGGGTCGGGCCGAAGCTGGCGCAGGCGATCCTCGGGGTGCACTCGCCGGAGGCGTTGCGGGTCGCGGTGGCCGGCGGCGACGAGAAGGCGCTGATCGCGGTGCCGGGCATCGGCAAGGCGAAGGCCGCGAAGCTGCTGCTGGAGTACAAGGACAAGCTGGGCGCCCCGCACGGCACGGTGCCGGCGCAGAAGCCGGTGGCCACCGGGCCCGCGCCCTGGCACGAGCAGCTGCATTCGGCGCTGGTGGGCCTGGGCTACGCTCCGCGGGAGGCGGACGAGGCGGTGTCCAGGGTGACGCCGGACGCCGAGGCGCAGGCCACTCCGGACGTGGGCGCGCTGCTGCGCCTCGCGCTGCGCGGGCTGAACCGGGCCCGCTGAGCATCGCCGAAGCAATCCGACGATCTGTCACCAAGTCGACAATGGGAGCCGTTTTCCGATGAATCCGTACGAGTCCGAGCCCGCCGACCGCCTGGTGACGGCGTCCGCCGACGGCGAGGACCAGGCGGTGGAGGCGGCGCTGCGGCCGCGGCTGCTGGAGGAGTTCATCGGCCAGGAGCGGGTCCGCGAGCAGCTCTCGCTGGTGCTGCAGGCGGCCCGTCAGCGCGGCGCGGCGCCGGACCACGTGCTGCTGAGCGGCCCGCCCGGGCTGGGCAAGACCACGCTGTCGATGATCATCGCGGCGGAGCTGAACGCGCCGATCCGGATCACCTCCGGCCCGGCGATCCAGCACGCGGGCGACCTGGCGGCGATCCTGTCCTCGCTGACCGAGGGCGAGGTGCTGTTCCTCGACGAGATCCACCGGATGTCCCGGCCCGCCGAGGAGATGCTCTACATGGCGATGGAGGACTTCCGGGTCGACGTGATCGTCGGCAAGGGCCCGGGGGCGACCGCGATCCCGCTGGAGCTGCCGCCGTTCACGCTGGTCGGGGCGACCACCCGGGCCGGCCTGCTGCCGCCGCCGCTGCGCGACCGGTTCGGCTTCACCGGGCACATGGAGTTCTACGCGCCCGCCGAGCTGGAGCGGGTGGTGCACCGCTCGGCGGGCCTGCTGGACGTGGAGATCGACCCGGCCGGCGCGGCGGAGATCGCGGGGCGCTCGCGCGGCACTCCGCGCATCGCCAACCGGCTGTTGCGCCGGGTGAGGGATTTTGCGCAGGTCCGCCACGACGGCATGGTCACCCGGGAGATCGCCACCCGGGCGCTCGAGGTGTACGAGGTGGACGCGCGCGGTCTGGACCGACTGGACCGCGCGGTGCTGGAGGCGCTGCTGAAGCTTTTCGGCGGCGGACCGGTCGGCCTGTCCACGCTCGCGGTCGCGGTCGGGGAGGAGGCCGAGACGGTCGAGGAGGTCGCCGAGCCGTTCCTGGTAAGGGAAGGCCTGCTCGCGCGTACCCCGCGCGGGCGGATCGCGACGGCGGCGGCGTGGCAGCACCTCGGGCTCGTTCCGCCGCAGTCGGCGCGGGCGCCGCGCGGGGCGCAGTCCGAGCTGTGGGCGGGCGGCCAGGCATAACCGCGCCGCCTTATCGGCGGTTTATGTCCATGCCAAGGCTCGCCACTTTCGGCGGCACACTGGCATGCTTGGCGTTGTCCGTTCAGTGCGGGTCGCCTAGACTCCGCCGGACCGCCCCTCTCGCCCGACGGGCCGACGTACACGCACTGGCCGCCCCGACCGGTGGCCGACAAAGGACCCTGGCTGTGAAACTCATTCTCTTCGTTCTTCCGCTGCTGCTGATGCTGCTGCTGTTCCGTTCGCAGAAGAAGCGGCAGGACCAGATGCAGAACGTGCAGAGCTCGATGCAGCCGGGCTCGGGTGTTCGCACCATCGGCGGCATGTACGCGACGATCAAGGCGGTCAACGACGAGACCGTCGAGCTGGAGCTCGCTCCCGGCGTGGTGGCCCACTTCACCAAGGGCGCCATCGCGGCGGTCCTGGAGCCGCTCGAGTACGACGCGATCATCAACGGCCGTCCGGCCGAGGACGAGTCGGAGGGGGACGCTGTCGAGGCCGCCGAGGGCACGGACGGCGACGAGAAGCCGCTGAGCCTGTCCAAGGACGGTGCGAAGGCCGACGCCGAGGCTCCCGAGAGCAAGTAGTACGGCCGGGGGGGCCTTTCTTCCCCGACCAGCGGCATCCGCCGCAAGCCCACAGGACCTCTTGGGCCGCCGTGCGTCCGTCTTGTCCGGGCCCCCGCCGTGCGTGGGGGCCCGGGGCCGGCCGCCGGGCGGCATGGACAGGGAGAAACGAACAAGGTGGCAACACCCAAGTCGCGGTCGCGCGACGGATACCCGGGGCGGGCGCTGGCGCTCATCCTGGTGGTCACCGTCGGCCTGGTGGCCCTCATGTTCGGGACGGGCAACACCAAGCCGCGTCTCGGTATCGACCTCGCCGGTGGCACCAGCGTCACGCTGACCGCCAAGTCGGACGATCCTTCCGCGATCAACAAGGCAAATCTCGACACCGCGGTCGGCATCATCCAGAAGCGCGTCAACGGCATGGGTGTCTCCGAGGCCGAGGTCCAGACCCAGGGCAACAGCAACATCATCGTCAACATCCCCGACGGTGGTAACACGCAGGAGTCCATCGACAAGGTCGGTGACACCGCGAAGCTGTACTTCCGCCCGGTCCTGGCCACCGCGCCGAGCGGCGTGAGCGCCCAGCCGCAGCAGAGCGGCGAGCCGTCGACGGCCCCCAGCGGCTCGGCCAGCCCGTCCGCCTCGGGCAGCGCCTCCGCGCCGGCCTCGCCGAGCTCCTCGGCCAGCAAGGCCGGCCGTGCCGTGTCCGGCGCCCTGCAGGCCGACCCGACCACCCCCGCGAGCGGCTCCGCCTCGGCCCCCGCCGCCTCCGGCTCGGCCGCCCCGAGCGCCGGTGCCAGCACCCCGGCGGCCAACCCGGCCGACGTGGCCGCCGCCCTGACCCAGGGCGCCGTCCCGGCCGGGCTCCAGCAGCAGTTCACCGCGCTGGACTGCTCGGTCAAGGAGCAGCGGAAGAACTACCAGCCCACCGACCCGAACGCGCCGACCGTGGCCTGCTCGTACGACGCGGAGCAGGGCCTCTGGTACAAGTTCGCGCTCGGCGGTGTCGCCGTGAACGGCCAGGACGTCTCCAAGGCGCAGGCCGTGTACGACACCCAGAGCGCCAAGGGCTGGATGGTCGACCTGTCGTTCAACGACGCCGGCTCCAAGGCCTTCGCGGACACCACCGGCAAGCTGGCCACCCAGCCGACCCCGGGCAACCAGTTCGCCATCGTGCTGGACGGCCAGGTCGTCTCGCACCCGTACGTGTCCGAGTCGATCACCGGCGGCAGCGCGGTCATCTCCGGCACCTTCACCCAGGACGACGCCAAGTCGCTGGGCAACGTGCTCAGCTACGGCGCGCTCCCGCTGGACTTCGTGAAGAGCGACGTCACCACCGTCTCCCCGCAGCTCGGCTCCGACCAGCTGAAGGCCGGCCTGATCGCCGGTCTGATCGGCATGGTGCTGGTGGTCCTCTACTCGCTGATCTACTACCGCGGTCTGGGCCTGATCTCGATCGCCGGTCTGGTGGTCTCCGCGATCCTGACCTGGTCGATCATGAGCCTGCTGGGCGCCGGCGTCGGCTTCGCGCTGAACCTGCCCGCGGTCTGCGGCGCGATCGTCGCGATCGGTATCACCGCCGACTCGTTCATCGTGTACTTCGAGCGCATCCGGGACGAGGTCCGCGAGGGCGCCCAGCTGCGGCCCGCCGTGCAGCGTGCCTGGCCGCGGGCCCGGCGCACCATCCTGGTGTCGGACTTCGTGTCCTTCCTGTGTGCCGCGGTGCTGTACCTGGTGTCGGTCGGCAAGGTGCAGGGCTTCGCCTTCACCCTGGGTCTGACCACCCTGCTCGACGTCGTGGTGATCTTCCTGTTCACCAAGCCGCTGATCACGCTGCTGGCCCGCACCAAGTTCTTCTCCAGCGGTCACCCCTGGTCCGGCCTGGACCCGAAGCGGCTCGGCGCCCGTCCGCCGATTCGCGGCTCCCGCCGCCGTCCCGCTCCCTCCCAGCAGACCCAGGAGGTCTGACCCATGTCGCTCCGCAACATCGGTCACCGCCTCTACCAGGGCGAGGTCTCGTTCGACTTCGTCGGCAGGCGGAAGCTCTGGTACTCGATCTCCGCGGTGATCGTCCTGGTGGCCGCGATCGGCCTGGCCATGGGCCTGCACCTGGGCATCGAGTTCAAGGGCGGCTCGGTCTACACCGTGCACAAGCCCGGGCTGACGGTCTCGCAGGCCAAGGACGCCGCCAACAAGATCACCGGCTCCAACACCGCGCTGGTGCAGACCACGGACAAGGGCGACGTCCGGGTCCAGATCAGCGCCGAGGAGTCGGTGTCGGCGACGACCTTCACCAAGGAGTTCTCGCAGGCCGTCGGCGTCGAGGAGAAGGACATCAACGCCCAGGTGATCGGCCCCTCCTGGGGTGCCGACATCTCCAAGAAGGCGTTGACCGGCCTGATCATCTTCATGGTGCTGGTGACCGTCTACCTGGCGATCGCCTTCGAGTGGCGGATGGCGGTGGCCGCGCTGGTCGCGCTGATCCACGACCTGCTGATCACCATCGGCGTCTACGCCCTGGTCGGCTTCGAGGTCACCCCGGGCACCGTGATCGGCTTCCTGACCATCCTCGGCTACTCGCTCTACGACACGGTCGTCGTCTTCGACACCGTGAAGGAGAACACCCGGGGCCTCACCAAGCAGTCCCGCCGCACCTACAGCGAGGCCGCCAACCACGGCCTCAACCAGACCCTGGTGCGTTCCATCAACACCACGGTCGTGGCGCTGCTGCCGGTCTCGGCGCTGCTGTTCATCGGTGGCGGCCTGCTGGGCGCGGGCACCCTCAACGACATCTCGCTGGCCCTGTTCATCGGCCTCGCCGCCGGCGCCTACTCCTCGATCTGCGTCGCCACCCCGCTGCTCGCGCAGCTCAAGGAGCAGACCCCGGAGATGAAGGCCCTGGTCAAGCGGGTCATGCAGCGCCGGGCGTCCGAGGCCAAGGCGGCCGAGGAGGCCGAGGCCCGCGGCGAGGACGTGATGATCGACGAGGAGCTCGCGGCAGGTATGGTCGGACAGCGCAACCAGCCGACCGGCCGTGCCCGGGGCAAGGGCCGGCCGTCCGGCAAGCGCTGAACCCCGCCTAATCAAGGAACCCCCGTGACCTCCACCACCGACCCCGCCCTGACCGAGCTGCTCAACAGCCGGATCCGGGACGTGCAGGACTACCCGAAGCCGGGCGTCCTGTTCAAGGACATCGCCCCCCTGCTGGCCGACGCCGAGGCGTTCGGCGCGCTGACCCGGGCGCTGGCCGAGCGGGCGAAGGAACTCGGCGCCACCAAGGTGGTCGGCCTGGAGGCACGGGGGTTCGTCCTGGCCGCGCCCGCGGCGTTCGCCGCCGGACTCGGGTTCGTCCCGATCCGCAAGAAGGGCAAGCTGCCCGGCGACGTGTTCTCCCGCTCGTACGACCTGGAGTACGGGTCGGCGACGCTGGAGGTGCAGTGCGACGCGTTCGAGCCCGGCGAGAAGGTGCTGGTGGTGGACGACGTGCTGGCCACCGGCGGCACCATCGCCGCCTCGCTGGACCTGGTCCAGGAGGCCGGCGCCGAGCTGGTGGGCGTCGTGGTGCTGATGGAGCTCGGCTTCCTGACGGGGCGTGAGAAGCTCGCCTCGCACCTGCACGGTGCGCCGCTGGACACCCTGGTCGTGGTCTGAACGACCGACCGCTTCGGAGCCGCCCGGGAACAGATTCCGTTCCCGGGCGGCTTTTGCTAGGGCCGGTCCGGCCCAGGGGGTCGGCCGAACGCGGAAGCCCGTGGTAGCGCCGGTACGATGAAGGTTGATCCGTCCGCACGTAGGAGTGTCCTTGCCCGACGAGGTTGTGCCCACGGCTGCGACTGCCAGTTCCCGCCCTTCGCCCGGCGGGATGCGCGCTCGCCTCGCTCGGCTGGGCGGACAGCGCAGTTCGATGGTCAACCCGGTGCTGGAGCCGCTGTTCCGGACCATCCGGGCCAATGACCCCAAGGCCGACCCGGCCCTGCTCAAGGACATCGAGCGCGCGTACGCGGTGGCCGAGAAGTGGCACCGCGGGCAGAAGCGCAAGAGCGGCGACCCGTACATCACCCACCCGCTGGCGGTGGCGACCATCCTGGCCGAGCTGGGCATGGACGCGCCGACGCTGATGGCGGGCCTGCTGCACGACACCGTCGAGGACACCGACTACGGCCTGGAGACGCTGCGGCACGACTTCGGCGACTCGGTGGCGCTGCTGGTCGACGGCGTCACCAAGCTGGACCGGGTCAAGTTCGGCGAGGCGGCGCAGGCGGAGACCGTCCGCAAGATGGTCGTCGCGATGGCCAAGGACCCGCGGGTCCTGGTGATCAAGCTCGCCGACCGCCTGCACAACATGCGCACCATGCGCTACCTGAAGCGGGAGAAGCAGGAGAAGAAGGCCCGCGAGACGCTGGAGATCTACGCCCCGCTGGCGCACCGGCTGGGCATGAACACCATCAAGTGGGAGCTGGAGGACCTGGCGTTCGCCATCCTCTACCCCAAGATGTACGACGAGATCGTCCGGCTGGTGGCCGAGCGCGCCCCGAAGCGCGACGAGTACCTGGCGACCGTCATCGACCAGGTGCAGGGCGACCTGCGCGGGGCGCGGATCACCGCGCAGGTGACGGGCCGGCCGAAGCACTACTACTCGGTCTACCAGAAGATGATCGTCCGGGGCCGGGACTTCGCCGAGATCTACGACCTGGTGGGCATCCGGGTCCTGGTCGACACCGTCCGCGACTGCTACGCGGCGCTGGGCACCATCCACGCGCGGTGGAACCCGGTGCCGGGGCGGTTCAAGGACTACATCGCGATGCCCAAGTTCAACATGTACCAGTCGCTGCACACCACGGTGATCGGTCCGGGCGGCAAGCCCGTCGAACTGCAGATCCGCACCTTCGACATGCACCGCCGCGCCGAGTACGGCATCGCCGCGCACTGGAAGTACAAGCAGCGGGCGGTGGCCGGCGCGTCCAAGGTGCGCACCGACACCCCGACGCACAAGCGGCAGCACGACAAGGCCGACGCGGTCAACGAGATGGCCTGGCTGCGGCAGCTGCTGGACTGGCAGAAGGAGACCGAGGACCCGAGCGAGTTCCTGGAGTCGCTGCGCTTCGACCTGTCCAGCAACGAGGTCTTCGTCTTCACCCCGAAGGGCGACGTGATAGCGCTGCCCGCGAAGGCCACCCCGGTGGACTTCGCGTTCGCGGTGCACACCGAGGTCGGCTACCGGTGCATCGGCGCCCGGGTGAACGGCCGCCTGGTGCCGCTGGAGTCGACGCTGGAGAACGGCGACACCGTCGAGGTGTTCACCTCCAAGGCGGAGAACGCCGGCCCGTCCCGGGACTGGCTGAGCTTCGTCAAGTCGCCGCGGGCCCGCAACAAGATCCGCGCCTGGTTCTCCAAGGAGCGCCGCGAGGAGGCGATCGAGCAGGGCAAGGAGGCGATCGCCCGGGCGATGCGCAAGCAGGGCCTGCCGATCCAGCGGATCCTCACCGGGGACTCGCTGGTCACGCTCGCCCACGAGATGCGCTACCCGGACATCTCCTCGCTGTACGCGGCGATCGGCGAGGGCCACGTCGCCGCGGCGGCGATCGTGCAGAAGCTGGTCCAGGCGATGGGCGGCGAGGACGGCGCGGTCGAGGACCTCGCCGAGACCGCCACGCCGTCGCACCAGCCGCGCTCGATGCGCCGCCGGGCCAAGGGCGACCCGGGCATCATCGTCAAGGGCGTCGACGACCTGTGGGTGAAGCTGGCGCGCTGCTGCACGCCGGTGCCCGGCGACCCGATCGTCGGCTTCGTCACCCGCGGCAACGGCGTCTCGGTGCACCGCGCGGACTGCGTCAACGTGGAGTCCCTGCAGCAGCAGCCCGAGCGGATCATCGACGTGGAGTGGGCGGCCACCCAGTCCTCGGTCTTCCTGGTGGCCATCCAGGTCGAGGCGCTGGACCGCTCCCGGCTGCTGTCCGACGTCACCCGGGTGCTCTCCGACCAGCACGTCAACATCCTGTCCGCGGCGGTGCAGACCTCCCGCGACCGGGTCGCGATGAGCCGGTTCACCTTCGAGATGGGCGACCCCAAGCACCTCGGCCACGTGCTGAAGGCGGTGCGCGGCGTCGAAGGCGTCTACGACGTGTACCGGGTCACCTCCGCGCGCAACAAGTAGCACTTCCGGGTGCAGGCCGCCCCCACCCCGCCGACACTGGCCGGGTGGGGGCGGCCCGCTGATATCCGGAGGCACCGTGCACACGACTCGGACGATGACGGCAGTGGCGGGCGCGGCGGCGGCCGTGGTGGCCCTGACGGCCGGCTGCGGCGGCTCCGGCCACTCCGCCGGCCCGGGCGCCGCAGGCACCCGGGCGGCCGCCACCACGACCGCCGCAAGCTCCGCGCCCGGCCCCGGCCCCGACAACGGCGCGGCGGCCCAACCGCCCGCCGAGATCCTGCAACGCTCCGCCCAGGCGCTCCGGGACGCCCGCTCGGTCCGGGCGGTCGGCACGGTCGCCGGCGGCGGAGCGCCGATCACCATGGACCTGCGCCTGGACCTCGACGGCAACTGCACCGGCACGCTCAGTGAGAGCGACGTCGGCGGCCTCCAGGTGGTCAAGGCCGGCCAGCAGCTGTGGATCAAACCCGACCAGGCGTTCTGGCAGAACCACGGCGGCTCCGCGATGGCGGACGCGGTCGGCGACCGGTACCTGAAGACCACCAGCGACGACCCCGACTTCGGCGAGGTCACCGGCCTGTGCGACCTCGGCTCGCTCGCCGACCAGCTCGCCGCCGCCGAGGACCTGACCAAGGGCGCCACCAGCACCGTCCAGGGCCGCCCGGCCGTCGCCCTCAGCCGCACCACCGACGGCGGCACCACCGTCACCCTGTACGTGGCCACCGACGGGCAGCCGGTGCCGCTGCGACTGGAACAGGAGGCGGGAACCGTCGACTTCAGCGACTTCGGCACCCCCGTGCCGTCCGCCACCCCCGGCCCGGACCAGAGCGTGGACATCGACCAGATCCAGCCCGAGGCCAGCCCGACCACGGTCTGAGCGCCCGGACGACGAAGGGCCCGGCCGCCTCCACGGCGACCGGGCCCTTCGCTGACGTCACGTCAGGAGGTGAACTCCTGCAGAGACTTCTGCGCCTGGTCGAGCAGCGCCTGACGGCCCGCCAGCTCGGCCTCCAGCTTGGCGGCCCTCGACGCGTTGCCGGTCGCGCGGGCCTTGTCCAGGTCGGACTGCAGCTTGTCGACGGCGGACTGCAGCAGCGCGGTCATGCCGGTGGCGCGGGCGCGGGCCTCCGGGTTGGAACGCTGCCACTCGGCCTCCTCGGCCTCGCGGACGGCGCGCTCCACCGTGCCCAGCCGACCGTCCAGCTTCGGACGGGCGTCGCGCGGCACGTGACCGATCGCCTCCCAGCGCTCCGAGACCTCGCGCAGCGCGGCCTTGGCGGCCCTCAGGTCGGTGATCGGCAGGATCGCCTCGGCCTCGACCAGCAGCTCCTCCTTGGCCTTCTGGTTCTCGGCCTGCTCGGCGTCACGCTCGGAGAACGTGGCGGACCGGGCCTGGAAGAAGACGTCCTGGGCGCTGCGGAAGCGGGCCCACAGCTCCTCCTCCGCCTCGCGCTGGGCGCGGCCGGCGGCCTTCCAGCGGGTCATCAGATCCCGGTAGGCGGCCGCGGTCGGGCCCCAGTCGGTGGAGTCGGCGAGCTGCTCGGCCTCGGCGACCAGCTTCTCCTTGACCGCGCGGGCGTGGTCGCGCTCCGAGTCCAGCGCCGCGAAGTGCGCCTTGCGGTGCTTCGAGAACACCGAGCGGGCGTGCGAGAAACGGTGCCACAGCTCGTCGTCGCTCTTGCGGTCCAGGCGCGGCAGCGCCTTCCAGCTGTCGACCAGGGCGCGCAGCCGGTCGCCGGCCTCCCGCCACTGGTTGGACTCGGCGAGCTGCTCGGCCTCGGCGACCAGCGCCTCCTTGGCGGCGCGGGTCTCCTCCTGGGCCTTGGCCCGGGCGGCCTTGCGCTCGGTCTGGCGGGTCTCGATCTCCCCGGCCAGCGTGTCCAGGCGCTTGGCCAGCGCGTCCAGGTCGCCGACCGCGTGCGCCTCGGTGACCTGCGCGCGCAGGTGCTCCAGCGCGGTCTGCGCCTCCTTGGCGGCCAGGTCGGTCTTGCGGACCCGGTGCTCCAGGAGCGCGGTCTCCGCCTCCAGGCCCTGGAACTTGCGCTCGAAGTAGGCGAGGGCCTCCTCGGGGGAGCCGGCCTGCCAGGAGCCGACCTGGCGTTCGCCGTCGGCCGTCCTCACGTAGACGTTCCCCTGCTCGTCGACACGGCCCCACGGATCGCTGCTCACAGCGCCTCCTCCACATGACACCGCGCCCACGGGCGTTGGCGTCGTCCACAGTTGATGTGCGGCGGACCGGTGAAGCCCGCCGTCCCGAGCCGTCGTTGTCGTGCCGAGGGTGACGGCCGACGGTCTGGGCACCCTATACAACAGCAACATAGGCGACCAGCGCCGGTGCTGTCCGCATCCGGCACTGGTCGATTTTCGCGGCGGGTCAGCCCTTGGCGGCGGTGATGCCCGCGACGTTGACCGGGGTGGCCGGGGCGCCGTCCGTCGTGCTGCCGGTCGCGCCGGGCGTCACGCCGGCGGCGGCGACCTTCTGCAGCACGTCCAGGCCGCCGGTGATCTTGCCGAACGGCGTGTAGTTGGGCGGCAGCTGGGTGTCCTTGTAGACCAGGAAGAACTGGCTGCCGTTGGTGTTCGGGCCGGCGTTGGCCATCGCCACGGTGCCCGCCGGGTAGGTCGCGCCGGTCAGGTTCTCGTCGGGGATCTCGTAGCCCGGGCCGCCGGAGCCGGTGCCCGTCGGGTCGCCGCACTGCAGCACGAAGATGCCCTCGGTGGTGAGGCGGTGGCACTTGGTGTTGTCCCAGAAGTGGTCACCGGCCAGGAACACGAAGGAGTTGACGGTGTGCGGGGCCTTCGCCGCGTCCAGCGTGAAGGTCACCTTGCCCGCCGAGGTGTCCATCGTCGCCGTGTACGGCGCCTTGGCGTCGATCGACATCGGCGGCTCGGCCGCGTACTTGCCGCTCTTCGACGGGGACGGGGTCGGCGCGGCGGCGGCCTTCTTGTCGTCCTTCTTGTCGTCCGAGAACGAGCAGCCGGTCGCCAACGCGCCGATGCCCGCCAGCGCCACCACGGCCGCGATCCCGCCGACCAGCGTGTTGCGCTTCCTGCGCTTCGCCGCCGCCTCGACGCGCGCGTCCATCTGGCGCTTGTACTTCTCGCGGGCGAGTTCCCGCCGACGCTGTTCGCTGCTGACCACCGGGTGTGTCTCCTACTGCGCTGTGGGACCTGGGGAGTTGTCGTTGTCGTGTGCGCATCCTCGCACCCGTCGGCGGCCAAGTGTAGGGACCCTGCGCGTCAGCTCGGGATCAACGCCACATGAGAAAGGCCTGAACGCGCGCGGGAACCGGTTCGCCCGCTGCCCCGTGCCGCCGGTAGGCTGCGGGGGAAAGAAGACCGCCACCGCATGAAACGAAGGACTCGCGTGTTCGTCGCCGGATTCCCTGCCGGAGCCTGGGGCACCAACTGCTACCTGGTCGCTCCCGCCGCCGGCGAGGAGTGCGTGATCGTCGACCCCGGGCACGAAGCGGCAAGCGGCGTCGAGGAGTTGATCCGCGAGCACCGCCTCAAGCCGGTCGCGGTCCTGCTCACCCACGGGCACATCGACCACGTCGCCTCGGTGGTCCCGGTCTGCGGCGCCACCGGCGTCCCGGCCTGGATCCACCCCGAGGACCGGTACATGATGGCCGACCCCGAGAAGGCCCTCGGCCGCTCCCTCGGCCAGCAGCTGATGGGCTCCCTCACCGTCGGAGAACCGGACGACGTCCGCGAGTTGACCGACGGCGCCGTGCTCGAACTGGCCGGCCTGCAGCTCACCGTCGACCATGCGCCCGGCCATACCAAGGGGTCGGTGACGTTCAGGACGCCCGCCGCAGCGGACATCCCTCCGGTGCTGTTCTCGGGCGACCTGCTGTTCGCCGGCTCCATCGGGCGTACCGACCTCCCGGGCGGAGACAGCGGAGCGATCATGCGCTCGCTGGCCCGGGTGTGCCTGCCCCTCGACGACGCGACCGTGGTGCTCTCCGGCCACGGCTCCCAGACCACCATCGGCCGAGAGCGCGCCACCAACCCCTACCTCCAGCAGGCAGCGGGGGCGGTCGGCGCCCCGGCCTTCCCGCGACGAGGAATGTGACGGAAGAGAAGTTGAGCACCTTCACCGCCCCCAAGGGCACCTACGACCTGCTGCCGCCCAGTTCGGCGACCTTCCTGGCGATCCGCGAGGCGATCGCCGCCCCCGCGCGCCGGGCCGGCTACGGCTACATCGAGACCCCGGTCTTCGAGGACGTGAAGCTCTTCTCCCGCGGCGTCGGCGAGTCCACCGACATCGTCACCAAGGAGATGTACAACCTGACCACCCGCGGCGGCGACGAGCTCGCGCTGCGCCCCGAGGGCACCGCCTCCGTGCTGCGCGCCGCCCTCCAGGCGAACCTGCACAAGCAGGGGAACCTGCCGGTCAAGCTCTGGTACTCGGGCAACTACTACCGCTACGAGCGGGCGCAGAAGGGCCGGTACCGCCAGTTCTCGCAGGTCGGCGCGGAGGCCATCGGCGCGGAGGACCCGGCGCTGGACGCCGAGCTGATCATCCTCGCCGACGACGCGTTCCGCTCGCTCGGGCTGTCGAACTACTCGCTGCTGCTCAACAGCCTCGGCGACAAGCAGTGCCGCCCGGTCTACCGCGCCGCGCTGATCGAGTTCCTGTCCGGTCTCGACCTGGACGAGGACACCCGCCGGCGCGCCGAGATCAACCCGCTGCGCGTGCTGGACGACAAGCGCGAGTCGGTGCAGGCCCAGCTCACCGACGCCCCCATGCTGCGGGACTTCCTCTGCGAGGACTGCAAGGCGTACGACGAGAAGGTCCGGGAACTGCTCACGTCGGCCGGGATCGCGTTCGTCGACGACCCGAAGCTGGTGCGCGGCCTCGACTACTACACCCGCACCACCTTCGAGTTCGTGCACAACGGCCTCGGCGCCCAGTCCGCGATCGGCGGCGGCGGCCGGTACGACGGCCTGTCCGAGATGATCGGCGGACCGGCCCTGCCCTCGGTCGGCTGGGCACTCGGCGTGGACCGCACCTTCCTGGCGCTGGAGGCGGAGGGCATCGCCCTCGACCTGCCCGCGACCACCGAGGTGTACGCCGTCGCACTGAGCGAAGAGGCGAAGAACATCCTGTTCTCCACCACGGTGGAGCTGCGCCGGGCCGGTGTGGCCACCGACCTCGCGTTCGGCGTCAAGGGCATCAAGAACGCCATGAAGTCGGCGGACCGATCCGGCGCCCGGTTCGCCGTGATCGCCGGCGACCGGGACCTCGCCGACGGCGTGGTCCAGCTCAAGGACATGACCACCGGCGAGCAGACCCCCGTCGCTCTCGACGCGCTCGTCACCACCCTGAAGGAGAAGCAGCTGTGATCCGCACGCACGACGCGGGCACGCTCCGACCGGAGCACGCCGGCACCACCGTCACCCTGGCCGGCTGGGTGGCCCGCCGCCGTGACCACGGCGGCGTGGCCTTCATCGACCTGCGCGACGCCTCCGGCACCGTGCAGGTCGTGGTCCGCGACCTGGAGTCGGTGCACGGGCTGCGCTCCGAGTACTGCGTGAAGGTGATCGGCGACGTCCGGGTCCGCCCCGAGGGCAACGAGAACCCGGACATCCCGACCGGCGCCGTCGAGGTCGTCGTCGAGTCCATCGAGGTGCTGTCCGAGGCCGCGCCGCTGCCGTTCCAGGTCGCGGAGTACGAGCCCGGTTCGGTCAACGAGGAGGTGCGGCTCCGCTACCGCTACCTCGACCTGCGCCGCGAGGGCCCGGCCCGCGCGCTGCGGCTGCGCTCGAAGGTCAACCACATCATCCGCACGGTGATGGAGGAGAACGACTACCTCGACATCGAGACGCCGTACCTGACCCGCTCCACCCCCGAGGGCGCCCGCGACTTCCTGGTCCCGGTCCGCCTCCAGCCCGGCCACTGGTACGCGCTGCCGCAGTCCCCGCAGCTGTTCAAGCAGCTGCTGATGGTCGCCGGCATGGAGCGCTACTACCAGATCGCCCGCTGCTTCCGCGACGAGGACTTCCGCGCCGACCGGCAGCCGGAGTTCACGCAGCTGGACATCGAGGCCTCGTTCGTCGACCAGGAGGACATCCTGGCGCTCGGCGAGAAGATCATCGCCGCGATCTGGCGCGAGGTGCACGGGTACGAGATCCCCAACCCGCTGCCGCGGATGACGTACGCGGACGCGATGTCCCGCTACGGCTCCGACAAGCCGGACGTCCGCTTCGGCCAGGAACTCACCGACCTCACCGAGTACTTCAAGGGCACCGAGTTCCGGGTCTTCCAGGCCCCGTACGTCGGCGCGGTCGTCATGCCCGGCGGCGCCTCGCAGCCCCGCAAGCAGCTCGACGCCTGGCAGGACTGGGCGAAGGCCCGCGGCGCCCGCGGCCTCGCGTACGTCCTGGTGGACGCCGAGACCGGCGAGCTGCGCGGCCCGGTCGCCAAGAACCTGTCCGAGGAGCACCTGGCCGGCCTGGCCGCCGCCGCCGGCGCCAAGCCCGGCGACGCGGTGTTCTTCGCGGCCGGAAAGAAGACCGCCTCGCAGGAGCTGCTCGGCGCGGCCCGCCTGGAGATCGGCCGCCGCTGCAAGCTGATCGACGAGTCCCAGTGGGCCTTCCTCTGGGTCGTGGACTTCCCGATGTTCGAGCCCATCGAGGACGACAAGGGCGAGTTCCAGGGCTGGCACGCGGTGCACCACCCGTTCACCGCGCCGACCGCCGAGTCGCTCGCCACCTTCGACACCGACCCGGGCAGCGCGCTCTCCAACGCGTACGACCTGGTGCTCAACGGCTCGGAGCTGGGCGGCGGTTCGATCCGTATCCACCAGCGCGACGTGCAGAAGCGGGCGTTCGACGCGATCGGCCTCTCCGAGGAGGAGGCGGCCTCGCAGTTCGGCTTCCTGCTGGACGCCTTCAACTACGGCCCGCCGCCGCACGGCGGCATCGCGCTCGGCCTGGACCGCGTGGTCACCCTGCTCGGCGGCTACGACACCATCCGGGACGTCATCGCCTTCCCGAAGACGTCCACCGGTGGCGACCCGCTGACCGGCGCCCCCACCCCGATCACCCCGGCCCAGCGCCGGGAGGCCGGCGTGGACGCCAAGCCGAAGTCCAAGGACGCGGCGAAGGCGGAGGACGCGGCCAAGGCGGAGGCCGAGACCACCGCCTGACAACCCGTCAGTAACTGACGGTAGATCACGATTCGTTCCGGCCCCGGTCGGTGCGCGCCTACCAGGAGTAGGCTCGCACCGCCCGGGGCCGGATCGCTGCACAACGGGGTGCAGGGCGCAAGAAGGGTCAAGGATGACCGTACGAACCAGAGTCGAACTCCCCACCGACACCGCCGAGACCCGGCGCGTCCACATGGCGGCCTTCCCAGGCCCCGAAGAGGCGGACCTGGTGGACGCGCTGCGCCGCGACCCCGCCTTCCTGCCGGAACTCTCCGTGGTCGCCGTCGACGACCGCGAGGTCGTCATCGGCCACGCCCTGCTCACCCGGCTGCGGATCGGCAACGGCAAGGGGCTCGCCCTCGCACCCGTCGCGGTCGCCCCCGAATGGCAGCGCAAGGGCGTCGGCACCGTCGTGGTGCGCGCGGCGCTGACCGCCGCCGCGGAGGCCGGCGAGCGCGTCGTGGTGGTCCTCGGCGACCCCGGCTACTACGGCCGGTTCGGCTTCGCGCCCGCCTCCGGGCACCGCATCACCGGCCCGTTCGACGTCCCCGACACGTACTTCCAGGCGCTCCCGCTGCCCGGCGCGGACGGCGTCCCGCACGGCGTGTGCCGCTACCCCGCGCCGTTCACCGAACTCTGACGCCGGACAGGCCGTCGTGGCCGCCGGCCGACCTGCGGGGACCACCGGCGGCCACTAGCCTGAGTGATCATCATCTGTACGGTGATCGGAAGGTGTGCGAAGTGGCGGACCCCAAGCGCGGCAAGAAGGGCGGCGGCGCCAAGCGCGTCCAGCGCATGCCCAAGCGGATCTACGAACCCGAACTGCTCCGGCTCCAGCAGGAGCTGGTCAAGATGCAGGAATGGGTGCGCGTCGAGGGCGTCCGGATGGTCGTGATCTTCGAAGGCCGGGACGCCGCCGGCAAGGGCGGGGTGATCAAGCGCGTCACCGAGTACCTGAACCCGCGCACCGCGAGGATCGCGGCGCTCCCCGCCCCGACCGAACGCCAGCGCGGGCAGTGGTACTTCCAGCGCTACGTCGAGCAGCTCCCGGCGGCGGGGGAGATGGTCCTCTTCGACCGCTCCTGGTACAACCGGGCGGGCGTGGAGAAGGTGATGGGCTTCTGCACGGACGAGGAGTACTGGCAGTTCCTGCACCAGTGCCCCACGTTCGAGCGGATGCTCATCGAGGCGGGGATCCTGCTGCGGAAGTACTGGTTCTCGGTCAGCGACGTCGAACAGGAACGGCGCTTCCGGGACCGGCTGGACGATCCGATGCGGCAGTGGAAGCTCTCGTCGATGGACGTCGAGTCGATCACCCGGTGGGAGGACTACTCGCGGGCGAAGGACGAGATGTTCGTCTACACCGACATCCCGGAATCGCCGTGGAACGTGGTCGACAGCGACGACAAGCGGCGGGCCCGGCTCAACATGATCGCGCACCTGCTCTCGACCGTCCCGTACCACGAGGTGGTCCGACCGGCGATCACGCTGCCGCCGCGGCCGGAGCCGCGGGGGTACCAGCGGCCGCCGCGGGACCTCCAGAAGTACGTGTTCGACCACGCGGCGACGCTGCTCGCGACGTAGCGAACCGGCGGCCGCTGTCTTCGCGCCCGTTTCGCATAGGGTTGCGTTCCGTGGACGAGCCCGACCTTTTCACGCATGCAGCCGAGGAACGCCAGAGCACCGAGCCGGGGCGCGCCCCGCTCGCGGTGCGGATGCGGCCGCGGACCCTGGACGAAGTGGCCGGGCAGCAGCAGCTGTTGAAGGACGGGTCGCCGCTGCGCAGGCTGGTCGCGGGGGCGAAGGGGCCGGCCGCGACGAGCTCGGTGATCCTGTGGGGGCCGCCGGGGACGGGGAAGACCACGCTGGCGCATGTGATCAGCCGGGCGGTGGAGGGGCGGTTCGTCGAACTCTCGGCGATCAGCCACGGCGTGAAGGAAGTCCGCGCGGTGATCGACGGCGCCCGGCGGGCGGTCGGGATGACCGGGCGGGAGACGGTGCTGTTTCTGGACGAGATCCACCGGTTCTCGAAGGCGCAGCAGGACTCGCTGCTGCCCGCCGTGGAGAACCGCTGGGTGACGCTGATCGCGGCGACCACCGAGAACCCGTACTTCTCGATCATCTCGCCGCTGCTGTCGCGTTCGCTGCTGCTGACGCTGGAGTCGCTGACCGACGAGGACATCCGGACGCTGCTGCGCCGGGCGACCGTCGACGAGCGGGGGCTCGGCGGGAGCGTGGAGCTGGGCGAGGAGGCCGAGGACCACCTGGTGCGGATGGCCGGGGGCGACGCCCGGCGGGCGCTGACCATGCTGGAGGCGGCGGCGGGGGCGGCGCTGGAGCAGGGCGAGCGCGTGCTGACGCTCGCGGCGACCGAGACGGCGGTGAACCAGGCGGCGGTGCGGTACGACCGGGACGGCGACCAGCACTACGACGTGGCGAGCGCGCTGATCAAGTCGATCCGGGGCAGTGACGTGGACGCCACGCTGCACTACCTGGCGCGGATGATCGAGGCGGGGGAGGACCCGCGGTTCATCGCCCGGCGGCTGATGATCTCGGCCAGCGAGGACATCGGCCTGGCCGACCCGACGGCGCTGTCGACGGCGGTGGCGGCGGCGCAGGCGGTCGCGCTGATCGGGTTCCCGGAGGCGCGGATCATCCTGTCGCAGGCGGCGATCGCGCTGGCGCTGGCGCCGAAGTCGAACGCCGCGTACCTGGCGATCGACGCCGCGCTGGCGGACGTCCGGCAGGGGCTGGCGGGCGCGGTGCCGGCGCACCTGCGGGACGCGCACTACGGCGGGGCGAAGAAGCTCGGCCACGGGAAGGGCTACCAGTACCCGCACGACCTGCCGGAGGGCATCGCCGCGCAGCAGTACGCGCCGGACGCGGTGCACGGCAAGGAGTACTACCGGCCGACCAGGCGCGGGGGCGAGGCCCGGTACGCGGAGATCGCGGAGTGGACCAGGGCCCGGCTCAAGGGCGAATGAACTGCCTGTAGACTGTCCGCAGTGTGTCCCGGGTCCGGGGTTCCGCGAGGAACGACCGGCCGCACCAGCGGGGCAACCAACGGAGGCCTCCCGCAAGGGAGTTCTCCAGGAGCGGCGCGCACCGGCCTTCGGTGTCGCGGGCAGCCCACCACCTTTGCGGGTCGGCGGGCCTCTCGTGTGCAAGCACATAGTGCCCGGTCGCGGAGAGCGGCTGACCATCCGGCGACGGACGGTTTTTCTCCGGACCGCGAGAAGCGTCCTCCGTCAACACCTGGTGAAAGCCGTATCTGAACAGGAAAAGGAAACATGGCGAACCAGAAGCGCCCCAAGGTCAAGATCGCCCGTGCTCTCGGCGTTCCGCTGACCCCGAAGTCCGTCAAGTACTTCGAGGCCCGCCCGTACCCGCCCGGCCAGCACGGCCGTGGCCGCAAGCAGAACTCTGACTACAAGGTCCGTCTGACCGAGAAGCAGCGTCTGCGCGCGCAGTACGACCTCAGCGAGAAGCAGATGGCGCGTGCCTTCGAGGCCGCCAAGAAGGTCGAGGGCAAGACCGGTGAGGCGCTCGTCGCCCTGCTGGAGGTCCGCCTCGACGCCCTGGTCCTGCGTTCGGGCATCGCCCGCACCATCTACCAGGCCCGCCAGATGGTCGTGCACGGTCACATCGAGGTCAACGGCTCGAAGGTCAACAAGCCGTCGTTCCAGATGAAGCCGGGCTACGTCGTCACGGTGAAGGAAAAGTCCAAGGAGAAGGTCCCCTTCCAGGTGGCTCGCGAGGGTGGCAACGCCGGCGAGGGCCAGACCCCGAAGTACCTCGAGGTCAACCTGAAGGCCCTGGCCTTCCGTCTGGACCGCGCGCCGCAGCGCCGCGAGGTTCCGGTCGTCTGCGACGAGCAGCTGGTCGTCGAGTACTACTCGCGCTGACCCGCGAGCGGAACGCCCCCTCGGTCCTCGGACCGCGGGGGCGTTTCCCGTTTTCCGGGCCGGTTTCGGGCGCCCGCGGTCGGTTCAGGAGCCGAGGGCGCGGTGGACGGCGGTGTCCAGGTCGAGCCGGGCGCCGAGGCGGAAGGCTTCGTCGTACTGGTGGTCGGTGAGGGCTGCGCGGGTGCGGCGGGTGCAGGTGTGGTGGGGGCCGTGCAGGGTGCGGGAGCCGGTGAAGGGGGTGCCGGCGGCCGTCCGGAGGCGGTGGGCGGCGCCCTGGAGGACGCGGGCCTCGTACGGGTCGGGGTCGGGGTCCTCGGTGGCGAGCAGGGCGAGCAGGTCCATGGCGAGGGCGATGCCGAGCGGGTCGCGCAGCGGGTGGGTGAGGCGGAGCGACTCGCGGGCGAGGCCGCGGGCGGCGAGGGGTTCGCCGGACCGGTGGCAGACCCGGGCCATCGCGTACAGGCAGTAGCCGTGGGCCCACTGCTCGCCGTGCTGTTCGCAGTGTTCGCGGGCGCGTTGGGCCCAGGCGGCGCTGTTCGGCCGGTCGTCGAGGACGAGGTGGGCGAGGGCGAGGTCGGCCATGGCGAGCAGGACGTGGGAGTCGAGGTCGCCGAGGGCGGTGTAGTGCCGCAGGGCCTGTTCGAGGAGGGCGGCGGCGCCGGCCGGGTCGTCGCCGATCAGGGCGGCGCAGCCCTGGCGGTGGACGGCGTGGGCGAGGGCCCGCCGGTCGCCGGTGGCGAGGGCCTGGCGGTGGGACTCGGCGAGGGCGGTGCGGGCCCGGGCCGGGTCGCCCTGGAGGGTGGCGAGGTGGCCGGTGACCCAGAGGGCCTTGGCGCGGGCGTCGGTGGGTTCGGGGGCGAGGGCGAGGGCGCGGTCCAGCCAGCGGCGGCCCTCGCGGAGGCGGCCGGCGCCGGCCCAGAAGTACCAGAGGGTGCCGGCCAGGGTGAGGGCGAGCTGCTGTTCGCCGGGTTCGGTGAGCGAGAACTCCAGGGCGGCGCGCAGGTCGGGGTGGGCGAGCCGGGTGCGTTCGGCGGTCTCGGCCTGCCCGGGGCCGAACCATTCGACCTCGCCCCAGGCGGCGACGGACAGGTACCAGTCGCGGTGGCGGCGCAGCAGCCGGCGGTGGTCGTGGCCGGCCCGCAGCCAGTGGGCGCCGTAGTCGCGCAGGGTGTCGAGCATCCGGAACCGGGCGGGTTCGCCGTCGAGGCGTGCCAGGACGGACTTGTCGACCAGCGAGTCGAGGAGTTCGAGGACGTCGTCGAGGTCCAGGCCCTCGCCGCCGCACACGTACTCGGCGGCGTCCAGGTCGAAGCCGCCGGCGAAGACCGACAGGCGCGACCAGAGTAAACGTTCCTGCATGGTGCAGAGTTCGTGGCTCCAGCCGATCGCGGTGCGCATCGTCCGGTGCCGGGCGGGGGAGGTCCGGCCGCCGCCGGTGAGCAGCCGGAAGCGGTCGTCGAGGCGGGCCAGCAGCTGTTCGACGGAGAGTGCGCGCAGGCGGCCGGCGGCCAGTTCCAGGGCCAGCGGGAGACCGTCCAGGCGGCGGCAGAGCAGGGACACCTCGGCGCGGTCGGCGCCGTCCAGGCGGAAGCCCGGACGGACGGCGGCGGCGCGGTCGGCGAACAGCAGCATCGCGTCCGAGTCGGCCCGGCCCTCCGGCGGGTCGACCGGCAGCGGGGCCAGCGGCAGCAGGTGCTCGCCGGCCGCGCGCAGCGACTGCCGGGAGGTGGCCAGCACCCGCAGGCCGGGCGCGGCGCGCAGCAGGGCGTCGACCAGTTCGGCGCAGGCGTCGACCAGGTGCTCGCAGCCGTCCAGCACCAGCAGCAGGCGGCGGCCGGCGAGCCGTCCGGCCAGCGTCGGCCGGGCGGCGTCGTCGGCGGGTCCCAGCGCGGCCAGGACGGCGGGGCCGAGGGCCGCGGCGTCCCGGACCGGGCCGAGTTCGGCGAGGTGGACGCCGTCGGGGAAGCCGACGGCCAGCCGGGAGGCGGCCCGCAGCGCCAGCCGGGACTTGCCGACCCCGCCCGGGCCGGTCACGGTGACCAGCCGGGAGCGGCCCAACAGCTCGGCCAGGGCGTCGAGTTCGGCGGACCGGCCGACGAAGCCGGTGACCTCGGCGGGCAGTCGGCCCGGCCCGCGAGACGCTGCCGCCATGCTGTCCAAGAGACGCCCCCGTCGCTGTGAACCCGTTCCTCCGGTGGGCCCGCGCCCAGCGAGCCAACTCCCCAACGAGGTGACCGGACGGTAGGTTACGCGCCGTGTTCGCACATCCGACCGGTTCCCGGGGTCGAGCGGCGGGCGACATATCCGGTCGGGGAGCGACCGGCAGTCACGGTAGGGTTCACTACCGAGGTTTTCGATACGGGAAACTCACAGGCGAGGGAGCGCGCGAAGGTGTCCGTGGGAGAGCTGGCCGGGCTGCTGGTCGCCGTCTTCTGGGCGGTCCTGGTCACCCTGCTCGCCGTGGTCCTGGTCCGGCTGTCGAAGGTGCTGCGGGAGGCCACCGTCCTGGTCGCCGCCGTCACCGAACAGGCCGTGCCGCTGCTGCAGGACGCGAACGCCGCCGTCCGCAGCGCGCACGAGCAGCTGGAGCGGGTCGACGAGATCACCGCCAACGTGCAGGACGCCGCGGCCGACGCCAAGGCGCTGTCCTCCACGGTGGCCGCCACCGTCGGCGGGCCGCTGGTGAAGCTGGCCGCGTTCAGCTACGGCGTGCGCCGGGCCGTGAACCGGCAGCAGACGGGCCTCGCGGTGCCGCCGCAGGGCGGCGAGCGCGAGGAGCTGGCCCGGCTGATCCGGGCCGAGGTGCGTGCGGCGACCGCGCCGCGCGGCGGTCTGCTGTCCCGGGTCCGCCGGGCCGTGAGGGGCTGACCGCGATGGTGCGCAGGATCTTCTGGATGGCGGTCGGCGCAGGCGCGACCGTGTGGGCCATGAACAAGGCCAACGAGGCGGTGCACCGCCTCACGCCCGACTCGCTGTCCGGCACCGCCGCCCGCGGCGCCCTCCAACTCGGCGACGCCGCCCGGCAGTTCGCCCGCGACGTGAAGTCCGGCATGGCCGAGCGCGAGCAGCAGCTGCGCGCCGACCTCGGCCTGGACGGCACCGCGGTCGTCGAACCGCCCCGCCGCCGCACGCTCAGCGGCGCGGCCGGCTCCGGCGGGGACCGAGCTATCTCGGCGGCCCCGGGCTCCCCGGCCGCCGCCCTGCCCACGTCTCGCGGCACGCGCCGCACCACCCCCCAGACCATCGTTGCCAAGACCCGTCAGCGCGAGCTGCCGGGCAGCACGACCGATCGGAAGGACCCCCACTGATGGAGTCGGCAGAGATCCGCCGCCGCTGGCTGCGCTTCTTCGAGGAGCGCGGCCACACCGTCGTACCGTCGGCCTCGCTGGTCGCCGACGACCCCACCCTGCTGCTCGTCAACGCCGGCATGGTGCCCTTCAAGCCGTACTTCCTCGGCGAGGTCAAGCCGCAGTTCTCGCGCGCCACCAGCGTGCAGAAGTGCGTCCGCACCCTGGACATCGAAGAGGTCGGGAAGACCACCCGGCACGGCTCGTTCTTCCAGATGTGCGGCAACTTCTCGTTCGGCGACTACTTCAAGGAAGGCGCCATCACGTTCGCCTGGGAGCTGCTCACCGGCTCCGTCGCGGACGGCGGCTACGGCCTGGAGCCCGAGAAGCTCTGGATCACCGTCTACCAGGACGACGACGAGGCCGAGAAGATCTGGCGGGACGTCATCGGCGTGCCGTCCGAGCGGATCCAGCGCCTGGGCATGAAGGACAACTTCTGGTCCATGGGCGTCCCCGGCCCGTGCGGCCCGTGCTCGGAGATCAACTACGACCGCGGCCCCGCGTACGGCGAGGAGGGCGGCCCGGCGGTCAACGGCGAGCGCTACCTGGAGATCTGGAACCTGGTCTTCATGCAGTACGAGCGCGGCCACGGCGACGGCAAGGACGGGTTCGAGATCCTCGGCGACCTGCCGAGCAAGAACATCGACACCGGCCTCGGCCTGGAGCGCCTCGCCGCCGTCCTGCAGGACGTCGACAACCTCTTCGAGATCGACACCAGCCGGATGATCCTCGACCGCGCCGCCGAGCTCACCGGCCACACCTACGGCGCCGACCACAAGGCGGACGTCTCGCTGCGCGTGGTCACCGACCACTTCCGCACCGCGCTGATGCTGGTCGGCGACGGCGTCACCCCCGGCAACGAGGGCCGCGGCTACGTGCTGCGCCGCATCCTGCGCCGCGCGATCCGCAACATGCGCCTGCTGGGCGCGACCGGGCCGGTCGCCAAGGACCTGATCGACATCTCGATCAAGGCGATGGCCCCGCAGTACCCGGAGCTGGAGAACGACCGCAAGCGCATCGAGACGGTCGTGGTCGCCGAGGAGAACGCCTTCCTGCAGACCCTGCGCTCCGGCACCAACCTGCTGGACGCCGCGGTCACCGAGACCAAGGCCGGCGGCAGCGTGGTGCTCTCCGGCGAGCAGGCGTTCAAGCTGCACGACACCTACGGCTTCCCGATCGACCTCACCCTGGAGATGGCCGAGGAGCAGGGCCTCCAGGTCGACGAGGCCGGCTTCCGCCGCCTGATGCAGGAGCAGCGCGACCGCGCCAAGGCCGACGCCAAGGCGAAGAAGATGGGCCACGCCGACGTCGCCGCGTACCGCGAGGTCGCCGACAGCGCCGGCGCCTCCGTCTTCACCGGCTACACCCTCACCGAGGGCGAGGCCACCGTGGTCGGTCTGCTGGTGGACGGCGTCCCGTCGCCGGCCGCCGGCGAGGGCGACGAGGTCGAGCTGATCCTCGACCGCACCCCGTTCTACGCCGAGGGCGGCGGCCAGCTCGCCGACCACGGCCGGATTCGCCTGGACTCCGGCGCGGTCGTCGAGATCCGCGACGTGCAGCAGCCGGTGCCGGGCGTCATCGTGCACTCCGGCGGGGTGCTGTTCGGCGAGGTCGTGCTCGGCGCCGCCGCGTACGCCACCATCGACACCGAGCGCCGCCGGGCCATCGCCCGCGCCCACTCGGCGACCCACCTGACCCACCAGGCGCTGCGCGACGCGCTCGGCCCGACGGCCGCCCAGGCCGGCTCGGAGAACGCGCCGGGCCGCTTCCGCTTCGACTTCGGCTCGCCCGCCGCCGTGCCCGGCAGCGTGCTGGTCGACGTCGAGCAGAAGATCAACGACGTGCTGACCCGCGAACTCGACGTCACCGCCGAGGTCATGACGATGGACCAGGCCCGCAAGCAGGGCGCCATCGCGATGTTCGGCGAGAAGTACGGCGACGCCGTCCGCGTGGTCACCATCGGCGACTTCTCCAAGGAGCTGTGCGGCGGCACGCACGTCGCCAACACCGCCCAGCTGGGCCTGGTGAAGCTGCTCGGCGAGTCCTCGATCGGCTCCGGCGTGCGCCGTGTGGAGGCGCTGGTCGGCGCCGACGCGTACAAGTTCCTGGCGCGCGAGCACACCGTGGTCGCCCAGCTCACCGAGCTGGTCAAGGGCCGTCCGGAGGAGCTGCCGGAGAAGATCTCCGGCATGCTCGCCAAGCTCAAGGACGCCGAGAAGGAGATCGAGAAGTTCCGCGCCGAGAAGGTGCTGCAGGCCGCCGCGGGCCTCGCCGAGGGCGCGGAGGACGTCCGGGGCGTGGCCCTGGTCGCCGCCCGGGTCGGCGACGGCACCGGTGCGGACGAGCTGCGCAAGCTGGTGCTGGACATCCGCGCCCGGCTCGGCAACCGCCCGTCCGTGGTCGCCGCGTTCACCGTCGCGAACGATCGCCCGCTGACCGTCATCGCCACCAGCGAGGACGCCCGGGCCCGCGGCATCAAGGCCGGCGAACTGGTCCGCGCCGCGGCGAAGACGCTCGGCGGCGGCGGTGGCGGCAAGGACGACGTGGCGCAGGGCGGCGGCAGCAACCCGGCCGCGGTCGGCGAGGCGATCGAGGCCGTTCGGGCACTGGTGGCCGAGCGCGCGTGAGTGAGGGCTTCGTCGAAGAGAAGGTCTTCCGGCGGGGCCGGCGGATCGCCGTCGATGTGGGCGACGCCCGGATCGGGGTCGCGGTCTGCGACCCCGACGGGCTGATCGCCACGCCCGTGGAGACCGTCCCCGCCGGGGGCCGCTCGCAGGCCCGGCTCAAGGCGATCGTCGAGGAGTACGACGCGATCGAGGTCGTGGTCGGACTGCCGCGCTCGCTGAACGGCAAGGAAGGCCCGGCCGCCGCCAAGGTCCGCGCCTACGCGGGCCGACTGGCCATGCTGGTCTACCCGGTCGGCGTGCGGCTGGTCGACGAGCGGATGACCACCGTCACCGCCGCCGCCGGGCTGCGCGCCTCCGGCCGGTCCTCCAAGAAGGGCCGCTCGGTGATCGACCAGGCCGCGGCCGTGGTCATCCTCCAGGCCGCGCTTGAGACCGAACGGTGCACCGCCCCCCCCCCGGGTCAGTGTGCCGACCGGGGGCCCTCCCCGGCCGTTTCTCGTTCCCCTAGGGGGCCCCGTGCGCCCGCGCCACCCCACGGGCCCCGATCGCATGCCCGCCGCCGGAGGCCCGCCGTGACCGACCCGTACACCGCGCCCGGACTGACCCCCGGCCACCTCGGCGCCCCCGTGCTCGAACCCGAGGCCGCCCCGCCCGGCCTGCCGTACGGCGTCGAACCGCCCGACCCGGGACGGCTGCGCACCGGCGCCGCCTGCTGCCTCAGCGTGGCCGGCCTGTTCGGCGTGCTGGCGGCCGCCGCGGTCGCGCTGTTCCTGGTCTGGCCCGAGGGCAAGAAGCCCGCCCCCGACTTCGTCGGCGTCGGCACCGGTCGGGTGCAGGTGTCGGTCGCCCAGGGCGCCAGCATCACCCAGATCGGCCGGACGCTGACCGCCAAGCACGTCGTCGCCTCCGTCCGGGCGTTCACCGAGGCTGCGGCCAAGAGCCCGGCCGGCGACCGGATCCACCCCGGCACCTACACCCTCAAGGAGAAGATGCCGGCGGTCGCCGCCCTCAACATGCTGCTCGACCCGTCCAACGCCAACGCCCTGACCATCCCCGAGGGCTGGCGCACCACCCAGGTCTACACCGCCATCGACACCCGGCTCGGCCTGGCCGCCGGCACCACCAAGGGCATCGCCGAACAGCACCTCGCCGACCTCGGCCTCCCCGCCTCCGCGGACGGCCACCCGGAGGGCTACCTGTTCCCCGCGACCTACCCCGTCACCGGCGACAGCACCCCGCTCACCCTGCTCCAGGAGATGGTGAAAGAGGCCGACACCCAGCTCGACGGCGACGCCGTCAAGGACGCCGCCGCCAACAACAACATCTCCCCGTACGGGCTGCTCGCCGTCGCCAGCCTCGCCCAGGCCGAGGCCGACAACCCCGAGGACATGGCCAAGGTCGCGCGCGTCGTCTACAACCGGCTCGCGAAGAACATGCCGCTGCAACTCGACTCCACCATCAACTACGCGCTCGGCCGCTCCACCCTCACCACCACCGTGGACGACACCAGGCTCGACTCCCCGTTCAACACCTACGCCCACCCCGGCCTGCCGCCCACCCCCATCGGCAACCCCGGCCGGGACGCGCTGCGTGCCGCGATCCACCCCGCCGACGGTGACTGGCTGTACTTCGTGACCGTCCAACCCGGCGACACCCGGTTCACCGACAGCTCCGACCAACAGCGAAAGAACGTCGACGAGTTCAACGCACATCGCGCACAGAACCCGTCGCCGACCCCCTCCGACCCGTCACCTGTCGTTCCCTGAACAACAGGGAGTGACGCCCGTTGGCTACGCTGCGGTACGGTAACGTCTCCCAGCACGGGCGTCGCTAGCACGCCGGTTCGACGGACACCCTGGACGCGGTAAGGGGATCGATGACTGATCAGAGCGGGCGCTACGGTGCCCAGGGCGACCAGGCGTGGTTCCCCGGCGAGCAGCAGCAGCCCCCGCAGTACGGTCAGCAGCAGGACCTCGGGCAGCAGCAGGAATTCGGTCAGCAGCAGTACCCGCAGGGGTATGTGCAGCAGCCGGGCATGCCACAACAGGGCGTGCCGCAGCAGGGGATGCCTTTGCAGGGGGGGCCGCAGCAGCAGATGCCCCAGCAGCAGGTGCCGCAGCAGCAGGTTCCTCAGCAGCAGATGCCGATGGGCGGCCAGGGCTACCCGCAGCAGCAGGGGTTCGTCCAGCAGCAGCCGCAGGGGTATCCGCAGCAGCAGGGCATGGTCCGGCCCGGGATGACGCAGGGCGGCCAACAGCAGTTCGGGCAGGACCAGTTCGGGCAGCAGCAGGGCTTCGCGCCCGGGCAGCCGATGCCGCAGCAGGGAATGCAGCAGCAGGGCATGCCGCAGGCGATGCCGCCGCAGCAGGCGCAGATGCCGATGGGCGGCCAGGGGTATCCGCAGCAGCGCGGGGCGACCCAGGGCGGTCAGCAGCAGTTCGTGCAGCAGGGTGTGTCGCAGTCGCAGTCGCAGCCGATGCCGCAGGGCATGCAGGGGATGCAGCAGCCGGTGCAGGGCATGCCGCAGCAGGCCGCACCGCGGCCGGTGCAGCAGCAGCCCGCACCGCAGGCGCGTCCCGCCGGGCCCGGTCCGGACGGCATCGACTGGGAGGCCGAGGCCGCCGCGCTCGACAACCCGGGGGCGGCGTCGGCCGCCGCGGAGGTCGACCAGCGCGCGGACGAGCCCGAGGCGTGGGCCGAGGACGAGTACGCCGAGGAGGAGCGCAGCTCGTTCCTCTCCGAGCAGGACAACTCCCGCGAGGCCGAGCGCAAGCGCAAGGAGAAGGGCAAGAAGTCGGGCCGCCGCAACAGCGGCGCCTGCCTGGTGGTCGCCCTGGTGCTGCTCGGCGCGACCGGCGGCGCGGGCTGGTGGGGCTACGGCCAGTACCAGAAGCGCTTCGGCCCGCCGCCGGACTTCAACGGCGACGGCAGCGGCTCCGTCAACATCACCGTCGCCTCCGGCGCGGTCGGCGGCGACATCGCGAAGGTGTTGAGGGACGCCGGCGTGGTGAAGAGCATCAAGGCGTTCACCGTCGCGTACGACAAGAATCCGAAGGCGCGTGGCATCCAGCCCGGCATCTACACCATGAAGCACGAGATGTCCGCCGACGCGGCCGTCAAGGAACTGGTGGAGTCGAACGGCGGCAACGTGCTGATCATGCCGGAGGGCATGATCGCCGCGGACATCTACACCAAGATCGACGAGAAGCTGAAGCTGGAGAAGGGCACCACCGCCAAGGTGGCCAAGGACCAGGCCGGCAACCTCGGCCTGCCCGCCTACGCCAACAACAACCCCGAGGGCTTCCTGTACCCGACCCGGTACTCCATCACCGACGGCATGAAGCCCGAGGACCTGCTCAAGCAGATGGTGGGGAACGCCGTCCAGCGCTACAACGAGCTCAAGCTGGACGAGGCCGCGCAGAAGATCGGCCTGAAGAACGCCTACGAGGTGATCACCGAGGCGTCGATCCTGCAGGCCGAGGGCAACAACGACCACGACTTCGGCAAGATGGCCCGGGCCATTTCCAACCGCCTGACCACCAACGTCACCGGGCACAAGCTCGGCCTGGACACCACGCTGCAGTACCAGTTGGGCCGCAAGGAGCTGAGCTACGCGGAGATCAACGACCGCTCGCTGAAGTACAACACCAACATGAATCCCGGCCTGCCGCCCACGCCGATCTCCAACCCGAGCGAGAACGCGATCAGGGCGGTCCTCAACCCGACCCCGGGCGACTGGGTGTACTGGCTGGCGATCTCGCCGTCGGAGACGAAGTTCGCCGCGACCGGCGAGGAGCACGCGAAGAACACCGAGAACTGGTGCATCTCGCGGGGCAAGCAGTACGACTCGAAGCAGGTCGTCTGCAAGTGAGTCGTGGGCGCGGCCGGTCGGTGCGACCGGCCGCGCCGCCGTGTCGGTACTACCGGCACCCGCTGCCGTCGACCGCCTCGTTCCGGTTGCCCACTCCCGGCCCACCGGCCGACCGGGGCGCAGGGCGTCCGGTGGGCGGGACGGCTTTGCGGGGTGGCCGGGGGTGGCGAGTAGCGTGATGCGGATGGAGACCTTGCAGCCCTCTGAGCCGGCCCTGTTGGAAGCCGCCCACGTCGATGTGGTCCGCGGTGGGCGGTACTTGCTGAAGGACGTGTCGTTGACCGTTCGGGCCGGGGAGCACTGGGCGGTGCTCGGGGCGAACGGGGCGGGGAAGAGTACGTTGTTGTCGCTGTTGGGGGCGGTGGAGCATCCGACGGCGGGCAGTGTGAAGGTGCTGGGGCGGCAGCTCGGGCGGGTGGATGTGCGGGAGTTGCGGGCGCATCTCGGGCATGTGAATCCGCGGCATCCGCTGCGTTCGCCGTTGACGGTGCGTCAGGTGGTGCTGACCGGCGTCACACAGTCGATCGAGCCGGACCCGTTCCGCAAGCCGACGGCCGAACAGCTCGACCACGCCGAGGAGTTGATCCACGCGCTGGGTGTCGCGCACCGTGCCGAGAGCGCCTGGACGACGCTGTCGCAGGGCGAGCGCGGGCGGGTGCTGATCGCCCGGGCGCTGATGCCGGAACCCCGGCTGCTGCTGCTCGACGAGCCCGCCACCGGGCTGGACCTGACCGCGCGCGAGCAGTTGCTGGAGAGCCTGGACGGGCTGCGCCGGCGCTTCCCCGAGGTGGCGTCGGTGCTGGTCACCCACCACCTGGAGGAGCTGCCGGAGACCACCAGCCACGCGCTGCTGCTGCGGGACGGACTGGCCACCGCGGCCGGCCCGGCCGGTGAGGTGCTCACCACCGAGCTGGTCTCCGACTGCTTCCGCCACCCGATCCGGATCGGCCACAGCGAGGGCCGCTGGACGGCCCGGACCCGCCGGGGCGCCGCGTGAGCGTCCGGGACTGGGTGCTGCGTCCGGCCACCGACGCCGACCTGGAACCGCTGGTCGAGCTGCGGGCGGCGGCGATGCGTCCCGACCTGGAACGGCTCGGCCGTTGGGACGAGCACCGGGTGCGGCAGCGGATGCGCGACGCGTACCGGGCTGCGCACACCGCGGTGGTGGAGGTGCCGGGCTTTCCGTCGCCGGCCGGCTGCCTGGCGGTGCGCCCGGACGAGGACCGGCCCGACACGGTGGTGCTGGAACACTTCTACCTCGACCCGGCGTTGCACGGCCGGGGCCTCGGCACCGCCGTGCTGCGCTCCGCGCTCGACGACGTCGACGCCGCCGGGCAGGCCGTGCGGCTGGTCGTGCTGCAGGGCAGCCCCGCCCGCCGGCTGTACGAGCGGCACGGCTTCGGGTTCGCGTCCGAGGATCCGATCGACGTCCGGCTGTGCCGTCCCCCCGTCTCCCGAAAGGCCGTCCCGTGACCACCCCGCACCGCGCCGCCGTGCTCGGCTCGCCGATCGCCCACTCGCTCTCGCCCGCGCTGCACCGGGCGGGCTATGCCGCGCTCGGGATGGACGGGTGGAGCTACGACCGGTACGAGATCGACGAGGCAGGGTTGGAGGCGTTCGTCACCGACCTGGACGCCGCATGGGCGGGCCTGTCGCTGACCATGCCGTTGAAGCGGGCGATCCTGCCGCTGCTGGACACCGTCAGCGACACCGCGCGGTCCGTGGACGCCGTCAACACCGTGGTGTTCGGGCCGGACGGGCGGCGGCACGGCGACAACACCGACGTGCCCGGGCTGGTCAACGCGCTGCGCGAGCGGGGTGTCGGGCGGGTGGAGTCGGCGGCGGTGCTGGGCGCCGGGGCCACCGCCTCGTCCGCGCTGGCCGCGCTCGGGCAGCTCTGCGACGGGCCGCTGACGGTGTACGTGCGCAGTGCCGAACGGGCCGCCGAGATGCGGGAGTTGGGGGAGAAGCTCGGGGTGGCGGTGCGCACCGCCGACTGGGCGGACGGGGCGCAGGCGCTGGCCGGGCCGCTGACCGTCTCCACCACGCCGGTCGGTGCCACCGACGCCTTCGCCGCGCAGCTGACCGGCACGCCCGGGGTGCTGTTCGACGTGCTGTACCACCCGTGGCCGACCGCGCTGGCCGCCGCCTGCCTGGAGCGCGGCGGCACCGTGCTCGGCGGGCTGGACCTGCTGGTGCACCAGGCGGTGCTCCAGTTCGAGCGGTTCACCGGCGTCGAACGCGGCCCGCTGGCGGCGATGCGGGCCGCGGGCGAGGCGGCGCTGGCGTCCTGAGCTGCCCGGCGTCGTGAGCTGCCCGGGGTCGTGAGCTGCCCGGGGTCGTGAGCTGCGGCTTCGGCGCGGCGATCGCGGACGTTCGGTGTCCGTCACGCGGACCGTGCCCACGACGGCCGTCCGGACGTGAAAGGATCGGTGCTTGCCCCGCCGCGCTTCGCAGCGGGGGCAGGACGAGACGCCGGACCGGCCGCCGTGCACGGCGAGCGGGCCGCTGACGAAGGAGCTTTTCGGTGGGTAGCTTGCGCTGGCTGACGGCGGGGGAGTCGCACGGCCCCGCTCTGGTCGCGACGCTGGAGGGCCTGCCGGCCGGAGTGCCGGTCACCACTGCGATGGTGGCCGACGCGCTGGCCCGCCGGCGGCTCGGCTATGGTCGCGGCGCGCGGATGAAGTTCGAGCAGGACGAGGTGACCTTCCTCGGCGGTGTCCGGCACGGCGAGACCATGGGCTCGCCGGTGGCGATCATGGTCGGCAACACCGAGTGGCCGAAGTGGGAGCAGGTCATGTCGGCCGACCCGGTCGACCCCGAGGTGCTCGCGGGCCTGGCCCGCAACGAGCCGCTGACCCGCCCCCGTCCGGGCCACGCCGACCTGGCCGGCATGCAGAAGTACTCGATCGACGAGGCCCGGCCGATCCTGGAGCGCGCCAGCGCCCGGGAGACCGCCGCCCGGGTCGCGCTCGGCGTCGTGGCCCGCTCCTACCTGAAGGAGACCTGCGGCATCGAGATCGTCAGCCACGTGGTCGAGCTGGCCGCCGCCAAGGCCCCCGCCGGGGTGCTGCCGCTGCCCTCCGACGAGGCCCGCCTCGACGAGGACCCGGTGCGCTGCCTGGACGCCGACGCGTCGAAGGCGATGGTCGCCGAGATCGACCAGGCCCACAAGGACGGCGACACCCTCGGCGGCGTCGTCGAGGTGCTGGCGTACGGCGTGCCGGTCGGCCTCGGCTCGCACGTCCACTGGGACCGCCGGCTGGACGCCCGACTGGCCGCCGCGCTGATGGGCATCCAGGCGATCAAGGGCGTCGAGGTCGGCGACGGCTTCGGCCTGGCCCGCGTCCCCGGCTCGCAGGCGCACGACGAGATCCTGCCGACCCCCGACGGCGTGAAGCGCGCCTCCGGCCGCTCCGGCGGCACCGAGGGCGGCCTGTCCACCGGCGAGGTGCTGCGCGTCCGCGCCGCGATGAAGCCGATCGCGACCGTCCCGCGCGCCCTGCAGACGCTGGACGTGCGCACCGGCGAGCCCGCGAAGGCGCACCACCAGCGGTCCGACGTGTGCGCCGTCCCGGCGGCCGGCATCGTCGCCGAGGCGATGGTGGCGCTGGTGCTGGCCGACGCGGTGGCGGAGAAGTTCGGCGGCGACAACGTCTCCGAGACCCGCCGCAACGTGCAGTCCTACCTCGACAACCTGATCGTCCGATGACCAGCCCCGCGGTGGTGCTGGTCGGCCCGCCCGGCAGTGGCAAGTCCACCGTCGGGCGGGTCCTCGCGGAGCGCCTCGGCCTGCCGTTCCGCGACACCGACGAGGACATCGAGCGGACGGCCGGCAAGCCCATCCCGGAGATCTTCGTCGACGACGGCGAGCCGCACTTCCGGCAGCTGGAGCGGGCGGCCGTCGCCGCCGCCGCCGCGGACTTCTCCGGCGTGCTGGCGCTCGGCGGCGGCGCCGTGATGGCCTCCGCCACCCGCGAGGTGCTCGCGCCCCTGCCGGTGGTGTTCCTGGAGGTCGCCCTCGCCGACGCGGTCAAGCGGGTCGGCCTGGACGCCCCCCGCCCGCTGCTCGCGGTCAACCCCCGGGCCCGCTGGCGCGAGCTGATGGAGGCCCGCCGCCCGCTGTACCTGGAGGTCGCCACCGCCGTGGTCGACACCCAGGGCCGCACCCCCGAGCAGGTCGCCGACGCCGTACTCGAAGCACTGGAGCTGAAGAACCCCCATGACTGACGAGATCGTCCGGATTCAGGTCGCGGGCAGCGACGGCCACGACCCGTACGAGGTGCTGATCGGGCACCGGCTGCTCGGCGAACTCGCCCCGCTGATCGGCCCGAAGGCCAAGCGGGTGGCGGTCATCCACCCGGAGGCGCTGGAGGCCACCGGCGAGGCGATCCGCGAGGACCTGGCCGAGCAGGGCTACGAGGCGATCGTCCTGCAGGTGCCGAACGCCGAGGACGCCAAGAGCGTCGAGGTCGCCGCGTACTGCTGGTCGGTGCTCGGCCAGACCGGCTTCACCCGCAGCGATGTGATCATCGGCCTGGGCGGCGGCTCGACCACCGACCTGGCCGGCTTCGTCGCCGCCACCTGGCTGCGCGGAGTGCGCTGGATCTCGGTGCCCACCACGCTGCTCGGCATGGTCGACGCCGCGGTCGGCGGCAAGACCGGCATCAACATCGCCGAGGGCAAGAACATGGTCGGCGCCTTCCACCCGCCCGCGGGCGTGCTGGCCGACCTCGGCACCCTGGAGACCCTCGGCAAGCACGACTACGTCTCCGGCCTCGCCGAGGTGATCAAGGCCGGCTTCATCGCCGACCCGGTCATCCTCGACCTGATCGAGCAGGACCCCGCCGCCGCGACCAGCCCCGCCGGGCCGCACACCCTGGAGCTGATCCGGCGCGCCATCCAGGTCAAGGCCGACGTGGTCTCCGGCGACCTCAAGGAGTCCGGCCGCCGCGAGATCCTCAACTACGGCCACACCCTCGGCCACGCCATCGAACGCAACGAGCGCTACAAGTGGCGGCACGGCGCGGCGATCTCCATCGGCATGGTCTTCGCCGCCGAACTCGGCCGTCTGGCCGGGCGGTTGGACGACGCCACCGCCGACCGGCACCGCACCGTGCTGGCCTCGGTCGGCCTGCCGCTCAGCTACCGGGCGGACGCCTGGCCGAAGCTGCTGGACGCCATGAAGATCGACAAGAAGTCGCGCGGCGACCTGCTGCGCTTCATCGTCCTGGACGGCCTCGCCAAGACCTCCGTGCTGGAGGGCCCCGACCCGTCGCTGCTGGTCGCCGCGTACGCGGAGGTCTCCGGATGACCGCCCCCGTGCCGGTGCTGGTGCTCAACGGCCCCAACCTGGGCCGGCTGGGCTCCCGCGAGCCCGACGTGTACGGGTCCACCTCGTACGCGGGCCTGGTCGCGCGGTGTGCCGCGCTGGGCGCGGAGCTCGGGCTCTCGGTCGAGGTGCGGGAGACCAACTCCGAGGCGGAGATGGTCGGTTGGCTGCACGAGGCGGCGGACGCCAAGACCCCGGTGGTGATCAACCCCGGTGCGTTCACCCACTACTCGTACGCGATGCGGGACGCCGCCGCGCAGCGCACCGCCCCCCTCATCGAGGTGCACATCTCCAACCCCTACACCCGCGAGACCTTCCGGCACACCTCGGTGATCGCCGCGGTCGCCTCCGGCACCATCGCGGGCTTCGGCCTCGGCTCGTACGAACTCGCCCTGCGGGCCCTCGCCGAGCAGCTCACCACCCGCTGAAACCCCTCGCCGGCCCGGTCGCGGACTTGTGCCCGCCACCGGGCCGACGTGTACATTCGGCGCAGGGAGGTGACGGTGAGCCAGTACGCGCAGAGCCACCAGCCGGGGGGTCAGGTGCCGCCCCGTCCGGGGACGCCGCCGTATCCGACGGTCCCTCAACCGCCGTACCCCGCACCGGCACTGCCCGCCACCACCCAGGCCATCCCCACCCTCGGCCCGATCCCGGGCCGACCCGATCGGCCGACCGTCCCGCTCAAGGCCGTCGGGCCCGTCGCCCCCGGCGGCACCGGGCACTTCCTGCTCCCCAGCGGCGGCACCGTCCAACTCCCCGCCGTGCCGCCGCCGATGCCCGCACTGCCCGCGCCCCTGCCCACCGGCCCGATCGCCGTCCTGCTGATCGGCGCGGCCGGCGCCGGCAAGACCACCGTCGCCCGCTACTGGGCCGAACGCCGGCCCACCCCCACCGCGCACATCAGCCTCGACGACGTCCGCGAATGGGTCCAGGCCGGCTTCGCCAACCCGCAGTCCGGCTGGAACACCGCCTCCGAGGCCCAGTACCGGCTCGCCCGCCGCACCTGCGGTTTCGCCTGCCGCAACTACCTCGCCAACGGCATCTCCTGCATCATCGACGACGCCGTCTTCCCCGACCGCCCCGCGATCGGCCTCGGCGGCTGGAAACGCCACATCGGCCCCGGCATGATCCCCGTCGTCCTCCTCCCCGGCCTCGACCGCGTCCTCGCCCGCAACGCCGAACGCTCCGGCAACCGCCGCCTCTCCGACGACGAAGTCGCCCGCATCCACGGCCGCATGGCCGGCTGGCGCACCTCCGGCCTCCCCATCATCGACAACTCCAACCTCACCGTCCCCGAGACGGCCGCCGCCCTCGACCAGGCGATCCTCTCCCGCCTCCACCAGGCCTGACCGCCCTGCCGTAACGTTCCGCCGGCCGACACCCTTCGCTGCGCGGGGCCCCGCTGGGTGGCGAACTCGATCGTTGCCGGTGCTCCTGTGGCTCTCTTCCTGGACTTTCGGCTCTGCCGATGTGTCGGTGCGGGCGGGGAGAATAGGGGTGTTGGACGAGATCGATCGAGGAGTTGACGCGGGTGCCCGAGGGGCATGTGGTGCATCGGTTGGCCGGGCTGAACGGGGAGCTGTTCGGGGGGCGGGCGGTCAGGGTTTCTTCGCCGCAGGGGCGCTTCGCGGAGGGGGCGGCGCTGTTGGACGGGCGGGTGTTGGACGTGGCGGAGGCGCACGGGAAGCACCTGTTCCTGGGGTTCGGCGAGTCGTGGCTGCATGTGCACCTGGGGTTGTACGGGAAGTACGAGTTCGGGGTGGGGGAGCCGCCGGAGCCGGTGGGGCAGGTGCGGTTGCGGATGGCGAACGAGGAGGGGTTCGCGGATCTGCGGGGGCCGACGGCGTGCGAGGTGGTGACGCCCGCGGAGAAGGCGGCGCTGCACCGGCGGCTGGGGCCGGATCCGTTGCGGGCGGGGGAGGCCGGGGACGCGGCGTGGTCGCGGATCTCGCGGAGCGGGACGACGGTGGCCGCGCTGCTGATGGACCAGAAGGTGCTGGCGGGCGTCGGGAACGTCTACCGGGCGGAGGTGCTGTTCCGGCTGGGGATCAGCCCGCACCGGGCGGGCCGGGATCTGAGCCGGGCCGAGTGGGACGCGATCTGGGCGGATCTGGTGGCGCTGATGCACGACGGCGTCGCGGCGGGCCGGATCGACACCGTCCGGCCGGAGCACACGCCGGAGGCGATGGGGCGTCCGCCGCGGGTGGACGACCACGGCGGCGAGGTGTACGTGTACCGGCGGCAGGACCAGCCGTGTCTGGTCTGTGAAACCCCGGTGCGGACGGAGGAGTTGGCGTCCCGCAACCTGTTCTGGTGCCCGCGCTGCCAGCAGTCCTGACGCGGCACCCAGAAGACCGGGGCGGCTGTGGGACACCTCCGATCTGACATCGGCAACGCTGGGACGCGCCGAGGTCCGGGCCGAAACGTTCTGCCGGGCAGCCTGCTGTGTCGGAGGCCGCCCGGCTGGACGAACTGAAGTGCCGTCAGTCACTCACGGCCAGCAGGACTACGGCGACGCGGCACCCGTCGCGCTCGTACTCGATGTGGCTGCCTGCCGCGCGGCCGGCGAGAGCGTGCCCGAGCGGGGTGAAGGGGCTGAGCTTCTCGATGCCGGCGGTGTGCGGTTCCTGCGAAGTGATTTCGTACGTCTCCTGCTCCCCGTCGAAGTCGACCTGAACCAGTCGGCCGGGGCACACCGCACCTGTTACAGCCTTGCGGTCGCCGGTCAAGTAGGCCTTGAGTAGGGCGGCGCGTTCCTCCAGTTGTTCCGTGAGTTCGCGCTGCCTGCGCTGCTGGTCGGTGCGGGCCCGGGGACGCGAGTTGTGGCCGGCCGGATCGGACTGCTGCTCCAGCTGTGTGCGCAGCTGCTCCAATTCGTGGCGGATGCGCTGTTCCGTGGAGCTCGGGAGGGCATTCGGGCCCGGAAGCTCGGAGCCGGGCGAGGACTGCTGTGGCGTGGGTGCGGGCGCCGGGGGGATTGTGTCTGTTGCGGTTCTGGTGGTCTCCGCCACGATGACGGGCCGCAGAGCAGCGTCGACACCTCGGGTGACGGCTTGCTCGACGGCGGTTCGCAGTCGGGTCTCCGCCGCCGCCCGGTTGCGGTACCAGTCGGTGCCCCAGATTCGATGCAGTGTCCAGCCGAGACTGCCGAGCATGGATTCCCGCAGCCGGTCCCGGTCACGGGCGGTTTTGGAGGAGTGGTACATGGCACCGTCGCACTCGATGCCGAGGGCATAGCGTCCGGGCCGCAGCGGGTCACGCACTCCCAGGTCGATGCGGTAGCCGGCGACACCTACCTGGGGCTGAACGATGTAGCCCCAGCCGCGCAATACCTCCAACACCGATTCCTCGAAGGGGCTCTCGGGTTCGGCGTCGGTGTCGGTGCTGTCCTGAGCGAGTGCGACCGGCCCGTGCTTTGCGTATTTGAGGTACCGGGCGAAGTGTTCGAAGCTCGCGCTCTCGGACGGCCTGAGTGCCTCGGGTTCGAAGGAAGCCATCACCTCGACCCGGTACCGGGCGCGGGTGACAGCGACGTTGAGGCGCCGCCAGCCGTCCTTGCGGTTGATAGGCCCGAAGTTCTGGTTGAGTCTGCCGTTCTCATCAGGGCCGTAGCCAACTGACATGATGATCACATCGCGTTCGTCCCCCTGTACCGCTTCGAGGTTCTTGACGAAGAATCCGTCCAACCGGTCGTCTGAGAAATGCTCGTCCAGACCGGGGTTCCGCCGACGTTCCTGCTCGACCGCCTCTCGGATCACGTCGGCCTGGGACTGGGAGAGCGCGACGACACCCAGTGACCGCCCGGGGCGGGTACGGAAGTGGTGGATGACGCGTCGGGCCACCGCGGCGGCTTCACCAGGGTTGTTGCGGGCCGCCGCACCCGAGCGGTACACGCCTTGTTCGGCCGTGAAGAAGGCCACGCCCACGTCAGGACCTTCGGCGAATGCCCCGGGGAAGGTGGTCATCGAGCCCCGGTAGAACTGCCTATTGCTGAAGGCAATCAGGTGTTCGTGCCGACTCCGATAGTGCCAGCGTAGCGAGAGTTCCTTGAGCATCCCGTTGCCCTTGGCGAGGGAGAGCAGGGACTCGTACCGGGGAATCTCGTCCTCGGCGTACGGGTCGTCCTCTTCGTCCTCGCCGGCTGTGAAGAATGTGGTGGGCGGCAGCTGGTTCTCGTCTCCGGCGACGATCAGGGACTTGGCCCGGTAGACGCAGTTGATTGCGTCCTGGGGCAGCACCTGGGATGCCTCGTCGAAGATCACGACATCGAAGGTGAAGTCGGGCGGCAGGAACCGGCTGACCGTCAGGGGGCTCATCATGAAGCAAGGCTTGACGCGCAGTGCCTCAGCGCCGGCTTCGCGAAGGAGCACATGCACGGGCTTGTGCCGGATTTTCTTCTTGCCTTCGTGTTGGATCAGCCTTGTACCGGGGCTGCTCAGCACAGCAGGCCGATTCAGATCGCAGGTCCGTGCCACCCGGTTCCGGGCATGCTCGGCCAGAGACAGGTCGATGTCGCGGAAGGCGGCAACCTTGTCGTCGCGGTCCTCAGCCCGGTTCCACACCAGACGGGGATCCTTCTGGAGCACACGGTCGATCCAGGAGTGCAGCACAGACTTCTCGACAACCTGCGGGAAGTCCTCAGGCATGATTCCGGCCCGGACGGCACGGAATGTCAGGTCACCCAGGCCGGCTTTCTCCAGCGCTTGTTGGCCGCGCTGGTAGGCCGCCCACTCGTCAGGTCCGCCGCGGTCGCCGTCCAGCAGCGCAAGGAGCTGTCCGGCCGAGGCCGTCACGGACAGGGCGGCGCGCAGTTCACGTCGTCGCGGCTCGTCGAACAATCCGGCAAGCCTGGCGCAGGAGCGGTCCCAGTACCCCTTGGCTTCTTCCAACTCCGGGTCCGGAAGCGTCCGATGGAGGATCTGGGCCGCCTCGGAAGGGAAAGCTTCGTCATCGAGCAGACAGCTCTTCCGCAACTGCCGCAGCCAGACCGAGGCTTGGTCCAGCGCAGCGCGTTGTGTATCACGACCTGCGTACAGCACACCGAGAAGGGCACCGTCCTGCGCGGAGTGGGCGGCGAACTCGTCACCGGCGACCCGTGCGGCCAGAGCGGCCACGATCGCGGAGCGTGCCTCCGCCAGGGTACGGCCGTCTCGTCCGGAGACGGCGCGGACCGTTTCGAGCAGCTGCGCGGCTTCTCGCAGCGGCGTCACGTGCGCACCGCTCCAGCGGGCGGCGTCGGCCAACGGGCCGTCCTCCAACTCGCAGGGTGCGCCGAGGTGAGGGGGAAACACCAGCGAGTCGCGCCATGTGGAGAGCGCCTCGCCTGCGCTCTGAGCTGCCTCGCGGGCCGTCGTGCGGGGCTCGCCGCCATGAGCGAGTTGGGAGCGGAACGCCTCGGGATCCAGTACCAGTGGGGCCAGTTCGGCGGCCTGCTCCGCATGGCCGAGTGCTTTCTCCGCCGCGGCGAAATCAGTCTCCTCGCCCTGCCAGAAGTGGCCGAGGAGGTCTCCTGCCCGGCGGCTCTCGTGATCCAGCCGTTGTTGGGCCTGTTGCCAGGCGACCGCATCCGGAAGCGCAGCGATGACGACCTTCGTGCACTTGGCGCCTTCGGGGAGTAGGCCCCGGACGGTGCGACGGTCGGCCCGGTACACGGAGGACAGGCGCGCGGTGAGCGAACGGTGCACGGTGGCGAAGCGCTGGGCTACATCCGCAAGCGTGGACTCCTCCAGGGTTCGTTCGGTGAACCGCCGGCTGGCTCTGTCACGCGTCGCCCGCAGATTGGCGATCGTGTCGGACAGTTGATCCAGGGCAGTGCGGGCCTGGGCTGCGCCCACCGGGGTGAGCCATCTCGCGGGAGGCTTGTCCGTCTGCTCCGGCAGAGACAGCTCGGTCAGACGGGTCAGGCGCAGGCCCTGTGCGCAGCTCTCCGGCGCGGGGATGCCGTACACGCGGGCGGTGCGGGCCAGTTGCTGCCGTACCTGTTCCAGGTTCTGCGCGTCGGCGGCCATCCGGTCCGCAAGCGCACTGACCTGCGGAGCGGTGGCATCGGACAGCCTCATACCCGGCGGAGAGAGTTCACCCAGTGCCTGCTCCTTCGGCCCGGGCTCGGGAGAAACCGGTGCGGCCGGCCTCGCAAGTTCGGCCCATTGCGGTCCGAGCAGGTCGTGCGCCGCCTGCTCGGCGGCCTCTACTGCGTCCAGCCGACGTTCGAACGTTCGGATGCCATCGGTGAGAGCGGTTGGCTCGGTCTCCAACCAGGCGATGGGGACAACAGGCCTGTGGGCACCCAGTCGTATCGCATTCATCAGGCATTCGGCGTCGTAGAGGCCGTCCCAACCCATGGCTTCTATCAATGACGTGTGCTGCACCAGGGCGTTGCGCAGGGCAGCGAAGTCTTCCAAGGCTCTTGCGAGGGAATCCAGCTCGCCGCCGGTTCCGCTCAGCTGACGCCAGACGAACGACTCTCCCTCCACTGCGGGTCGCCAGGAGCGGGACACCCAGCGCGCGCTGTCGAGGATGCCGCGAAGGCGTTCCTCCGTGAGGCCGGCGGTGTCGAACTCCGGCTCCGGGGCGAGCTGCGGCAGCGAGTGCAGCAGCGAGACACGGCCCAGGATGTCGTGCAGGGAACGGTTCATGCCGTCGTGGTGTTCGTTCATCGCCATGGCGTAGCCCGAGAGCTCTCGGCGCAGCTCCTGGGCGGTGAGGAGTTCATCGCGGCGCGAGGTCGGGAAGGACCTGCGGGGCGCGGTGAGCGATCGGCCGAGATCCTGGGCCACTTGCTTGCGGTTGGCGGTATTGCTGTGCAGCGCAAGGACGTAGTCGTCCAGGCCGATCTGCTCAAGGCGGTTGCGCACCACGTCGAGTGCAGCTGCTTTCTCGCTGACGAACAGGACACTGCGGCCCTTCTCCAGGAGGCCCGCGATGATGTTGGTGATGGTCTGACTTTTGCCCGTGCCGGGTGGGCCGTCCATGACGAAGCTGCGCCCCTCGACCGCGGCGGCGATGCATTGACGTTGGGAGGAGTCGGCATCCAGCACGAGTGGAGCCTGTTCCGGTGGCTGCTTCTGGTCGATCAGGTCGAGTGGCACCGGATCGAAGTCGAACGCGTCCACGGTGCCTGCCGTGTCGGCGCCCAGACCCAGGGTGCGCACCAGCGGGCTGGCCAGGATCCGGTGCATGTTGTCCCGAAGATCTCGGTACATCACCTCCTTGCTGGAGTTGAAGGCGTCCAGGACGATGCGCTCACTGACCTGCCATCCGGCGCGGTCCGAGACGGTCCGCCGAACCTGGTCCAGCAGAACCATCGCGTCGGTGGGCTCGATCTGCTCGGGAGCGGGCCACTCGATGCCCATCTCCTCCATCTTGACGGCCAGCGCGGGGTTGAAGCTCAACTCCTCGTCTCCGTTGAGCTCCAGGAGGAAGGAGTCGCCCTTCCACTTGCGCAGCCGCACAGGTATCAACAGCAGAGGTGAGGCCACAGGTTCAGCGTCGGCGGCCGGACGCCAGTGGAGGAAACCGACGCCGAGGTGCAGAACCCAGAGTCCGAAGTCGTTGTACTTCTCCTGCGCGACGGTGGCCAGGCGTTTGAGGTGCCTGTCCTGCTCGGCCTGGGTCGTTTTACTGGTGCGAAGACCGAGCCGGGTGCTGCCACCACCAGCGCGGGAACTGGGAGTGTCGACAGGCCGACCGCCGGTCGGCTTCGAGAGTTGCACACCGGTGTGTCCAGGCAGTTCGGGCTGTGATCCGCCACCGGAGAGAGACTCCAGCACCGGGGCGAACAGGCATCCCTTGGGCAGTGTTTCCAGCACCTGCGTCAGTTCCGGGGCAATGATGTCTGTACCTGCCTGCTTGCTGCCGCGCCGGTAGTGCACCAGGCGGTTTCGAAAGCCCAGGTCGATGAGGGACTTCTGCCAGGACTCCAGTAGCGGCTTCAAGGGGTCGGCGGTGCTGCGCTGTCCGGACTGGCGGTAGGCCATGCAGGTGACTCCGTTCAAACCTGTCGGGTCGTGTGAGATTCGTGACGGTCGAGTGGGGGAGCATAGTGCGTTGGCGTGGCGGCAGCGGGTATGTTCAGAAGTTCGTACTGCAGTCGAGACAGGCGTCGGCGAGTGCCCGGAGGGCCGGGGTCGCTACTCGGCGACCTGCTGACGAGATACGCGCGCCCGCTGTGTACTTGGGAGGCCGACGACCAGTTCCAGGCAAATGCGCTGACGCTCCGTCACCGGAGGAAGCCTTGACGGAAGGTTGACCGGGGCTTGGGCGAGGGCCCCCGGGTGCGCTCCTATTGTCGGGTCCATGCCCGTACAGCCGTTTCAGGGTCCGCGTCCGACTCCGGCCCTTCCGGTCCTGCCGTACCGCAAACCGACCAGGGGTCGGGACTACTGGGTGCTGGACGACGTCCTCCCGGATCCGGACGCGGTGCGTGCCCGGCATCTGGCGCGTACCGACTGGGACGAGGGGTACCCGCACAAGCCGGAGTCGTGGCCGGGGTTGCGGGGGATGCCGGGGCTGGAGCCGGACGAGTTGGCGCAGGTCGAGACGGTGGTGCGGGAGACCGTCGGGGTGCCGAGGGTGTGGGCGCTGGGCGAGGCCGAGGGCGGGACGTTCAACCACAACTGCGTGCAGGTGGTGGGGGAGGGGGAGTGCGAGCCGCGGCCGCACACCGACTCGCGTTCGCTGTGCCGGTACGCGGCCGTGCTGTACCTGAACCCGAACGTGCCGAAGCGGTGCGGGACGAGCTTCTACCGGCAGAGCCTGCCGGGCGGCCGGCTCGGCGGGAACACCGTGGTGGCGCCGCACAACAACCTGGTGGACGCGCTCGGCACCCGGTTCGTCCCGCCGGACTCGTTCACCGAGGACCTGGCCGTCCCGCACCGCTACAACCGGCTGCTGCTGTACACCGCCAACCTGATGCACACCGCGACCGAGTACTACGGCCGGACGCTGGAGGAGAAGCGGATGACCTGCGTGTTCTTCTGGATGGCCTGACGGGCGGTCGGCCCGCCGGGCGGGGTGATCTTCGACACCTGCGCGACGGTGCCGTCTTGCCGCCGAAGGGGGAGCGCATCTACGGTGGGCGGGCCGTGGTGTTCGGGAAGCCGGTGCACTGTGCTCGTCACAGGAGTCCGGAGCGGCCCTCGCCACTGTGATCGGGGAGTCGTCGGCTCCCACCTCGTGCCACTGGCCGTTCGCGGCCGGGAAGGCCGGGCGCCGACGCCGAACACCCCGTCAGCCAGGAGACCGGCCACGGCATCTCACGAAGTGATCCACGAGGTGCTGGAGCGTGATGCGCGGATGACCGCGTCCGATTCGACCATGCCCGGAAACGTTCCGGGCTCCCCCCTGCCGTCCTTCCGCTGGCGGCGGGAGGACACCCTGCGCACCGTCGGCCTGATGGCGGTGATCCTGCTGCTGCACGTGGTGGCGTTCGGGACGCTGCTGCTGCTGGTGGTGCCGGAGAAGTACCAGGTCGGCACCCAGGTGTTCGGTGTGGGCCTGGGTGTCACGGCGTACACCCTGGGCATGCGGCACGCCTTCGACGCCGACCACATCGCGGTGATCGACAACACCACCCGCAAGCTGATGGCGGACGGCCGCCGGCCGGTCTCGGTGGGCTTCTGGTTCGCCCTCGGGCACTCCTCGATGGTGGTGCTGATGGCCGCGCTGGTGGCCGGCGGCGCGGCGCTGGCGGGCACGCTGATGGACGAGGGTTCGACGACCCATCAGGTGCTGGGCACCGTCGGCACCACCGCCTCGGGCGCGTTCCTCTACCTGATCGCGGCGCTCAACCTGGTGGCCCTGCTGGGCATCCTGAGGGTGTTCCGGGCGATGCGGGCCGGCGAGTACGACGAGGCCGAGCTGGAGAAGCACCTGGACTCCCGGGGCTTCCTGGCCCGGGTGCTGGGCCGGGCGACCCGTTCGATCACCCGGCCCGGTCAGATGTTCCCGGTGGGCATGGTGCTGGGCCTGGGCTTCGACACGGCCACCGAGGTCACGCTGATGGTGATGGCGGGCTCGGGCGCGGCGTCCGGCCTGCCCTGGTACGCGATCGTCTGCCTGCCGCTGCTGTTCGCGGCGGGGATGAGCCTGTTCGACACGCTGGACGGCACGTTCATGAACTTCGCCTACCAGTGGGCGTTCTCCAACCCCGTCCGCAAGGTGTACTACAACCTGACCATCACGGGGCTGTCGATCGCGGTGGCCTTCGTGATCGGCACCATCGAGCTGGTCGCGGTGCTGCACGACAAGTTCGGCCTGGACGATCCGGTGTCCGGCTGGATCGCCGGACTGGGCCTGGACAACGTGGGCTTCGTGATCGTCGGCCTGTTCGTGGTGGTGTGGGCGGCGGCGATCGGCTACTGGCGGATCGCCCGGCGCTCCAAGGCCTTCGCCGGGGCCGGGGCGGCCTGATCCGGCGTCAACCTGCCGCAAGGATCAGCGTTCCGGCGACGGCCAGCCCCGCGCCGACCAGCTGGACCCGCAGCAGGCGCTCCTTGAGCAGGCCGCGCGCCATCAGCGCCGTCACCACGGGGTAGAGCGAGGCCAGCACCGCCGCCACCGCGACCGAACCCAGGTGGCTGGCGGCGGCGTACAGGCCGTTCGCGGCGACGTCGGCGACGCCGACGGCGGTCAGCGAGGGCAACGAGCGGGCCGCGCCGCGCAGTTCGAGCGGCTCCCGGCGGGCGGCGGCGGCCAGCATGCCGACGCCGACCACCGCGTTGGTCAGTCGTTGCACGCACAGCGCCAGCAGCAGTCCGCCGCCGGTGCCGGCGTGCGCGATCAGCGCGAGCACCGCGCCGAACGCGAACGCGGCGGAGAGGGTGAGGACGAGCACCCGGCGGCTCACGGCCGCCCCGCCGCGCTGCGGGCCGCCCGCCAGCGCGACCCCGGCGATCGCCACCAGGATCCCCAACCCCTGGACTGCGCCCGGCCGTTCGCCGAGGAACAGGCCCACCCCGATCGGCACCAGCACGCCCACGGTGGCCAGCGGCGAGACCACGCCCATCGGCCCGAGCGCCAGTGCCCGGTAGAAGGCGAGCAGCGCGACCGGCCCGATCACGCCGGCGGCGACGGCGTACCAGAGCCCGGGTCCGGCGTCCGCCCAGCCGCCGGTGGCGGTGACGGCCACCACCAGGACCAGGGCCGCCGCGGTCTGCGAGAGCACCACGACGCCGAGCGCGGGCAGCCGGCGGGTGATCGCCCCGCCGCCGTAGTCGGCGACGCCCCAGAGCAGGCTGGCGAGCAGTGCGAAGGCGGCGCTCACGAGAGCGGGGGAGAGGTCAGCATGGTGGACTCCGCAGTACAGTCGATGGATCTGTTGTGCGGTCGCAGCATAGTTCAACCCAATGAACCGACCCAACTAAAATATTGGACTCAAGCGTGCCGGAACCCGATCTCGTCACCCAGGCCCTCGCCCGCAACCTCAAACGGCTGCGCACCGAACGCGGCCACACCCTGGACGCCCTCGCGGCCCGCTCCGGCGTCAGCCGCGGCATGGTGGTCCAGATCGAGCAGGCCCGCACCAACCCCAGCGTCGGCACCGTGGTCCGGCTCGCCGACGCCCTCGGCGTCTCGATCGCCCGGCTGCTCGACTACGACGAGACCTCAGTGGTGCGGATCGTCCCCGCCGAGGAGGCCGTCCGGCTGTGGAGCGGCCCGGACGGCGGCAGCGGCGTCCTGCTCAACGGCATCGAGGCCCCCGGCCCGCTGGAACTGTGGAGCTGGCACCTGCGCCCCGGCGAGACCCACGCCTCCGACCCGCACCCGCCCGGGACCGTCGAGATCGCCCGGATCGACGAGGGCGAACTCACCCTGATGCTCGACGGCCGCGCCCACCGCATCCGGGCCGGCTCCACCGCCTCCTACGAGGCCGGCGTCGCGCACAGCTACCGCAACGAGGGCGCCGTCGACTGCCGGCTCACCCTGGTGGTCTCCGTCCCCCCGCCGGCCGGCCGATGAGCACGCCGAAGGGCCCCGGGAGTCTCGTCAACTCCCGGGGCCCTTCGGCATCTTGGCGTCAGAGGCCGTACCTGCGGCGGTACAGCTCCACTCGGCCCGCGGTGTCCAGCAGGCGGGCCTTGCCGGTGTAGAACGGGTGGCTCGCGGAGGACGTCTCGACGTCCACCACCGGGTACGTCCGCCCGTCCGTCCACTCGACCGTCCGACCGCTCGACGCGGTGGAGCCGGTCAGGAACGACAGGCCGCCCGTCCTGTCCCGGAACACCACCGGACGGTACTCGGGGTGCACTCCCTGCTTCATCTGCTCCTCCTTCTGCAAGCCTTCGAACGTGTGGGTGGTCAGCGGGCCTCGCGGAACTCCACGTGCCGCCCCGCCACCGGGTCGAACTTCCGCAGCACGATCCGATCGGGGGTGGTCCGCCGGTTCTTGCGGGTGACGTAGCTGAAGCCCGTGCCCGCCGTGGACCGGAGCGTGATCACCGGTCGCAGCTCGCTGCGCGCCATCTCGAACCTTCCAATCCCGGCAACGATTGCCGTTTTCATGTGGCCACAACACGGCCCGGGCCCGCCGCATTCCCGCCACCGATCGGGCCCGTCCCGACGGGCGGCCCCGGGGCCCGGTTCGTACGCTCGGAGCATGTCCGACGCGCACGCCGCCCGACGCGAACGCCTCCGCGAGTACTGCAGCGCCTCCGGTGCCGACGCCGCGCTGATCACCCGCGCCGCCAACGTCCGCTACCTCACCGGCTGCCCACCGTGCGGCTCCGTCCTGCTGCTCACCCGGGAACGGGCGGTGCTCGCGCTGCCGGAGGACGTGCCGCCCGAGGAGGCGGTGGAGCGCGAGGTGGACGAGGAGGTCACCCGGCTGCCGGTGCCCGCCGAGACGGACGCCGCGTTCGCCGCCGCCGAGGCCGCCGCCCGGCTGCGGGTGCAGGACCTCGCCGTCGAGGAGCACGACCTGACGGTGGCCCGCCACCGCGCCGTGGCCCGCGCGGTCGCCCCCGCCCGGCTGCTCGACCTGGACCGGACGGTCGAGCGGCTGCGGGTGGTCAAGGACGAGCACGAGCTCGCCGACCTGCGGATCGCCGCCGAGATCGCCGACCAGGCGCTCGGCGAACTGCTCGAATCGATCCTGGTCGGCCGCACCGAACGCCACCTGGCGATGGAACTGGAACGCCGGATGATCGACCACGGCGCCGACCGGGCCGCCTTCCCGGTCTCCGTCGGCACCGGCAGCCACTCCGGCCTGGAGCGCCACCAGCCCACCGACCGGCGGGTCGAGGAGGGCGACTTCCTCACCGTCGCGCTGGGCGCGCAGTACCGCGGCTACGGCATCTCCACCGCCCGCACCTTCGTGATCGGGGCCGCCCCCGCGTCCTGGCAGGTCGAGCTGCACCGCCTGGTCTTCCGCGCCCAACGGGCCGGTCGGGAGGCGCTCGGACCGGGCGTCGAGCAGCACGTGCCGGACGACGCGGCCCGCTCGATCCTGCAGGCGGCGGGGCACGCCGAGCACTCCGTCCACCCGCTGGGACACGGCATCGGCCTGGAGAACAGGGAGGCACCGCGCCTCGGGCCCGCCGACATGGGTAAACTGGACAACCGCGTGCCGGTCACTGTCGGTCCAGGAGTGCATCTCCCGGGTCGCGGCGGGGTCCGGATCGAGGACACGCTCGTGGTGCGACCTCCCGAGGAGGGCGGGCCCGAGCTGCTCACCATCACCACCAAGGAGCTCCTCGCGCTGTAGGCCCGAAGGGTCGCGGCGGCGCACTGCTTGGTGTTCTTTGACAGCGGACATATCAGGAGTAAGTGCGCCCGTGGCTACCACGAACGATCTCAAGAACGGCATGGTCCTCAAGCTGGACGGCGGCAAGCTCTGGTCCGTCGTCGAGTTCCAGCACGTCAAGCCCGGCAAGGGCCCGGCCTTCGTTCGCACCAAGCTGAAGGAGGTCCTCACCGGCAAGGTCGTCGAGAAGACCTTCAACGCGGGCATCAAGGTCGAGACCGCCAACGTCGACAAGCGGACCATGCAGTACTCGTACCGCGACGGCGACGCGTTCATCTTCATGGACATGGACACCTACGACCAGGTCCCGGTCGACTCCGCCACCGTCGGCGACGCCGCCAAGTACCTGCTGGAGGGCTTCGAGGCCCTGGTCGCGCAGAACGACGGCGTCCCGCTGTACATCGAGCTCCCCGCCGCGGTCGAGCTGGTCATCTCCGAGACCGAGCCGGGCCTGCAGGGCGACCGCTCCACCGGTGGCACCAAGCCCGCCACCCTGGAGACCGGCGCCGAGATCCAGGTGCCGCTGTTCGTCACCACGGGCGAGAAGGTCAAGGTCGACACCCGCGACGGCAGCTACCTCGGCCGGGTCAAGTAATCGTGGCCTCTGCTCGCACCAAGGCCCGCACCCGGGCCTTTCAGATCCTGTTCGAGGCGGACCACCGCGGCGTGTCCCCCGAGCGGGTGCTCGCCGACTGGGTCGCGCGCTCGCGCGACCCCCGTCCGGACGAGGGCATTCCGCAGGTCGCGGAGTACACCATGCAGCTGGTCGAGGGCTACGCGCAGCACGCGCGCACCATCGACGACCTGATCTCCACCTACGCGGTGGGCTGGACGCTCGACCGGATGCCGATCGCCGACCGCAACGTTCTCCGACTCGGCACGTACGAGCTGATCTGGGAGGACGGCACCCCTGACGCGGTCGTCCTGGACGAGGCCGTGGAGATCGCCAAGGAGTACTCGACGGACGAGTCGCCGGCCTTCGTGAACGGCCTGCTCGCCCGCTTCCTGGAGCTCAAGCCGACCATTCGTCGCTGAGCCCCGCAGTACCTGTTCGAAGGCCGTCGGACCTGTTGGTCCGGCGGCCTTCGCGCGTAAGCTACCGGCAAGTAATGTGTTTTTGCGTCTGCGCAGAAGGGCCTCAGCCATGCCGGAGACCACCAGCGAGTTCGACCGGGGCATCGCGCTCACCCCGCACCCCGACGAACCCGGCCGCTACGACGGCGAACTCGGCGCGGGCTGGCAGATCGGCGGCGGCGTCAACGGCGGACTGCTGCTCGCCTTCGCCGCGCACGCCCTCGCGCTGGAGGCCGGCCCGGGCCACCCGCACCCGCTCACCGTCAGCGGCACCTTCGTCTCGCCGTCCCGTCCCGGCCCCGCCACCGTCCGCACCGAGATCATGCGCCGCGGCCGCAGCCTCGCCACCGGCAGCGCGATCCTCTCCCAGGACGGCGAGGAGCGGCTGCGGATCACCGCCGCCTTCACCGACCTCGCCGCCCTGGACGCCGAGGTCGCCACCACCGCCGTCCCGCCCGTGCTGCCCGCCCCCGAGCACTGCGTGGGCATCGAGCACGCGCCCAAGGAACTCATCGCCCAGGCCGCCCTGTTGGAGCGGATGGATCTGCGCCTCGACCCGGCCACCGTCGGCTGGGCGCTCGGCGAACCGTCCAAGGAGGGCCGCATCCAGGGCTGGTTCAAGCTCGCCGACGGCCGCCCCGCCGACCCGCTCTCGCTGCTGCTCACCGCCGACGCGCTGCCCCCGGTCACCTTCGACCTCGGCCGCCCCGGCTGGGCCCCCACCATCGACCTCACCGTCCACCTGCGCGCCCTGCCCGCCGACGGCTGGCTGCGCGTGACGCACGCCACCCGCAACGTGGCCGGCGGCTACTTCGAGGAGGACTGCGAGATCTGGGACGCCGACGGCCGCCTGGTCGCCCAGTCCCGCCAGCTCGCCAAGACCCCGCGTCCGCTCGGCTAGCGCACGCGGGGCCGGGTCGGTCGACGGCCGGTCAACGGCGGGGGTCGACCAGGATCTTGACGGCCGTCTCGTTGTGGTGGATGAGGGTCTCGAAGCCCTCGGAGACGAGACGGTCCAGCCCGATGGTCCTGGTGATGAACGGCGCCAGGTCGATGCGCCCCTCCTGCACCAGTTTGATGGTCTGCGGATGGGAGTTGACGTAGGCGATGGTGCCGCGCAGGTCGACCTCCTTGAGGACGAGCTTCTGCATGTCGAGCGACGCCGGCCTGCCCCAGATCGAGATGACGGTGATCACCCCGCCCGGCTTGATCGCGTCGAACAGCGTGTCGAGGACGGCGTTGACGGACGTCGCCTCGAACGCGACGTCCGCGCCCCGGCCGCCGGTGAGGCGCCGGACCTCCTCGGGAACGTCGGCAGCGGCCGGGTCGATGACGTGGTCGGCCGCCTTGGCGTCCAGCGCCTTCTGCCGGCGCAGCGAGCTCAGTTCGGAGACCGCGACCTCGACGCCCATCGCCTTGAGCACCGCGCAGGTGAGCAGCCCGATCGGCCCGGCGCCGCCGACCAGGGCGAAGTCGCCGGCCTTCGCGCCCGAGCGCTGGAACGCGTGGTACCCGACCGACAGCGGCTCGATCAGGGCCGCCTGGTCCAGCGGGAGGTCGCCGACCGGGTGCACCCACCGGCGCTCGACGACGATCTTCTCGGCGAGCCCGCCGCCGCGGCCGCCCAGGCCGATGAAGTTCATGTCGGGCGACAGGTGGTAGACCGGATTGTTCTCGCCGGTGTCGACGTCGGGACGCAGGATGTAGGGCTCGACGACGACCCGGTCGCCCGGCTTCAGGTCGTCGACGCCCTCGCCCACCGCGTACACGACGCCGGACATCTCGTGGCCGAGCGTCACGGGCGCGCTCTCGCCGGAGACCGGGTGCGGATGACCGGCGGGCGGGACGAAGATCGGCCCGTCGAGGTACTCGTGCAGGTCGGTGCCGCAGATCCCGCAGTACGCGACGTCGATGCCCACCGTGCCCGGTCGGACGGGGGGCTCCGCGATGTCCTCGATACGGATGTCACCGCGGTCGTAGTAGCGTGCAGCCTTCACGTGAAACCGCTCCTTCGACTGGTTTCCGCTCCCGGTCCCGTCCCCAGTGCCGCGCCCGGTCGTGAGCCGGGGCTCGCCGTGGCACAGCCCCGCAGGTCACTGGTCAAAACACTGCGCCCCGGAGCGGGGATCGGCCTCCCGGGCCGGGCGGCCGGGACCTGACGGTCAGTTGCAGACTTGTGACAGCCTGTGCGTGTGGGGCGGGCGTGGGAGGGGAGAAGACCGGTCAGCAGTTGCTCGACCGAGATCCCCGGGAGCCACCGATGTCCAGGAACAGCCGCAGGCCGCGCCGTTGCGGTGCCGAGCCCTCGCGCCGCAGCGACGAGGCCTTCGTCACCGGGATCCTGACCGACGAGGCCGACTTCGCCCGCGCCCGGGAGTGGCAGCTCACCGACGCACCGGACTACGACACCTACCTGCGCGAGACCGGCGACCTGCTCGCCGAGGCGGTCGACGGGTACGCGACCGTCCGCGCCCGGATGTTCCACCCGGACGACTTCGCGGACTACTGCCTGCTGCACGGCGTCGACCCCGGCGAACAGGCCGCCCGGGACGGCTACCTGGTCAACCCGCCGCTGCAGACCCAGCTGGTCACCTACCGCGGCGAGGACCTCGCCGACTTCGTGCCCCGCCTGGTCCGCGCCCGCGAGGGCGGCCTGACGCTGCGCCACGCGGACCTGGTGATGGACGGCGCGCTGTGCGAGGCGGCCACGGCCGCCGCCGACCCGCGGGTGCGCTGGACGTACCAGCAGGCCTCCGAGGTGTTCCGGCGGATGCTGGTCGGCGCCGGCTGCGGGGCGTACGAGTTCCGGATCGCGGTCGACGCCCCCGGCGGGCCGCTGGAGGCGCACGCCCGGGTGCTGCACTGGGAGGACGGCGCGGTCCGGATCCACGACGAGGACCTCGACCTGATCACCGCCGTGCTCTGCGCCGGCCTCTACGGCGAACTGCCCGGCGCCGCCGTTCTGCACGGCACCCAGGGCTCCGGCGCGGTCTGCGGCGAGTACCAGCAGGTCGCCTGGGCCTGGCGCAGCACCGGCTTCGACTGGACGCCGGCCGAACTCGCCGTCGACGGCGTCCCGGCCGGCCCCGGGTTCAGCCTCGGCACCGTGGTCTGAGCATGCGACAGCGGGGCGGGGGGGGGGGGGGCGGCCCCCCCCCCCCCCCCCGCCGAGACGTGGGTAAAAAACCAGGAAGACCCGCCGCTGGCTACAGGAGGACGCCCCGCCGGGCCCGGGGCCCCCCCCCCCCCCGGGGTGACCCCGCGGCGCGGGGGGGGGGCGCCGCCCCGGGGGGGGGGGGGGGGCCCCCCCCCCCCCCCCCGCCCCGCTGTGACGTTTCTTCAGAAGCCGGAGGATCAGCCGGCGTCTTCCTCGCGGACGGCACGACGCGCGTCCGGGTTCAGCACGCCCCAGCTGATCAGCTGCTCGGTGAGGATCGAGGGGGACTGGTCGTAGATCACGGCCAGCGTGCGCAGGTCGTCCTGGCGGATCGAGAGGACCTTGCCGTTGTAGTCGCCGCGCTGCGACTGGATGGTCGCGGCGTAGCGCTGCAGCGGGCCGGCCTTCTCCGACGGGACCTGCGTCAGACGCTCGAGGTCGAGCACCAGGCGCGGCGGCGGCTCGGCCGCGCCGCCCGGGGTGCCGCCGGGCAGCAGCTCCTGGACCGGGACGCCGTAGAAATCGGCCAGCTCGGCGAGGCGCTGCACCGTGACGGCACGGTCGCCGCGCTCGTAGGAGCCGACCACGACAGCCTTCCAGCGGCCGGTGGACTTCTCCTCGACGCCGTGCAGGGAGAGACCCTGCTGAGTGCGGATCGCCCGGAGCTTGGCCCCGAGCTGCTTCGCGTAGTCGCTGGACATGGATCTCCCCGGACGAGATTTCGCGTGCGCTGAAATGGGAGCGACGAGGCTCACTGCGGAGCACGTTCGTAACTCCCTGTGAGGTTACGTAGAGTGAGGGTTGCGCGTCAAGCCGAATGGGGCACTCGTGCGAACGCGTGTCGAACGGGCCGAGATCAGCGCACTGCTACGATGAGCGAGGTTCTGGCTGCGGCCGGAAACCACTTCCCGACATCCTTTAAGGCCCGTCCAGTGAGGCGGGGAAGGAGGTCCGCTTCGGCATGACCACACCCAGTTCTGCTCCCCGCGCCCCGCACCAGGTGCTGGACGCCACCGACGTCGCCCGGGTCGTCACCCGGATCGCCCACGAGATCGTGGAACGCGCCAAGGGCGCCGAGGACGTCGTGCTGCTCGGCATCCACACCCGCGGCGTCCACCTGGCCCGCCGGCTGCGCGCCAAGCTCACCCAGATCACCGGCCGGGAGATCCCGTTCGGCACGCTGGACATCACCATGTACCGGGACGACCTGCGGCTGAAGCCCGCCCGGGCCCTGGAGCACACCGAGATCCCCGCCGACGGCATCGACGGCAAGCTGGTGATCCTGGTCGACGACGTGCTGTTCTCCGGCCGCACCATCCGGGCCGCCCTCGACGCGCTCGGCGACATCGGCCGCCCGCGCGCCGTGCAGCTGGCCGTGCTGGTCGACCGCGGACACCGCGAACTCCCGATCCGCGCCGACTACGTGGGCAAGAACCTGCCCACCTCGCTGCGCGAGGCCGTGCAGGTCCAGCTCTCCGAGACCGACGGCCGCGACGCCGTCCTGCTCGGCGACCGCGACTACGCCGCCCGCTCCTCCCAGGCCCTCGCCGCCGACCCTCAGCTCCCGGAGTAACTCGCGTGAAGCGCCACCTCGTCTCCGCCGCCGACCTCAGCCGCGACGACGCGCTGCTGATCCTGGACACCGCCGAGGAGCTCGCCCAGCTCTCCGGACGGGCCGTCAAGAAGCTCCCCACGCTGCGCGGCCGCACCGTCGTCAACCTGTTCTTCGAGGACTCCACCCGCACCAAGACCTCCTTCGAGGTCGCCGAGAAGCGGCTGTCCGCGGACGTCATCAACTTCTCCGCCAAGGGCTCCTCGGTCTCCAAGGGCGAAAGCCTCAAGGACACCGCTCTGACCCTCCAGGCGATGGGCGCCGACGCCGTGGTGATTCGCCACCACGCGTCCGGCGCCGCCGCCCGGCTGGCCGGCTCCGACTGGCTGCACGGCAGCGTCATCAACGCCGGCGACGGCACCCACGAGCACCCCACCCAGGCGCTGCTCGACGCGTTCACCATGCGTCGCCACCTCAACCCCGGCCTCGGCCGGGACCTGGCCGGCCGCAAGGTCGCCATCGTCGGCGACATCCTGCACAGCCGGGTCGCCCGCTCCAACGTGCACCTGCTGACCACGCTCGGCGCGGAGGTCACCTTCGTCGCCCCGCCGACGCTGCTGCCGATCGGCATCGAGACCTGGCCCTGCCAGGTGTCCTACGACCTGGACGCGGTGCTGCCGAAGGTCGACGCCGTGATGATGCTGCGGGTGCAGCGCGAGCGGATGAATGCCGCGTTCTTCCCCACCGAGCGCGAGTACTCGCGCCGCTACGGCCTGGACGGGCTGCGCCTCGCCACCATGCCGGAGCACGCCATCGTGATGCACCCCGGGCCGATGGTCCGCGGCATGGAGATCACCGCCGACGTCGCCGACTCGCCGCGCTGCACCGTGGTCGAGCAGGTCGCCAACGGCGTCTCGGTCCGGATGGCCGTCCTGTACCTGCTGCTCGGCGGAGCCACCATGGCCGACGCACCCCGCACCACCGAAGCCCTGGAGGCCGCCCAGTGACCACCTACCTGATCCGCAACGCCCAGATCCTCGGCGGCGCCCCCCAGGACATCCACCTCGTCGACGGCGTCTTCGCCGCGATCGGCGAGAACCTCGACGTCCGGGCGGACATCGAGCTCGACGCCACCGGCCTGGTCGCCCTGCCCGGCCTGGTCGACCTGCACACCCACCTGCGCGAGCCCGGCCGCGAGGACGCCGAGACCGTGCTGACCGGCACCCGGTCCGCCGCGATGGGCGGCTACACCGCCGTGCACGCGATGGCCAACACCTTCCCGGTCGCCGACACCGCCGGCGTGGTCGAGCAGGTCTGGCGCCTCGGCCAGGAGTACGGCTACTGCGACGTGCAGCCGGTCGGCGCCGTCACCGTCGGCCTGGAGGGCAAGCAGCTCGCCGAGCTCGGCGCGATGCACGACTCCGCCGCCGGCGTGCGGGTCTTCTCCGACGACGGCAAGTGCGTGGACGACGCGGTGATCATGCGCCGCGCGCTGGAGTACGTGAAGGCCTTCGACGGCGTCGTCGCCCAGCACGCCCAGGAGCCGCGGCTGACCGCCGGCGCCCAGATGAACGAGGGCCTGGTCTCCGGCGAGCTCGGCCTCGGCGGCTGGCCCGCCGTCGCCGAGGAGTCGATCATCGCCCGGGACGTGCTGCTGGCCGCGCACGTCGGCTCCCGGGTGCACATCTGCCACCTGTCCACGGCCGGCTCGGTGGAGATCGTCCGCTGGGCCAAGGGCAAGGGCTGGAACGTCACCGCCGAGGTCACCCCGCACCACCTGCTGCTCACCGACGAACTCGTCCGCAGCTACGACCCGGTGTACAAGGTCAACCCGCCGCTGCGCACCGCCGCCGACGTGGAGGCGCTGCGCGCCGCGCTGGCCGACGGCACCATCGACGCCGTCGCCACCGACCACGCCCCGCACCCGGCGGAGGACAAGGAGTGCGAGTGGGCGGTCGCCGCGATGGGCATGGTCGGCCTGGAGACCGCGCTGTCGGTCGTGCAGCAGACCATGGTCGACACCGGCCTGCTGAACTGGGAGGGCGTCGCGGACCGCATGTCGCACCGCCCGGCGCGGATCGGCCGACTGGCCGGCCACGGCCGTCCGATCTCGGTGGGTGAGCCCGCCAACCTGGTGCTCTTCGATCCCGCGTACCGTGGAGTCGTGAACCCCGAGACCTTCGCCACGCGCTCCCGCAACAGCCCGTACAGGGGCATGGACCTGCCCGGACGGGTGCACGCCACCTTCCTCCGCGGTGAGGCCACCGTCCTCGCCGGCGAACTGGTCGAGCACTGATGCTGCTCGCCGCCGAGAAGGGCCGGGTGACCGACTGGCCCGGGTACATCGGTGCGACGGTCGGCCTGCTGATCCTGGTCGCGCTGGTCTACTGGCTGATGCGACAGGGCTGGAACTGGCGCCGGACCTTGCAGTCCGACCTGCCGGAACTGCCCGCGGCGCCGGAGCAGTCGGGCGAGGCCCTGCTGGCCGGCCCCGGCCGGTACCACGGCTCCACCACCGCCGGGAACTGGCTGGACCGGGTCGTGGCACACGGCCTGGGCACCCGCAGCCTGGCCGACCTCACCCTCACCGAGCAGGGCCTGCTGGCCCGCCGCACCGGCGCGGACGACCTGTGGATCCCCGCCGAAGCCCTCACCGGCGCCCGCACCGACTCCGGCATCGCCGGAAAGGTGGTCCCCTCGGGCCTGCTGGTGGTCGGCTGGACGCACGGCAGCGGTGAGTTGGAAAGCGGTTTCCGGTTGGACTCCGCCGCCGATCACGACGCCTGGGTCGAGGCCGTCGAGGCACTGGTAACACGTACGAAGACGAAGAAGACGGAAGAGGCCGCGACATGACCGCACCTGCCCCCACCACGCAGCGCACCAGGCGGGAGCGAGTGCCTGCCGTGCTCGTCCTGGAGGACGGGCGGACCTTCCGCGGCCAGGCCTACGGCGCGGTCGGCGAGACCTTCGGCGAGGCGGTCTTCAACACCGGCATGTCCGGCTACCAGGAGACCCTGACCGACCCGTCGTACCACCGCCAGGTGGTCGTGATGACGGCCCCGCAGATCGGCAACACCGGCTGGAACGACGAGGACGACGAGTCGCAGCAGATCTGGGTGGCCGGCTACGTGGTCCGCGACCCCTCCCGGGTCGCGTCCAACTGGCGCTCGAAGCGCTCGCTGGACGAGGAGCTGGAGCGCCAGGGCGTGGTCGGCATCAGCGGGATCGACACCCGTGCGCTCACCCGCCACCTGCGCGAGCGCGGCGCGATGCGCGTCGGCATCTTCTCCGGCCCGGCCGTCGAGGACCAGGCGGCGCTGCTCGCCAAGGTGCAGCAGGCCCCGGAGATGAAGGGCGCCGACCTGTGCGCCGAGGTCGCCACCAAGGAGGCCTACGTCGTCCCCGCGATCGGCGCGAAGAAGTTCACCGTCGCCGCCGTCGACCTCGGCATCAAGGGCATGACCCCGCACCGGATGGCCGAGCGCGGCATCGAGGTGCACGTGCTGCCCGCCAACGCCACCGCCGAGGACATCTACGCCGTCCAGCCCGACGGCGTGTTCTTCTCCAACGGCCCGGGCGACCCGGCCACCGCCGACCGGCAGGTCGAGGTGCTGCGCGAGGTGCTGGCCAAGAAGACCCCGTTCTTCGGCATCTGCTTCGGCAACCAGATCCTCGGCCGGGCCCTCGGGTTCGGCACCTACAAGCTCAAGTACGGCCACCGCGGCATCAACCAGCCGGTGCAGGACCGCACCACCGGCAAGGTCGAGGTGACCGCCCACAACCACGGCTTCGCCGTGAACGCGCCGCTGGACAAGGTGAGCGACACCCCCTTCGGGCGGGTCGAGGTCTCCCACGTCTGCCTCAACGACGACGTGGTCGAGGGCCTTCAGGCACTCGACGTCCCCGCCTTCAGCGTGCAGTACCACCCCGAAGCGGCTGCCGGCCCGCACGACGCCGCCTACCTCTTCGATCGGTTCGTCGAGCTCATGCGAGACGACAACAAGCACAGCGTGAGTTCTATGGAGGCCCAGCGTGCCTAAGCGCACCGACATCAAGTCCGTCCTGGTGATCGGCTCCGGCCCCATCGTCATCGGCCAGGCGGCGGAGTTCGACTACTCGGGTACGCAGGCCTGCCGGGTGCTCAAGGCGGAGGGCCTGCGGGTCATCCTGGTCAACTCCAACCCGGCCACCATCATGACCGACCCGGAGATCGCCGACGCCACCTACGTCGAGCCGATCACCCCGGAGTTCGTCGAGAAGATCATCGCCAAGGAGCGCCCCGACGCGCTGCTGCCGACCCTCGGCGGCCAGACCGCGCTGAACACCGCGATCTCGCTGCACAAGGCCGGCACCCTCGACAAGTACGACGTCGAGCTGATCGGCGCCGACGTCGAGGCGATCAACAAGGGCGAGGACCGCGAGCTGTTCAAGGGCGTGGTCGAGGCCGTCAACGCCAAGATCGGCCACGGCGAGTCCGCCCGCTCGGTGATCTGCCACTCCATGGAGGACGTGCTCGCCGGCGTCGAGACCCTCGGCGGCTACCCGGTCGTGGTCCGCCCGTCCTTCACCATGGGCGGCGCCGGCTCCGGCTTCGCGCACGACGAGGAGGACCTGCGCCGGATCGCCGGCCAGGGCCTGACCCTCTCGCCGACCACCGAGGTGCTCCTGGAGGAGTCCATCCTCGGCTGGAAGGAGTACGAGCTGGAGCTGATGCGCGACAAGAACGACAACGTCGTCGTGGTCTGCTCGATCGAGAACTTCGACCCGATGGGCGTGCACACCGGTGACTCGATCACCGTCGCCCCGGCGATGACCCTCACCGACCGCGAGTACCAGATCCTGCGCGACATCGGCATCGCCGTGATCCGCGAGGTCGGCGTCGACACCGGCGGCTGCAACATCCAGTTCGCCGTCGACCCCGTCGACGGCCGGGTCATCGTCATCGAGATGAACCCGCGCGTGTCGCGCTCCTCCGCGCTCGCCTCGAAGGCCACCGGCTTCCCGATCGCCAAGATCGCCGCCAAGCTGGCCGTCGGCTACACGCTGGACGAGATCCCCAACGACATCACCGAGCAGACCCCGGCCTCCTTCGAGCCGACGCTCGACTACGTGGTCGTCAAGGTGCCGCGGTTCGCGTTCGAGAAGTTCCCGTCCGCGGACGCCACGCTGACCACCACCATGAAGTCGGTCGGCGAGGCCATGGCCATGGGCCGCAACTTCCCCGAGGCGCTGAACAAGGCGCTGCGCTCGCTGGAGAAGAAGGGCTCGCAGTTCGCCTTCGTCGGCGAGCCGGGCGACAAGGACGAGCTGCTGGCCAAGGCGGTCGTTCCGACCGACGGCCGGATCAACACCGTCATGCAGGCGATCCGGGCCGGCGCCACCCCCGAGGAGGTGTTCGACGCCACCAGGATCGACCCGTGGTTCGTCGACCAGCTCTTCCTGATCCACGAGATCGCCGTCGAGCTCGCCGAGGGCGACAAGCTCGACCCGGAGCTGCTGCGCCACGCCAAGCGGCACGGCTTCTCCGACCAGCAGATCGGCGAGATCCGCGGCCTGAAGGCCGACGTGGTCCGCGAGGTGCGGCACGCGCTCGGCATCCGCCCGGTGTTCAAGACCGTCGACACCTGCGCCGCCGAGTTCGCCGCCAAGACCCCGTACTTCTACTCGTCCTACGACGAGGAGAACGAGGTCGCGCCGCGCACCAAGCCCGCCGTGATCATCCTGGGCTCCGGCCCGAACCGCATCGGCCAGGGCATCGAGTTCGACTACTCCTGCGTGCACGCGTCCTTCGCGCTGGCCGAGGCCGGGTACGAGACCGTGATGGTCAACTGCAACCCGGAGACCGTCTCCACCGACTACGACACCTCCGACCGGCTGTACTTCGAGCCGCTCACCCTGGAGGACGTGCTGGAGATCGTCCACGCCGAGCAGCAGGCCGGTCCGCTGGCCGGCGTCATCGTGCAGCTCGGCGGCCAGACCCCGCTTGGCCTGGCGCAGGCGCTCAAGGACAACGGCGTGCCGGTGGTCGGCACCTCGCCCGAGGCGATCCACCTCGCCGAGGAGCGCGGCGCGTTCGGCCGGGTGCTGAAGGAGGCGGGCCTGCCCGCGCCCAAGCACGGCACCGCCTTCTCCTTCGACGAGGCCAAGGCCATCGCCGACGAGATCGGCTACCCCGTCCTGGCCCGCCCGTCCTACGTGCTCGGCGGCCGCGGCATGGAGATCGTCTACGACGAGGCCTCGCTCGCGTCCTACCTGGAGCGGCACGCCGGTCTGATCTCCGAGCACCCGGTGCTGATCGACCGCTTCCTGGACGACGCGGTCGAGATCGACGTGGACGCGCTGTACGACGGCGAGGAGCTGTACCTCGGCGGCGTCATGGAGCACATCGAGGAGGCCGGCATCCACTCCGGCGACTCCGCGTGCGCGCTGCCGCCGATCACCCTCGGCGGGTTCGACATCAAGCGGCTGCGCTCCGCAACCGAGGGCATCGCCAAGGGAGTTGGCGTCCGCGGACTGATCAACATCCAGTTCGCGCTGTCCGGCGACATCCTGTACGTGCTGGAGGCCAACCCGCGCGCCTCCCGCACCGTGCCGTTCACCTCCAAGGCGACCGCCGTGCCGCTGGCCAAGGCCGCCGCCCGGATCTCGCTCGGCGCGACCATCGCCGAGCTGCGCGCCGAGGGCCTGCTGCCCCGGGAGGGCGACGGCGGCACGCTGCCCACCGACGCGCCGATCTCCGTCAAGGAGGCCGTGATGCCGTGGTCGCGCTTCCGCGACGTGCACGGCCGCGGCGTGGACACCGTGCTCGGCCCGGAGATGCGCTCCACCGGCGAGGTCATGGGCATCGACCGGGTCTTCGGCACCGCCTACGCGAAGTCCCAGACCGGCGCTTACGGCGCCCTGCCCACCAGCGGCAAGGTGTTCGTCTCGGTCGCCAACCGCGACAAGCGCAACCTGGTCTTCCCGGCCCGCGCGCTGGTCGAGCTCGGCTTCGAACTGCTCGCCACCACCGGCACCGCCGAGGTCCTGCAGCGCGCCGGCATCCCCGCCACCGTGGTGCGCAAGCACTCCGAGGGCGAGGGCGCGGGCGGCGAGAAGACCATCGTCCAGCTGATCCACGAGGGCGGCATCGACCTCATCATCAACACCCCGTACGGCACCGGCGGCCGGATGGACGGCTACGAGATCCGCACCGCCGCGGTCTCCCGCGGCGTCCCCTGCCTGACCACCGTGCAGGCGATGGGCGCGGCCGTGCAGGGCATCGACGCGCTGCACCGCGGCGAGGTCGGCGTGATGTCGCTCCAGGAGCACGCGGCGCTGATCAACTCCGGCCGCAAGTAGGTCGACAACCGTGGGGGGCACCGCACGTCGGGTGCCCCCCACGTCCATGCCCGAGCCCAGCCAGCCGTCGGAGGCGCCACGTGTACAAGCTGCTGTTCAACCTGCTGTTCAAGAAGATGGACCCGGAGAAGGCCCACCACCTGGCGTTCTTCTGGATCCGGCTGGCGAACTCGGTGCCCGGCCTGCGCTCCCTGGTGCGCGCCGTCCTCGCGCCGCGCGACCCCAAGCTGCGCACCGCCGCGCTCGGCCTCGACCTGCCCGGCCCGTTCGGCCTCGGCGCGGGCTTCGACAAGAACGGCATCGGCATCGACGGCCTGTCGATGCTCGGCTTCGACTACGTCGAGATCGGCACCGTCACCGGCGAGGCCCAGCCCGGCAACCCCGCGCCGCGGCTGTTCCGGCTGGTCGAGGACCGGGCGCTGATCAACCGGATGGGCTTCAACAACCAGGGCGCCGACCGGGTCGCCGCCCGCCTCGCCGCCCGCCCGCACACCAGCAGCACCCCGGTGATCGGCGTCAACATCGGCAAGACCAAGGTCGTCCCCGAGGACGAGGCCACCGCGGACTACCTGAAGTCGGCCAAGGCGCTGGCGCCGTACGCCGACTACCTGGTCGTCAACGTCTCGTCGCCGAACACCCCCGGACTGCGCAACCTGCAGGCCGTGCAGATCCTCGGCCCGCTGCTGTGGGACGTCCGCAAGGCCGCCGACGAGGTGACGACGCACCACGTGCCGCTGCTGGTGAAGATCGCCCCCGACCTCGCCGACGAGGACATCGACGAGATCGCCGACATGGCGCTGCACCTCGGCCTGGACGGCATCATCGCCACCAACACCACCATCGGCCGCGAGGGTCTGAGGACGCCGGCCGCGCGGATCGAGGAGATCGGCATGGGCGGCCTGTCCGGCGCCCCGCTGAAGGCCCGTTCGCTGGAGGTGCTGGAGCGGCTCCGCAAGCGCACCGACGGCCGGCTCACCATCGTCTCGGTCGGCGGCATCGAGACCGCCGAGGACGCCTGGCAGCGCATCCTGGCCGGCGCCGACCTGGTCCAGGGCTACTCCGCGTTCATCTACGAAGGCCCGTTCTGGATGCGCAAGGTCCACAAGGGCCTGTCCGCGCGCCTGCGCGCCGCCGGCTACGCGTCGATCGGCGAGGCCGTCGGCAAGGGCATCCGCTAGGGCCTGTTGGGCCGGCGACCACATTCTTGAGACGAGGAAAGACACCGATGACTGACACCACGCCGTTCGGCACCCGCCTGCGGACCGCCCTCGACACCCGCGGCCAGCTCTGCGTCGGCATCGACCCGCACGGCTCGCTGCTCACCGCCTGGGGCCTGAACGACGACCTGGCGGGCCTGGAGAGCTTCTCCCGCACGGTGGTCGAGGCGCTGGCCGACCGGGTCGCCGTGCTGAAGCCGCAGTCGGCGTTCTTCGAGCGCTTCGGCAGCCGCGGCATCGCGGTGCTGGAGCGCACCGTCGCCGAGGCCCGGGAGGCCGGCGCGCTGGTGCTGATGGACGCCAAGCGCGGCGACATCGGCTCCACCATGGCCGCCTACGCGGAGACCTTCCTCTCCCCGGACAGCCCGCTGTTCTCCGACGCGCTCACCGTCAGCCCGTACCTGGGCTTCGGCTCGCTGCAGCCGGCCGTCGACCTGGCGCACGCCAACGGCTGCGGCCTGTTCGCACTGGCGCTGACCTCCAACCCCGAGGGCCACGAGGTGCAGCGCGCGATCGGCGCGGACGGCGAGAGCGTCGCGCAGGCCGTGCTGCGGCGGCTCGCGGCGGAGAACTCCGGTGCGGCGCCGCTGGGTTCGTTCGGCGCGGTGGTCGGCGCGACCCTCGCGGACGCTGGCGTGGACCTGGCGATCAACGGCCCGCTGCTGGCCCCCGGCGTGGGCGCGCAGGGCGCCACCGCGCAGGACCTGCCGCGGGTCTTCGGCGACCAGGTGCGCAACGTGGTGCCCAGCGTGAGCCGTGACGTGCTGAAGCACGGACCGTCGGTGGCGGCGCTGCGACAGGCCGCGCAGGTGTTCGTCGATGATGTGAGGGCCGTCACAAACGCGTGAATCAAGAGCGGTCAACTCGGCTGATTTGCCCGGAAAAGTCCCGGGTCGGCCCCTGCTGACCTGGACTTTTCGTGTTCTTTTCCTGACGCGGCGGCCCAAGTTGGGTAGTGTCCGGCGGTAGGACGCCAGTTGGCGGTGGTTCCGGCCACCGTCGCAGGTCAGAGCCTGTGGCGTCCGGGCACAACCCAGTCATGGCTCATCCCTTCCATCCACACCTGAGGTGAACGGCGTGGCTCTTCCGCCCCTTACTCCCGAACAGCGCACCGCCGCGCTCGCCAAGGCCGCCGAGGCTCGCCGGAAGCGTGCCGACGTCAAGAACCGGCTGAAGCACTCGGGCGCCTCGCTGCACGACGTCATCAAGGCCGGCAAGTCCGACGACGAGGTCATCGGCAAGATGAAGGTCTCCGCGCTGCTGGAGTCCCTGCCGGGTGTCGGCAAGGTCCGCGCCAAGCAGATCATGGAGCGCCTCGGCATCTCCGAGAGCCGTCGTGTGCGGGGTCTCGGTACGAACCAGATCGCGTCCCTGGAGCGGGAGTTCGGCGGCGCCGCCTCCTGAACGGAGGCCGGTGTCGGAGAAACCTCCGCGATCCGGGATAATCGGTACATGAGTGAGCGTCCGCGGCTGACCGTGCTCTCCGGCCCCTCAGGGGTCGGCAAGAGCACGGTCGTCGCTCATATGAGGAAGCAGTTCCCCGAGGTCTGGCTGTCGGTGTCGGCGACGACCCGCCACCCGCGACCCGGTGAGCGCGACGGTGTGCAGTACCACTTCGTCGACAACGAGCAGTTCGACAAGCTGGTCGCCAATGGCGAACTGCTGGAGTGGGCGGTCTTCGCCGGCAACCGGTACGGGACCCCGCGCCAGGCGGTCGTCGACAAGCTCGACAAGGGCGAGCCGGTGCTGCTGGAGATCGACCTCCAGGGCGCCCGGCAGGTCAAGGAGTCGATGCCGGAGGCCCAACTGGTCTTCCTGGCCCCGCCGAGCTGGGACGAACTGGTCCGCCGGCTCGCCGGCCGCGGCACCGAGTCGCAGGACGTCATCGACGAGCGGCTGGCAGCGGCCCGGATCGAGCTGGCCGCCGAGGCGGAGTTCGACACGACGCTTGTCAACACCTCCGTCGAGCAGGTAGCGGCCGAACTGCTAGCCTTGCTCGGTGTAGCCTGACCGGATCGGCTGCATCCAGCCGATCCATACCGGATCCAACCGGTATCTGAAAACCACTTCGGAAGGTTTAGCGTGTCCTCTTCGATGACCGCGCCCGAGGGCATCATCAACCCGCCGATCGACGAGCTGCTTGAGGCCACCGACTCCAAGTACAGCCTGGTGATCTACGCGGCCAAGCGCGCCCGCCAGATCAACGCGTACTACTCCCAGCTCGGCGAGGGCCTGCTGGAGTACGTCGGCCCGCTGGTCGACACCCACGTGCACGAGAAGCCGCTGTCGATCTCGCTCCGCGAGATCAACGCCGGCCTGCTCACCGCGGAGCCGGTCGAGAGCGTCTGAGCCCCCGCATTCCGTTCGAAGGCCCGTCCGATGCCCTGTGCATCGGGCGGGCCTTCGGCGTGTTCGGGTGGGTGCAGGAGCGTACGGGCGTGTGCGCGGCGACACGTCGCAGGGGTGCGGCGGCGGGTCGTAAGGTGGGCGGGTTGACCCGTCGTTAGGAGAATCGACCGCCATGACCGCGCCCCGTGTCGTCCTCGGCGTCAGCGGCGGGATCGCCGCCTACAAGGCCTGCGAACTGCTGCGCCGGTTCACCGAGTCCGGGCACCAGGTGCAGGTGGTGCCGACCGCCGCCGCGCTGCACTTCGTCGGCGAGGCGACCTGGGCGGCGCTCTCCGGGCGGCCCGCCGCCACCGAGACCTGGGAGCGGGTGCACGACGTCCCGCACGTGCGGATCGGACAGCAGGCGGACCTGGTGGTGGTCGCCCCCGCCACCGCGGACCTGCTCGCCAAGGCCGCGCACGGCCTGGCCGACGACCTGCTCACCAACACCCTGCTGACCGCCCGCTGTCCGGTGGTGTTCGCGCCCGCGATGCACACCGAGATGTGGGAGCACCCCGCCACCCGGGAGAACGTGGCCACGCTGCGCCGGCGCGGCGCGATCGTCATCGAGCCCGCCGTGGGCCGGCTGACCGGCGTGGACACCGGCAAGGGCCGACTGCCCGACCCCGGCGAGATCTTCGCCGCCTGCCGGCGGGTGCTGGCCCGCGGTTCGCTGGAGCAGGACCTGGCCGGCCGCCACGTGGTGGTCTCGGCGGGCGGCACCCGGGAGCCGCTGGACCCGGTGCGCTTCCTCGGCAACCGCTCGTCCGGCAAGCAGGGTTACGCGCTGGCCGCGACCGCCGCCGCCCGCGGGGCCCGGGTCACCCTCGTCGCCGCGAACACCGCGCTGCCCGACCCGGCCGGCGTGGACGTGGTCCGGGTCGGCACCGCGTTGCAGCTGCGCGACGCCGTGCTGAAGGCCGCCGCCGAGGCCGACGCGGTGGTGATGGCCGCCGCCGTCGCCGACTTCCGTCCCGCCGAGTACGCCACCGGCAAGATCAAGAAGGTGGACGGGGTCGAGCCCGCGCCGATCGTGCTGGTCCGCAACCCCGACGTGCTGGCCGAGATCTCCGCCGACCGGGCGCGCCCCGGGCAGTTGGTGGTCGGCTTCGCCGCCGAGACCGACGACGTGCTCGCCAACGGCCGCGCCAAGCTCGCCCGCAAGGGCTGCGACCTGCTGGTGGTCAACGAGGTCGGCGACGGCAAGGCGTTCGGCCAGGACACCAACAGCGCGGTGCTGCTCGGCGCCGACGGCTCCGAGGTCCACATCGCGGACGGTCCGAAGGAGATGCTGGCCGACGCGATCTGGGACCAGGTCGCCGCCCGACTCGCCGACCCGGCCGCCTGATTCGCCGGTTCGGTCCCACAACGCCCCGGGTCGTCCCACGAGTTGGGACGGGCTCGGAGTGTTCCGGGAACGTTTCCGCCGGTTTCATCCGGGTGTGATCCGTATCCCGGACATGTTCGAGGTCCACAGAGAGTGTCCGTGATCGGTAGCCGACCGTTACACTCCACATCAGGAATCAAGTCTTTCCGGATGCCTCGGGACTTCCGAGTGCATTCAGTCAGCAGCCGCTGCAACCCCAGGGAGCGCTGTGTCTCGCCGCCTGTTCACCTCGGAGTCCGTCACCGAGGGCCACCCCGACAAGATCGCTGACCAGATCAGCGACACCATTCTGGACGCCCTCCTCAAGGACGACCCGACCTCGCGCGTCGCCGTGGAGACCCTGATCACCACCGGCCTGGTGCACATCGCCGGTGAGGTCACCACCAAGACGTACGCGCCGATCGCCCAGCTCGTTCGCGAGAAGATCCTGGAGATCGGCTACGACTCGTCGAAGAAGGGCTTCGACGGGGCCTCCTGCGGAGTTTCGGTCTCCATCGGCGCGCAGTCCCCGGACATCGCGCAGGGCGTCGACACCGCCCACGAGCACCGCGTCGAGGGCGACATCGAGGACGAGCTGGACCGGCAGGGCGCCGGCGACCAGGGCCTGATGTTCGGCTACGCCTGCGACGACACCCCCGAGCTGATGCCGCTGCCGATCACCCTGGCGCACCGCCTCTCGCGCCGGCTGACCGAGGTCCGCAAGAACGGGACCATCCCGTACCTGCGCCCCGACGGCAAGACCCAGGTCACCATCGAGTACGACGGCGACCGCGCCGTCCGCCTCGACACCGTCGTGGTCTCCTCGCAGCACGCCTCGGACATCGACCTGGAGTCGCTGCTCACCCCCGACATCCGCGAGTTCGTCGTCGAGCCGGAGCTCAAGGCGCTCGCCGACCAGGGCATCAAGCTCAACACCGAGGGCTACCGCCTGCTGGTCAACCCGACCGGTCGCTTCGAGATCGGCGGCCCGATGGGCGACGCCGGCCTCACCGGCCGCAAGATCATCATCGACACCTACGGCGGCATGGCCCGCCACGGTGGCGGCGCGTTCTCCGGCAAGGACCCGTCCAAGGTCGACCGCTCCGCCGCGTACGCGATGCGCTGGGTGGCCAAGAACATCGTCGCGGCCGGCCTGGCCAGCCGCGCCGAGGTGCAGGTCGCGTACGCGATCGGCAAGGCCGAGCCGGTGGGCCTGTTCGTGGAGACCTTCGGCACCGAGTCGGTGCCGGTGCTGAAGATCCAGGAAGCCGTCAGCAAGGTCTTCGACCTGCGGCCGGCCGCGATCATCCGCGACCTGGACCTGCTGCGCCCGATCTACGCGCAGACCGCCGCGTACGGCCACTTCGGCCGTGAGCTGCCGGACTTCACCTGGGAGCGCACGGACCGGGTGGACGCGCTGAAGGCCGCTGTCGCCGGCTGACCGGACTCCCGGCTCTTCCGAAGCCGCCCGTCGAGGGGAATCCCCTCGACGGGCGGCTTCGTCGTTGTGTCGGTGGCCTCGGATAGATTTGGGGCGTGAGCAGCACGGACGGGGCCGGGGAGCAGTTGGCGTTCATCCGGGAGACGGTGCGCCGGGCGAAGCCGAGGGCCGCGCGCGGGGTCGTCCTGGCGGAGCGGAAGCCGGTGGCCCGGGTGCTGGTCGACAAGGGCGTGCTGAGCCTCGACCAGTACTTCGACTACGCGGTGCCCGAGGCGATGTCCGAGGACGCCCGGCCCGGCGTCCGGGTGCGGGTGCGGTTCGGGGGGCGGGTCGGGGCACACGGGCGGCGTGAGGGCGGCGCGTTGCACGACGGGTTCATCGTCGAGCGGCGGGACGACTCCGACTACGCGGGCCCGCTGGCGCCGCTGGCGCGGGTGCTGTCGCCCGAGCAGGTGCTGACGCCGAAGCTGCTGCGGCTGTGCCGGGCGGTGGCCGACCGCTACGCGGGGACCCTGGCGGACGTGCTTCAGCTGGCGGTCCCGCCGCGGCACGCCGGGGCGGAGGGCGAGCCGTCGCCGCGGCCGCTGCCGCCGCCCGGGGCGCCGGCGGCGGGGAGCTGGGAGCGGTACGCGCACGGGGCGGACTTCCTGGCCTCGCTGGCGGGCGGGCACGCGCCGCGTGCCGTATGGACGGCGCTGCCCGGGCCGGAGTGGCCGTTCGAGATCGCGCGGGCGGTGGCGGCGACGCTGTCCTCCGGGCGCGGTGCGCTGGTGGTGCTGCCGGACGGGCGGTCGGTCGCGCGGGTCGACGCGGCGCTGCGGAGCGTGCTCGGCGAGGGCCGGCATGCGGTGCTGGCCGCGGAGGCCGGGCCGCAGGAGCGGTACCGGCGGTGGCTGTCCGTGAGCCGGGGTTCGGTGCACGCCGCGATCGGGACGCGGGCGGCGGTGTTCGCGCCCGTCCGCGACCTGGGCCTGGTGGTGGTGTGGTCGGACGGCGACAGCAGCCACAGCGATCCCAACGCGCCGTATCCGCACGTCCGGGAGGTGGCGTCGCTGCGGGCCGCGGAGGAGGGCGCGGCGATGCTGCTGGGCGGGGTCTCGATGACGGTCGAGGCCGCGCAGCTGGTGCGCAGCGGGTGGGCGCGTCCGTTGGCGGCGCCGCGTGAGGTGGTTCGGGGCGTCGCGCCGCGGGTGCGGACCGTCACCGAGCACGATCAGGCGCGGGATGCGGCGGCGCAGGCGGCGCGGCTGCCCTCGGTGGCGTGGGAGACGGCGCGGGAGGCGCTTTCGCGCGGGCCGGTGCTGATTCAGGTCCCGCGGCGGGGTTACGCGCCCCGGCTGGCGTGCGGGCGCTGCCGGGAGCCGGTGCGGTGCCGGGCGTGCGGCGGCCCGTTGGAGTCCCCGGCGGCGGACGCCGCGCTGGTGTGCACGTGGTGCGGGACGGAGGAACGGGACTGGCACTGCCTGGAGTGCGGGTCGTTCCGGCTCCGGGCGCAGGTGGTGGGCGTGCGGCGGACGGCGGAGGAGCTCGGGAAGGCGTTCCCGCGGGTGCCGGTGCGGACGTCCGGGCGCGACGCGGTGCTGGCGACCGTGCCTTCCTCGCCCGCCCTGGTGATCTCGACGCCGGGCGCGGAGCCGGTGGCGGACGGGCCGGGTTATGCGGCGGCGCTGCTGCTGGACGGGTGGGCGCTGCTGAACCGGCCCGACCTGCGGGCCGGGGAGGAGACGGTGCGGCGGTGGCTGACCGCGGCCTCGCTGGTCCGTCCGGCCGGGGAGGGCGGGACGGTGGTGGTGGTCGCGGAGCCGGCGGCGCGGCCGGTGCAGGCGCTGGTGCGATGGGATCCCGCCGGGCACGCCGGGATGGAACTCGACGAGCGGGAGGAGCTGCGCTTCCCGCCGGTGTCGCGGATGGCCGCGGTGACGGGGCCCGCGCAGGCGGTCGAGGACCTGTTGGGGCTGCTGCGGCTGCCGGAGGGGGCGGACGTGCTGGGGCCGGTGCCGGTGTACGGGGGGCCGAAGGGGGAGACGACCGCCGAGCGGGCGCTGGTGCGGGTGGCTCCCGGGCAGGGGGCGGCGTTGGCTTCGGCGCTCAAGGCGGCGCAGATTGCCCGGTTGGCGTTGCGGGGGGCGGAGACCGTGCGGATTCGGGTGGACCCGACGGATATTGGGTGAGACCTGCTGCGCGAAGGCGGAGGGGTGCGGGAACAGGGGCGCGGGGAACTGCGCGACAAGCGCCGACGGGTCCGTGAGGTCGCGTCCACGTGCAGGTCGCTGTGCTGCGTCGCGATCTCGCGGTCGGGTGCGTTCCCCTTCGCGCAGTTCCCCGCGCCCCTGGTTGGGTTGTGCGCTCTGTTACCTGGTGCGCTGGGGCATCAGGGGGCTGGCTTGGCGGGCCTGGGGGATGGGGGGGCGCGGGGTGGGGGGCGCCGGAGGCGCCGTCTCGGTTTCGCGGGGGGCGGGGAGGAGTTCGGTGGTGGGGCGGCGGACGCCGTAGCGGCGGTGGACGGCCTGCTTGGTGACGCCGAGCGCGGAGCCGACGGAGTCCCAGGAGAAGCCGAGGGCGCGGTCGAACTCGACGGCGGCGGCGACCAGGGTTTCGACGCTTTCGCGCAGTTCCTGGGCGAGGCGGACGGTGGGGGCGGGGGCGCGGCCGTAGACGACGAAGCCGGCGGAGGTGCTGGGGCGGCGGGGGCGGTAGACGTTGCCCAACTGGGCGGTGAGCGTGCGGAGGGCGTCGACCTGGCGTCGGACCCGTTCGATGTCTCGTACCAGCAGGTGCAGGGACGCCCTGGCCCGGGCGTCGTGGTTGATCTGCTCGGCCATGGCCTCGTTGCCACCTCTCGGATCGGGTCGCGTGCTCGGGGCGCTCGCGCGTCCCGGTCAATTCGCATTGACCAACGCACGTCGGGTCGTTGGGTCACGCCCGGAGTGCGAGTCGGGATTTGTCGGCGGCCGCTCCGAACGGGTGGCCGGGATTGCATAGACTTCCCGGTAGGTCGTTGTTTCCACCCGCAAGAGGGAGTCGCAGTCTTGGCAGTTCAGCCGATCCGGATCTTCGGTGACCCGGTGCTGCGGTCCACCGCGAAGCCGGTGGTCACCTTCGACAAGGAGCTGCGGAGGCTGGTGAAGGACCTCACGGACACCATGCTGGAGGCGCCCGGAGCGGGCCTCGCGGCACCTCAACTGGGCGTCTCGTTGCGGGTGTTCACGTACAACGTGGACGGTGTGGTGGGTCATCTGATCAACCCGGACCTGTCGTTGACGGAGGAGGAGCAGGACGGCCCCGAGGGCTGTCTGTCGCTGCCGGGGCTGCGGTTCGACACCAAGCGGGCGTTCGGCGTGGTGGCGAAGGGCTTCAACATGCACGGGGATCCGGTGACGGTGGAGGGCACCGAGCTGTTGGCGCGGTGCATCCAGCACGAGACGGACCACCTGGACGGGATCATCTTCATCGACCGGTTGGACCGGGAGACCCGGAAGGCGGCGATGAAGGCGATCCGGGAGGCGGACTGGGACGGGACTCCGGCGCCGACGGTGAAGATCTCTCCGCATTCCACGTTCGGTGTCATTCGCTGATGAGCTCGGTGGCGAACCGTTCTTCCGTGCGCCGTGTTTCGGCGGGATTGTCGGAGGGGCCGATGAACCGACGATCATTCTCTGGCAATCCGATGTTCTGATCAGCGTGACTTCCTGCTGATCAGTTGGACTTCAAGAAAGGCCCATGCCCGTGCGTCTCGTCTTCGCCGGTACCCCCGAGGTCGCCGTTCCCGCCCTGGACGCCCTGCTGGCCTCCCGGCACGAGGTGGTCGCCGTGGTGACCCGCCCCGACGCGCCGTCCGGGCGGGGGCGCAAGCTGGTGGCCAGCCCCGTCGCGCAGCGCGCCGAGGAGGCGGGCATCGAGGTGCTGAAGCCGGCCCGTCCGAGCGAGCCCGAGTTCATGGCCCGGCTGGCCGAGCTCGCCCCCGACTGCTGCCCGGTGGTGGCGTACGGCGCGCTGATCCGGCCCGGTGCGCTGGAGATTCCGGTGCACGGCTGGGTGAACCTGCACTTCTCGCTGCTGCCCGCGTGGCGCGGCGCGGCCCCCGTCCAGCACTCGATCATGGCGGGCGACGAGGTGACCGGCGCGTCCACCTTCCGGATCCAGCAGGGCCTGGACGACGGCCCGGTGTTCGGCGTCCTCACCGAGACGGTGAAGCCCACCGACACCAGCGGCGACCTGCTGGGCCGGCTCGCGGTCGCGGGCGCGGAGCTGCTGGTGCGCACCATGGACGCGATCGAGGACGGGACCGCCCGGCCCGAGCCGCAGCCGGTGGACGGGGTGTCGTTGGCGCCGAAGATCACCGTCGAGGACGCCCGGATCGAGTGGAGCCACCCCGCGCTGCGGGTCGACCGGGTGGTGCGCGGCTGCGCGCCCGCGCCCGGGGCGTGGACCACGTTCCGCGGCGAGCGACTCAAGGTGACCGGCCCGGTGCGCCTGCTGACGGGTGAAGTCGCGCTCGCCCCCGGCGAGTTGGCGGTGAGCAAGAACAGCGTGCGGGTGGGCACCGGGAGCCACGAGGTGGAGCTCGGGGAGGTCCGGCCGCAGGGCAAGAAGGCGATGCCGGCGGCGGACTGGGCGCGGGGCGCGCGGATCGAGTCCGGGGAGCGCTTCGAGGGCTGACGGGGTTCGGGGGCTTCGAGGGTGCCTGGCGTCCGGCGTCCGGCGTCCGGGGGATGACGGGTTCGGGGGGGTCTCGTCCTAGACTTCGGGGTGAGACCCGGCCGCCGTCGTCGGGTCGGACCTGATCCGCAGCACTTTGTTTCGAGGCACCCGTTGAGCACCCCCGCCGGCGCCAAGCGCGCCCCCCGTCCGCACCGTCGCCCCAAGAAGGACCCGGCCCGGATCGTCGCGTTCCGTGCGCTGCGCGCCGTCGACGAGCGGGACGCGTACGCGAACCTGATCCTGCCGTCGCTGCTGCGCGAGGCCGAGCGCAAGGGCATGGAGCGCCGCGACGCCGCGCTCGCCACCGAGCTGGTCTACGGCACGCTGCGCGGCCAGGGGACGTACGACGCGATCATCGCGGCGTGCGTGGACCGGCCGCTGCGCGAGGTCGACCCGCCGGTGCTGGACGTCCTCTCGCTCGGCGCGCACCAGCTGCTCGGCACCCGCATCCCCACCCACGCGGCGGTCTCCGCGACCGTCGAACTGGCCCGCGTGGTGCTCGGCGACGGCCGGGCGAAGTTCGTCAACGCGGTGCTGCGCAAGATCAGCGCCCAGGACCTGGACGGCTGGGTCGCGCAGGTCGCGCCGCCGTACGAGGACGACGCCGAGGACCACCTCGCCGTCGTGCACTCGCACCCGCGCTGGGTGGTCTCCTCGCTGTGGGACGCGCTCGGCCGCTGGCAGCCGGAGGACGCGGGGCGGGCCGCGATGGAACGGCTGCTGGCCGCCGACAACGCCCGCCCCGAGGTGACGCTGGTCGCCCGCCCCGGCCGCTCGGACGTCGCCGAACTGCGCGAGGCGCTGCCGGAGGCCGAGGACGGCCGCTGGTCGCCGTTCGCGCTGCGGCTCGCCGAGGGCGGCGACCCCGCCGGGCTGGACGCGGTCCGCGAGAACCGGGCCGGCGTCCAGGACGAGGGCAGCCAGCTGGTCGCGCTGGCCCTCGCCAACGCGCCCGTGGACGGTCCCGACCGGCTCTGGCTGGACGGCTGCGCCGGCCCCGGCGGCAAGGCCGCACTGCTCGGCGCGCTCGCCGCGGAGCGGGACGCGGCGCTGGTCGCCTCCGAGAAGCAGCCGCACCGCGCCCGGCTGGTGGCCCGCGCGCTGAACGGCAACCCCGGGCCGTACGCGGTCATCACGGCGGACGGCACGCAGGGCGCCTGGCAGCAGGGCGCGTTCGACCGGGTGCTGGTCGACGTGCCGTGCTCGGGCCTGGGCGCGCTGCGTCGCCGGCCGGAGGCGCGGTGGCGTCGCCGCCCGGAGGACATCGCCGGATTCGGGCCGCTGCAGCGGGAGTTGCTGCGTTCGGCGCTGGACGCGGCGCGGGTCGGCGGCGTGGTCGGCTACGCGACGTGCTCGCCGCACCTGGCGGAGACCCGGGCCGTGGTCGACGACGTGCTGCGCGGCCGCGAGGACGTGGAGTGGATCGATGCCCGCCCGCTGCTGCCGGGCGTTCCGGAGCTCGGCGAGGGGCCCGACGTCCAGCTGTGGCCGCACCTGCACGGGACGGACGCGATGTACCTGGCGCTGCTGCGGCGTACGGCCTGACGGCGCTGGGCGCGAAACCAGGGGCGCGTAGGGGGTAGCTCCCGGCCCGCCAGGGCTGGGGAGGACTGCGCGGGCAGGGCTGGGGAGGACTGCGCGGGCAGGGAGTGAACGCCGGCCAGGTCGCGATCACGTGCAGGTCATTGTCGTGCGTCGCGATCTTGCGGTTGAGCGCCTTCCGCTTCGCGCAGTTCCCCGCGCCCCTGGTTTCGCGACCGTCTGCTCGCGTTGGCGTTCCGTCAGGCCGCTACGAGGGCCGTGAGCAGGCGTTGCAGGCCGCGTTCGAAGGTGGTGTCCGGGGCGGGTGGGGCGGCGCTCTGGGTGAGGGCGGCGGCCAGGTGGGGGTACTGGCCGGTGGCGGTGGCGGTCTGGAGGTAGCGGACCAGGTCGGTGAGCCAGCGGTGGCCGGCGGCGGCGGAGCGTTGCTGCCAGTCGGTGAACTGGCAGACGTAGCCGGTCAGTTGGGAGAAGGCTTCCATTTTCGCGGGGCCGTCGAGGGGGGTCTCGGCGAGGGCGGCGAGGTGGTACTCGGTCACCCGCAGGCCGTTGGGGCCGAGGCCGGGGCGGTGGGTGATCAGGGTGGTGGCCCAGGTGTGGCGGGCGAGGACGGCCCGCAACTGGTGGGCGAGCAGGGTGAGATCGGCCCGCCAGTCGCCGCTGGGCTGCTCCGGGAGGTCGTACTCGCCGGCCAGCAGGTCGAGCATCAGGTCGAAGAGGTGTTCCTTCTTCGGCACGTAGTTGTACAACGACATGGTGCCGGCGCCGAGTTCGGCCGCGACCTTGCGCATCGACACCGCGTCCAGGCCCTCGCGGTCGGCGATGTCCACTGCCGCGCGGGCGATCGACGCCCGGGTGTGGGCCGGTCGGGGGCCGCGGCCGGAGTGCTCCGGGCGCAGCCAGATCAGCTCGGATTCCTCGCCGGACGACATCGTGGGATCACCTCGGCGGTCAGTCTACGCAGGTGGCGGGCGGGTCGGGCGGTGGATCGGGGCGGTGGCCTACGGTGGTGCACGCCGAGACGGCAGAACGTCGGAAACAAGGGGCTGGGTATGGACATTCCGCTGGTGGATGCGGTGGCGGCGGTGCGGGACGAGCTGCTGGCGGCGGCCCGGGCCGGGGGCGAGCACCCGGATCTGGTGTTCGCGGTGGGGCCGGTGGAGATGGAGTTCGAGGTCGAGCTGCGGGCCGACACCAAGGCGAAGGGCGGGTTCAAGATCTTCGCGGTCGGTGCGGAGGTCGAGGCCGGCGCGTCCCGGGGCCGCACCCACCGGGTCTCCTTCACGCTCACGCCGCGTGCCGCGAACGGCGGCGACCTGCTGGTGCACGGCGACCCGGCGCGTTCGTCGGGCCCGGGGGACACCTCGGACCGCATCCCGGACTGACGCCCCGTCGGGGCAGTGGGGGATCCGTCGCGTGCGGCGGATCCCCCTTCGCATGCCCGGAGCCCTTTTCTCCGTACGGCGTACCCAGTAGTCTCGTGCGCAGCGCTACTACGTACGCTGTACTCAGAAAGGGCCTGCCATGAGCGACCCGGTCATTGCCGTTCGCGGCCTCTGCAAGACGTTCGGCGCCACGCGCGCGCTGGACGGGCTCGAACTCGACGTCCCGGAAGGGACGGTGTGCGGTCTGCTCGGCCCGAACGGGGCGGGGAAGACCACGTTGGTGCGGATCCTGGCGACGCTGGTGCGCCCGGATCGGGGAGAGGCCCGGGTGTGCGGGCACGAGGTGCGGGGGGAGGCGGCGGCGGTGCGGCGGGTCATCGGGCTGGCCGGGCAGTACGCGGCGGTCGAGGAGGGGATCACCGGCCGCGAGAACCTCGAACTGCTGGGCAGGCTGCACCACGTGGGGGCGGCGAGGGCGCGGGCGCGGGCGGCGGAGCTGCTCGGGGAGTTCGGGTTGGAGGAGGCCGCGGATCGGCTGGTGCGCGGCTACTCGGGCGGGATGCGGCGGCGGTTGGACCTGGCGGCGAGCCTGATCACCCGGCCGCGGGTGCTGTTCCTGGACGAGCCGACCACCGGGCTCGACCCGCGCAGCCGACGGGAGATCTGGTCGGCGGTACGGGAGTTGGCCGCACAGGGCTCGACCGTGCTGCTGACCACCCAGTACCTGGACGAGGCCGACCGGCTGGCCGACCGGATCACCGTGGTGGACCGGGGCCGGGCCGTCGCCGACGACACCCCGCAGCGGCTGAAGGCCGCGATCGGCACGCGGGTGGAGGTCACCCTGCCCGAGGGCGCCGACCTGGAACGGGCCGGCGCCGTGCTGGCCGTGCTCACCGGCGGGGCGCCGGCCGTCGACGCCGGGCGGGGGCGGGTCGGCGCGGTGTCCGAGCCGGCCCGGGACTTGAATCTTCCGCGCCTGGTACGGGAGTTGGACGCCGCCGGGGTGGTCGCACTGGACGTGGCGCTGCGCACTCCCTCGCTGGACGACGTGTTCCTGGCGCTGACCGCCGGGGTGAAGGAGGAACTGGCGGCATGAGCGCACTGATGACGATGCCGGTGGACGCGGCTGCCTCGGCCCGGCGGATTCTGCTGGTCTACCGGCACTCGCCCGGGCTGCTGCTCTCCTCGCTGCTGGTGCCGGTCGCCATGGTCGGGGTGTTCGGGTACGTGTTCGGCAGCGCGATGGACGTGCCGGGCGGCGGCTACCGGGAGTTCCTGATGCCGGGGCTGTTCGCGATGGTCGCGCTGAACGCGGTGATGCCCGCCATGGTCGGCGGCGCGCGGGACGCCGGGCGGGGCGTCACCGACCGGCTGCGGTCGATGTCGGTGTCGCGGCTGGGCCTGCTCACCGGGCAGACGGCGGCGGACCTGCTGGTGGCGGCCGTGGTGCTGGTGCCGACCGGGCTGGTCGGGCTGGCGGCGGGGTGGCGGATCCGGCACGGGCTGGGGCCGGCGCTCGGGGCGTTCGGGCTGTTGCTGCTGTTCCGGTTCGCCTGCGGCTGGCTGGGCACCGCGCTCGGGCTGGCCGTCGGCAAGGAGGAGACGGCCGGTCAACTCGCCGTCCTCACCATCCCGTTCTCGATGCTCACCAGCGCGTTCGTGCCGACCGGCGGGATGCCCGGCTGGCTGGCCGCGATCGCCGACTGGAACCCGGTCAGCGCCGTGGTGGAGGCCTGCCGGCAGCTGTTCGGCAACCCGTCCGCGCCCGGCGACGCCTGGCCCGTCCAGCACCCGGTGGCCGCCACGTTCGGCTGGTGCGCGCTGCTGCTGGCCGTCGCCGTGCCGCTCGCCGTGCGGAACTTCGCCCGCTCCGGGCGCTGACGCGGCGTCAATCCGGCGCAAGGTGTGCTGGACAACCGGGCCGGTGCGGCAGAGGGTTGGGGCATGGAGTACACCCACCTCGGCCGTACCGGCCTGTCCGTCTCGCCGCTGTGCCTGGGCACCATGAACTTCGGCGTGCACACCGAAGAGGCCGACGCGCACCGGATCATGGACGCCGCGCACGGGCACGGCATCAACTTCTTCGACACCGCCAACGTCTACGGCTGGGGCGAGAACAGGGGCCTCACCGAGACGATCATCGGCAACTGGTTCGCCAAGGGCGGCGGCCGGCGCGAGAAGACGGTGATCGCCACCAAGCTCTACGGCGCCATGGGCGACTGGCCCAACGAAGGCCGGCTCTCCGCGCTCAACATCCGCCGCGCCGTGGACGCCAGCCTGCGCCGCCTGCAGACCGACCACATCGACCTCTACCAGATGCACCACATCGACCGGGCCACGCCGTGGGACGAGATCTGGCAGGCGCTGGAGGTGCTCACCCTCCAGGGCAAGATCATCTACGTCGGGTCGTCCAACTTCGCCGGCTGGCACCTCGCGCAGGCCCAGGAGACCGCCCGGGCCCGCCACTTCCTCGGCCTGACCAGCGAGCAGTCGCTCTACAACCTGATCGAACGCACCGTCGAGCTGGAGGTCGTCCCCGCCGCCCAGCACTACGGCCTCGGCCTGATCGCCTGGTCGCCGCTGCACGGCGGACTGCTGGGCGGCGTGCTGCGCAAGGAACGCGAAGGAGTCCGCCGCACCCAGGGCCGGGCCGTCGACACCCTCAACGAGCGGCGCGAGCAGATCCAGGCCTACGAGGACCTGTGCGACGAGCTCGGCCACCAGCCCGGCGACGTCGCCCTCGCCTGGCTGCGCACCCGGCCCGCCGTCACCGCGCCGATCGTCGGACCGCGCACCGAGGAGCAACTGACCGCCGCCGTGCGGTCGTTGGACGTCGAGCTGGACGCCAAGACGCTGGCGCGGCTGGACGAGATCTTCCCCGGCCACCGCACCGCGCCGGAGCACTACGCCTGGTGACGCCGGACGGGCCCCCGATCCACGCGGTCGGGGGTTCGGGGGTTCGGGGGTGCGGGCTCGGGGGCTCAGTACCAGACGGTGCAGCCGCGGCGCTCCAGCGTCTCCACCAGCCGCCGGTCCGGTGCGGGCGTCCAGCGGAGGTCGAGCTTCTCCAGGGCGGGGAGCTCGGTCAGCCAGTCCGGCAGCGGGCCCAACGGGTTGGCGCGCAGGTCGAGTTCGCGCAGCAGCGGGAGGGCGGCGAGGGTGCGGGGGAGGCTCGTCAGGGCGTTGTCGCGCAGTTCCAGGCGGCGCAGTTCGCGCAGGGCGGCGAGTGAATCGGGCAGCGCGGTGAGGGAGTTGCCTTCGAGGAGGAGTTCGCGGAGCCGGGAGAGTCCGCCGATCGTCTCCGGGAGGCGCGTCAATTGGCAGCGCTGCGCCCGGAGTTCCTGGAGGGAGGTCAACTCGCCGATGGTGTCCGGGAGTTCGGTGATCGGGTTGTCGCCGACGTTCAGGTAGCGCAGGCGGTGGAGGCGGCCGAGGGTGGCCGGCAGACGGGTGAGCCGGTTGTCGTGCAGGTAGAGGAACCCGCTCAGGCAGGTGAGGTCGCCGAGCCGGTCGGGGGCGGCGGTGAGCGCGTTGTGGCCCAGGTCGAGGGTGCGCAGCGCGGTGAAGTCGCCGATGGCGTCCGGGATTTCGGTCAGCTCGTTGTCGGCGAGGATCAGCACCTCGGCGTCGGTGTGCTGCCACACGTGGTCCGGGACGGCGGTGAGGCCGGCCTTCCACAGGCTGACGACGCCTCCGGTGTCCTGCCGGGTCGGCGCCGGGGGAGAGGCCTGCGGTGCGTCGTTCACGGCGTGCTCCGTTCGCTGGGGAGCGACGATCATTGCACGGTCGCGGGGGCGGTCGCGGGGGCGGGCGTGGGGTCCTGGTTCGGGCTCCGGGTGAGCAGGTAGGTGTTGCCGGTGTCCGGGTCGCCGACGAAGGTGAACAGTTCGAGCTGCTGCTGCTGGCCGCGCTTGACGTAGAAGCGCCAGCGGTAGGTCGTGGGGGCGGCGTTGGCCGACGGGTCGGGGGTGACGCCGGGGCGGTTGTCGGTGCGGGCGTCGGTACCGGTGCGGGTGGTGAGGTCGACGACGAGCTGCTGGCCCGCGTCCCGGTCGACGAGTTCCCAGCGGCCGGTGCCGGAGAGCCGCCAGCCGTGGTCGTAGTCCCACTCCTTGCCGTCCAGGCGCTCGATCAGTGCGCTGCCGTCCTGCTGGAGCGTCAGGTGGGCCTGCTGCTCGCCGTCCCAGCTGCCGACGGCCTCGGCGGTGGTGGCGTCGTGCAGCCCGGTGCCTTCGTAGTACTGCGTGACGCCGGCGCAGGCGGTCAGCAGCAGGGCGGCGGCCGCGAGGACTGCCGTCCGGGCGTGGTGGCGGTGCATGGTTCGTTCCCCTCCGAGTGGTGACGGGCCCACCCTGCCAGAGAAGTTGAACGTGTTCAAGTCTGCCGAGGAGGGGGCATCGCCGCAGGTGGGAGGGGGGTTCGCGGTGTCGCGGGCGAGGGTGCGCGGGAACGGGATGAAAGTACGTCAGGATGACCGGGTGAAGCCGATCAGCCATGCGGTGCCCTACTACTCCCAGTGGGAGTCGCCCGAACTCGTGCCCGACATCCTGGACGGAACCCTGCGGGCCGCAGACGACCCGCTGTGGGAACGGTCGGGCGCGGCGGACGAGTCCGAGTACGAGTACTGGTCCTGGCGGCTGTGCGGAATGGCCTGCCTGCGGATGGCCCTCGACCACTGGTGGGGCATCGCCCCGGCGCAGGTCCGGCTGGCCGAGGAGTGCGAGCTGGCGGGCGCGTACATCCGGCACCCCGACGGGCGGCTCGACGGGCTGATCCACTCCCCGTTCGCGTCCTACGTGCGGGCCCGCTGGGGCCTGGACGCGCAGGCGGTCAGCCCGCTGCCCGTCGACCGGCTGCCGGAGGAACTCGCCCGGGGCGTACTGCCGATGATCTCCGTCCACCCCGCGATCCGGACCCTCGCGCCCGAGGTGCCCCGCCCCGGCGGCCACCTGGTGCTGGCCGTCGGCGCGGACGACGACGCGCTGTACATCCACAACCCGTCCGGCTTTCCCGACGGCTCCCAGCGCGCCGCCCGCGTCCCCTGGGGCGACCTCGAACGGTTCTACGCCGGCCGCGGCGTGCTGCTCGGCCCGCCGCCGTACTGACGGCGGCGGGCGGCTCGGGGCTGCTTCCGGGAGGGGCGTCAGGAGGCGTTCGGGAGGCCGATCGGGGTGGTCGGGGGCAGGTCGGCGCGACAGGCCGTGGAGATCGGGCGGAGCGCGTCGGCGAGTTCGTCGAGCTCGGTGCGGTGGAAGTGCGTCCAGACCCGGGACGCGGCCAGGTCGGTGGCGGCCTCCAGGGCGAGGTGGCGGCGGCGGCCCTCGGGGGTCAACGTGCCGTCCGGGGCCAGCCATTGACGTTCGACGAGGCGGGCGGTGGCCTCGTCCCACTCGGTGTCCGTCCAGCCCCGGTGCGGTTGCAGGGTCTCCCGGCGGGTGTCCAGCGCGCAGCGCACCACCAGCGCCTCGCAGCCGTCCAGCCCCTCGGCGACCAGCGCCGCCACGTGCCCGTCGCCGCGGTGCTCGCGCAGCACCGTGGTGGCCTGCCACAGGCGGGCGAGGCGCTCGTTCTGGCGGGGGAGTGCGGCGTTGGCGGCGGCCAGCACCCGGCCCGCGCAGTCCAGGCCCTCGACGGCGCGCTCCAGCAGCTCGACCGAACGGTCGATCAGATCCGGCTTCACGTCCGCCAGCACCCGCCCGAGCGTGCCCGTCGCGCCCTCCACCCGGGCCTGCAGGGCCTGTTCGGGCGTGGCCCGGTCCCAGAGTTCCGGCAGCGCCCGTTCCACCATCTGCGGCGCGAAGTTGAAGAACGCGGCGACCACCGGCGCCGCGTCCACCGCCCCCAGCGGGGCCGAGCGTCCGCCGAAGTAGCCGCGCCAGTAGCCGCGCAGGCCCGCCGCCTCGTACGCGGCACGGGCCTCGGGGGAGAAGTAGGTGAGCGCGTGGACGGGTTCGAAAAGCCACCACAGGGCACGTGCGGGGTGGACGACCTGGGTCATCGGACGCCTTTCGGTGAGGGTCGAGCTGCGGGTCCCACTGCTCGGTGAGCCTGCCAGAGCGGGTCGACGGCGGGAAGGGAAGATGTTTCGGGCGCGTGAACAGTTGGGCGAACCGGTCACCGCTCCACGGGAGGCATGGCCAGCGGGTTGATCGGCATGCGCTCCCGGCAGATCGCCGCGATCGGCCTCAAGTCGGCTTCCAGGCGAGTGAGTTCGGCGTCCGACAGGCCCTCCCACGGGCGGCCCGCGGCCCGGTCGGTGGCGGCCTCGATCGCCCCGTGCCGGGTGCGGCCGAGGTCGGTGACCGCCCCCTGCGCCGTCAGCCAGCCCCGCTCGACCAGCCGCGCGGCGGCGGCGTCCCACTCCTGGTCGCTCCAGCCGCGCATCGGCTGGAGCACGGCGCGGTCGGCGTGCACCGCGCAGTGCAGCACCGGCGCCTCGCAGCCGTCCAGCCCCGCCGCGACCAGCGCCGCCACGTGGCCGTCACCGCGGTGCTCGCGCAGCAGGTTCGCGGCCTGCCACAGCCGCCCGTAGTGGTCCGCGGCCCGCGGGAGCGCGGCGTTGGCGGCCGCCAACACCCGGCCGGCGCAGTCCAGTCGGGCCGTCACCGCCTCCAGCGCGGTCGCCGCGGCCTCGACCCGCTCGGGGGCGACCGGCTCCAGCAGCCGGGCCAGCGCCCCCGTCGCACCCGCCGAGCGGGCCGCCAGCACCTGCGCCGGGCTCGCGTGCGTCCACGCCTGCGGCAGCGCCTGCTCCACCATCTGCGGCGCGAAGCTGAAGAACGCGGCGACCACCGGAGGCGCGTCCACCGCGCCCAACGGGGCCGAGCGGGCGGCGAAGTAGCCGCGCCAGCCGTTGTCCAGCCCGGCCGCCTCGAAGGCCGTCCGGCTCTCGGGCTGGAGGAAGGCGACGGCGTACACCGGTTCGAAGAGCAGCCACAGGGCGCGGGCTGGGTGGACGGGAGCGGACATCGGGGACCTCCACGGGGGGACGGCCGCAGCGGGTGGGGCGGCCGGGTGGGTGGGGACGGTGCGGTGCGGCGGGCGGGGATGGTGCGGTGCGGTGGGTAGGGATGGTGCAGTGCGTGGGGACGGTGCGGTGGGTGCCGGTGGCCGTCCAGGTGCTGATGGCCACCGCGGCGGCCCCGGTAACCCCGGCCGCGGTGTGATGACGGTCACCCGGGGGCCCGGCGTGCGAGGGACGGCCGCGCGGCACGGGATGATGTGACCAGTGCCCGGACCCGCGGCGCTCCACCCCTCGCACGAAGGCAGTCGGTCATGGCGCAGATCAACCCCAGCATCCTGTCCGCGGACTTCGCCCGCCTCGCCGAGGAGGCCGAGGCGGTGCGCGGCGCGGACTGGCTGCACGTCGACGTGATGGACAACCACTTCGTCCCCAACCTCACACTCGGCGTCCCGATCGTCGAGTCCCTCGCCCGGGCCACCAGCACCCCGCTCGACTGCCACCTGATGATCGAACAGCCCGACCGCTGGGCCCCGCAGTACGTGGAGGCCGGCGCCGGCTCCGTCACCTTCCACGTGGAGGCCGCCGCCGCGCCCGTCCGCCTCGCCCGCGAGATCCGCGCCAAGGGCGCCCGCGCGTCGATGGCGCTCAAGCCCGCCACCCCGATCGAGCCCTACGAGGACCTGCTCCCCGAGCTCGACATGCTGCTCATCATGACGGTCGAGCCCGGCTTCGGCGGGCAGGCCTTCCTCGACATCATGCTGCCCAAGATCCGCCGCACCCGGCAGCTGATCGACAAGCACGGCCTCGACCTGTGGCTCCAGGTCGACGGCGGCGTCGCCCCGTCCACCATCGAGGCCTGCGCGGAGGCCGGCGCGGACGTCTTCGTGGCCGGCTCGGCCGTCTACAACGCGGACGACCCGGCGGAGGCGGTGCGCGCGCTGCGTGCGCAGGCGGACGCGGCGACGGCGGCGGCCGGGTGGGGCTGCCGGCACTGACCGGCACTGACCGCTCCGGGGGGAGTGAAACCGGGGCGCCCGTGGCGGGCGTCCCGTGCTGCGTCGGGCGTTGCGTCGGGCGTCGCGTCGGGCGTCGCGTCGGGCGTCGAGATGGGTGCCGCGTTGGGCGTTGAGTCGGGCGTCGCGTTGGGCGTCGCGTCGGGCGTCGCGTTGTCGGTGGAGCTGGACCAGGGGGCGGGCAAAGGTGCGGGCGGGAACGGAAGTTGACGGCACGGTGGACGACGCCGGGGCGGCGGCGGTCGACGTCGGGGGGACGGCCGTGCCGAGCCTCGGGCGACGGCGGTTGCTCGGGGCGCTGGCCGTCACGGTGCTCGGCGCGGGCGGGGTCGGCGGGGCGATGGTCGAGGACGTGCTGCCCGGCGGCGCCCGTCTGCGCCGTGCGCTCGGCATGACGGGACGAGACGGCACGGTGCCGGAGTTCGCGCCCGGGAAGGTGCGGATCGAGACCGAGCACTCCCGGGCCCGCAGCCGCGACCTGCAGATCGTCGTCATGGACCCGCCCGGCGCGGACCGGGCCGAACTGCCGGTCTGCCTGGCCCTGCACGGCCGCGGCAGCGGCGCGACCTCGTTCGTCGACCTCGGCCTGCCGCAGTTCCTGGCGGCCGCGGTCGCCGACGGCGTCCCGCCGTTCCGGGTGGTCGCCGTCGACGGCGGCGACGGCTACTGGCACGCCCGCAGCCCCGCCGACGACCCGATGGCGATGCTCACCGACGAACTGCCCGGCTGGCTCGCCGCCCGCCGACTCCCCGAACCCAGCCGCGTCCTGGGCATCTCGATGGGCGGCTCCGGCGCGCTCCAGTACGCCCGCGCGCACCGGGGGCGGCTGTCCGCGCTCGCGCTGCTCAGCCCCGCGCTGTTCCGCAGCTGGGGCGACGCCCGCACCGTCGACGCCTACGTCGACCAGGCCGACTGGCGCGCGCACGAACCCCTGCAACACCTCGGCGAGATCGGCGAGTTCGACCGGCTCGGCGTCTGGTGCGGCACCGAGGACCCGTTCTGCCCCGCCGCCCGCAGACTCACCGGCACCCGCGGCGTCCAGGCCCACTTCCCGCGCGGCGAGCACACCGGCGGCTTCTGGCGGCGCGTCATGCCGGACACGGTGGCGCTGCTCGGGGCACGCTGACCGGCGGCCGTCGGCGGCCGGATCCCGGGTCCGGTGCTCGGTCTTCGGCGCGGGGTGTCGTCGTCCCGTCGTCTCGTCGTCCGGTCGTCCCGCCGTGTCGTCGTGTCGGGCCGTCGCTGACCGGGGGAGCGGGGGGTGGCGGCCGATACTGGCCGCCATGAGCAACCTCGATCTCAAGCCCGCCCCCGCGGTGTGCGGGCAGCAGGCCACGACCGGACCCGTCAAGGATCTGCTGACCGGCCGTCAAGTGCCGCTCGGGGAGTCCACGGTGGTGCGACGGCTGCTGCCGAACCTCGGGCGGCGGATGGTCGGCGCCTGGTGCTTCGTCGACCACTACGGGCCCGACGACATCGCCGACGAACCCGGCATGCAGGTGCCGCCGCACCCGCACATGGGCCTGCAGACCGTCAGTTGGCTGCACGAGGGCAGCATCCTGCACCGCGACAGCCTCGGCAGCCTGCGGACCGTCCGCCCCCGCGAACTCGGCCTGATGACCTCCGGGCGGGCCATCTCGCACTCCGAGGAGTCGCCGCGCGACCACGCCCCCCTGCTGCACGGCGCCCAACTCTGGGTCGCGCTGCCCGACGCGCACCGGCACACCGCGCCCGCCTTCGAACACCACCCCGAACTGCCCGTCGTCACCGCGAACGGCCTCGACGCCCACCTCATCCTCGGCACCCTCGACGGCGCGACCTCCCCCGGCACCACCTACACGCCCCTCACCGGCGCCGACCTCACCCTCCGCGAGGGCGCCGCCCACCGCCTCCCCGTCGAGGAGTCCTTCGAATACGCCGCCCTCGCCATGTCCGGCAGCACCGAGATCGACGGCGTCCCCCTCGAACCCGGCTCGATCCTCTACCTCGGCTGCGGCCGCCACGACCTCCCCCTCCGCGCCCGCACCGACGCCGCCGTCCTCCTCCTCGGCGGCACCCCCTTCGACGAACGCCTCGTCATGTGGTGGAACTTCATCGGCCGGTCCGGCGAGGAGATCACCCAGGCCCGCACCGACTGGGAACAGAACACCCGCTTCGGCGAGGTGCACGGCTACGCCGGGGCCAGGCTGCGCGCCCCGGAACTCCCCGCCCTCCCGCTGAAGGCGCGGGGGAGGACGCGCTGAGGCCGCCAGAATCAGCGACGTCTCAACAGGTCTTCGTGCAGGGATGCGTGATGTCGCCGAATCTCGACCGGACCGACGCTGCGTGAACTCTTTTGCGCGCGTCGTCGCTGTCCCCTCAGGTCCCTCCGGCCACGGCGTCGTTCGTCGGCCGTCGCCGAGCTTGAACGCGACGAAGAGCAGACCCCCTGCAAGTGGGACGAGCCCGCAGCCGGCGAGATCGTGGCACTCGCGGACGATCTGGCAGCCCGCGGGGCGGACGTGCTCGTGGCCGTGGCGCAGAACAGGTGTCGCGCGGTGGAAGCCGAGCGAGGTACGAAGGCTGAGTATTTCGGGCGCGACCAGGGGGACTTCGTCGTCGTTCAGGGCCTGGGGTGCTTGGTCAGGGTGTCCCGCAAGCCGTTGTCGGGGTGGAGTGCCAGCGTTCGGGCCGATGGTGGCGGGGTCTGGCAACGGCTCGACCTGGGTGATCTCCTGTTCGGTGAGCCGTCCGTCGTCCCGGGTGTGGAGTCCGACCACATCGATCGGGCGACGCTCGCAGGACTCGTTGGTGCAGTCGACTCACCGCGATGCGACCGCTCGGAAGTCGTCCGACCTCATGGTCCGTAGGCCTGTCTGTCAGCGGTGGGGCCTATTGTGCGTACAGGATCTCAGAGAACGAGGGGCGGGAGCGGTCCGTGCAGGACGAGTACCAGGAGTTTCGGCTGCGTCTGCCCAACGGTGGCCCTGTGGCGCGGGGTCGGCTGCTGTCGGAGAAAGGCAGCAACGGGAGTCAGAAGTTCTTGGTGTACGCGGGGGCGCCGGCCCGGGGAAGCGTGGTGCCGTCCTTCTCGGTACGGAATGTGTCCTCGAACCGCCTTCGGACTCAGCTGGTCGATGACGGGAGGTTGCGGCCCTCCGACCGCTGGCCCGGGCACCTCGAACTGGTCGAGGACGTGGAATGCGGCTCGCCGTCCGCTGCTGCCGAGATCCTGATGGGCCGCGCGGCCAACGGTTGGACGCGGTGGCGGACGGAGGACAACCGGCCGTTGTCGGAATTCATGTCGGGTGTCTGGGCCGGGCCCAACCGTGCCTGGCTGGTCCGCGGGTCCAACGTCGCGGGCCTCGATCTCGTCCAGCGACTCTGGCGTCCCGAAGGGCGGGTCACCCTCGCCGCGTCCCGGTTGCGGCAGGGCGTCGGGCAGGGCACGAGCAAGGAGCAGTTGAGTGCGTTCGTTCGGGAGGACTACGAGTCCACGGCGACGTACAGCCAGAAGCAGGATCTTGTCGAGGAGCTGCACGCCTTCCTCTCCCGGATCAAGCCCGGCGACACCGTGTGCACCATTTCCGGTGGGTTGCTGTACGTCGGCGAGGTGACCGGGCCGGTGGAGCAGACGTCCTCGGAGGACGGGCGGTCCAACCTGCGGCGTCCGGTGGACTGGCAGAGCGAGGGGTTCTCCTATTCCGACCTGCCCGAGGAGCTCCAGCAGAAGCTTTCGGTTCAGCACGATGTCGTGGATCTCACCTCCGTGCAGGGCTTGATCAAGGGATTCGGGCTGAGCGACCAGGAGTTGGAGGAGGAAGCCGAGGCCACAGAGCGTGATCCCAGTGCGGAGATCCTCGTGGCGAGGCGCGAACTCGCCCTGCCCGAGCCCACCCCCGAACTCGCCGAGGACCTGCTCGTCCACGAGGCGGAGTGGCTCCAGGACGTCCGAGACCTCCTCTGGGACGAACGCCAGTTGGTGTTCTACGGGCCGCCGGGAACGGGCAAGACGTACCTCGCACAGAAGCTCGCGGAGTTCCTGGGCGGCGGCCCCGAGCAGGTCAAGTTGGTCCAGTTCCATCCCTCCTACGCCTACGAGGACTTCTTCGAGGGCTTCCGTCCCAAGGAGGACCCGGAGTCCCGCGAGGTCGCTTTCCGCCTCACCGCCGGCCCGCTGCGCGAACTCGCCGACCTCGCCTCCCGCGAGGGCAACCGGCACGTTCCCCACTTCCTGATCATCGATGAGATCAACCGGGCCAACCTGGCGAAGGTCTTCGGTGAGCTGTACTTCCTTCTGGAGTACCGCAACAAGGCCGTCCGGCTCACGTACTCCGGCGACGACTTCGCCCTCCCGCCGAACCTGTTCATCATCGGCACCATGAACACCGCCGACCGTTCCATCGCCCTGGTCGACGCGGCGATGCGGCGCCGGTTCGCGTTCGTCGAGCTGTCGCCGCGGACGGAGCCGACCAGCGGTCTGCTCCGACGCTGGCTCGCGGCGCAGGAGCGTGACAGCGAGCCGGCTGACCTTCTGGACGCACTGAACGCCCGGATCGACGACGCGGACTTCCGGATCGGCCCCTCGTACCTGATGAAGCCGGGCGTCTACCGCGCCGGCGGTCTGGACCGCACCTGGCGGACCAAGATCCTCCCCTTGCTGGAGGAGTACCACTACGGCGAGGGTGTCGACATCGAGAAGCGCTACGGGCTCGCAGCGCTTCAGGCCGAAGTGGCCGCGAAGCGCTCCAGGTTCGCCGTGCAGCCGGGCGACATCGTGTGGGGCGACCAGTCCCCGGCCGAGTCGTGACCGTCCTCCACCTGATCGAGCACGCTCCGGCGGTGTCCGTTCCTCTCTCGGACGCGGCCGGCCGGGCCGTCGCTGCCTCCCGCATCCTCGACACCGCCGCCCCCGACCCCTACCGGACGGGGCACTGGATACTGCGGGCCGGCAGTAAGGTCGGCGCGGTGTGCCTGGCGGTGCCGGGCGGCGATCCTGTCGCCCTGCGGATCACTCCCAAGGTGCCGATCGCCCGCCTCTTCTTCCTCATCGGGTACAGCCTCGACCCGCGCGGCTGGAGGGACGGGGACGTCGAGATCGGCGACCACGACGAACTCCTGCCGGCCCTCGCCCACGCAGTGGAGCGCCAGATGGACCGGGCGCTGCGCCAAGGCCTCCTCCAGGGCTACCGCACGGTTGAGGACAGCGCCCTTGTAGTCCGAGGCCGGATCCGCGAGGCCGAGCAGATACGCCGTCGGTTCGGTGCCGCCCTGCCCGTGGAGATCGCGTACGACGACTTCACCACCGACATCGCGGAGAACCGCATCCTGCGGGCCGCGGTCGAGCGCCTGCTCCGCCTGCCCGGCGTGCCCCAGGACGTGCGCCGCCGCCTGCTTCACCAGCGGGTGCGCCTCGCGGAGGTCTCCCCGCTGATTCGTGGTCAGGCGCTTCCCGCCTGGCAGGCCAGCCGCCTCAACGCCCGCTACCAGCACGCGCTCCACCTGGCCCGCGTGATCCTCGACGGATCGTCACCCGAGCACGCGGCCGGTGAACTGCGCATCGACGGATTCCTGTTCAACATGAACAAGCTCTTCGAGGACTTCGTGACGGTCGCCCTGCGTGAGGCATTCCGCGGCACGGACCGCACCTGCCGGTTCCAGGACCCGCACCACCTCGACGAGGCCGGTGAGATCCGGATGAAGCCCGACTTCGTCCTGTACGGCCCGGAGGGCGGACCACAGGCCGTGGCCGACGCCAAGTACAAGGCCGAGAAGCCCGGTGGCTACCCCGACGGCGACCTCTACCAGGCGCTGGCCTACTGCACGGCACTCGGCCTGCGGGAGGGACATCTTGTGTACGCCAAGGGCAACGCCCCGCACGCCGGCCACCGAGTGCGGCACGCGGGCATCGTCATCCACCAGCACGCGCTGGACCTCGACCGGGAGCCGGCCGGTCTGCTCGGTGACATCCGTTCCCTGGCCAGGCGGATGACCCCAGGTGCGGCAGCATGATCACGATCGGAACGGATGCCGTGGGGGTAGGGAGTCGGTCGGTGCCACAGCTCGCGTTCGCGAACAGTTCGTGAGAGAGCTGCGACGTCCTGGAGAAGCCCGTCAGGGCAGAGAAGCGGGTGTCGGCGTGGCGCTGAGCTTTCCGGTTCCGCCGGGTCTACATCTCGACGAGGGCGACCAGAACCTCTCACCGGGAGCGCAGACCATGGGCCTGATCCACATCGAATTGTTCGCCACCCTCGACCTCGTCGGGCAGTCGCCGGGCGGTCCCGACGAGGACCCGTCGGGATTCCCGTTCGGCGGCTGGCAGGCGCCCCTGATCGACGACGTCACCGGGGCGCAGATCAGCTCCGCGTACGAGGGCACCGACGCCCTCCTGCTCGGCCGGCGCACCTACGACATCTTCGCCGCCTACTGGCCGCACCAGAACAACGGCGAGATTGCCGAACTCTTCAACAGCGTCCCGAAGTACGTGGCCTCCCGTGGCACGCCCGACCTCCCCTGGGCCGGATCCACTCGACTCGGAGCGGACCTGGCCCGGGAGGTACGCCAGATCCGCGACCGGCACCAGCACGTGAAGGTCGTCGGAAGCCTGGACCTGGTGCAGACCCTCCTGCGGGAGAAGCTCTTCGACCGCCTCGACCTGTGGGTGCACCCGATCGTCCTCGGCGTCGGCAAGAAGGTGTTCGACGGCGGTGCGGTGCCCACCAACCTCACCCTCCTGAGCCCGCCCGTGGCCGCTCCCGCAGGCACTGTGTACCTGCGCTACGCACTCGCCGACGGCACCCCGCGCACCGGCGACATGAGCGCGCCCGACCACGGACTCGCCCACGACGACACGCACTGACCCCGCAGGGTCGGCCGGAACCGACCGGAACCGAGTGGGGCCGGACGTCCGCAGGGGACGGCCGCGAGCCGGCACTCGACAACCCACCACTCCAGCGGCCGGCGCTGTCCCGGGCGGTGGCCCGGTTGTGGGGTTGGGGCCGGTGGGGCGGGGGTGTAGGGGGTCGCTGCCCAGGTCGAGGGCGATGGACAGGGAGGTGTCCAGGGCGTTGCCGGAGGTCCGGAGCGGGCGGGTGGACCAGCCGGACGTGGGTGGGGTGGCCGGCGCGGTCGCCGGGGCGTCGGTCATGGGGCGGACCAGGACGGCGGTGGGCGTCCACTGGATCGGCCCGTCGCTGGACGAGTCGCATTCGCTGCCGTGCACCACCCCGTAGCCGGTTTTCGTCCGGAAGTCGACGGAGCCGGTGATGGCGCCGGCGAACGCGGGCGAGGTCGACCACACGATCGACGCCGGCGTGTACTTCCCGTCGCCGCCGTCGCCGCCGTCGCCGAGCCCGAGCGTGTCGGCGTCCGCCTCGGCGATCGCCTGCCTACACGGGTAGTTCGGGCCTCCGCTGGGTGTTCTCGGGCGGCGCCGGGCTGGTCGGCGCGGGCGCGGCCGTCGTGTTCGTCAGTCGCAGGCGCCACGCCAGGCACGACTGACCTGCCTGAACCGCCTCGACGGGCCGGTGCGGCGTACGCACCGGCCCGTTCGGCGTGTCATGGCGGGGGAGGGGACGGGGCAGGCGCGGTCGGTCGGTCAGGCGAGGAGGGGGATCAGGCCGATGGCGAAGACGGCGTAGAAGCCGGCGGCGACGGCCAGGCGGGCGGGGGTGAGGCGGTGGGCGCGCATGGTCAGCAGGAGGTAGACGATCGCGGCCATGGTGATCAGGCCCGCCCAGATCAGCGGGCCGTCGAAGTGCCAGCTGGTGAACAGCAGGCCGATGCCGCTCGGGACGGTCGCCTGGATCATCATCGCGCCGGAGATGTTGGCCAGCGCGAGCTTCACCTTGCCCTGGCGGACCCAGATGATCGCGTTCATGATCTCGGGCAGCTCCGTGGCGATCGGCGACAGCAGCAGCGCGGTGACGGTCGCGGACAGGCCGAGCATCGGGCCGATCACGTCGAGCTGGGCGACGAACCAGTGTGCGGCGAAGAAGATCACCACGAGGGTGGCGAGGGTCTGGACGACGACCGCCCAGGTGTCGGGCGAGGCCTTCTTCGGCTGGAGCTTCAGCGCCTCCAACTCCTCCTCGTCTCCGTCCCCGGCTGCCGCGTCCTCGCGGCTGGAGCGGATCTCGCGCCAGAAGTAGGCGGCGTACGCGGCGAAGAACAGCACGCCGAGCGCGGGCTTGAAGGCGAACGCGACCAGACCGAGCGAGACCTTGACGAAGAAGATCGGCAGGAACCAACTCTGGTCCTTGGCCAGGTGCTTCATCTCCTCCTCGGTGCCCAGCGCCTCAAGGGGCGCCGGCACCGCGGCCGCGGCGACCGCGGAGGCGGCGCGGTCACGGCGGCGCTTGATCAGCAGCGCCGCGCCGGTGACGCCGTAGGCGACGGTGGCCAGCGCGAGGGGGCCGCCCATCGCGGCGCCGACCGCGAGGTTCTTCGCCTCGGCGGTGCCGCCGGTGGTCGCGGCGACCAGGGTGACCACCGACTCGGGCAGCGCCGTGCCGAACGCGGCCAGGATCGTGCCGACCGCCATCTTTCCCACGTTGAGGCGCTCACCCAGCCACTCCACCGCGTTGACGAACCACTCGCACGAGAGGTAGATCGCCACCGCGCACACGATGAGCAGAACGAAATGAATCACGAAACTCGTCAGGCCTTCCCGCACCGGCGGGAACCCGAGAGGCGAGCGGCACGGGGGCAGCACGACTTCGGCCCGCCGACGCGCAACAGTCGTCGACAATGGGCCGAAGGTCTCGCCCGCCCACCACCATCACCGACGGCGGGCCCGGCCACCGGGAACCCGGCAGCGGGTTCCAGCATGTCGATGACCGGTTCGCGGGGCTACTCCCCTTCGCAGCCGCACATGCTACCCGACGCCGATCGTCGGGGGCTTTTCATGGGACTCAACCGAGGAGTGTGCGGATCTGCTCGACGGCGGTGCGGGCGGTGCGGCCGACGCCGACGAGGGTGGCGGAGGCGGGGCCGGTCCAATTGCCGTAGCCGAGCAGGTGGATGCGGGGGTCTTCGAGGGCGCGGGTGGCGGCCAGGTCGGGGCGGAAGCCCGTGCACCAGATGATCGTGTCGCAGTCCCAGGTGCTGCCGTCCGTCCAGACCGGCCCGGTCGGGGACAGGCGGTCGAACATCGGGTGCGCGGCGAGCAGTCCGCTGTCGCGGGCGGCGCGGACGGGTGCGGTGGCGACGATGTCGCCGAGCGAGGCGACGCCGGTGTGGGTGTCGCCGGCGGCGTGGGCGCGGACCTGGTGGGTGGCGAGTTCGAAGAGCGCGCGTCCGTCGACGGAGTCCGGCAGGAAGTGCGGCGGGCGGCGGGTGACCCAGCGGGTCTCGGTGACGGCGGTGAGGTCGGCGGCGATCTGCGCGCCCGAGTTGCCGCCGCCGACCACGACGACGCGCTGCCCGGCGAAGTCCGCTGCTCTGCGGTAGCCGGTGGTGTGGAGCTGGTGGCCGGTGAACAGTTCGCGTCCGGGGACGGCGGGGACGAAGGGGCGCTGCCACGATCCGGTGGCGAAGACCACCGCCTGCGCGTGCCAGGTATCGGCGCTGGTGTGGATGGTCAGGTGGTCGGGGGAGCGTTCGATGCCCGTCACGTGCACCGGGCGGTGGACGGGCAGGTGGTAGCGGTCCTCGTACGCGGCGAGGTAGGCGGCCACGTGCCGGGCGTTCGGGTACGGCGCACCTGTCTGGTGGGGCATCGGTCGGCCCGGGAGGGAGGAGTATTCGGCGGGGGAGAACAGGCGCAGGCTGTCCCAGTAGTGCTGCCATGCGCCGCCGGGCGCGGGGTTGGCGTCGAGGATCGCGAAGTCGAGTCCGGCGCGGCGCAGGTAGTAGCCGGCGGCGAGTCCGGCCTGGCCGCCGCCGATCACCAGTACCTGGACGCGCCGCCGGGAGTCGGCGTCGAACGCCGACGCCCGGTCGTGGTCGGGGCGGTCCACTCCTACTGCTCGACCGCGGAGGCGCTGCGGGCGGTGAACTTCCTGCGCCAGGCGAGGGAGACGTAGACCAGGGCGATCAGGACGGGGACCTCGATGAGCGGGCCGACGACGCCGGACAGGGCCTGGCCGGAGGTGACGCCGAAGGTCGCGATGGCCACGGCGATGGCGAGTTCGAAGTTGTTGCCGGCGGCGGTGAAGGCGAGCGTGGCGGTGCGGTCGTAGGCGAGGCCGAGACCCTTGCCGAGCGCGAAGGTGCCGAACCACATGATCGCGAAGTAGGCGAGCAGCGGAAGGGCGATCCGGGCGACGTCCAGCGGCTGCGAGGTGATCGTCCTCCCCTGGAGGGCGAACAGGATCACGATCGTGAACAGCAGGCCGTAGAGCGCCCAGGGGCCGATCTTCGGCAGGAACTTCGACTCGTAGCGTTCGCGGCCGAGCTTCTTCTCACCGAGGCGACGGGTCAGGAACCCGGCGAGCAGCGGGATCCCGAGAAAGATCAACACATTGACGACGATCTTCGCGACGGAGAAGTGCAGGCCGTCCTGATGCAGGCCCAGCCAGCCGGGCAGGACGTCGAGGTAGAACCAGCCCAGCACGCCGAACATGACGACCTGGAAGACCGAGTTGAGGGCGACCAGGACGGCGGCGGCCTCGCGGTCGCCGCAGGCCAGGTCGTTCCAGATGATCACCATGGCGATGCAGCGGGCCAGGCCGACGATGATCAGACCGGTGCGGTACTCGGGCAGGTCGGGCAGGAAGATCCAGGCCAGGGCGAACATCACGGCCGGGCCGAGCACCCAGTTGATCACCAGGGAGGAGGCCATCAGCTTCCGGTCACCGGTGACGGTGTGCAGGCGGTCGTAGCGGACCTTCGCCAGCACCGGGTACATCATGACCAGCAGGCCGAGGCCGATCGGCAGCGAGACCCCGCCGACCTCGACCTTGGCGAGGGCGTCGTTCAGGCCGGGGATCAGGCGGCCGAGACCGAGTCCGAGAGCCATGGCGAGCAGGATCCACACCGCGAGGTAGCGGTCGAGAAAGGAGAGCTTGCCGACCAGCCCGGCCTCGCCTGTCTGCGAGGGGGCGGTGGTCCTGGTCGGGGTCACGGGCAGGACCTCTTGGTATCGGCGCACGCGGTGGCGCGGGCGGTGGCGGCGAGATCGCCGAGCAGGCCCGCGAGGGACTCCAGGGCGTCGGGGCGGAGCTTGTAGTAGGTGAAGCGGCCGCAGGGCTCGGTGTCGACCAGTCCGGCCTCGCGGAGGATCTTGAGGTGGTTGGACAGGTTGGTCTGCTTCGCGCCGGTCTCCTCGACCAGGTGACTGGTGCACAGGGCCTCGCGGGCGAGCAGCGTGAGGATCCGCATCCTCAGCGGGTCGGCCACGGCCTTCAGCACGTCCACCGCGCCGTTCACATCACCAACTGCTGACATCACCATGCGGTGATACGTTAGTCGATGTTCGCGGCGGTTCCAAGCCTGCCGCCGAATCCCGCATCGCGGCACGCCTCGACGCGGTCGCGGCGCGCCTCGATGCGGCCGTGGCACGCCTCAACGCGGTCGCGGCACGCCTCGATGTGGCCGCGGCAGTCCGAGGTGCTGACCCCGGGGGTGGGGTCAGTGCTGGGCGCGGCTGAGGATCCAGACGCTGTAGGCGTCGTTCGCGGGGTGCAGCTGGTAGGTGCCGGCCCGCAGGTCGACGCGCAGGCCGGCTGCGGTCAGGTCCGCCTCGAACTCCGCCGGGGTGTAGGTGCGGGCGTGCGCCGGCTGGTCCTGGAGGTGGAAGCCGACCAGGATCCGGCCGTTGTCTCCGAGTGCGGCGCGCATCGCGCGCAGGGCGTCGCGTTCGGTGCCCTCGGCCAGGTAGAGCATGACGTTGCCCACGCAGACGACCAGGTCGAACGGGCCGTCGTCGGGGCCGAGGTCGAGGATGTCGCGCTCCTCGATCGGCAGCCCGGGGTAGGTCTCCCGGGCCTGCCGGACCAGTGCCGCGTCGGGCTCGATCGCGACCACGTCGTGCCCCCGGTTCAGGAGTGCGGCGGACACCCGGCCCATACCGGCGCCGGCGTCGAGCACCCGCGCGCCGCGCGGCAGGAGCGTGTCGGCGAGCCGGGCCTCGCCGTCGACGTCCTCGCCGGCGGCGATCAGCTCGGCGAACCGCTTGCCGAAGCCTCCGCTGTTTCCCGCCTCCTGCCAGCGGGTTCGTCGCGGCGTCATCGGTGTGGGCTCTCCCTGCGGCAGCGTGGTCACGTCCATGCCTTGAATCCTAGGGCGACGCCGTCGGCGCTGGTGACGGCCCTCGTGCGAGCGGCCCCGACGGCCCCGACGGCCCCTCGCTCCCCGCGTTCGGAGCGGAGCGTCCGTCGTGGAGGAGCGTGCGACGCCGCCGACCGTCCACCCCGCAGGCGGGGCTGTTGCCGCATTCGCATCACTATCGACTGACATCATCATCTGGTGATACGTTTGGCGGCGTCGGCGGCCGCTCCGCGCAGGCTGTCGGGTGTCCGCAACGCAGTCGGTCTGCGGACACCACAACTGCCGCAATGCCGCACCGCAGGATCGACCGCCCCCGCCCTGCCCTGTCGTGCCGTGCCGTGCCCCGTCTCCGAGGAAGAGCGAGATGACCGCCTCCCCCGCAGCCTCCGTGCTGTTCGTCTGTGTCCACAACGCCGGCCGCTCCCAGATGGCCGCCGGATTCCTCCAGCACCTCGCGGGCGACCGCGTCGAGGTCCGTTCCGCCGGCTCGATGCCCGGCGACCAGGTCAACCCGGCGGCCGTCGCGGCGATGGCCGAGGTCGGCGTCGACATCTCCGACCAGAAGCCGAAGATCCTCACCGCCGAGGCCGTCCAGGCGTCCGACTACGTCATCACCATGGGCTGCGGCGACGCCTGCCCGTACTTCCCCGGCAAGACGTACCTCGACTGGAAGCTCGACGACCCGGCCGGCCAGGGCGTCGAAGCCGTCCGCCCGATCCGCGACGAGATCAAGGCCCTGGTCGAGAACCTGATCGCCGAGATCGACGCCAAGTAGCCGGTCCCGTCGACGCCGCTCACTTCCGGTACGCGGCCAGGTAGGCGGTGTAGCCGATCACCGACGGCACCGGGACGTTCAGCTTGCCGGCCGAGGTGGTGAGCATGGCCTCGTCGCCGAGGACCCTGCCGGTGGTCGGGTCGACGATGAACGTGTAGCGCGTCGGCAGGCCGCTGCCGGCCGACTCGGCGGAGAACGCCTCGCCCGGCCGGCCGGCCCGGTCGACGACCGTCCCGTCGTGGCGCAGGCCGGGAATCGCGGCGATCAGCCGGAGCAGGGCCGCGCGCTGCGCCGGGTCCAGTGCCTGGGCGCGGAGCACGCTGCGGATCGCCTCGGCCGCGCCGGAGGGGTTGTCGACCGCGGGGGTGGATCGGCGGAGTGTCTCGCGCAGGGCGGCCGGGTCCGTCGGGAGGGGATCGGGGTAGAGGCCCCGGTGGAGTTGCTGGGTCCTCGGCTTCTCCCCTTCGAAGGCGCGGACGTCGGTGCCGGAGCCGTCGGGGTGCAGCAGGGCCTTGTGGGTCTCGGTCACGACCCGGGAGGTCGCGGTGTCGCCGTCGATCCGGGTGAACAGGTTCCACTCGCGCCACTCCAGGACGGTGTCGGGGCCGTCCGGCTCGGACAGTGTCGCCGTGTGCTGCGCGATGTCCTCAAGGAGTTGGGGCGCGGGATTCGTCGTCGCCGGCGCCCGGTAGTGCAGCGGCGGTGGGGTGGCGGCCTGGGCGTTGCCGGTGGTGCCGCCGGGAAGGAGTCCGAAGGCGAGCACGGCCGCGGCCCCCGTCGCCAGCACCCCGAGCGGGACGAGTACCCGCCTGCGGCTTGGAGTCGGGGCGATGGGCGGCGCGCCGCCGGCCGGGTCGGCCAGGATGTTCCGAAGGTCCCGTCGGCGTCGGGCGGGGTCCGCCACGAGGTCGGCAGCGGGGTCGCTGTCGGCCAGCAGTGCTCGCACACTCTCAACCGCTCGCACGGCTCACCTCCAGGACGGTCGGGCTGACGGAATCGGCATCGGACGGCGCAGGGTCGTTGAGCGCCGCGCGAAGTCGGCGACGGGCCCGGAACAACTGCACGGAGAAACTCGCCGGGTTGCAGCCGAGGGACTCGGCCGCCTGCCGGACGCCGAGCCCCTCCCAGGCGATCAGGGCCAGTACCTCGCGGTCGCGTTCCCCGAGGCGCGCCCATGCGGCGTACGCGCCGTCGCGCGCGGCCACCTCCTCGGCGACGTCGGGCACCGGCGTCAGGGGCTCGGCCTCCCACCGGGCGGCCAGCCGTTCGGCGCGGCCCTGCCCGCGGAGGTGGTTGGCCACGACGTTGCGGGCCACCCCGTACAGCCACGGCAGCGGCTCGGCCGGCACCTCCGGCCAGCGCCGCCACGCCACGACGAACACCTCGGCCGCCAGGTCGTCCGCGCTGTCGGCGCCCGCCCGGCGGCGGGCGTAGCGCAGCACCGCCGTGTGGTGCTCGTCGTACAGTGCGCTGAACCTCTCAGCACTCAACGATCTCCCCCGTCCTCGGCCTTCACCCTGTCTGTGTCCGGGACCCCGGTGGTTCTTGCGTCGGGGGTGGGGGCAATCGGGCGCCGGGCAGTCGAGCGGCCTGCCCGGCGGCGCGCGCAGGTGCCGTGGCTACTCGGCGGTAGACCCCAACTCCGGGCGTTTCGTAGGGACATGACACTCTGGTGGGGAACACGGGCCCGGTGTGAGCCGGGCCGATCGGCACGACACAGGAACGAGGCGACAGTGCGACTCTCCGACGAGTTCGGCGTGGTGGTCGAGGCGACGATCCCGGCCCCGCCGCAGCGGGTGTGGGACCTGGTGGCGGACATCTCCACCTCTCCCCGGTTCAGCCCGGAACTCCAGCGCACCGAGTGGCTCGACGGCGCCGAGGGGCCCGCCGTGGGCGCCCACTTCGCCGGACATAACGCCCGCCCGGACGGCACCAAGTGGCAGACCGTCAACCGGATCATCGAGTTCACACCGCTGGAGCGGTTCGCCTGGGAGGTCCTGCCGGACACCGCCACCGCCGAGGGCGACGCGTTCGCGCGCTGGCACTACGAGGTGACGGCGGACGGCGAGGGCACCCGGGTGCGGCACAGCATGCGGATGGGCAACCTGCGCACGCCGCTGCACCGCTTCGTGGAGCAGAACCCGGAGCAGGAGGAGGCGCTCGTCGACGCCCGGCTCGCGATCCTGCGCGAGGGCATGGAGGCGGTGCTGAAGGGCATCGCCGCCGACGCTGCTGCGGTCGACTCCGATCCTGCCGCGGTCGACTCCGACGCTGCCGACGCTGCCGACGCCGCCCGCGCCTGACCCGCGGCCCCGCCGGCCCCCCCTGGGGCGGGGGGTCAGCGGTGGGGTTCCTCGGCGGCGGTGCGGAGGTGGTGGACGACGTCCGGGCTCCAGTGCGGGATCTCGGGCCAGTCGCCGTTGTCGTCCTCCACGGGCAGCGACTTGAGGACGGCGGCCAGCCGGGGCGGGAGCCGCGGCGGCAGGCCCTGCTTGCAGAGGGCGAGTATCTCCGCGCGGACGCTGTGCGGCACCAGTGGGCGGTCGGGGGAGCGCAACTTCCATTCCGGCTGCGGGAGTTCGGCGAGGGACTCGGCCTGGAGGCGCCAGAAGTTCGCGTCCTTGGGCTCGCCCCGCGACTGGTGCCAGAACCAGAGGCAGGACGCGGCCAGGTGGCTGCCGCCGCCGGCCGCGAACTCCCACCAGAAGCGCGCCCCCTCCTGGTAGTCGGCGAGGTGCAGCAGAACGCCCAGGACCAGCGCGCCGTCCGGGCGTTCGACCTCGCTGTCGACGAGTTTGGCCAGCGAGCTCGCCGACGCCGGGTTGGCCAGGATCAGCGAACTCAGCATGGCGAGTTCGTGCCGGGCCTGACGGTGCGCCAGCCGCAGCGGCGCGGGGGCGGCCTCGCGGTCGCGCTCCAGTGCCACGTGCGCCACGTGCGCCGCGGTGGATCTCGGGCTCACACGTTCCTCCGGGCGAGCTTCTCCTTCAGACGGTCGGTGGCGTGGCGGGCGTGCGAGCGCACCGTCACCACCGTGGAGTCCAGGTACTCGGCGACCGTCTCGTCCCGCAGGTCCAGCGCGTAGCGGAGGATGATCACGTCCTGCTGGCGTTCGGGCAGGGACAGCAGGGCCTCGTACGTGCCGTGCACGTCCGGGTCGAACTCCCTGCTCAGGCACATTCGGTGGATGGCCGTGCGGATCGCCGCCCGCCACTGGTCCTGGAGGTCGGGCGGGCTGTCGGGGGCCTTCGCGGCCAGGCCGGCCCTGGCGATCTCCTCCTTGAGGACCCGCCACGCCGACGCCGCCGGGGCCGGTTCGCGCAGCAGCATCTGCCAGTCGCCCCACAGCCAGTCGCGGACCGCGTCGACCACCGCGTGCGCCTGCTCCTCGGAGAGCCGGCAGGCCAGCGCCGCCGCGAGCCACGCCTGTTCGTGCGTCTCGCAGAACGCGTCGAAGGTCAACTGATCACGCCGCTGCGGTACCGCCAATCGGAACTCCGGGTCCACCCTCGCCCCTCCCAGCGGGAGCACTGCGCTCCCGCACCGATCGGATCCCGGCCCGCGCCCCCTTCGCGCCAGACGCCGATGCCCTGCCCTGTCCGCCCTGCCCTGGGGATTGTCACCCCCCTCACACCACCATTTCAGCGTATCGGGATCCCTGTGGTGAAAACGGAACTCCACGAACATTCGGAGCACGGAAACGGAACCATTGCGGCCAGTAGGGGTGCCGAGTGCGACGGGACCCGGTCGGCGGGCCCCGAGAGGGGTTGGCGGCGGCCCGGGCGGGCATGGAGTCCGCAGGGCGCGACCAGGCTGGTTGCACGGCCGTTCCACGGGCATGATCTGATGAGCTGCGCGCAGGGGAGCGCCACGGTGCGCCACCCCCGCGCACGGGGCAGACGAACACCGCTCGGCGACCAGGGGGGACGCGCGATGGCTGACGAGATCGCTCAGCAGACGCCGCAGATCGGCATCAACCTGAACATCCACCAGGCCCATTCGGCCCGCATGTACGACTACTACCTGGGCGGCGTGACCAACTTCCCCGCCGACCGGGAGGCCGCCGGCCGCGCGCTCGACGCCTTCCCCAACGCGCGGCTGGCCGCGCACGCGAACCGGGCCTTCATGCGCCGCGCCACCAGGGCCATCGCCGAACTCGGCATCGACCAGTTCCTCGACATCGGCACCGGCATCCCGACCTCGCCGAACCTGCACGAGGTCGCGCAGGGCGTCAACGCGGGCGCCCGCGTGGTCTACGCGGACAACGACCCGATCGTCCTCACCCACGCCGAGGCGCTGCTCGACGGCACCGCGCAGGGCCGCACCGACTACGTCCAGGGCGACGTCCGCGACGCCCGGACCATCCTGGAGGCCGCCGCGCGGACCCTCGACCTGGAGCGGCCGATAGCGCTCAGCATGGTCGCGGTGCTGCACTTCATCGCCGACCGGCCGGGCCAGAACGCCGCCGACGTGGTCGACGCGTTCATCTCGCGCCTCGCGCCGGGCAGTTACCTGGTGATCAGCCACTTCACCGCGGACTTCGACCCCGAGGCGACCGCCCGGATGGAGAAGGTCTACCGCAACTCCGGCACCGACCTGCAGGCCCGCACCCGCGAGGAGGTCACCGCGCTGTTCCAGGACTGGCGGCTGCTCACCCCGGGCGTCGTCGCCAGCCCCCGGTGGAACCCGGACGCAGCTGCCGCGGGCACCACCGACGCCCAGGCGGGTTGCTACGCGGGCGTCGCCCGACTCGGCTGAGCATCGCGGCCCGCGGGCGGGCACGGGCGGCGGAGCCGGGCGGCGGGGACGGGGGCGAGCCGCGGCGCCGCGGCGTCCTGACAAGGGCCCCGCGGGCACCGGACCGATTCCGCCGGAAGCCCTGCCGGGCCGACCGGGCGGGGCATACACTCGCCCCCACGCGCGGGTTCGCGCGGTGCGTCTCACCGGGGGAGGGTGGATGCCGATCGGTCCGCTGCCCGCGTTGCCCAAGTACCGTACGGACCTGGTCAGTCGGCGCATGTGCCGGACGGCGCAGCTGGATCCGCGGTTCGCGCGGGAGGTGCTCGCCGAGTACGCGGAGGACGGCATCCGGGCGGTCGGGCTGCCCGTCGGGGTCAACGTCGTCGCCGTGGTCCGGCACGCCCGGCAGGCCGAGGCGCGGGTGCTGCGGCGCGACCGGGTGCTGGCGGGCCTGCTGGCCGCGCTGCTGGCGCTGCTGGTGCTCGCCGGGTGGAGCCTGGCGAACGGTCAGGAGGCCGTGGCGGCGGTGGCCGCGGCGGCGGTCCCGGTGGTGCTGCTGGCCGCGCTGACGGCGGTGTACCGGGAACTGTGGACGTCCTGGCGGATCGCCCGTGAACTCGGCGACGGCGCGGGCAAGGCGGCCGGACAGGCCCCGCCCGTGGAGCCCGAGTTGGAGCAGCGGCTGGAACTGCTCAAGCGGGCCAACCTGGTGGTCTACCACGAGGACGTCGCCGGGGTGAACCCGTTCGTCGGCAGCGGCTGGCGGATCTACGAACAGGTCTGGGAGCCGATCAACATCGCCCGCCCGGCCAAGGACCCGGCAGGGAACCCGCTCAAGCCGGTCGCGTTCGACGCCGCCGACATCCACGACCAGGTCGCCCGATGGATCATCAAGGACAGTGGCCTGGACGGGATTTCGGTGCGCAACCGGCTCTACGCCCGCGGCACCTTCCTGGAGAACCTGCCCTGGGCGCTGCCCGACCCGACCGGTCGGCCGCTGACCGTGGTCGACAGCCAGTGGGTGAAGGCCGGCGCGGCCGGACCCACCACCGGGCTGGAGACCTACCTGTGCCTGCGGCTGATCGGCGACGGCGGCCGGGTGGCGGTCTCCATGCACCTGCGCGCCCAGCTGACCCGCACCTCCCTCACCTGGAACGTCAACGCCTACGTCCTGCCGCCGCTCGGGCCGCGGTTCGACCTGCCCGATCGTCAGGTGGCGGGCCCGGTCCGGCTGCGGATGCGGGCACTGGAGGACGCCCTGCACGCCACGCCGCGGCTGCTGTTCGGCTCGGTGGGCGCGCTGCTCGGGCGGGTCGCGGACGCGGCGGCCCGGGCCCGCCGCCTGGAGAAGACCCGGCGGGAGATCCGCAAGAACTACGGCACCATCGACTACGGCACCACCAACAGCCTGCGCGAGCGGGCCTCGTACTGGCCGCGGGTGGAATTCTCCGAACGCCGGGACTCCGCCACCTACTTCAAGCTGATGGTGCAGGCCGTGCTGGATGCCACCGAGCACTTCCTGGCGGTCCACCACGTCGACACCGTCGACCTGACCGCCCGACAGCAGCAGCAGATCTTCACCCACCAGACCACCATCTTCAACGGCGCGATCCAGAACGCCTTCGTCGGCGGCGCCGGCAACGTGCAGAACAACTACGTCGCCCCGCCCGGCGGCGGCAGCAGCGCGGGCGGGACCAACCCGCCCGGCGCGCCCAGTCCTTGACCGAAGACCGAAGACCGAAGACCGAAGACCGAACCCCGAGGGAGCGCCCGTGTCCGGCGGCGACCAGTTCACCTTCAACGCCCCGATCAGCCAGTCCGTGATCGGCGGCACCGGAAACGTCCAGAACAACTACGCCGGACCGGCCGCCGACCAGGCCCCGGCGGTGCGTGAACTCGCCGCGCAGCTCGCCCAGTTGGTGCAGAGCGAGGCGCCCGAGCTGGCGCCGACCGCCGACGCGGTGCACGGCGAACTGGCGCAGGCCGAGGACGAGGGCCGCACCGCCGAACCCGGCCGGCTGCGCGGCTGGCTGGAGCTGATCGTCCGCGGCGTGACCGCCGGCGGCGCGGCCGCCACCGCGGCCGAGGGCCTGGTGCGCGCCCTCGGCCTGTGACCGTCCTCGGGCCGGTCCGGTCGGCGGTCAGTCGGTGTGGACCTCGGCCTCGACGCCGTCGCCGAGGTCGAGCCGGAGCCCGTTCAGCAGCGGCACCGTCTTCTGCGGCGGCACCTGCACCTGGCGGCCGTCGGTGCGGCGGCCGGTCCACTCCCGGGCGGAGACGTTGGTGAGGCCGAACTGCCCGGGCCGCTTCGGGTTCTCGCCGATCCGGGCGATCAGCGCGGTGTCGGTGAAGTCGTGCCGGGGCGGCTCCGCGACCAGGTGGTGCCGGAACAGCCGGGCGGTGCGGCCCAGCCGGACGGTGCGGGTCACCCGCGGGCCCGAGGTGGTCACCACCAGCCGGGCCGGCAGCACCAGTTGAGCCTTGCAGCTCCAGCAGGCCCGGGCCTTGGTGCTGGTCGGCTCGGTCATGTTGGCCCGCCCGCAGGACGCGCAGTCCACCACGGTGTCCAGCACCTGGCCGAGCGCGTCCCGCCACTGCGACTCCCGGACCCGGCGGCCCGGGTCGTGCAGCCCCTCGGTGAAGCTCTGCTCGAACAGCCGGCGCAGCACCGGCGGCGTCACCGACCAGTTCGCCCGTACCCCGGCCTGGTCGTACTCGTCCGGCCGGTTGGACTCGTCCGCCGGGTCGAAGACGAACACCGGCCGCTCCCCGTACAGCCGCCGCTCGGCGGCCTCGTCCAGGCAGCGGATCGCCAACTCCAGCCGCCCTTCCAGCGGGTGGTGGTTCATCAGGAGCATGAACAGCAGCACCGCCAGCGAGTGCAGGTCGGTCTGGGTGGACGGCCGTGCCCCCGGCTCGCGGCGGATCAGTTCGGGGGCCATGAACTTCATGGTGCCGCTGATGCCGGCCGCCGCCGTCTCCGGAACGGCGTTGTCGTTGTCGCAGATCAGGATCGAGCCGTCGGCCGGGTCGATGAGCACGTTGCCCCAGGAGATGTCCCGGTAGGCGACGCCCTGCGAGTGCAAGACCTTGTAGCCCTCCACCATGTGCACCCCGGACATCAGCAACGCCCGTACGGTGAACGGCACTTTGCGGCTGAACAGCTGGGGCAGCTTCTGGAAGCGGCCCGGGAGCAGGCCCATCAGGTAGCCGAACGCGCCGCCCGGCCCGTCCTCCACCAGCTGCTGCGGCCACAGGAAACGCGGATCGTCCAGGTCCCGGGAGACCAGGTCCTCGACGATCCTGCGCTGCTGCTCGGTGCCGGAGGTCGGGAAGTACCACTTCAGCGCGTACTCGCCGCGGTCGGTGCGCACCCGGTACACCTCGCCCTGGCCGCCCGAGCCGAGCAGTTCGAGCACCGTGACGGCATCGCCGTCCTCGGTGTGCAGGACGGTGCCGGGATCGAGCATCCCGTTGCTCATGAGGGTTCCTCCGGGGTGGCGGTCGGGTCCTGGCGGTACACGCTGTCCGGCGGGGCGTCCGGGGCGTCCGGGGCGTCCGGGGCGTCCGGGACGGCGGGAGGTTCGGGAGCGGACGGCCGGCGCAGGTCGTGCCAGGCGAACGCCACCGAGGTGTCGTCGCCGGAGAACGAGGCCGCCCGCTCCAGCCAGCCGCCGAGCTGCCCGACGACCGCCTCGTGGCCGTCGTCCCGCAACCGCTGGTACAGGCCCGCGGCGAACCGGTCGAAGCCCGACGCCTCCGCGAAGCTCTTCGACAGGCCGTCGGTGGACAGCAGCAGCAGGCCCGGCGGCTCGGCCGCGCCGACGATCGGCGCCCAGTGCGTACGGATCAGCCGGGCCGCGTCCTTGCTGCACAACGAGTCGGTCTCGTCGCCGAGTTCGGGCGCGACCGGGGCGAGCGGCAGCAGCACCCGCTCGCCCGGGCGGTCGACCAGCGCCACCTCGCCGTCGCCGAGCTGCCAGGCCACCAGCAGGCCCGGCAGCAGCGCCGCGCCCAGCAGCGTGGTGCCGTACGCCGCCAACTGCCCGCGGTCCGGCAGCCGGCCCGGGGACAACTCCGGGAAGCCGTCCAACGGCTCCGCGCGCAGGTGCCGCGCGCACCGGTCCTCCCACTCCCGGACCAGGTTCCACGGCAGCCGCTGCTGCGCCTCGGCCCGCAGCGCCGGCAGCGCCGCCTCCTCGGCCAGCGCGGTCGCGGCGAACCGGCGGGCCAGCCGGAGGAACACCTCGACGGCGAACTCCGCGCCCAGGTGGCTGCGGCTGTGGACGGCCGAGCCGTGGCCGTCGGCCACCGCGAGCAGCACGCCCGCCGGGCCGCCGTCCGGGCCGCCCGGCAACTCCTCCGCGGTGGCCCGGTCCTGACAGCGGGCCTTGCGCGGCCCCCGGATCTCCAGGTCGGCCAGCCGGATGCGGCCCGGGGCCGGCCCGCCCCGATCGCCGCCCGGACCGTGCTCAGGTGCCATCGGGCTCACCAGACGTCGTCGTCATCGTCGTCCGCGGCCACCGGCGGCGGCGAGTACGGGCCGTACCCGCCCTCCGCCGAGTCGGCCTGGGCGAGCGGTGTCGAGGCCGCCTTCAACGCCACCGTGGACGCCCAACGGATCGCCGCCGCAAGCTTCTTGGGGGAGTCCGCGTCCAACGGTTCGAGCTCCGGATTGCCCAGGAACTCCTTCAGCTGCGCCCGGTCGGCGTCCTTGCCGATCGCGATCGCCACCCGGACCGCCCGCCGGCCCCACGGGGTGGCGTCCACCGCGCGCAGCCCGGCCCGCCAGTCGTCGGTGGGCTGCCCGTCCGAGACCAGCGCCAGCACCGGCTTGAGGGCCCGCTGCGGCATCGGCGGCACCTCCAACTCGCGGGCCACCAGCTTCAGGGCCTCGCCGAGGTTGGTCGCGCCGTCGGTCTGCACCGGCTGCCAGCGGAACTGGTCGATCGGGGTCGGCGTGGGCTGCAGCCAGCGCGCCGTGGAGGAGAACGCCAGGACCCGGACCAGCAGCTCGGCGGACGGATTGTCGTCGGCCACCGCCTGCATCTCCGGCAGCGCCTCCTGGATCGCCCAGTTCAGGCTGGCGATCTTCCCTTCCAGTTCCATGGAGTACGAGCAGTCCAGAATCCAGAAGAAGTGGACCGGGCGGGTGGCCATCGGCCCGCCGGGCATGTCACTCATGGTGTTCGCTCCCTGGTGAAGGTCCGGGCCGGCGCGGACGCGGCGCCCCGGAACGAATGAACCGGCCGCTCAGCGCAGTCGGGCGCCGAGCAGCCACAGCGCGCCGATCGCGCCGAGACCTGCCGCGACGGCGGCGACGGCGAACAGCGCCGCCACCACCCGCCGCTGCCGTGCGACGTGCTCCGGAAGCCTCACCGCGGCACCAGTGCCGCGGCAGGCGACCTTCGCCCCGTCGCGACAAAGGCTGCCTGCCGCGGCACTGGCTCCGGGCCGGCGGGGTGAGGTCGCGTCATGTCTTTCCTCCGATCGTCCGGGGTCCGTCGGTCAGCCGCAGGCCGCGTCGGGCCAGCAGCCACAGCAGGGGTTCGGCGGCCGGCCGGGACTGCTCCGGTCCGGCGCCGGGCGAGGTCGCGGCCCGGGCGCTCACCGCCCAGGCCCGGTGGTCGCCGAACTCGTTGGCCAGCAACTGCACCAGGTGCGCCAGGCCGATCCGGCCCAGCCACTCCCGCACGTCACCGTGCGGTGCGGCGGGCAGCGCCGACAGGCCGTCCAGCACGTCCCGCTTGGTCACCACCACGGCCACCGGGGTGCGCCGCCGCCGCGGGCGCGGCCCGAACTCGCCGACCAGCCGCCCGGCCGTGTCGCCGGGCCCCTCGCGGGCCGGGCGGGCCGCACCGGCGAGCGCCGCGTCGTCCGCGGTCAGCGACCGGCGGACCTCCGGTTCGGCCAGCACGTCGCACACCAGCACCAGGGCGTCCGCGTACGCCAGGTACCGCTGGTCGCGCAGCGACGCCTCGTTGCGGACGGTCTCGCCCATCGGGTCGTACAGGTACACCAGCCGCCGTCGACGCCCCCGCGACACCAGCAGCAGGAAGGCCTGCGGCAGCGGGTCCGTGGTGGAGTTCACCCAGGCCCCGCCGAGCAGTTGACGCTCCGCGTGCTCGTACCGGTCGCGGTCCTCGGCCGTCCCGAACTCGACGGCGACACCGGGTCCGGACAGCGCCCGCAGCCCGCCGACGGCCGCCATCAGGAACATCGTCTTGCCGGCCGAGTCCGCCCCCAGCAACGGCAGGTGCACCAGCGGCGCACGGCCCAGCACGTCCGGCAACTGCCGGTCGCAGTGCGGACAGTAGGCCTCCAGCCCGGGCCGGCCCCCGAACAGCGCGAGCGGCACCCGGACCCCGCACTGGCAGACCCGGCGCAGCACCCCGTACCGGCCCGGGCGCAGCGCCCGATGGGTGCGCGGGCAGTTCGGGCACCGGTACACCGGCAGCGGGACGGCCTCCCAGCAGCCCGGGTACGGGCAGTGCGGCCGAATCCCACGGAGCCGCGGCACTGTGCGGCCCAGGCCGTTCAGGGTTCCGGCGAGCGCCCCCGCGCCCAGGCAGGACACGCCCAGCAGCAGGCCGAACAGCGCCGCCAGCACCAGCGCCACCGCCGCCGCCAGCACCGCACCGAGCACCGCGCCCAGGGCGACGCCCGCACCGACCAGCCGGAGCAGCTTGCGGCCCAGCCCGTTCTTCACGGACCCGCCCGAGGGTCGGCGGCCCAGCATCATCCGCCAGGCGCGCTCCGCGAGCCAGTCCTCGCCGAGTCGCTCCCAGCCGGCCGCCGCCCCGACCAGCAGCGCGTGCCCGGCGTCCACCCACACCTGCCGCCACCAGTACGAGCGGTGGGCCGGCTCGCCCGACCCGCCCGGCAGCGGCACCCGCACGTCGTCCGGGCCGGGCTGCCACGGCCCGAGGGCCCGACCTGCCGTCAACGCCGCCACCCCGTAGAACTCCGGCCCCGTGCGCAGCACCGTCAGCGCCGCCGTCGCCGCGACGAAGCCGCCGAGCGCCAGGCCGGCCCACTGCACCACCTGCCCGACCTGGATCACCGCTGTCTCCCGTCGTCGTGCGGCGGCGTCAGCTCGGACGAGCCGCGCCGGGACGTGCCTGCTCGGCCGCGGCCGAGCAGGCGGCCGACCAGGTTCGAGGTCCGGCCGCGGTGCCAGTGCGCCCAGTGGGTGGCCCAGGTGAGGTCCCCGGGGGCGCGGAACGGCGCCGCGGCGACCAGCGATCCGATGCGGTCGCGGGCGTCGGCGGGCAGCTCCCGCAGGACGGGGCGCAGGACCTGTTCGAGGAGCTCGGTCCTGATCCGGTCCCAGCCGGCACCGGCGTCCGGGAACGAGGACCACGCGACGAAGCACGCCGCCGGGTAGCGCGCGTCGCTGTCGAGGCTGCGGCGCACGACCGGGCCGGCCGCCTGCGCCCGGTACGCGGCGAGGGCGGCCGGGCCGGCGGTGCGGGCCAGCGTGCCGACCTCCTCGAACAGCAGCACCTCCGCCACCCCGGAGGCGCGTTCGCGGGTCAGGCCGCTGCGCCCGCCGAGCAGCAGATCGGCGAGGGCGAGGTTCAGCCGGGCGGCCACGGGGGACTCCAACGGCTCTGCCCGCAGGGCCAGTTCGACGGCCTGCCGGGTGAATCCGCGCTCCACGCGACCGGCCCGGAGCTCGCCGGCCAGGTGCAGGGCCTCCAGTGCGGCCCGTTCGTGGGGCGGCAGGCCGCGGTCGGCGAACCCGGTGAGCAGTTCCTCGGCGAGCGAGGGCGCGTGCGGGTCGTCGGCGGCGGCCGTCAGGGCGGCCCGGGCGAGGCCGAGGCCGAGTCCGGAGCGGGGCAGCAGGTCGGGCGGGAACCGGCGGTGGCGGCAGACCCGCAGCACCTGACGGGCGTCGACGACGCTCGGCGGGGAGTCGCCCGGCCAGCCGAGCCGGAACACGGTGCGCAGCAGCAGCGGGTCGCCCTCCGGGCGGCTCCCGGCGGCGGCCGAGGTCGGCGCGGTGCCGTCGCCGAGCGCGTCGTCGAGCAGCGCGGTCAGCAGGCGGTAGCCGGACAGCCTCGCGTGCTCCCGGCCGGCCCGCCGCACGGCCGCCAGATGCGGATGGTCCCTCGACTCGGCGTCGGAGAGCGGCAGCCGGGAGCCGACGGCGGCGGCCAGCGGAGCCGGATCGTCCTCCCGGGCCAGGTCGTTCAGCCGGTCCAGGACGGCGGCGCGCAGCTCCGCGCCGCCCGGCCCGTCGAACAGCCGCAGCGTCCGCTCGGCCAGGCGCGGGTCCGCGCCGATCAGGGTGTCGGTGAGCCGCTCGGCGAGCGATCCGGCGGGCACCTGCGGGTCGACGCCGAGTCGCCCGGCCAGGTCCAGCAGGCCGAGCAGCCGGGCCGGGCCGGTCCCCGGGTCGCCCAACTCGGCGACGAGCAGCGGCAGGAGGGACTCGGCCAGGTCCCGCCGGGCCTGCGGGTCGGTGGGCAGCGCGGGGGCGGCCAGCTCGTCGGACCGGTCGAGGACCGCCGCCCGGAGCGCGGTCGCGGCCAGCGTGCCGACGGCCGCCGCGCCGAGTCCGGCGGCCTGTAGCGCGCCCGCCAGGCGGCGCAGCACGTCCGGGCCGACGGCGTCGGCGGCGAGCAGCCCGGCGGTGAAGGCGTCCCAGAACCCGGTGCCCGGGTCGGGGGAGCGGAGGAAGGCGCGGTCGGTGGGACGGGCGCAGACCCAGTCGGCGGCCTCGCGGGCCGCCGCCGGGCCGACCGGGACGCCGGCGGCCAGCGCCAGCGCGGCCAGCCGCCCGGTCGCGAACTCCCCCTCCGGCCCGGCCGCCCGGGCGAACAGCTCGACCCGCCCGGCCGTCCAGACCGCCGCCGCCAGCTCGGCCCACGGGTCGTCGGCGGCCGGGCTGGACGGCCCGCCGAGCCCGTGTCGCACCCGGTAGTGGTGCTGCAACTCGACCGGGCCGAAGGAGAATTCGGCGTCCGGCCGGATTCCGAGGATCGACTGTCCGCAGCGGTACGGGCGGCGGGTGTAGGTGAGGAAGGTCAGCTCCGCGGCGTGCCGGGCGGGCAGCGCGCCGGTGGCCAGCGCCACCCACTGGGCCACCGCCTGCGGATCGCGCTCGACCAGGACCACCTGGGGGCCGGGCGGGTCCGCGAACAGGGCGCGGACGTCGGCCAGGAACGGCGCCAGAGCGTCCGCGCGGGCCGCGGCGAACCGGCACAGCACCTCCCTCCCGAACGTGAACCCCTGCGTCAGGAACGGGAGTTCGTCCGGGATGCGGCCGACCGGCGACTCCTGCCGCCAGGACGGCGACTCCCAGAGCTCGATCGGCCGCAGCGGCTGCTCGGGCCGCTCGGGATGCGGCAGGAACTCGCCGGGCGCCAGGTGCACGGCGTGCGCGTGGAAGTTGCCGTACCGGCCGGTGTAGTCCACCCCGGTGTACACCGTGCGGCTGACCAGGCCGCTGCCGTCCGGCAGTCGGGTGTGCGCGAACGCCACCGGGAAGTCCGCGAGTTCGGCGTCGGTGGGGCGCAGCGGCGCGTCCCTGGGCGGCTCGTAGCCGAGCACCGGCTCGGCGAGCCGCAGCACCTCCGGGCCGACGCCCGCGCTGACCGAGGTGAACCGGAAACCGGAGCCGTCCGGGCCGGGCGGCGCGGACGTGTAGTGGAGTTGACGGAGTGTCACTGTGCCTCCTGTGCGCCGGACTTCGGCCGCCTGACCTTCAGTACCCCGTGCCGGCCGAGCAGCCACAGCAGGGGGTCGGCCACCCGCAGCGGCTGCGGGCCCCGTCCGGGAGCGTCCGCGGGTGCGTCGTCCGGCGGCGGCGCGCCCAGTGCGGACAGCGCGAACAGCGAGAACGTCCGGAAGTCGGCGGACAGTTGGGCGTGCAGTGCGCCGCCGTCCCACTCCGCGAGCAGCGCCCGGACCTCGTCGTGCACTGCGATCCGGTCCGCCTCGTCCAGCTCCCCGGCGCCGTGCCGGGCGGCCCGGGCGATCGGCGAGCCGGGGTGCAGCTGCCCGAGCAGCTCGTCGCTCTTGGTCAGCGCCACCGCGAGCGGGGTGGACACCAGGCCGTGCCGGTCGCGGCGGCGGTGGCCGCGCAGCTGGGACGCCAGGTCGGCCGCGATCTGGTCCGGCGGCGCCTCCAGGTCCGGCAGCCGACAGCCGCGGTCCGCCAACGACTCGCGGACGGACCGCAGTTGGAGCGGGTCGATCATCAGGATGATGCCGTCGGCGGCGGCCAGGTAGGCGGTGTAGCGGTCCATCGCCTCGGCGCTGGCGAGGTTCTCGCCGGCCGCGTCGAAGAACACCAGGGTGGTGGCGCGGCTGCCCCGCCGGGCCAGGCCGTCGCGTTCCAGGCTGAGACGGAAGATCAGCGGGTCGTTGAAGCTCATCGCGGCGCTCTGGGTCGGCGCGGGCAGCCGCAGGCTGTCGTAGAGGTCGTCCTCCAGCTCCTTGAACCGGCTCTGGGTGGCCGCGCCCATCGGCGTCAGGGTGGCCCGGAACGGGCGGCCCGCCGCGCCGCGCAGTTCGTGCAGCAGAACGGTCATCGCGGTGCTCTTGCCCGCCGTCTTCGGGCCGACCAGCGCGATGATCCGGGTCGGCTGGTCGCCGTAGTCGTTCGGCAGGTCGCTGTGACAGCTCCGGCAGACCCGGATCGGCGTCGTCACCCCGCAGGCCGGGCACTCCTCGCGCAGCCGCGGCGGGCGTCCGACCCGGCGGGGCGCGGCGAACAGCGGACCGCGCATCGCGGTGTGCCGGCTGCCGCCGGGGTTGGCGAACGCCGCCCACACCTCGTCGTACTCCGCGCCGCACGGCGCGGCGCCGCGGACCCGGGAACTCTGCGCCAGGCAGCGGAACAGCAGCCGGGACGACCGGTCCCGGGTGAAGCAGTACGGGCAGACCACGTCCGTCATCTCAACGCACCACCAGCGAGTCGGGGTCGGGATCCTGCAGCTCGGCCGCCCCGGCGTGCGGGCCGACCAGGAAGCCGCGCAGCACCGCGGGCCGGACGATCCGGCGCGGGTCGAGCTCGGCGCGGTGCGGCAGGCCGTCGAGCAGTGCGGCGCCGGGCACCCGGAGCAGCTCCTCGCCCTGCTCGGGGCGCAGCGGGCGCACCGCGCCGGGGGCGGCCACCAGGACGAAGTCGGGGCACGGCCACGGGGGTCGGTCGTCCGGGGTGGGACCGTCGGTCGGGGTGGGCCGGTTCGTCGGTGCAGGCCGGTCGGTCGGGGCGGGCCTGCCGGTCGGGGCGGGGCCGCTGTCCGGTGCGGTCGGCAGGTCGGCGTGCAGGCGCAGCTGCCACGGGCGGCGACGGCCCAGCCGGGCCGGGCGTTCCAGCCGCCAGGCGATCCGCAGGTGCGGCGGCACCGCCAGTTCGGCGGGCGTGCTCAGCACCAGGTCGGCCGAGGCCCGGCCCACCGGAGTGAGGACGATCCGGCAGGGCCGCCGGTCGACGGGCAGCACCAGGCCCTCCCGCAGGTAGCTGCTGCGGGCCACCACCCGGCGGTGCCGTTCGCCGCCCTGCGACCAGCCGATCTCGGTCTGCACGGCCGGATCGGGCCAGACGAACGCCAGCCGGACCCGGCCGTCGGGCGTCCGCCCGGCCGTCGCCCGCTCGACGGCGCCGACCGCGTCGACCACCACGCCCGGGCCCGCCACGGCCCGCCCGCCCAGCACGGTGACCAGCAGGCAGCGGCTCAACGTGCCCGGAGCGACAGCGAGTTCGGCCCGCAGAAACCCGTCCTCGACCTCGTCGGCGGCGGTCACCGGCGACAGTCCGAGGCCGGTGGGCAGCTCGTCGCCGGGCGCCGGCAGCGGCCCGTCGTCGCCCCAGGCGGTCAGCATCGACCTGCCGTGCGCGGGCGCCGGCCACTCCACCGTCACCGCCCCGTCCGGCCCCGGCGTCAGCCGCACCGAGGCGACCGGATCCGGGTGGCGCTCCACCACCGCGGTCGCCGCCACCTCCGCCGACCACACCCGGGCGCCGTCCGCCGCCCGGTACCCGGCGGTGAGCGCGTACCGGTGGACGCCGGGTTCGACGCCCAGGTCGGACAGCGTGCCGGGGCCCGCCGGATGCGTCCACTCGGCCCGGGCCGGGCCGGTGCGGGTCACCCGGACCTCCTCGGCCGACGCCGGAGCCGTCCAGGAGACCGCCACCGCGTTCCGCCCGGGGTCGAGCCGCAGCCCCGTCGGGGGAGGGGCCACCACGACGGGCGGGCCGAGCACGGCCGCGCCGACCGGGAGGTCTGCCGCCACCGGCACCACCGCGTACCGCACGCGGTGTCCGAACGGCACGGCGGCGTCCAGCAGTTCGGGGCGTTCGGTGGTGCCGAGCCGGACCGGATCGGCGGGACGGGACCCCGGCGGCAGAGCCGTCGCGTCCAGCCGGAACACCTGGTATTCGACCGGTGCGCCGCCCGGGCGGCGGCGGGAGAACGGACTCCACCGCAACTCGACTCCGGTGGCGGTCGGTTCGGCCCGGAGCCGGGAGCGGCCCGGCGGCTGTTCGTCGGCCTCGGCGATCCGGACCAGCTCCAGCAGGGGCCGCCGGTCGGTGCGGTCGATCCTGGCCGCGCGCAGGCAGCACCGTACCGCCGCGGCCCGCTCACCGTGTTGGGCGTGCACTGCGGCCTCGCCCAACAGCGCGTCCCGGTCGGCGAGTTCGCTCCGGTGGTGGTGGCGTATCGCGTCCAGTACCTGGTCGCCGCTGGGCGTGCCGGGAAGTCGCGACAGCAGGGCGCCCACCTCGTCCAGGCGGCGCCCAGCCCAGGCGTCCCACAGCGCTTCGGCCGCCGTCCGGTCCACCCTCGGCCGCACCGTCGTCGCCACGGCCAGCGCCGCCGCCTCCGCCGGGTGGACGCCGAGCCGGCGCAGGGTCTCCTCGGCCGATCCGCCCTCCGTCAGCGCCAGTTCGGTCAGTTGGTAGAGCGTCAGCCGGCGCAGCCCCATCGGGTCCAGTTGCAGGGCCTGCTCGGCACGGCGCAGCAGGGCCAGCACCGTGCGGGCCCGGGGATCGGCCGACTGCCGCCAGTCGTCGGCGAGTTCGGCGAGGTAGCCGGGGTCCGCCCGCCGCCAGCGGTGCCCGCGCGCCGGGAACCACAGGCCGTCCAGCACCCGGAACTCCGGAGGCGCGTCCAGGCGTCCGGGCGGCAGCAGCGCCCGGGCCGGGTGCGGGACCCGCAGGGCGTCCAACTCGCCCTGCCAGCCCGCGAAATCCACCACGGCCGGGATCACCGGCAGCAGCGCCGGCGCGCCATGCACCAAAGCCCTCGCTGCCAACGTGGTCCCCCGCACGAAGTAAGGCCGGACAGAGCGCCGGGCCGATCGAGGGAACCATTTGAGCAGACCCGGACAGCTTCTGTCCGCCGATCGCCGATGACGGAAGAGCTCGGAAGACACGTCGACACCGGGAGCCGCAGGGGCAGCGGCGGAGCGGCGTGGCCGGGCCCGACTCGTGGGCGAGGACGGCGAGTTGGGGGCGGTCGGGGGCGGTCGGGGGCGTGGTGCGTGGTCATCGCCCGGTTGACGCGGGTCTTCGCGGTGAGCGGGCGGGGACGGGTGGCCGGGCGCGCCCGCAGCGCGTGGAGGACGTGCTCGTCCAGGCCGTAGGAGGTGAGGACGACCGCGCGCACCCCGCCGGGGCCTGATCGGCGGCGTCGGCCGCCACCTCGATGTTTTCCTCCGGGTCGAGGAGCGTGCGGAACCCGCCACCGCCGAGCAGCCCGACGCCGGGCGTCGGAGCGGTGCCGGGTGATGTCGGTTGGCGACTCCTGGACGATCCGGTACACCGTCCGGCCCGCGGCGGCAGGGACGTCCGGGAGCCGGGCTTCGGCGGTGAGGGGCGCGGTCGGACCGAGGGCGCGGGCGCGGTCCAGCAGGTCCGGGGCGTCGTCGCGCAGCTCCCTGGCCGCCGCGCGCCGCCCTGCTCGGCGCCGTTCCGGCGGCACTGGCACCGGCCCGAGGGCGCTGACGGGACGTCGGGCTTGGTCGGCGCGCCCACTCACAGGTGGTTCTGTGGGTGGCGGGTTGACGGTTGGGGCGTGGCGGGGAGGTGCGGCCGGTACGTCAGCGTGTCCTTGGGCGACGCGCCCACTCGGGGGTGGTTGTTGGGGCGGTGGGTTGACGGTGTCGGGGGCGGGGTGGAAACCCGATCGACGGGGGGTCGGGGGTGGGGAAGACTGCGCGCGATGACCGAGCGAACCGATACGCCTCCCACCTGGGACGAGCGCACACAGCTGACCACCTTCCTCGACTACACGCGGGCCACGGCGCGGGCCAAGTGCGAGGGGATCTCCGCCGAGGACGCGCGGCGGTCGCCGCTGCCCGGCTCGCCGTTGATGACGGTGTGCGGGCTGATCAGCCACCTGAGGTGGGTGGAGAACTGGTGGCTGGAGGTGGTGTTCCTCGGCGCGGAGCAGACCGGGCCGCTGGCCGGTGCCACCGAGGAGGACCCGGACCCGGAGATGCGGACGGCCGTCGACGTGCCGCTGGAGCAGTTGCTCGCCGAGTACGAGGAACAGGCCGTCCGGTACCGGAAGTTGGTGGCCGAGCGCGAGCTGGACGCGAAGGCCGTGCGGCCGGGGCGCGGCGGGCTGCACGTGGACCTGCGGTGGGTGCTGCTGCACCTGATCGAGGAGACCGCCCGCCACAACGGGCACCTGGACATCCTGTGCGAACTGTTGGACGGACGGACAGGCGTGTAGCGCGGGAACGCCACCCGGATGCCACGTCATGCCATGCTCGTCGTATGACCGACCGCGCAGAACTGGCCGTGCCAGGACAGGGTGTGGCCGTCGAACCGGCGTTCGCGGCGGGGCGTCGGCCGCCGACCGCGCCCGTGCAGGAGGTGCTGGACGGCCTGCCCGGCTCGGCGGTGTTCCTGCTGGCGGAGTTCGGGTCGGACGGCGAGGTCGCCGACTTCCGGATCGCGGCCGCGTCGCCCGAGGCCACCGACGGCGCGGGCCGCCGGGGACGGGACCTCGTCGGCCTGCGCGTGCTGGAGACGTACCCGTGGGTGGTCGGCAGCGAGGTGTGGGACGGCTGCGTGGCCGCGCTGACCACCGGCGCCCGGTACGAGGGGGTGGCGCACGGAACGCTGTCCCTGCTCGCGGTGCGGGCGGCCGCGACGGGCGGAGGCGTGACGGCCTCCTGGACCCGGACGGACGGCGGCGAACGGGACCGGTGGCGGCTGGCCGTCATGCAGCGGCTGGCACAACTCGGCTGGGCCGACTGGGACTTGGCGCGGAGCACCAGCACCTGGTCGGAGCAGGTCCACGCGATCTTCGACCGGGACCGTTCGCTGGGCCCGATCGCCCTCCAGGACCTTCCCCGGCACGTCGTCCCCGAGGACGCGCCCGCGCTCGGCGAGGCGCTGCGACTTCTCGTCGAAGCCGGCCTGGCCGTCGACCACGCCTTCCGACTCCCCACGCCGGACGGGCAGTTGAGGCACGCCCGACTCGTCGCGGAACGCGGTAACGACACCTACGGCGAACCCGTCGAGGTGCACGGCTTCTTCCAGGACCGCACCGCCGTCGTCCGGGCCGAACAGCAACTCCTCGAACACGAGCGGACGGCGCTCGCCCAGCGCAGCCAACTGGCCGCCGAACGCCGCCTGGCCGCCGACCTCCAGCACGCCCTGCTGCCGCTGCCCGAACAGTCGCTGCGGCTCGCGGACCTCGCCGTGGACGTCACCTACCAGCCGCTCCAGAAGGGCCTGAACGTCGGCGGCGACTGGTACAGCGCGATCGAACTCCCGGATGGCAGCGCCCTGCTGGTGATCGGCGACGTGGCCGGCCACGGCCTGGCCGCCGTCGCCACCATGGCCCAACTGCGGTTCACCGCCAAGGGCATGGCGATCACCGGCACCCCGCTGCCGACCATCCTGGCCCGCCTCAACGCGCTGCTGCTGCACACCTCCGACCGGGGCTTCGGCACCGCCACCATGATCATGGCCCGCTACGACCCCGCCACCTCGGAGCTGAGCTGGGTCCAGGCCGGCCACCCGCCGCCCCTGCTGCTGCGCGACGGCAAACCCCGCTACCTGACCTCCCCCAACGGCATCCTGCTCGGGGCGACCACCGGCTCCGACTACGCGCAGTCCACGCTGCGCCTGGAGCCCGGCGACCACCTGCTGCTCTACACCGACGGCCTGGTCGAGTCCCCCGGCGAGACCCTCGACAAGGGCCTCGCCCGCCTCGCCCGCGCCGCCACCGCCTGCACCGACCCCGCCCGCCTGCTGGACGCCGTCCAGCAGGCCCTGGTCGTCCCGCGCCCACGCCGCGACGACATCTGCGTGCTGCACATCGGCCGCTGACGGCCCGGGCCCGGCTCCTGCCGGGGCGTCAGGCCCGCGTCGTGTCGTCCTCCTCCGTCCAGGGGCGGAGCTTCTCCGGGTTGCGGACGCCCCAGATGTGGGTGATGCGGCCGTCGACGATGCGGAAGGCGAAGACCGTGACGGTGACGCCGTCGACCTGGGCGATCAGGCCGGGCTGGCCGTTGACGGTGCGTTCCAGGAAGGTGGTGGCGGGGCCGAAGCGGGTGAGGTGGAGGTAGGCGGCGACGATGCTGTCGCGGCCGCTGAGCGGTTCCAGCAGGGCGCCGACCAGGCCGCCGCCGTCGGCGATCACGGTGGCGTCCGGGTCGAGCAGGTCCATCAGGCCCTTGACGTCCTTCGCCTCCCAGGCCCGCTTGAAGTCCCGGACGATGCCCGCCTGGGTGCTCGCCGCGGTGGTGGGCGCGGGCGCGGCGCGGATCCGGCGGCGAGCGGAGGTGGCGAGTTGGCGGCAGGCCGCCGAGGAGCGGCCCAGCACCTCCGCCACCTCGGCGAACGGGTACTGGAACACGTCGTGCAGCACGAACGCGACCCGCTCCGCAGGGGTCATCGACTCCAGGACGACCAGGAACGCCATGTGCACCGACTCGTCCAGGGTGATCCGGTCCGCCGGGTCGGCAGCGCCGCCGCCCTCCTGGTGCGCGGGCAGCGGCTCCGGGATCCACGGGCCGACGTAGCGCTCCCGGCGGGCCCGCGCGGAACCCAGCTGGTTGAGGCAGATCCGCCCCGCCACCGTCGTCAACCACCCGCCGGGCGACTCGATCGCGGCCCGCTGCTGCTCGGACTGCGCGTACCAGCGGGCGTACGTCTCCTGCACGACGTCCTCGGCGTCGGCCAGCGAACCCAGCAGCCGGTACGCCAGGTTGGTCAGCCGGCGGCGCTCGCCCATGATCGCGTCGTCCGGGCCGGTGTCGAGGCCGGTGTCGAGGTCGTTGGTGAGTCTGTTGGTGAGGCCGTTGCCGTGGGTCTTGTTCATGCCGGGTCCGTCTCCTTGTCGGTGCGGGCGGTTCTGCTCAGTACGACCGGACAGCGGGCCGGAATGTGACGTCGCGTCCGCCGCCTCACGTCTCGCGCGGTCGTTTTGTCGTACTGGCACCGGCACTGATCCGGAAGACGAACGGAGAATCCGATGACCACGTTCCAGGCGATCGCCGACCGAGTGGAGATCCAGGCGCTCCAGGCCGAGTTCACCGACGCCGCGACGATGCGCGACCGCGCCCGTCTCGCCGCGCTGTTCACCCCGGACGGGGTGCTGCGGATGCCCAACATCCCGATCGAGCTGACCGGTCCCGAGGAGATCCGGATCGGCGGCGAGAAGCTCCAGGAGCAGTGGGAGTTCTTCGTGCAGAACACCCACCCCGGCGCGATCACCGTCGACGGCGACACCGCCACCGGTCGCGCCCACATGCACGAGATCGCCCGCCTGCGCAACGGCATGCAGGGACTCAACTACGCCGTCTACCACGACCGTTACCACCGCACGGCGGACGGCTGGCGGTTTGCCGAACGGGTCTACGAGCTGCGCTACCTGGACGCAAGCCCGCTCGGCGGCTCCGCTCCCGGGGCGCAGGGCGGGGAACAGGGGGAACAGGGAGGGGTGCAGGGCGGGAAGCAGGGCGCGACGTACACCGAGCCGGCCTCCGCGGAGCGGCTGGAGCGGGCGGCCGACGCGCTCGCCGACCGCGGCTTCGGCGTGGAGATCCTCGCGGACCTCGACGCCGCCCGGGCCCGGGTCCGCGAACTGGTCGCCGAGGACGCGAGCGTGTACACCACGGCCAGCGAGACGCTCCGGCTGTCCGGCATCGACGACGACCTCAACAGCGACCGCTACCCCGGGGCCGTCAAACCGGAGGTACTGATCATGGACCGGGAGGCCGAGGCCGACGAGATCCGGCACCTGCTCGCCACCCCCGACGTGGTCATCGGCAGCGCCGTCGCACTCACCGAGACCGGCTCCCTGGTGGTCGCCTCCGGCAGCGGCAGCCAGCTTCCCGCGTACACCGGCGGCGCGGCCCGGGCGATCTGGATCGTCGGCGCGCAGAAGATCGTCCCCGACCTGCCCGCCGCGATACGCCGCCTGGAGGAGCACGCCCTCCCGCTGGAGACCGCCCGCACCGAGGCCGCGTACGGCGTGCCCAGCACCGTCAGCCAGCTGGTGGTGTTCAACGCGCCGACCCGGTTCACCGAGGGCATCGTGCTGCTGCTGCGGGAGGCCGTCGGGTACTGACGGACCGTCAGGGTCGGCGGGTGGCGAGGAGGGTGGCCAGGTCCGGGGCGAGCCGGACCTCGGTGGTGAGTAGCGACGGGTGGTCGTACCAGGCGGTGCGGCCGGTGTCCGGGCGGCCCAGGTGGGTCGGCGGCCAGGCGGTGAGGGGCGTCAGGTCGTCGACCACCAGGGTGCCGCCGGGCGTCAGCAGGGCGTCCGGGTCGGCGGGCGCGGACTGTTTGCCGTTGCCGCCGCCGTCCAGGACCAGCAGGTCGAACGGGCCGTGCGCGCCGATGGCCGTCCAGTCTCCGTGGACGATCTCCAGGTCGGGGACGTCGGCGAACAACTCCCTTACCGCCGCGACCCGTTCGGCCTCGCGCTCGACGCTCACCACCCGCACCCCCGGCCGTCGGCCCGCCAGCAGCCAGCCCAGGCCGACGCCGCAGCCGGTGCCCGTCTCGCCGATCCGGCCTGCGGCGCCGGCGGCCAGCGCCTGGAGCAGACGGCCGTGCTCGGGGCGGCAGGACTGGCCGAAGCCGAGGCGTTCGGCCAACTCGACTGCGCGGAAGACGGGTTGGGGGAGCGTGGCGGCGAGATCGGCGTAGGAGGCGGTTCCGGAGATCGACACGGTGGCAGCGTAGTCGGTGGGCGGCGGGGTCGTGCGGCGGCGGGTTCGGCCGGTGGCGGGTTCGGCCGGTTTCGGGGGGAGCGCGGCGGGGGTTCAGCCGGCGCGACGGAGCAGGACGCCGCGACTGCCCGGGGCCGGGCGGCAGGCGGCCGCGAGATCGATCTCCTCGACCAGCAGCCAGCCCTGCTGAGTGGACAGCCAGGGCCGCAGGCACCCGTCCAGCGTGGGCGGGGCGAGCGCGACGAACAGCAGGTCGGTGCGCAGGGCGTGCAGCAACTCCAGGTCGTGGCCCGCCTTCAGGGCCTCGATCAGCAGCACCGCCCCGAAGCGTCGGCGCACCGGGGGCGGGGCGGCGAGGTCCGCCGCGCTCAGCCGCAGGCGGGTGCGGCGGCCGAACGCCGAGAGCAGTCGCTGACGCAACGCCGGATCGGGTTCGGCGGCGTGCACGGTGTACCCCGCCCTGAGCAGCCGGCCGGTCAACGCCCCGTCGCGCGCGCCGAGTTCGGCCAGCGCCCCGCTCCCGGGCGGCCGGTGCCGGGCCACCCAGGCAGCGGTCGCGTCGAGCCGATCGGCCTCGTAGCGAGAGCCGTCGGCATCGGGTGCCGCCAGAGTGTCGGTCACGGACATTTCCCGTCGCAGGTTCGAGGGGGCGAGCTGTGAACGACCCTAGCCGCCGCCTTCGTTCGTGGTCCACACCACCAAGAGCGAAAGTTTACCGTTCACGGTCAATTCAAGGGAAGTGGCCCGGGCGAAACGATCAGTCAACTCCCGCGTCTCCCAAGTGTGCTGCGCCTGGCAGGCTCGGGTGTGGCGTCGTGGTGGGGGAGGGTCGTGCTGATGGTTCGACGCTTCGCTGGCTGATCGTCGTCCGAGCTGCCCCGTCTGTCCGTTTTACCTACGTTTTGCATTAAGCCTTGCAGTTTCGTACCGTTTCATCCGTTCGGAGTAATTCGGCAGGCGGACGCGCCGTAAATACGGCGCTCTGCCGTTCGGCCGACATGCGGTCCCTCGAACGGTCGACCATGGTTGGCCGGACGTGGGCGGCACCGGACCGCCTGCCCTGACGTCCAGGAGGAGCAGACACATGGGTGGAACGGACAGGCGGGCGGTGATCGGCGAGTTCCTCGGGACGCTGCTGCTGGTTCTGCTGGCAGTGGGCGCCGCGGTGCTCGCGGGGGACGCGATCGGCACGGTCGGCATCGCGCTGGCCTTCGGCTTCGTCCTGCTCGCGCTGGCGTACGCGCTCGGACCGATCTCCGGTTGCCACGTCAACCCGGCGGTGACGCTCGGCTTCCTGCTGGCCCGCCGGATCGACGGTCGCACCGCGGTGTCGTACTGGATCGCCCAGGTGCTCGGCGGCATCGCCGGCGCGGGGCTCGTCCTGCTGCTGGCCAAGCAGATACCCGGGCTGGAGACCCACGGCAAGCTCGGCACCAACGGCTGGGGCGAGCGCTCCCAGGTGCACATCAACGCCGGCGGCGCGTTCCTGACCGAGGTCGTCCTCACCTTCCTGCTGGTCTACGTCGTCCTGGCGGTCACCCACCGCCTGGCCGCGGTCGGCTTCGACGGACTGCCGATCGGCATCGCCCTGGCCGTCGTCCACCTGGTCGGCATCCCGCTCACCGGCACCTCGGTCAACCCGGCACGCAGCCTCGGCCCCGCCCTGTTCGCAGGCGGCGACGCACTCTCCCAGCTCTGGCTGTTCCTGCTCGCCCCCCTGGTCGGCGGCGCACTCGCAGCAGCCGTCCACCTGGTCACCCACCCGCAGCCCAACCTCCCGCTCGCCCAGGCCCTGGCCACCGACGCACGGGCATAACCCCACCCCGACGGCCGACCGGCGGCCAGCCCGGCCGCGGCACGCCAACTCCCCTTCCCGCCGGGCTCCTTGCCGTCGGCGGAAGGTGGTGTCGGCGAGCCGTCGACCGCTTCCCGTCGGGCGCTTTGCCCCTGGCGGGGTGGTGCGGCCGGCGCACCAACTGCCTTGCCCGTCGGACCTCTTGACTCCGGCCGGAGGCGGTTTCGGGCAGTCGACCGCCTCCCGCCGGGCCTTCTGCCCTTGGCGGGGGTGGTGCGGCCGGGGCGTCGACTGCCTTGCCCGCCGGGCTACTTGCCTTCGGCGCGAGGCAGTGCCGCCGGGCCATCAGCCGCCCCCGTCGGACCTCTTGCCCCAAGCGAAAGGCGATGGGCCACTGCCCTGGCTCACCACCCCCGGCGGGGCTGGGTGTGTCGGAGGGGCCTCGGCTCGGGTGGGCGGCGGTGCGGCCGGGGCTTCAACTGCCTGGCGCGCCGGGCTTCTTACTCTGGGCGGGAGGCGGTGTCAGCGGGCCGTCGACTGCCTACCGTCGGGCTTCTTGCCTGGTTGGGGTGGCGTGGAAAGCGCACCAACTGCCCTGCCCGCCAGGCTCGCTGCCCCTGGCGGAAGGCGGTGGGCAACTGACCTGGCTCACCGCCCCCCCGGAGGGGCCTTGGCCAGGGTAGGGGGCGGTGCAGCTGGCGCACCAACTGTCTTGCCTGCCGGGCGTCTTGTGTTCGGCGGGGGCGGTGTCGGGCGGTCGATCGCCTCCCGTCGGGCCTTCTGCCCCTGGCGGGGCGGTGCGGCCGGGGCGTGGATTCCATTACCTGCCGGGCTCGCTGGCCGTGGCGGAGGGCGATGGGGAACTGCTCTGGCTGCCTGGCGAACTGCCCTCGGAGGGGCCTTGGGTCGGGCAGGAGACGGAACAGCCGGGGTGTCGACTGCCTTGCCCGTCGGGCTCGCTGGGCATGCCGAAGGGCCCCGGGCCCGGGCGGGTGTGCCCGGGCGCGGGGCCCTTTGGGGGTGCGGGGTCAGGTGGGGTCGGAGAACTCGGTGAACTCCGGGAGGTCGGACAGGTCGGCGTCGAAGTCGTCGTCGTACCGGTCGTCGCGTTCGGCGCGCTCCTCGCCGGGCTCGCGCCGGACGGGGGCGACGCGGCCGAGCTGCAGGGCGGGGTGGGCTCCCATCACGGTGGCGTTCACGTCGGCGATCACGCCGTCGGCGGGGTTCTCGCCGCCGCCGGTGCCGCCGGTGCCGTCGCCCGAGCCGCCGGCCTGGGCGACGCGACGCTGGGCGCCGCGGATGCCGCTGCCACCGACGGGGCCGTAGCTGCCGCCGCCGGCCATGTGCATGCCGCCGCCCATCATGCCGGCGGGCATCGGACGGGCCACGCCCGCCGTGGAGGTGCCGGTGCTGCCGCTGCCGCTGCCGGAACCGGTGCCGCCGCCGACCGGGCCGTCGTGGCCGCCCTCCAGGCTGGTGCCCAGCCGGGTGCTGCCGTTCTTGCCACCGGCGCTGCCGCCGGGCATGGCGAGTCGGGTGGCGAAGCCGCCCGCGCCGACGCCGCCGCCCGAGCCGGACGAGTCGCCGCCCCCGCCGCCGTGGCCGCCGGACGAGGAGCCGATGTTCTTCAGGTTCGGCCCCTTCAGGCCCAGCGTGTCGATCCCGCTGCCGCTGCCGCCGCGCGAGCCCCCGCTGCCGACCGGGCCGAGCTTGGGCATCAGCGCGGCGAACGCGCCGAGTCCGGCGTCCGAGGAGCCGCCGGACCGCGAGCCGCCGGTCGAGGTGAGACCGGTGCCGGTGCCGCTGCTCATGTTCGGGCTGAGCGGGTTCGACACCAGCGAGGAGATGCTGTTCAGCGACATCTGGTTGGCGTCCTCGTTGTCGCTGAGGTTGCCGGCCAGCTTGTCCATCTTGCCGGCGGTGTCGCGGAACGAGCCGAGGATGCGCTTGAGGACGTCCTCGGCGATGGTCTGCAGGATCTTCTCCGCGACCTGGATCACCAGCTTGCCGAACGGGTCGCCGGACTCGCCCATCTTCAGGCCCGACACGATCCGCTTGAAGTCCGTGCCGTGCGACTCGATGTCGTCCGCGCCGCGCCGCAGGTCGGCCGCGCACTGCGCGACCTGGGCGACGTCGACGTCGAAGCCCTGGCCGTTGGAGTTGTTGGCCGGCGTCGGCACGATGTGCTGCGCCGCCTTGACGATCATGTCCTCGATCGGCTGCAGCAGGGCGTGGCCGAGCTTGGAGACCGCCTCGGACAGCAGCCGGTTCATCAGTTCGCGGCCGAGCCGCAGCACCGCCGCGGTGCTCCACGGGCCGGTGGAGGACGCCGCCGCCAGGCTCGCCTGGATGGAGAAGAGCTGGACGATCGACGAGGTCTTGGCCACCTCGATGATCACGGCCGCGGCGCGCAGCACCTTGGCGATGGTCTGGCACGCCTCGACGATCACCTTGGAGTACTTGGTGATGGTGCTCCACAGCTCCGACAGCCGGTCGGCCGAGGCGCCCTTGTAGACCTCGTGGAGCATCGTCAGTGCCTTGTCGGCCGCCATCTGGGCGGAGTCCAGAGCACCGGCGAACTTCTCCAGCTGGCTTGCCAGTCGGTTCAGTTCGTCTTCGTTGGCACCGGGGAAACGCACGCCCAGAAGGCCGATTAGGCCACTGAGCCCCGATGGAAGTTGCACCGCCATTTGCCCGCCCCCATGATGCTGCCCGCGGTAAGTCCCTGATAGCGCATTGCGACGATACACATACCGCACGCCGCCGACCACCTCGCAAACCTCAGTGTTTGCCGCACCGTCGGCGAATCGGTACCTGCCCGTAGCACCCGCCCGACGCGGCCCTCCCGACGGGCCGTCAGGCCCGGTTCGGGCGTCGGGGAGCCGTCAACGGCCTTCCGAGCAGGTCGCCTTGGGTGTGCGGGTGGACGAACCGTCCGCGCCGGGCGGCGGATCGGGGCGGGCCGGGGGGCGGGATACGGCACCGGCCCGCCGCCCGGAGGGGGCGACGGGCCGGCGCGGAAAACCGCACAATACGCATCCGGACGATCCGGGTCCGAACCGAGGGGCCGTCAGTGCTGCGGGGCGGCCGCCGGGTAGTGCCAGGTGCCGTCGGGGGCGCGGTGGTCCGGCAGCCAGGCCGCCAGCACCTGGGCGGAGGGGTAGAACATCGGCTCCGGCAGGGCGTCCACCGGGAAGCGCTCCCAGCCGGCGCACGCGTGCGGCTCGGTGACCAGCGCCTCGGCCAGGCTCGGCGGGGCCAGCACCGCCGCCGTCACCCGGGTGCGGCCGAGCTCGTGGTCGAGCAGCACCGCCAGCACCCGCATCTGCTCGGCGGGCAGCACGATGCCGGTCTCCTCGGCCAACTCCCGGGCCGCGGCCTGCTCGAACGACTCGCCGGGGTGGTCGACCTTGCCGCCGGGCAGGCTCCAGGTCGGCGACTCGCCGGCCGTGGTGCGCCGCCCGATCAGCACCCGCCCGTCCCCGGTCGGCACGATCACGCCCGCGCCGACCAGCGGCGGCAACGGGTGCGGGCCGAACGGGAGTTGAGCGTCCGTCACCACTTGCCCTTCTGGTAGTCCTTCAGGAAGCAACCGTACAGGTCCTCGCCCAGCTCACCGCGGACGATCGGGTCGTACACCCGGGCCGCGCCGTCCACCAGGTCGAGCGGGGCGTGGAAGCCCTCCTCGTGCAGGCGCATCTTGTCCGGGTGCGGGCGCTCGTCGGTGATCCAGCCGGTGTCGACGGCGGTCATCAGGATGCCGTCGCTCTCGAACATCTCCTGCGCGCTGGTGCGGGTCAGCATGTTCAGCGCGGCCTTGGCCATGTTGGTGTGCGGGTGGCCGGCGCCCTTGTAGCCGCGGTCGAACACGCCCTCCATCGCGGACACGTTGACCACGTACTTGCGGCGCGCCTTGGACGCGGCCAGGGCCGGCCGGAGCTGGCTGATCAGGATGAACGGGGCGGTGGAGTTGCACAGTTGCACCTCCAGCAGCTCGATCGGGCCGACCTCGGAGACGGTCTGCACCCAGCTGTTGGTGTCCGCCAGGTCCGGCACCAGGCCGCCGGCGTCGATCGCGGTGCCCGCCGCGATCCGCTCCGGCGAGGCCGAACCCGTCACCAGCGCCAGCGAGGTGACCTCCTCGGCGCTCACCGCGGGCTGCTCGCCGCGGCTCTGCCCGGGCAGCGCCGGCACGTCCACCGCGCCCGAGCCGAACCGGCCGATCACCGTGGACGCGGGCAGTGCGCCCGCGGGCAGCGGCGCCGACTCGGCGGCGATCAGCTCCCGGTACGCGCCGGGGGAGCGGCGCACGGTCTGCGCCGCGTTGTTGATCAGGATGTCCAGCGGGCCGTCCGCGGCGACCTCGTCCGCCAGCGCCATCACCTGCGCCGGGTCGCGCAGGTCGATGCCGACGACCTTCAGGCGGTGGATCCACTCGGCGCTGTCCGGCATCGCCGAGAAGCGGCGGATCGCGTCGTTCGGGAAGCGGGTGGTGATGGTGGTGTGCGCGCCGTCACGCAGCAGGCACAGCGCGATGTACATGCCGATCTTGGCGCGGCCGCCGGTCAGCAGCGCGCGCTTGCCGGTCAGGTCGGCGCGGGCGGTCCGCCGCTGTCGGCTGAGCGCCGCGCAGTTGCGGCACAGCTGGTGGTAGAACGCGTCCACCTCGGTGTACCGCTGCTTGCACATGTAGCAGGAGCGGGCGCGCTCCAGGATGCCCGCCAGCTCGGAGGTGGTCTCCGTGCTGAGGCCGAACACACCCGCCGTCTCGTCGTCGATCCGGCCCGGCGCGCCGGTCGCCGTCCGGGACGTCACCGCACGGTCGTTGGCGGTCTTGCGGGCCCGGGTCTCCTGGCGGCGGCGCTGCTTCAGGGTGCGGAAGATCCCGCCGACGGCCATCCGGATCCGGATCGCGTCCGGGTGGTCCACGTGGATCTCGTCCAGCTCGGCGATGACGCTCAGGCACAGCTCAAGGCGCTCGGGGTCGATGCCCTTGCCGTAGTCGATGTCGTCCTCGACCGGGGTGCTGCCCGGCTCGGTCTGCGCGTTCGTCACTGCGGATGCTTCCTCAATCTCCCCATCGGTACCGCGCGAACTCTACGTGAGCGGGCCCGGCCGGGGCGAAGCCTGTGACCTGCCGCACAGGCGCCCGGCGCTCAATGCCCGCCCAGCGCCCAGGCGATCACCGACAGGCCGAGCATCGACAGCACCGTCGAGACCAGCACCGAGGACCGCGCCAGCACCGGCGCCGCGCCGTACAGCCGGGCGTACACGTACACGTTCTGCGCCGTCGGCAGCGCCGACAGCAGCACCACCGCCAGCAGCTGCGGCCCCGGCAGGTGCAGCAGCAGCGCGCCCACCGCCAGCGCGGCCAGCGGCTGGACGGCGGTCTTCAACAGCACCGTGACGGCCAGCTCGGCCCGGTCCGGGCGCTGCGCCGCCGCACCGGGCGGGGAGTACAGGGAGAGGCCGAGGGTGACCAGCGCCGCCGGGACGGCCGCGCCGCCCAGCAGGTCCACCGAGTGCGCCAGCGGGTCGGGCAGCCGCCAGTGGGTTGCCGAGAACACCGCGCCCAGGCCCGCGCCGAGGATCACCGGGTTGCGCAGCGGCAGCAGCGCCAGCCGGCCCAGCCGCTCGGCCGGGCGGGCCGCGGAGCCGGTGGCCGAGTCCAGCAGGGCCAGCATGACCGGGGTCACCAGCAGCACCTGGAACAGCAGCACCGGCGCGACGAAGGACGCGTCGCCGAGCACCTGCGCGGCCACCGGGATGCCGAGGTTGCCGGAGTTCACGTAGCCCGCCGCCATCACCGCCACCGTCCGCTCGGCGGGCGTGCGGCGCAGCAGCCGGCGGCCCGCGAGCACGGCCAGCAGGGAGGTGACCAGGGTGCCGGCGGCGAACGCCAGCATCGAGGTGTTGGCGAACCCCGCCAGATCGGTGCGGGCGACCACCGTGAACAGCGCGGCCGGCATCGACACGTGGAACACGAACCGGCCGAGCACCGCCTCGGCGTCCGCGCCCAGCAGCCCCGTCCGCGCGGCCAGCCAGCCGACCGCCGTCAACACCCAGATCGGCGCGAACGCCGCGACCAACGCTTCCACCCCGACCTCCCGCCGCAGTCAACCAGGCGTGCCCGAACGGTCGTTCAGCGGGGTCGCCGGTGGCCCCGGTCACAGCCCGTCCGGTCGGCCGCCCGGTGGCCCCGGTCACAGGCCGGGCGCGGCGGGTGGCGGGGCGGCTGCGGTGGGTCGCCGGGGCGAGAGCCGGGTCACAGCGGACGGTCGGTGGCCGGGGTCACAGGGCGGCGCGGGCCGAGACGGGCCGCGGGCGACCCGGGGGAGGCCCGGAGGCCTTGGGGCACTTGGGCGCGGCCCCAAATTCCCTGCCGCCGGGCGGGGTTGACGCTTCCTGGGAGCAGCCTGTGAGGTCGCTCATAGGCGACTGGGAACAACCGCCCCTGCGGAGGGCCGATTTCCTTGGCGCACAAGGGCAGCGGGCCGGTCGGGGGGCTCGATGTGCCCCATTTCGGGGTGTTTGCCGCCGGGTTGGGGCTCCGGCAGTCTCGTGGTTGTGCCCCGAGCCGTTCCGATGCTCACGGGGCCTCACGGCGCAGCAGACCGCGAATCCAACGCGGCGCAGCGCCCCCGGTGAGCACGAGCCGCCGGGCCGGCCGTCCTGGGCCGATGGAAACCCCGCAGTGCTGCGGCGGTCCCCCCTTGCCCGACCCGGGTTCGGCGTGACCTGGAACACGACTCTCGGAGGTACCCGACATGCGACGCATCAAGCACAACCTCGGCCGACTGCCGCAGATCCGCCACGTCCGGATGGGCCACCACCGGATGCCCGACGCCTTCCTCGGCGTGGGCCTGGCCGGTGCGATCGCCGTCGGCGCCCTGCTGCCCGCCACCCAGGCGTTCGCCGGTTCCCCCGCCCGCGCCGAGACCGCCGCGGTCGCCACCGACGGCCAGAACGCCGAGCAGCAGCCGCAGCAGGACCAGCAGCAGCCCGCCGAGCAGCCGCAGGAGCAGCAGCCGCAGCAGGAGCAGCAGCCCGCCGAGCAGCCCCAGCCCGAGCAGCAGCCGCAGCCCGAGCCGGCCCCCGCGCCCGCTCCCGCGCCGCAGCCCGAGCCCGCGCCGGAGCCCGCGAAGCCGACCTACGCCAACAACCTGGACGGCTGGATCGCCGAGGCCCGCGACGTGCTGGGCGCCGCCGGCAAGCCCGTCCCGTCCGCGAAGGCGATGCGCGCCGCGGCGATCGCCGAGTCCTCCGGCAACCCGAACGCGATCAACAACTGGGACATCAACGCCAAGAACGGCACCCCGTCCATCGGCCTGACCCAGATGATCCAGCCGACCTTCCGCGCCTACGCGCTGCCCGGTCACACCGACATCCGGAACCCCGTCGACAACCTGATCGCCAGCTCGCGCTACTGCGACGCCCGCTACGGCTCCATGGACAACATGGCCGCCGCCCGCGGCTACGGCGCCTACTGGCGCGGCTACTAAATCAGCTGTTCCTTTCGTGACGGTCCGCCGGTTCATCCGGCGGGCCGTTTCGGCTGTTCCGGCAGGTGCGGGAGTGTCCGCCGGGCATGACTAGAGCTGGGTGATCAGTTTCGAGACCGCGGCTTCGACCTCGGTCTCGGTCTGCGGTTCGAGCCTGTGATACTGAAGGCTCTGCAGTATTTCTGGTAGCTCGGTCGGCCGTAGCCGAACCGGAAACAGTCGAGCCGACCCCTCGATCTGTGCCCGGTAAAGTCGTTGCGCCTCCAGCAGACAGTATTTACTCTCCACATAGTCGGGTGACAGGAGAAGGACGCCGACGGCGCTCTTGGCGAGACTTCCGATGAGTTCTTCCATCCAGTTCGACCCAGCCTGGATCGAACCGGCCCGGCGGTAGTCGAAGACCTCCTGGAACGTGCCTCGAAGAATCTTGCTGAAGACGGCTGCGATCTCACTGTCCTCGCGGGCGTAGCTGAGAAATACCTGCTCCTTCCGGAGTTTTGCCGCCTGGAAGTACCCTTCGGCCTGTTCCGCGTCATGAATGAGTCGAGGCTGACGTCCGATGACGTGCAGGGTTTCTTCGAAGGAACGGACCAGTCTGGCCGGATCGCTCCAGCGCAGAACGGTCCTCGGATGGCGCTCCTCCCGCGCATCGTGCACTTCCAGCTCTGCCTCCGGCGCCGGCTCGGCCGACTCGCGGCCAATGTGGAGCGACGGCACTCCGCTGCCCAGCACGAAGGCGGACGCCGCGACGGCGGTCGGCTCGTCCATGCCCACCACGCTCCAGTCGACCTCACGAAGTCGGGCGGTGAACGCCAGATCGAATCGTGGTGGCCACGGCAGGTTCACCGGCTCCCAAGCGGCGGCGTGGAGTGAGTTTTCCAGCAGCGAGCCCACCTCCGATCGGGTCCCAGGTGGGAGCAGCAGGCCGACCGAGCGTTTCCGGTAGGAGGAACGGGTCGCGTTCCTGGCGGCGATGCTGGAGTGCAGCCGGGACATGAATGTGCGGAATGCCTCGGCAGCCCTGGCTTTCAGTGAGGAGTCCTCGGCGTCGGTGATTTCCTGCGGATCGTACTCGATCACCCAGATGTCGGGTGGGCAGCGAAGCACCGGGCCGTACCGGTGGTCGCAGAAAACGATGGCGGGGCGGTGGCTGCGGGCAGCAATGCCCAACTCCAGGAGGAAGTACCGTGCCTCCTTTCGCAACGATTCCAGATCCCAGTTTTCCTGCATACCGCCCGGAAGGGGGTAGATGCCGACGAACGCATCGGCATCACGAATCATTCTTTCCAGTCGGGTGGGGCTGGTGAAGGTCAGTCCTTCGTCGACCCGAAAGGATGTCTCCTGCACCTCACTGATGAGCCTCCAGAAGAAAAGATTGACTTCGGGTGAGCGGTACCGGTGGCTCAGGAAAATGCTGGGACGACGCATTCGGGCGGGTTCAGACATCATTACTGCCATCTTCGCCGGGGGCGGGGGTCGCTTTGATTCCGGAAGTGTCCACCACGTCCTGCTGTCTCAACTTGGCATATACCGCGTCGAAGGTGTAGCCCGCGATGAAACCGACCGAGAGTACGAAGAACAGAAGCCTTCGGGCCCCTTCCGTAGTGAGCAGATCGGGTGAGGTGGCGAGCTGCGCAGTCACGAACAACAGCACCGCGATGGCGCCGGCCGACATTCCCAGCGCCGAGGCGCGCGCCCAGTCGTGGCCGCGATCCACCGCGGTGCGGGTCAGGGCGCCGGCGGTGGCCGTCAGTAGTGATCCAGCGATCAACGCGGCGAGGTTGGTCGCGGCGTTCGACCCGATCGCGTAGGACAGCGGAATCGTTGCGAGGCCGGCCAGCAGGAGGAGCGCGCCGAAGGCCAGGCCGATGCCCGATCTCATCGAAGCGCGGCGGGTCAGTCGTTCCTGCTCCAAGGCAGCCGTGCGGTAGCGTTCGCGCTGGCTGAGGAGCGTCGCCACCACTCGGGTCGCCGAATTCCTGTGCCACTCCCCGCCCAGAGCCGAGATCTCGTCCTCGTCCACCTGGTTGCGAACTCGGCCCAGGGTCTCCCATGCCTTCCGGCCCCCGCCCCCGAAGGCGGCAACGGGTGCCAGCGGGATGTCGAAGGCCATCGCCACCATCGCCGTGATCAGGGTCGTGCGCCCGCCACCGACCAGGACCACCCCGTCCACCTCGCGCAACGACCGGTAGAAGGCGACTTCCCAGTCCGTACCCGCCTCGTGTCGGACATCGAAGGCGTCCTCCTGCCCCGGCGTGTGCGGGAAGCGGCCGCGGTCACTCCCGAACGCCGGGCGGACATGAATCGAGCCGCTCGGTACAGCACCATTGGCGAGGTAGCCCGCCACGGTGGAACTCTCGATGAAACGGGAGTTGCTGGAGTAGACCACGAGGTCGCAGCCGGCGGCGGCGAGGGCCGCTCCGAGTTCCTCGCCGACTCGGGTGACCTCTTCTTCGGTCTGTGGCCACCGGTCGTCAGCGCCTGCCGGGGGAGTCCCACCGATCACTGCGATCTTCGGTCGGTCGCTTGTCCCGCCATAGCCGCCGTTGTTGGCCAAAGTCGTTCCTCCACCCACCCCATGGCAGACCGTCAGACACGTGTCCTCCAGCGGGATAGTAGACCGCCCGATGCCTCCGCTTCATGGCCGCCGACCATGATGGCCGCTCGCCCGGACACTCCTGTCGGACGCCGCGCAGCCAGCGTCGAGGTGCGGAGACAAGGCAGCCGTTGGGCGGCCGAAGCCCTCGGAGGCGGGGCCGGTTCGAAGACTGCCGGGGTGCGGAAACCCGTAATCGGGCTGGGTGGGAAACCGCGTACCGCCGCTGAGCTGCGGATTCCAGGATGAGTGACGACCCCGGGCGAGCGGCCCGGGAGCACCCGTCGTTCAAGGAGAACCCGGCCATGCAGATCGTTTCCCTGGCAGCCGAACAGGCCCCCACCGGCGGCGTCGCCGGCTGGGCGGCGGGCCTCGTCGACACCCTCGGCGGACCCGGCGCCGGCCTCGCCATCGCCCTGGAGAACCTCTTCCCGCCGCTGCCCAGCGAGGTGATCCTGCCGCTGACCGGCTTCGCGGCCGGACGCGGCACCCTCAGCCTGTTCTCCGCCCTCGGCTGGACGACGGCCGGCTCGGTGGCGGGCGCGCTCGCCCTGTACCTGCTCGGCGCGGTCTTCGGCCGCGACCGGATGCACGCCATCTGGGCCCGGCTGCCCCTGGTCAAGACCTCCGACCTCGAACGGACCGAGGCCTGGTTCGCCCGGCACGGCACCAAGGCGGTGCTGCTCGGCCGAATGATCCCGATCTTCCGCAGCCTGATCTCCGTCCCGGCCGGCGTCGAACGGATGGCCCTGCCCCGCTTCACCGCCCTCACCGCCGTCGGCAGCCTGGCCTGGAACACCGTGCTGGTGATGGCCGGCTACGTGCTCGGCGACCGCTGGGACGTGGTCGAGGGCTACGTCGGCATCTTCTCCAAGGTGGTCCTGGTCCTCGCCCTGATCGCGATCGCCGGCTACCTCGGCCTCCGCCTGCGCGGCCGCGACGCCCGCCACCGCCGCGCCCGCTGACCGGCCGGGCGCCGGGCCCGCGGCGGGCACCGGGCCCGGGGACGGCGGGGTGATCGGGGCAGGCCGGGCGGACGGCGGTGCAGGGCCGGGCGACGACGGCGGGCGGGCAGTCCTCGTCGCACCGCCGGGTGCGGATCTGCGCAGCCGTCTCCGGCCTGGCAGGCCAACCGACCGTCCGGCGTGGCCTCAAGTCGTCGACGGAAAGCCGATCATGACGGACAGTAGGATCTTGTTCCATGGGGGAGGAAGCGATCGTGGTGGAGGCCGTTCCCGTGCCGCGCCGGGCCGTCGGCGGGTTGCTCGGGGTGCTGACCGCGCCCGTCGCCGCGTTGTACCTGGTGCTGGTCGGCGCGGTGCTGGGGCCGTGGCCGCAGGCGCGGAGGGTGTTCCACGGCGGGGCCGCACGGCTGGCCGGCCTGGAGCGGGCCCGGCGGGCGGTGTGGTTCGGCGACCGGTTCCCGGCCCACTACCGTGCCGGCGAACGGGAGTTGCTGCGCTACCTGGCCCGTCGCAGCGGCGCCGGGCTGGTCTCGGGGCTGGTGCTCGGACTGATCGGCTTCGGCGGCGTCCTGGTGGTGCTGCTCGCGGCCGGCGCGCTGCGCGGCACGTTGAGTGTTGCCGACCTGCTCGGCCAAGTGCTGCTCGGCGGCGTCCTGTTGTTCCTCGCCGTGCAGGGCCTGGCCTCGCTGGCCGACCTGGACGCCCGGCTGGCCCGGGACTGCTTCGGCCCGTCCGAGGCGGAACTGCTGCGCCACCGGATCGCCGAGCTCGCCGACAGCCGGGCCGCCGTGCTGCACGCCGTGGACGCCGAACGCCGCCGGATCGAACGCGACCTGCACGACGGCGTCCAACAACGCCTGGTCGCCCTGCGGTTGCTGCTCGGCCGGGCCCGGCGCGGCGGCGACCCGCAGCGCACCGACGACCTGCTGCGCCAGGCCCACCGGGAGGCTGCCGAGGTGCTCACCGAACTGCGCGAGGTCGCCTGGCGGGTGTACCCGTCCGCGCTGGACACCCTCGGCCTGGACGAGGCGCTGGCCGGCCTCGCCGAACGCTGCCCGATCCCGCTGCGGGTCCGCCACCGGGCGCCCGGAACACTGCCCGGGCCGGTGCTCACCGCCGCCTGGTTCGTGGTCTCCGAGTGCGTCACCAACGCCGCCAAGCACTCCGCCGCCGCCGCGATCGAGGTCGCCGTGGACCGGGACGGTGCGCGGCTCACCGTCCGGGTCGAGGACGACGGGCGGGGCGGCGCGGACCCGGCGGGCGGCGGCCTGTCCGGGCTGCGCGGCCGGGTCGCCGCGCTCGACGGGACCCTGCACGTCCACAGCCCCGCCGGGGGCCCCACCGTCGTCACTGCGGAGCTGCCATGCGGGTGATCGTTGCCGAGGACTCGACCCTGCTGCGGGAGGGCCTGGTCCGGCTGCTCGCCGAGGAGGGCCACCAGGTGCTGGCCGCCGTCGGCGACGCCGAGGCGCTGCTCGCCGCCGTCGACGCCGACCCGCCGGACGTCGTGGTGGTCGACATCCGGATGCCGCCCACGCACACCGACGAGGGCGTGCGGGCCGCCGTGCGGATCCGCGGCAGCCGGCCCGAGGTCGGCGTGCTGGTGCTCTCCCAGCACATCGAACGCGGTTACGCCGCCCAGCTGTTGGCGTCCGGCGCGGAACGGGTCGGCTACCTGCTCAAGGACCGCGTCGCCGAGGTGGACGAGTTCCTGGACGCGCTCGCCCGGGTCGGCTCCGGCGGCACGGTGATCGACCCCGAGGTGGTGCGCCGCCTGGTGGTGCGCACCGAGCACGCCGACCCGCTGGCCCGGCTCACCCCGCGCGAGCGCACCGTCCTGGAGGCGCTCGCCGAGGGCCACACCAACACCGCGATCGCCGAGCGGCTGCACCTGTCGCTGAGCGCCGTCGAGAAGTACCTCAACTCGCTGTTCGACAAGCTGGAGCTGCCCCGCACGGCCGGCTACAGCCGCCGGGTGCTGGCCGTGCTGCGCTACCTCGGAGCCTGAGGGGAACCTCAAGGGAACCTGAGGTCTCCGCCTCCGGGGCGGTGGCCCCTGGACCGCGCCCGCGCCGCGCGCGAGGATGGCGGTATGGATGCGCAGCGGTTCGCCAAGGCCCGCACCGCGCTGCACGCGGTGGCCGAACACCTGCTGGCCGGCCCGCAGTACCGGGTCGCCGGCACCGTCCGACTGCGCGCCTACCCCGGCGGGTTCGCCACCCGCTTCGAGCCCCGGCTGCGCGTCCGCAGCGCCCAACTTCTCAGCGCGGGACGGGCATTGGACCTCCCCGGGATGAGCTGCGCGGAGCTCGGCGCGGCCGCCGGGATCGTCCCCGGCCGCCCCGAGGGCCTCTACCCGGACGGCTCGGGCGTGCCCCTCGACCAGCCGCTGGAGCTGGACGCGGCGGGCGCGGACGCCGTCGCCGCCTGCTTCGCGCACGGCGACGCCGCGCTGCGGGCGCTGTTCGCGCAGGCCGACCCGGTGCTGTGGCCCGAGCACTTCGACCTGGCGGTCACCGTGGACGGCGTCAACTACGGGCTGTCACCGGGCGATTCCTTCCTGGCCGAGCCGTACGTGTACGTCGGCCCGCCCGCGCCGCGCTCCGGCGGGTTCTGGAACGCCCCGTTCGGGGCCGCCCGCACCCTCGCCGAGCTGGGCGATCTCTCCGCGACCACGTCCTTCCTGGCGGAGGGCCGCCGACTCGCCTCGACGATCTTGTAGCTTCCTCCAAGCCGCTTGTGGAAGGGCGGGCGTCCGCTTGTGTCGATCTTCAGGATTCCCGCGTGAGCTGGCTCCGGGCGGGGGAATCCGTGAGGATTGAACCCTGGGTGCGGCGCGCCCGGAACGTGCCGCACGGCACCGCCGTACACCGCGCCCCCGGTGAAACGTTCCTCCCGACCCAGAGAGCCCCTTCATGCGCTTCCTGAACGACCTCAAGCCTGCGTACGACCTGACGTACGACGATGTCTTCATGGTCCCCAGCCGTTCCGCCGTGGGCTCCCGGCAGGGCGTCGACCTCTCCGCCCACGACGGCACCGGCACCACCATCCCGCTGGTGGTCGCCAACATGACCGCGATCGCCGGCCGCCGGATGGCCGAGACCGTCGCCCGCCGCGGCGGCATGGTCGCCATCCCGCAGGACATCCCGATCGAGGTCGTCACCGAGGTGATCGGCTGGGTCAAGCAGCGCCACCTGGTGCACGACACCGCGCTGACCCTCGCCCCCGGCGACACCGTCGCCGACGCCCTGGCGCTGCTGCCCAAGCGCGCCCACGGCGCGCTGGTCGTCGTCGACGGCGGAAAGCCCGTCGGCGTGGTCACCGAGGGCGACTGCCAGGGCGTCGACCGGTTCACCGGCCTGTCCGACGTGATGTCCCGCGACCTGCTGCTGCTCGACGAGGACATCGACCCGCGCACCGCGTTCGACCGCCTCAACGAGGCGCACCGCAAGCTCGCCCCCGTGGTTGCCGCCGACGGCACCCTGGTCGGCATCCTCACCCGCAAGAACGCGCTGCGCGCCACCCTCTACACCCCCGCCGTCGACGCCTCCGGCCGGCTGCGGATCGCCGCCACCGTCGGCATCAACGGCGACGTCGCCGGCCGCGCCAAGGCCCTGCTGGAGGCCGGCGCGGACGTCCTCGTGGTGGACACCGCGCACGGCCACCAGGAGTCGATGATCAGCGCGCTGCGCGCGGTGCGCGCCCTCGACCCGCAGGTCCCGATCGTGGCCGGCAACGTGGTCTCCGCCGCCGGCGTCCGCGACCTGGTCGAGGCCGGCGCGGACATCCTCAAGGTCGGCGTCGGCCCCGGCGCGATGTGCACCACCCGGATGATGACCGGCGTCGGCCGGCCGCAGTTCTCCGCCGTCCTCGAATGCGCGGCCGAGGCCCGCCGCCTGGGCAAGCACGTCTGGGCCGACGGCGGCGTCCGGCACCCGCGCGACGTCGCGATGGCACTGGCCGCCGGCGCGTCCAACGTGATGATCGGCTCCTGGTTCGCCGGCACCCTGGAATCGCCCGGCGACCTCCAGACCACCGCCGACGGCCGCCACTACAAGGAGAGCTTCGGCATGGCCTCGGCCCGCGCCGTGCGCAACCGCACCGCCGAGGAGTCCTCCTACGACCGGGCCCGCAAGGTCCTGTTCGAGGAGGGCATCTCGCACTCCCGGATGTTCGTCGACCCGACCCGCCCCGGCGTCGAGGACCTCATCGACTCGATCGTCGCGGGCGTCCGCTCCTCCTGCACCTACGCCGGCGCGGCCGACCTCGAGGAGTTCCACCAGAACGCGATCATCGGCCTCCAGAGCGCCGCCGGCTACGCCGAGGGCAAGCCCCTGCACTCCAGCTGGGCCTGACCCCCCCACCCGAGCGGGCCCCCCACCCCGGGGAGCCCGCTCGCTCCGTCTCCCGCCTCGGCGATCGGCCGCCCGGGACGTTGTGCGGAGTTCTAGTCGAGGGGCAGCGGGGTGAGCAGGGCGCGGCTGACCATGCCGACCGAACCCGAGAGGGCGTCGGTGACTGCGTGGTAGGCGGGGGGTAGGCGGTGGAGTTCCCAGAGGGCGAGGACGGAGGCCCAGGCGGCGTCGCGGGCGTGGTCGATGCTCCACACGCCGACGATGTGCAGGAGGGGGTCGGCCGCTCCCAGGGGCAGCAGGGTGGCGCGGACCTGGGCCTCCACCTGGGCGAGCAGGGTGTTGATCCGCAGGTAGTCGGCGTGCAGCCGCTCCGGCGTGCGGCCGGTCTGGCGGCAGGTGTCCAGGACGGCGAGCGGCAGGTCGTTCTCGATGTGGGCGTTCATTCCTGCCAGCGCGAACTGCAGCGGATGCACGTGCGGCGCGGCCCGCAGTTCGAACAGCGGCCGCCAGCATGCCGCCGGGCGCCGTCCGGTGCGGTCGTCGTCGACGGCGGCGAGGTAGCGGGCGGCGAACACGGCGTCGAGCTCCGCCATGGTCGCCGGGTCGTCGAAGTAGGCGACGGCGAGATGGTCGCGGACCAGGCGGGTCACGGTCAGGTACATCGCGTTGAAGACGGCCACTCCGTCGGTGAGGGGCAACCCCGTGGCGATTCCCACCATCCGGTCGACCACCTGATCCACCGTCAGCACAGGTGCGGTCATGGACATCCATCCTCCCTCGGTGACGATCCGACAAAGAGATGATGTGCCCACGATGGCAGCTCTCCAGACCCCTGCCCGACCGCGACGCGCGGACTCTTCGAGTCGGGCTGCGGGTGCGGGTGCGGAGGGCGGTGGGCGGTGGGCGGCGGACAGCGCGCCGGGGATCGGGCGGCGGCCGGGGCGATGGGTGATCTGTGTCGCCAACTGCCGTGCCGGGCTTGGGAGATCGGATCGGGCGGGGGCGGGAGCGGATAAATCCGGTGCGGGTGGGGGAAAAGATGGGGCAGAATGGGCGGTCACGGTGGGGCTGAGGAGTTCTGCCGTTCCTGTTCCCGGAGGTTTCGCGTGGTGAAGCGATATTAGTGGCGGTCCCCACCGCCCTCCGGCCTGCCTGAAGTAGCGGCGGCCGGGCCTCCGGATTGTTGACGACCTGTGGTGATGTCCGCCTGCCTGGGTGCAGGTGCGGTCGTCGTTGTTTTGGTGGTGCCTCGCGTGCTGGGCGGGTGTGTTCGACGTCCGTTGTTCCTGTACGCCCGAGAGGATGGCCATGGCTGCCACCGCATTCGACCGCAGTGTTGTTGTGCTGAGTGAACTGCTCGAAGAAGCAAGTGAGTTGAGGGAAGGACCGGCGCTCGGCCGGCTGTTGGAGGTGCTGGCGGAGCGGCAGGTCGCCGATCTCGCGGGGCTGGATCCGGCGCGGCAGGCCGCGCTGCTGGGGTCGCGGGCGGCGGCCGTGCTGCCGGGGGAGCGGCAGTTGGGTGAACTGCTCGCGCAGGGCCGGGTGTTGACGGTCAAGTACGGCATCGACCCGACGGGCGCCGAGGTGCATCTCGGGCATGCGGTGCCGATGATCCTGGCCAGCCGGTTGCAGCGGATGGGCCACCGGGTGGTGTTCCTGGTGGGCGACGTGACGGCGCGGATCGGCGACCCGTCCGGGCGCAGTGCGGAGCGGCCGCCGCTGACCGCCGAGGACGTGACCCGCAACGTCGCGACCTACCGTGCGCAGGTCGGGCCGTTCTTCGATTTCGAGCGGGCCGAATTCCGGTTCAACGGCGAGTGGTTGGGGGCGATGCAGTTGCCCGACTTCCTCGGCGTGCTGTCCCGGCTGCCGGCCTCGGCGGCGCTCCAGCGGGAGGACTTCCGGACCAGGCTGGCCGAGGGCAGCGGGCTGACGCTGGCCGAGCTGGTGTACTCGGTGGTGATGGCGCTGGACTCCGTCGAGCTGGTCGCCGACATCGAACTCGGCGGCCTGGACCAGCTGTTGAACCTCCAGATGTGCCGCCGGGTGCAGACCGTCCACGGTCAGGAGCCGGAGGTGGTGCTGGCGACGGGCCTGATCGAGGGCACCGACGGCACCGGCGCCAAGATGAGCAAGTCGAAGAACAACTACGTCGGACTGGCCTTCCCCGCCGAGGAGATGTTCGGCCGCCTGATGGCCTGCGCGGACCGACTGCTGCCGGACTACCTCCGGCTGCTCACCGAACTCCTCGACGAGGAGGTCGAGTTGCTGCTCGCCCAGGCCGCCGACGGCCGCCGCCACCCGATGGCGGTGAAGACCCTGCTGGCGGCCGCCGTCACCGCTGCCGTGCACGGCGTCCCGGCCGCGCTCGCCGCCCGCGACGCCTTCCGGGCCCGCTTCTCCCAACGCCGCTTCTCCGACGCCGGCCCGCTGCCCGCGGTGGACGCGGCCCGGCACGGCGCGGCGACGGCCGCCGAGCTGCTGGCGAAGGTCACGGCCGAACTCCCCAGCCTCAACCAGGTCCGCCGGGTCGCCGAGGCAGGCGGGCTGAAACTGGTGGTGGAGCACACCGACGGCCGGCAGCACACCGTCCCGCTGTCCCGCGCCGACGCCGACGAGCGCCTGCTCGTCCTGCTCGGCACCCACGAGCTGGCGCGGGCCAGTGCGCAGCGGCGGGTGTTCCTGCGCTGCGGCCGGAAGGTGCTGGAGCTGACGTAGCGCCGGGAGCGGTGCTGTCGTCCGGACTTCCACGGCGCTCACCGGACCCCGTCGTGGGGTCCGGTGGCGGGGGTCAGTGCGCGTCGGCGGGAGGTCCGAGGACCAGGGTGGTCTCGTCGACGCGGCGGAAGCGCCCGTCTGCGGCGAACTCGCCGAAGAGGTGGACCTCCATGCGGAGGGTGGAGCCGTCCTTCATGGAGATGGTGGCGGTGTGGCGGTCGGCGTACTGGTCGCCGTCGAAGAGTTCCTGGTGCACCTCGATCACCCCGGAGGCCACGGATTCGCGGAGGTGGGTGATGTGGGCGAGGAAGGCGTCGCGGTCGAGGGGGTTGCCGTCGGTGTGCTGGACGTAGTCGGGGGTGATGTGGCGCTCGGCGGCCTCGTTCAGGTCGAGCTCGGGGGAGAAGACGAGGTCGTGGAGGGCGGCGCGGATGTCGGTACGAGGCATGGTGCGCTCCCTGGGTCGGGTGGCGGCGGGTGGAGGCGGGTGCCTTCGCCGTGACGGTACGCCGGCGGCCCGCCGTCGGGAAGACGGCGGGCCTTCGACCATTCGGGAAGTGACGAATCGTCAGGAACCGTGCAGAACAATCGGGTTGGTGAGAGCGGCCATCGGTCCCCAGGGGAGGTCGGGGCCCATGGCGTTGCCCTTGCCGGGGGTGCCGTCGGGCCTGGGGTGGCGGATTTCGGCGCGGACGTAGGTGGCGAGGGAGGCGGTGGTGCGCCAGGTGACGGTGGCGGGGGCGCCGTCGGCGGGGAGGGGGGACTGGTGGAGTTGGCCCTCGTCGGTGATCAGGCGGGCGGTGCCGTTCGGGACGCCGGAGACGGTGAGGGCGAGGTCGACGGGGGCGTCGGCGGGGACGGTGAGGCGTTCGCCGATGTCGGCCCGGCGGCCGTGGCCGGTGGCGGTGAACTCCAGTTGGACGGCGGCGGATTCGGCGAGCCAGCTGTGCCCGGCGCGGAGTGCGGCGAGGACGGCGGTGCGGTTGAGGTCGTCGGCGCGGACGACGTTGTGCGGGGAGCCGATGACCTGCGGGGCGCTGTGGGCGTCGCTGTTGCCGAGGGCGGGCAGCCAGTCGCGGCCGTCGCGGAGGGCGGTGGCGAGGGCGGCGTCCCAGGTGTCGACGGCGGATTCGTCGTCGTACGTCCAGGGGCCGTTCCAGACCTCGACGCCGTCGGCGTCCTGGTAGCCGAACTTCCACTGGCAGGCGACGTAGGGGCAGTAGGGGTGGGCGGCGATCACCAGGCCGCCCGCTCGGTGGACCTGGCGGGCGAAGTGCGGGAACCGGTTGTCGCGGGCCCGGTAGCGCCAGTCGACGAACTGGCCCGGGGCGAGGCCGAGGGCCAGCCAGTGGCCGTTGCGGGTGGTGACCTCCTCGCCGGGGACGATCAGCAGGTCGGGTCCGGCCAGCGGCCCCCAAACGGCGTGCGAGGACGAGGTGTTGTGGTCGGTGGAGACGATGAAGTCGAGGCCGGCGGCGCGGGCTCCGGCGGCGACCTCGGCGGGCAGGCGGCGGCCGTCGGAGTGGACGGTGTGCAGGTGGCAGTCGCCCCGGTACCAGGCCCGGCCGCGGCCGCGGGCGCGTTCCGGCGGGTAGGCGGGGGTGAAGGCGGGGCCCGGGGCGCCGAAGCGAAGCGTGACCTGGACGGTGTAGGCGAGTCCGGCGGGGGCGATCTGGTAGGGGCCGAGGACGACGTGCCAGGTGCCGGGGTTGATCGGTCCGGGCAGGTAGCCGGGCGTGGCGGTCTCGCGGGAGAGGCTGAACTCGGTGCGGAAGCCGCCCGACCAGCCGCGGAAGCCGTCGCCGCCGAGGGCGGTGCCGCGTTCGTCGAAGATGCCGATGTCGCAGGAGTTGCCGGGGGTGCCGGGCGGGACGGCGGGCCGGTCGTAGCTGTAGGAGACCGCGATCTCCCGTACACCGCGCGGGACGTCGAAGGGGAGGTGGAGGAAGTCCGGTGCCCCGGTGGGTAGCCGGCCGGTGAGGGTGAGGGTGGTGTCGGAGTCGGCGTGCGCCCGGTCGGCGACCGAGGTCAGGGCGGTGGCGGAACCGGCGACCAGGCCGGCCCGCAGCAGAGTCCGGCGGGCCGGCAGTGGGCGCTCGGGGAAGGGGAGTTGGTCGGTCATCGCGATCTCCTCGGGTGCGGCGGGCCGGTCGCCCGGCTGCCTACCCGGCGGGATGAACCGGTGATGAGGTGCGGCCCACGGCTGGGCGGAGAGTCGGTGAAGATCGGCCGGATGCGGTGCGGGCATCAGGTGAACAACCAGCATGAATATGACGAATTGATCATCCGTCAGTAATATGCCGGACAGGGCTCGTTCCTCCTCGTCGGAGGTGCGGGCCGTGTCGTTGTCGGTCCCCGAACGAGGCCCGCAGGCCTTAGCACCGCCCGAGGGCCGGTGCCGGGGGATCGCCGCGACTGCCGCTCGTCCGGGTGAATCCGGGGCGGGAGGCTGCTGCGGAGTGCGCGGTGCGACAAGCCTAAGAGCCCCGGCGAGGGGAGCACGGCGAGTTCCGCCGACTGTTCGACACCTCCTCCCACCAGCACAACTCGGCTGGTGGAAAAGGATGCTGACGAACAGTCGGAGCTGTCGTGCACCGGCTATGCTGCTTCGCGCCCGGGCCCCGCCGCACTGCCCGGACCGCGTTCCCATCCCTTTGACGTATGAGGACACCGATGCTTCGACCCGGATCGTCGCCAGGAAACCGGCTGCCCGCAGCCGTACTCGTCGGCCTGCTGCCCGCGGTCGTGATCGGCGCGACGGTGGCCCTGGCCGCCTCGGCCGGTTCCGGGCAGACGATCGTGGGAATCCTGCTGTGCGGTCTGGTCGGCACCGCGGCCGTGGCGGCGGCCGGCCTCTCGGCGGCCCGCCGGGGCCGCGCCCTGGAAGACGCCCGCGCGGAGGGCGTCCGCCGGGAGGAGGAGCTGCGCACCCGGCTGGCCCGCCAGCAGGCCGGCATGCTCGACCTCGCCAAGAACGAACTGCCCGAGGCCGTCGAGCGGCTCCAGCGCGGCGAGTTCATCACCGACGTGCTCCGCTCCTACGAACAGCGCCACCTGGCCAACGCCGGCGAGGACTTCCACGAGGCCCGGCACGCCGTGCTGCGCGCCACCCTCGACGCCGTCGACAACGAGGAGGCGATGCGCGAGGCCGCCCAGCGCGCGTTCGTGAACATCGCCCGCCGCGTGCAGGCGATCGTCCACCGCCAGGCCGTCGACCTGCGGCAGATGGAGGACCGGCACGGCGACCTGCCCGCCGTCTTCGACGACCTGCTGATCCTCGACCACGGCAACGCGCTGATCGGCCGCCTCGCCGACTCCATCGCCGTCCTCGGCGGCGCCCGCCCCGGCCGCCAGTGGAGCCGGCCCGTCCCGCTGTACAGCGTGCTGCGCGGCGGCATCTCCCGAATCCTCGACTTCCGCCGGGTCGAACTGCACCCGGTGTCCGAGGTCGCCGTCGTCGGCTCCGCCGTCGAACCGCTGATCCACGCGCTCGCCGAACTCCTCGACAACGCCACCCGCTACTCGCCGCCGCAGACCGACGTCCACCTCACCGCCGTCGAGGTGCAGACCGGCATCGCGATCGAGATCGAGGACGGCGGCCTCAGCCTCGGCGAGGAGGGCCGCGCCCGCGCCGAACGGATGCTCGAAGAGGCGCAGTCCGGCATCGACCTCAACGACCTCGGCGAGACCCCGCGGCTCGGCCTCGCGGTGGTCGGCCGACTGTCCCGCGCCTACGGCTTCCAGGTCTCGCTGCGCCCGTCCGCGTACGGCGGCGTGCGGGCCGTGCTGATCGTCCCGCAGCGCTACATCACCACCGCGCCCGCGCCCAGCCGCGCGCACGGCATCGGCCGGATGGCCACCGGACACCCGATGGCGGACCAGAAGCAACCCATGCACCCGGAGAACGCGGCGTGGACCCCGCCGGCCGACGAGCCGGTCGCCACCCACACGCCGGCCGGCGGATTCGCCGCCGCCGCGGCCTTCCCGCCCGCCGGCGGCGCCGCCCCGCGGGTGCCCGCGCCGTCCCCGGCCGAGGACGACTACCCGGTAGTGACCGAGCGCACTTCCACCGGCCTGCCGCAGCGCCGCCGCCACGGCGCGCAGCTGCGCGGCGGCGGCCCGGGCGCACCCGCCCCCCGGTCGCGGCAGGCCCCCGTACCCGCCGCCGCCGAGCCGGTCCAGCCCGGCCTGTGGCTGGCCGCGTTCACCGAAGGCGTCAACGGCAGCACGCCCGGTGACCCGGCGGACGGCCGCCACGCCAGTGAAGACTCAGCAGGGAAAGGCGAGAAGTGATTCAGCAACGGACCAACATGGACTGGATGCTCAGGGACCTCGCGGAGAGCGTCCCGCACGCACGGCACGCCATCGTCCTGTCGGCCGACGGCCTGCGGCTGGCCCAGCACGGCACCGACCCGGACACCGCCGACCGGCTGGCCGCGGCCTGCGCCGGACTGCAGAGCCTGGCGCACGCGGTCGGCAACGAGTTCCCGCACGGCGACGGCCGGATGCGGCTGGTGGTGATCGAGGTCGGCGGCGGCTTCTTCTACCTGATGGCCGCCGGCTCCCGGGCCTTCCTCGCGGTGCTCGCGGACGAGGGCGTGGACGCCGGACTGGTCGGCCAGCGGATGCGCGACCTGGTCGCGCGGATCGGCGAGCACCTCACCACACCCGCCCGTACCGGCGAACAGCTCGCGTGAGTCGGGGCACCCGATGACAAACCAGGACTGGGAAGAGGGCGGCCCCGAGCGGTTCTTCGTGATCACCCGGGGCCGGGACCGGCAGCAGGACGCTGCGGGCTTCGACCTGGTCACGCTGATCATCGCCCGCTCCCGGCCCGAACCCACCATGCAGCCCGAGCACGCCGCGATCCTGCGGATCTGCGGCTCGCCGCTGTCGGTGGCCGAGATCTCGGCCTACCTGCGCCTACCGAACAGCCTGGTCATCGTCCTGCTGACCGACCTGATCGCCGCGCACAAGATCGAGGCCCGCGCACCCATCCCGCAGGCCGCCCTTCCCGACCTTTCCCTGTTGGAGGCAGTGATCCATGGACTTCAGCGGCTCTGAGCCGGTGCGCGGGCCGGGCGAGGCCGAACTGCTCCCGGCCACGGTGGCCGCGGCCGTCAAGGTCGTCGTCGTGGGCGGCTTCGGAGTCGGCAAGACCACCCTGGTCGGCTCGGTCAGCGAGATCCGCCCGCTGACCACCGAGGAGACCATGACCGAGGCGGGCGTCGGCATCGACGACCTGGCCGGGGTGGAACGCAAGAGCTCCACCACCGTCGCGATGGACTTCGGCCGGATCACCATCAGCGACCAACTCGTGCTGTACGTCTTCGGCACCCCCGGCCAGGAACGCTTCTGGTTCCTGTGGAACGGCCTGTTCGAAGGCGCGCTCGGCGCGGTCGTGCTGGTCGACACCCGACGCCTGGAAGTCAGCTTCGACGTCCTCGGCCGGCTGGAGGACCGCGGCGTGCCGTTCGTCGTCGCCGTCAACTCCTTCCCCGAGTCCCCGCTGCACTCGCTCGACGAACTGCGCGGCGCGCTCGACCTGCCGCCGCACGTGCCGATCGTCGAGTGCGACGCCCGCCTGCGGGACTCCAGCCGCGACGTGCTGATGGCCCTGATGCGCTACCTGTACGAACTCGCCGCGCAGCCCGTCGGCTGACGCCCCCTCACCGCCCCGACCTTTCTCCCCCGGAGACCTCAGTGATCCCCGAAGAGCGCACGTACAACGGCGCCGTCCCTCCGCCCGGCTGCCCGGCCCACGGCGCGACCCCCCTCCACCAGGACGACCTGCGGCGGCTGTTCGGGCCCGAGGCAGAGGCCGACCCGGCCGGCCTGTACGAGAAGCTGCGCGCCGAACACGGCGAGGTCGCGCCCGTCCTGCTGCACGGCGACCTGCCGGCCTGGCTGGTGCTCGGCTACTCCGCCAACCTCACCGCCATGCGCACCCCGTCCCGGTTCTCCCGCGACTCCCGGCGCTGGACCGAGTTCCGGGAGGGCCGGGTCTCCCCCGACTCCCCGGTGCTGCCCGTCATCGCCTGGCAGCCGACCTGCTCCTTCGTCGACGGCGAGGAACACCGCCGGCTGCGCACCGCCGTCACCGACGGCCTCAACAGCTTCGACCGGCGCGGCATGCGACGCTACGTCACCCGCTTCGCCGACCAGCTGATCGCCGAGTTCGGCGCCGCCGGCCAGGTCGAGCTGGTCTCCCAGTTCGCCGAGCACCTGCCGATGCTGGTGATGACCCAACTCGTCGGCATGCCCGAGGAGTACGGCCCGCGACTGGTGGCCGCCGCCCGCGACCTGGTCCGCGGCACCGAGACCGCCGTCGCCTCCAACGAGTACGTCGTCGAATCGCTGCGCCGCACCATGGAGCGCAAGCGCGCCGACCCCGGCGCCGACCTCGTCACCCGGCTGATGCAGCACCCCTCCGGGCTGAGCGAGGACGAGGTGCTCCAGCACCTGCGCTCGGTGCTGCTGGCCGCCAACGAGACCACCATCAACCTGATCTCCGAGACGCTGAAGATGGTCCTCACCGACCGCCGCTTCCGCGCCCACCTGTCCGGCGGCCAGATGACCCTGCCGGACGCGCTCGACCAAGTCCTCTGGGACTCCCCGCCGTTCATGCTCGTCCCCGGACGCTGGGCGACCGGCGACACCGAACTCGGCGGCCGCCACATCAAGGCCGGCGACATGCTGCTGATCGGCCTGGCCGCCGGCAACGCCGACCCGGCGGTGCGGCCCGACCTCAACAAGCCGCTGTTCGGCAACCGTTCGCACCTGGCGTTCGGCAGCGGGCCGCACGAGTGCCCCGGGCAGGAGATCGGACGGGCGATCGCCGAGACCGGTATCGACATCCTGCTCACCCGGCTTCCCGACCTCCAACTCGCCGTCGAGGAAGAGGACTTGGACTGGCGCGGCAACTGGATGTCGCGGCACCTGACCGGGCTGCCGGCGCGCTTCACGCCGCGTACGGCGCTCCAGCCGCAGGACCCGACGACCACGGCCAGCGCGCCCGTGATCTCCACCCCGGCGTTCGCGCCGCACGTCCCTGCCGAGGGCGCGCCCGCCGTGCCTGCACAGCGGCGCGGCTGGTGGGCCAACCTGACGGCCAAGCTGCGCGGCTGACCTGACGCCCGCCCGGGACCCTCCCCCACAGGGGGCCGCCGGGCGGGCGTCGGTCACTGCCGGGGGCGATCAGTGCCGGTGGTCAGCACTGCCGGTGGTGAGCACGGCCGGTAGTGAGAACTGCCGGTGGTACATGCGCTGCCGGGGCGCTACTTGCAGGCGCCGAGGTCCTCCCAGACGCCCCACTGGCCGGTGGAGCCGGGCTGCTCGCCCTGGGTCCACCACTTGGCGCGCCAGTTGTGGTTGCCGTAGGAGGCGCCGTCGCCGCTGTTGTAGACCCGCGCCGGGTCCCACGCCGCGGCCGTGCAACTGCCGTTGCCGCCACCGGGGTTGCCGCCGCCGGTGCCGCCGATGTTGACGTCGATGCAGGCGTAGAACGCGTTGTTGGTGTCGGAGACGTTCCACACCGCGAGGACCTTCTGCCGGCCCGTGTAGGAGCCGAAGTTGATCTGGTGGCTGACGTCCGCCGGGGGCTGCGTGTTGTTGCCGGAGAACTGGCCGATCAGCTGGCTGCCGATGAAGTACTGCCAGTTCGCGGTGGCGTGGCGGGCCGTCAGGTGCCAGCTGAAGGTCTGGGTGGACGAGACGTTGGTGACCTGCCAGCCCTTGGAGTCGTCGTCCAGCTCCGCGTACTCGGAGTGGCCGCCGCTACAGCTGAACAGGCCCTTCGGGCCCTCGACGCTCTGCGGTTCGTACTTGATCTGCCCGCAGACCACGACGCCGTTGGCGCACTGCGCCTGGCGGCTGGCCGGGTCGGTGACCCAGCCGTGGGCGCTGGCGGTGCCGGCCGACAAGGTCAGACCGAGCAGCGGGGCGACCAGCGCGCCGATCGCCGCGGTCACCTTTCTGTTTGCCTTCATTGCGGTGCCTTTCCTGATGTGGGGTCAGGGCGGTCCCTCCCGGCGGGCGGTGGGGCGTGCCGGGAGGCGGTCATAGGTCTAGACCGGATGCCGAGGGAGACGATAGCGGCGTACCGGCCGGGGTCAAGGGGTCTGGCCGGACAGGTCCGCCGTGTCCTGCGGAAACGTGGTAGCTTCCCGGCGTGCCGCAGCGAATCCTCCTGACCACCCGGGGTCACATCGACCTCCTCCGGGTGTGCTCCGCTGCCTGTCGCCGCTCCTGAGCCCCCGCTCTCCCGCTTCGCCCGCTTCCCCGTTTCCCCGTTTCCTCGTTTCTCCGTTTCTCCCCGCCCGCCGTGTGACGTTCCACGGCGCTGCGCTCCGTCTCCTTCGGCACCAGAAGAGGATCGATCCGTTGTCCGACCGTGCCCCCGTGTTCCACTGGTTCCTGCCCACCGGCGGGGACGGCCGCGACCCCGGCGGCGTCACCGCCGTACAGGGCCGCACCGGCGCCGCGACCCGGCGGCCCGCCGACGTCGGCTACCTCGCGCAGGTCGCGCAGGCCGCCGAGCAGGCCGGGTTCGTCTCGCTGCTCGCCCCCGTCGGACTGGGCTGCGTCGACCCGTGGATCCTGGCCTCCGCGCTCACCCGGCACACCAGCCGGATCGGGTTCCTGATCGCGTTCCGGGCCGGCCTGGCCAGCCCCACCCTGATCGCCCAACAGGCCGACGCGTTCCGGCGGTTCGCCGACGGACGGATCCGGCTGAACGTGGTCACCGGCGGCGACCCCGTCGAGCAGCGCGCCTACGGCGACCACCTCGCGCACGACGAGCGCTACGCCCGGACCGACGAACTGATGGCTGTGCTGCGGGAGTTGCTCGACGGCGGACGGGTCGACCACCGGGGCGAGCACCTGCGGGTGGAGGGCGCGCAGCTGGTCGATCCGGCGGTCGAGCACCCCGTCCCGCTGTACTTCGGCGGCGCGTCGCCGGCCGCCGAACAGGTCGCCGCGCGGCAGGCCGACGTCCAACTCCTTTGGGGCGAACCGCCATTGGCGATCGGCGAACGGATCGGACGGCTGCGCGCCCTGGCCGCCGCACAGGGCCGCACCCTGCGGTACGGGCTGCGGCTGCACGTGATCAGCCGGGACACCGCGGAGCAGGCCTGGGCGGAGGCCGACCGGATTCTCGCCGGGATCGACCCGGCGGCGGTGCGGGCCAGTCAGGCCCGGTTCGCCGCCATGGACTCCACCGGCCAGGCCCGGATGGCCGCCCTGCACGGCCACGGCACCGGCACCGGACGGGAGTTGGTGGTCGCACCCAACCTGTGGGCCGGGATCGGGCTGGTCCGGGAGGGCGCGGGCACCGCACTGGTCGGCTCGCACGACGAGGTCGCCGCCCGGCTCGCCGAGTACCACGCGCTGGGCATCGACGAGTTCGTCCTGTCCGGCTACCCGCACCTGGAGGAGGCGTACCGGGTCGGCGAGGAGGTCGTGCCCCGGGTCAACGCCCTGGCAGCAGCTGTGATCCTTCAGGCGCGGTCCGAACCGTAGGCGCGGAGGAAGACCTCGACGGCCGCGTCCGCGATCGCGGCCGGGTCGGCGTCGGGCCGGTACTCCAGTGGGCCGGTGAGCAGGGCGAGGAGGTGCTCGGCGGCGAGCTCCGGGTCGCATGGGCGCAGGCGGCCGGCGAGCGCCAGGCGGGCCAGACGGTCGGCGAGTGCGGACCGGATGCGCAGGATCGTGCGCTCGCGCACGCTCGCCGCCAGATCGGGGAACCGTCCCGCCTCGGCGCCGGCCAACTGCCGTACTGCGCCCGCTTCTTCGTCATGGTAGGCGCGCGAGAGCCGGCGAATCGCGACCCCGAGTCCGGCGCGAACCTGGACCGCGCCGACGGATTCACCCATGCCCACTGCGCGCGGAATCGCCGACCTGATCATGCCGCACCTGGCCAGGATCGCCATCGGCCCGGATCTGTCCGACGACATGACTCCCACGCTCGGCCGGGAGATCCTCGCCCTGCACGACGAGAAGGTCTCGCTCCACCCGGAGTGGGCCGCCGAACTCGGTCCGCTGCTGGCGGCCTAGCCGGCCGTGGGGTGGAGCTGCCAGGCGCGGGCCGGGGGGAGGTTCGCCCAGACCGTGCGGGAGGCGGTGCGGCCGGCGCGGAGGTGGGTGGCGAGGGCGCGTTCGGCTGCCGCGTGGCGGTGCAGTTCCGCGCGGGTGGCGAACAGGGCCCGGGCACGGCGGGTGCCCAGGTAAGAGAACCAGGTCAACGTGCCGCCCGGGTGCAGCAGTTCGAGGTAGCGGGCCATGATGCGGTCGACCTGGGCGGGCGTGAAGTTGGTCAGCGGCAGGCCGGAGACGATCACGTCGTAGCGGCGGTCGGTGGCCAGCTCCTCCACGTACGCCCGGTGCACCGTCACGCGGTCCTCGCAGTGCTGCGCGGCCACCAGGTCGCGCAGCCCGGCGGCGAAGCGCGGATTGGCCTCCACCACGTCCAGCCTTGCGCCGCGCGGCAGTTGGGGCAGCAGGACGCGGGTGACGGCGCCGGTGCCCGCGCCGGCCTCCAGGACGTCGATCGGGTGCGGGGCGCGGGCCCGCACCGGGGCGGTCAGTGCCTGGGCGAGGGCCCGGCTGCTGGGGGCGACCGCGCCGGTGGTGCGCAGGTCGCGGACGGCTTCGCGGAGGAACGTCCAACCGTCGGCCCGGGGCCGCGGCGGGGGAGTGGTCTGCTCGGTCATGGCTTCGACGCTAGGAAGCGCGCGAGCCCCGTGGATCCGTCGTCCGGCGGCCGTGTGCACCTACCAAAGTCGGGGGTGGGTACGGCCGTTCGTCGATTTCGTGGGCCGGGAAGGCCGCCTAGCATGGACGGCGTGACGTGGTGGCGGAGCCCGGTGTGGGCGACCTTGGGGCGGGCGCTGGTACTGGCGTTCCTGGTCTCGGCGATCCACCGCAACAGCGGGCAACTGTGGGACGGGCGGGAGCAGTTGGCGGTCACGGTGGCGGCGGTGCTGTGTGCGATGTCGTTGACGGTGCCTCAACTGCGGTTGTCGGTCGCGCCGTTGCTGGCGGTGGGGGTCACGGCGTGCTGGGGCTGGCTGGTGGATCTGCTGCTGGGCGTGGTGATGTTCGACCTGGCGGTCGCCCGCCGCACCCGGTTCGCGCTGCTGTGCGCGGGGCTCGCGCTGGTGGGGAACCTGGCGGGGGTGCGGGCCGCGTCGGTGTGGGTCGGGCAGCGGTGGCTGTCCACGCTGACGGTGCTGCTGTTCGGGCTGGTGCTGGGCCTGTGGCAGGGCAACCGACGGCGGCTGGTGCAGACCCTGGCCGGGCAGGTCGAGCAACTGCGGGTGGAGACCCGGCTGCGCGAGGACGCGGCGCGGGCCGCCGAGAGGTCCCGGATCGCCGCCGAGATGCACGACGTCCTCGCCCACCGGCTCAGCCTGATCGCGCTGCACACCGGAGTCCTCGCCACCCGGGGCGCGACGCTGCCCGGCCCGGTCGCCGATCGGCTGGCCATTCTTCGGGCCACCTCGGTCGAGGCGCTCACCGACCTGCGCGAGGTGCTCGGCGCGCTCCACGATCCGCAGGCGGCGCCCGCCGACGCGCCGGCCGTTCGCGAGGTCGCCGCGCTGGTGGCGGACGCCCGGGACGCCGGGCAGCAGGTCGCGCTGACCGTCACCGGGCGGGCGGCGGACGCGCCGACCACGCACCGGCTGGCGGCGTACCGGATCGTCCAGGAGGCGCTGACCAACGCCCGCAAGCACGCGGACGGTTCCCCGGTGGACGTCCGGGTCGACTACCGGCCGCCCGCCACCCTGGTGGAAGTCACCAACGGCGCGGGCACCGCCGCGACCGTCGCCGTCGACTCCGGCTACGGCCTGGTCGGCCTCCGCGAACGCGTGACCGCCCTCGGCGGCCACCTCGACGCCGGCCCGGCCGGCACCGGCTCCTGGCGGCTCGCGGCCAGGCTTCCGCACCCGGCTCCGAAGGACGGTCGCGCATGATTCGCACGCTGGTGGTCGACGACGACGCGTTGGTGCGTCTCGGGCTGACGGACCTGCTCGACGGGGATCCCGGGATCGAGGTGGTGGCGCAGGCCGCGGACGGAATTCAGGCGATCGAGCGGGCAAGCGCTTTCCGCATCGACGTCGCGTTGGTCGACGTCCGGATGCCGCGGATGGACGGGATCACCGCCACCGCCCGGCTGCGCGCGCTGCCGGAGCCGCCGCGGGTGATCACGCTGACGACCTTCGACCTCGACCGGTACGTCTACGACGCGCTCGCGGCCGGTGCGGACGGGTTTCTGCTCAAGGACACCGATCCGGCGGAGATCCTGCGGGCCGTCCACCTGGTCGCGGCCGGCTCGGCGATGCTGCACCCGGCCGCCGCGCGCCGCGTCATCGACCGGTACCACGCCACCGGCCGCACGGCGGCGAGCGCCGCCCGGGCGCGGTGGGAGCGGCTGACCCCGCGCGAACGCGAAGTGCTGGCGCTGCTCGCGGAGGGGCGGGCCAACGCCGACATCGCGCAGCGGCTGGCGATGCGGGAGAGCACCGTGAAGGCGCACGTCAGCCGGATTCTGACGGCGCTCGGCGTCAGCAATCGGGTCCAGGCCGCCCTGCTGGCGAGGGACTCGGGCCTGGCGGGCTGACCGCGCCCGGAGCCCGGGCACCCATTACCTGGGCGGCGCGGAGTTCGGCCGCGTTTTTTGTCGAACGCCGCCGACCGCAGGTGCTCCAGCACGCTGCGTCCGGCAGGGTTCGACGGGCAGGGTTCGACGGGCAGGGTTCAACGGGTGGGGTTCGACGGGCGGGCGTCGGCTCAGCTCTCGGGCCTGCTGTCGTCGTAGGTGCTGGTGCCCTCGTCGAGCAGCGGGCCGTTGGCCGGGCCGGGGTGCTTGAGGTGCTCCGGGGCCATCGCCCGCAGGGCGTGGTAGCCGGTCAGGACGATCAGGGTGCCCAGGGCGATGCCGCCGAGCTCGAAGTTGTCGGTGATCTTCAGGTTGACGTTGCCGATGCCGACGATGACGCCCGCCGCGACCGGGACGAGGTTCAGCGGGTTGGTCAGGTCCACCTTGTTGTGGATCCAGATCTGCGCGCCGAGCAGGCCGATCATGCCGTACAGCACCACCGTGATGCCGCCGAGCACACCGCCCGGGATGGCCGCGATCACCGCGCCGAACTTCGGGCAGAGGCCGAACAGGATCGCGAAGCCGGCCGCGCACCAGTACGCCGCCGTCGAGTAGACGCGGGTCGCCGCCATGACGCCGATGTTCTCCGCGTACGTGGTGGTCGCCGGGCCGCCGACCGCCGTGGACAGCACGGTCGCCGCACCGTCCGCCATGATCGCGGTGCCCATCTTGTCGTCCAGCCTGTCACCGGTCATCTCGGAGACCGCCTTCACGTGACCGGCGTTCTCGGCGATCAGCGCGACCACCACGGGCAGCGCCACCAGGATCGCGGACAGCGAGAAGCTCGGGGCGTGCAGCGACGGCAGGCCGATCCAGTCCGCCTTGCCGACACCCGAGAAGTCCAGCCGCCAGTGGTCGACGGCCGCGCCGCCGCCCACCGGCGAGTGGATCTGGCCGAAGACCCGGTCGAACAGGAACGACACCACGTAGCCGAAGACCAGACCCAGGAAGATCGCGATCCGCGACCAGAACCCGCGCAGCACCACCAGGGCCAGCCCCGTGAAGAACATCGTCAGCAGCGCCACCCACTGGTCCTGCGGCCAGTACGTGCCGGCCGCGACCGGCGCCAGGTTGAAACCGATCAGCATGACCACCGCGCCGGTGACGATCGGCGGCAGCACCGCGTGGATCACCTTCGAGCCGAAGCCCTGCACCACCGCACCGCACGCCGCCAGCACCGCACCGACCACCAGCAGCGAACCGGTCAGCGTCGCCGCGTCCCCGCCCTGCGCCTTGATCACGGCCGCCACACCGACGAACGACAGGCTGGAGCCCAGGTAGGACGGGATCCGGCCGCTGGTCACCAGCAGGAAGAAGATCGTCGCGACACCGGAGACCATCACCGCCAGGTTCGGGTCCAGTCCCATAAGGATCGGGGCCACGAAAGTAGCCCCGAACATAGCCACGACATGCTGCGCGCCCAGCCCGATCGTGCGCCCCCACGACAGTCGCTCGTCCGGCTTCACCACCGCCCCGGGCTGCGGGGCGCGGCCGTCCCCGTGCAGCTTCCACCCGAACGCGACCTTCATGTCCTTGCCTCGTCTCTGCTGTACCGTGCGAAACCCTGGTGGGCGACCATGCAACCGGTCGCGACATGATCTCCTATCGCTCCCACCACCCTGACCTCGGGGGATCACCCGACCGGCGGTATCGCAGAACCCACCGTCCCCGGTTACCCACCGTCGCTGAAGGCGGCAGTGAGGAGTGGGGTCGGCATCGACGAGGAATACGACCGTGTCGACCGAACCGCGCGGTACACGCTGCCGGCCAGCACGGCGCAGGGGAGAACGCGACATCATCGGCCTCGACAAGCTCCGCTACGTTGTCGAGCAGGCCTTCGTCCAACTCCACCAGTTCAAGCGCCTCGCCGTCCGGTGGGAAGGACGCCTCGACCTCCACAACGCCTTCGTGTCGCTTGCCTGCGCATTCATCTGCTGGCGACGCCTCAACAACCTGCCCTCATGATCGTGTTACGAGTTCATAGGATGCCCAGCCAGCCAACTCGCCTCGTAGGCAACAGACAAGATTGGCTCGATGCGGTCCGAGCTATTCGGGAGCTTCCGAACCCGTGGCACCGTCTCCATCGTGTGGCTGGTGTGGGAACGCCAGCACCCCGCCTCAACTGGTAGCCCGGCACCGCCGGGCTACCTCCACTCTCTCCAGGGGAACCCCCGTCACGGGCGCACTGCGTCAGGCCGCTATGTCCGCCCGGAGCCGATCAAGAGCGCCCTGCGCCTGCTCACGGATGTTGGGAAGACTGTCGCTGGCGCGGATGACCCGCTGGACCTGATGCGGCAGGCGGTGAAGTTCGGCGCCGTGCAGGGCCGCGCGCATCTGTTCGCCGGCGGCGTCCCGGTCGCCGCGGCGCAGCAGGACTTGGCCTGCGGTGATTGCGGAGATGATGCGCCACTGCGGGCTGGTCTGCAGCCCTGGGGTGGGTGCGCGTTCGAGGAGGTCGACGGCACGCGGCACCCGGCCGGTCGCGGCGAGGCCGCGCAGTTGCACTTCGTGGAGGGTGAATTCGGAGAACAGCGGGGTGGCGTTGGCGGTGTCGAGGAGGCGTCGGCTCTCGGCGACTGCGTCGTCGAACACGGTCGTTGCGCCGGCGGTTCCAGCGGCGCGGGCGAGCAGGATGACGGCTGCGGCACGGTCGTCGGGGGTGCGGGAGAGGTCGCGGGCGCGGCCGAGGCGTTCCAGGGCGGCGTGGTGCAGGCCGGCTTTGCGCAGCTCGTTGCCGTGGTGGCGCAGGGCGTGGGCCTGCAGGGTCGGATCGTCGAGTCGGCGGGCGATGGCGAGGCCTTTGCCGGTCCAGCGGGCTGCGGTGGCGAGACGTTCTTCGGGTAGAACGTGGCCGAGGGCGACGCCGAGGCCGACGCGGGCGCGGGCGAGCAGCCGCAGGACGTCGCTGTCGGTGTGTCCGTCTGCGGCGCGGGCTTCGAGGCGGGCGACGAGGGGCCAGAGTTCGTCGACAGCGGCGGCGGCCTGTCCGGCTTGGCGGGCGATCTCGGCCAGGCGCAGGACGCTCTCACCGAACTGGATCATGGCGTGGTGGTCTCCGTCGGCGTCGTCGGTGATGCCGAAGACGTGGGGTGGCAGGCCGAGGCACTGAGCGATGTGCCGCAGCGCGCCGATATCGGTGATGGAGCGGTTTCCGGTCTCCACTCGGGAGATGTAGCTGGTGGAGTAGCCGAGGAGGGTGCCGAGTTCCTCCTGCGGGAGCCCGTTCAACTGCCGGTGGAAGGCGAGGATCTCGGGCAGGCTGCGGCGACGCAGAATGTCCTGGGCGCGTGGGGTGGTCCAGTGCCAGCGGATCCCGCCGTGCGGGTCTCGGCGTGCCACCGGTCAGGCCCGGTCCTGGAGCTCGTACCAGCGGGCGATGGAGTCCTTGTAGCCCTGGGGCATGACCAGGTCGTGCACCTCGTCGCGATGGAAGAGCGCGGCTTCCTTGTGCTCGTGGCTGACGACCGGTGGCCGGTGGGCGTCGGTGGCTGTGCAGCCGTAGGCGACGATGAAGACCTTACGGCCGGGGATGGGCTCGTACATCCACACGTCCAGCAGGGGGCCGGCTGTGGCCGTCCAGCCGCTCTCCTCGCGGATCTCGGTCTCGACCCGCTGTTCGGGGGTCTCCAGGCCTTCCAGCTTTCCGCCGGGCAGCTCCCACTCCTGGCGTTCGTTCTTCAGCAGCAGCACCCGCTGCTGTGGGTCGAGGACGACGCCCTTGATCGAGATCGGGAAAGTCGGCGGGACATAGGGCAGTTCAGAGGGTCCGGTCATTTCTACTTCCACGGCGCACGGAGGGGCACGGGCCCGTCGAACGTAGCAGCCGACTGCCGCCGAGCGCTCGCACGGTGCAGCGATCGGGCTTTGACAATCTGTCACTTCACTCGTGGCGGGTGCACCCGCCACAGTGTGTCCTCTCCCATCCGCCCGTTCTCACAAGGGGGATCCTCCATGCCGTCTTCCCGCACCGCGCTGCCCACCGCGGACGAAGAGTTCACCCTCGGCGCCCTGATCACCGGCGAGTTGGAGCGGGCCGCGTCCGTGCTGCGCGAGCACGGCCTGGTGCGGCTCGGCCGCCTCGGCGGTCGCAGCGATGTGCTCGACACGGCCGCCTTGTTGATGTCCGCGCTGTGGCACCATCGCGACGCCGATCCGGACGGGTTGACCGTCATCCGCGACACCGGCCGCCACGCGGGCCGGGTGGGATTCGCCGGCCTCGGACGCGGCGACCTCGCGCTGCACACCGAGTGCGCCCAACTGCCGGGACCCCCGCGGCTGATGCTGCTGGCCTGCGCGCGGGCGGCCGAGGAGGGCGGCGAGAGCCAGGTGGTGGACGGCCGCGCCGTACTCGCCGAACTGGCCACATTCCACCCGGCGGCTCTGGAGGCCCTCTCGGCGCCGCGAGCCGCGTACTTCGGCGGATCGAACGGACACTTCGCCGCCGTCCTGGAACAGCTGCCCGAGGGCCGATGGCGCTTGCGGCTGCGCCAGGACGAGCTGGCCCGGTTCTCACCGGAGGCCGAAGCTCACCTGCCCACCCTGCACCGCGCCGTCGAGCACCACACCGTCCGCATGCGCCTGGCCTGCGGACAAGGCCTCGTGCTGGACAACCACCGTCTCCTGCACGGCCGTACCGGCTTCACCGGGGAACGGCTCCTGCTCCGGGCACTCGGGCAGGCTCACCGCTCGCTCGGCCTGGACCCAGGATTCCCGGCCCCCTGGCCCGCCCCCGCACCGGCGGGTCGCGGCTGACGGCGACAACGGCCGGGCGGCTGCCCGCCCACAAGCCCACCGATCGGCCCTGCGATCGGCCCCGGACCCACCGACTCCTGGTGATACGCGGCGCATCCCGCGCCCCGACGCCAGGTCCCTCACAGGGAGAACCCACAGGAGGAACTCATGGCCCAGACGATCACGGCCGAGACCAAGGCCGCCACGGCCGCCATCGGCGACGAGTTCGACCTCGACGTCCACACCGTCGAGACCACCGACGCGGCCAGCCTGCAGGTCCTGACCGACGACGGCTGCGGCAGCACCTGCGGCGCCTGCACCACCGGCCTGCACTGACACACCCGGCCGGTGCCGCAGGAAAGCCTCCTGCGGCACCGGCCTCCACCCTGTCCCCTTCCGCCCCCGCCCTTACCCGAGGTCCGCCAGCCATGCGCCCAGCCGCTTCCCCGTACCGCGCCGCCGACGTGGCCCTCGTGCGCGCCGTCGCGAACCCCGCCCCCGCGGTGCCCGCCTGGCCGGACCTCGACGAGGCAGGCCTGCCCGCCCGTCAGATGCAGTGGCTGCGCGAGGCATGGGCGGACGAGCTTCTCGCCGTGGCCCTCGAACAGGCCAGCCCTGTCCTCGCGCAGCAGGTCCGGCAGCTCACCACCGCCGCCGGCGCCGCACCCCGCGAGGTGCGGCGCGCCGCACTCTCCACCGCCCGCTACGTGCTGCGCGCGGCCGGCCGCCCCACCCCGTACGGCTACTTCGCCGGCGTGCAAGGTGCCTCCTTCGCCTCGACATCCACTCTGCGATGGGGCTGCGGACACCGCGTGGCACGCACGGTCCCGGCGGACCGACTCACCGAGGCGACCGCACAGCTGGAGCATCTCCCCGGCCTACTGGACTTGCTGGACGTGGTCGCGAACAACACCGTCCAGATACGTGGCGAGCGCCTCGTCGTTCCGCACCGCCCACTCGTCCGGCCAGGTCTCGGCACCGCAGCCGCCGAAACGACCCTGCGCCGCACCCACCCCGTCGTAATCGCCCTGGAGGCCGCCCGCCACCCGGTCCGCTTCCGCGACCTCGCCGACAAGGTCCGCACCGAGTTTCCTGCCGCGTCCGGCGAGCAGGTCACCGCGGTCCTGGCCGAGCTCGTCGCCCACCGCGCCCTGATCACCAACCTGCACGCGCCGGCCACCGACCCCGATCCTGTCACCCACCTGCGCACCGCCCTGGACGCCACGGCCGCCGCCGAACTGCCGGGCGTCACCGCGGTCCTGGACAACCTGCTCACCACGGGCACCGACTCTGCGGGGTCGGCCGTCGACCTGCGGCTGGACGCCGACATCGTCCTCCCCCAGACCGTCGCCGACGAGGCCGCCCGCGCCGCCCACCTCCTGACCCGTCTCAGCCCGGCTCGCAAGGGGACCGCCGCCTGGCGGGCCTACCATCAACGCTTCTACGAGCGCTACGGCCGCGGCGCGCTGGTGCCGCTGCTCGACATGGTGGCGGACAGCGGGATCGGCTGGCCCGACGGCTACCCGGGCGCCCCGGCAGCCGACCGACCGCGCTTCGACGAACGCGACGAACGTCTCGCCGCCCTCGCCCAGCAAGCCGCGCTCGACGGTGAGCGCGAAGTCCTGCTCGACGACGCCGTTCTCCGCTCGCTCGATCTCAGCCCCGACGAACCGCGCTGGCCCCCGCACCTGGAAATCCTCGCCCGCATCCACGCCCCCACCCAGCAGGCCCTCGACCGAGGCGCCTTCCGCCTGGAGGTCGTCTCCGCGTCCCGCGCCGCCGGCGTCTCGGTCGGCCGCTTCCTCCACCTCCTCGAACCCGCACACCGGGCAGCGTTCACCGACCTGCTGACGAACCTGCCGACCATGGACGAACACGCCCTCACCGCGCAGCTTTCGTATCCGCCGCTGGACGCGGCCACCGGGCACGTCGCCCGCAGTATGGAGACCGGCCAGCTGGTGATCAGCCTCGCCGAACACCGCCGGGCGGCCGACGGCGTCCTCGGTCCCGAGGACCTGGCGGTGGGCTGCGACGGGCGGCGGATGTATCTGGCCGCTCCGGTGCTCGGGGCACGGATCGAGGCCTCCGCGACCCACGCCCTGAACCTGCGCACCCACACCCCGCCGCTGGCCCGGCTGATCACCGAGCTGTCCCGCGCCCACGCCGCCCAGGTCACCCACTTCTCCTGGGGGAGCCTCGGCGCGCTGCCGTTCCGGCCCCGGCTACGGCACGGCCGCGTCATCATCTCCGCGGCCTCCTGGCGGCTGACCGCCGACGAACTCCCTCCCCGCGCCAGCGACTTCGCGAAGTGGGACGAGATGCTCTCGGCGTGGCTGGTGCGGCGCCGCGTCACCCGGCACGTCACGCTGGCCGCCGACAGCCAGGGCCTGCCCCTGGACCTCGACCGTCCCGGTCACCGCGTCCTGCTGCGCGAGCACCTGCGCTCCGCCCCGCACGCCGTCCTCGTCGAGCGCCCCGACCCGGCCGACCTGGGCTGGGCCGACGGCCGAGCCCACGAGGTCGCCATCCCAGTCACGGCCACCCGGGCCCCGGCCTGGCCACGCCTGCCCAAGCCCACCCCGGCCCGAATCCTGCGACGCGGCCACGGCGACGCCCCCGGCACCTCCCAGGTACTCCTCGCCTCCCTCTACGGCGACCTGGAACGCCAGGACACCGTTCTCGCCCACCACCTGCCCGACCTCCTGCAGCGCCTCGGCCGGCCGAAGTGGTGGTTCGTCCGCTTCCGCGACCCACGCCAGCACCTGCGGATCCGCATCGCCCTGCCCGACCCGGACGCCTTCGGCCCCACCGCCGCCGTGATCAGCGCCTGGACCGCCGAACTCCACCAGGCCGGGCTGCTGTCCGAGGTCGTGTACCCGACCTCCTACGCGGAGACCGGCCGGTGGGGCAAGGGCCCGGCCTGGGCCGCCGCCGAGCAGGTCTTCCGCTCCGACTCCACCGCTGTGCTCGCCCAGTTGTCCCAGCCCGTCCGCCCCCGCTGGCACGCGCTGCTCGCCGCGCAGGCGGTCGCCATCGTGGCCGGCTTCACCGGCTCGGCCAGCGCGGGGCTGCGCTGGCTGGTCGCCAACGTCCCAGCCAAGCCCCCGACGCCCGTCGCCCGGCCGGTGTTCGCCGAGGCGGTCCGCCTCGCAGACCCCACCGACCGCTGGGCCGCACTGCGCGACGAACCCGGCGGCGCCGCCGTCATCGACGCCTGGGCGGAGCGCCATGAGGCCCTCGACGCCTACCGCCGCTTCTTCCCCGGCCCCCACACCACCGGGGTGGACGCAGACGACGTCCTCGGCTCACTGCTTCACAGCTCGTACGTACGCGCGCACCGCATCGACTTCGACGACGAGGCCCAGGTCCTGTACCTGGCCCGCGCCGCGGCCCTCGCGTGTCTGGCCCGGGACGGTGACCGATGACCAGCCTGCACCCGGCCCTTCGGCTGTCCGAGCGGATCGCCGAGCTCCTCACCGACCCGGCAGCTGCCCCCGCAGCCTGGTCGTCGCGCCCACAGTGGCGCCAGTCCCTCGCCCACGGCGCCCCGGGCATCGCCCTGCTGCACATCGAGCGCGCCGCCATGGGCCTCGGCCCGTGGGAGCCGGTACGTGCATGGCTGACGGTCGCCGCCGGCGCACCGGTCACCAGCGGGACGGACAGCTACCTCTACTACGGCGCCCCGGCGCTCGCCCACGCCCTCACCTGCGCCGCCCAGGCCCGCCCCGGCTCCTACCAGCGCGCCCTCGACCACCTCGACCAGACCGTGGCCGCCGACGCGGTGCGCCGCTGCGAGCAGGCCGAGAACCGGACCGAGCGCGGCAACCTGCCACGGCTCGCCGAGTTCGACACGATCCGGGGGCTGGCCGGCATCGGCTCAATCCTGCTGCGCCGATCCCGAGACGGCGAGGCGATCCGGCGGGTCCTGACCTGTCTGGTCCGGCTGACCGAGAACGTCACGCGGCAGGGGAAGGTCCTGCCGGGCTGGTGGACCCTCGCCGGTCCATCCAACGAGATGGACGAACGGTTCCCCGGCGGGCACGCCAACAACGGACTCGCCCACGGCATCGCCGGACCGCTCGCACTCCTCGCCCTCGCACTGCGACGCGGCATCGAAGTCGACGGCCAGCGTGAGGCGATCCGCACCGTCCTGGCCTGGCTGGAGCGCTGGCGCGACAGCCACGCCTGGCTGTACTGGATCACCCCCGCACACCTGACCGGCCCGGACCGTAGACCGCTTCCCCGGCAGCGGCCGAGCTGGTGCTACGGCACCGCCGGCATCGCCCGCGCCCAGCAGTTCGCCGCCCTCGCCCTCGACGACCCGCACCTACGCCACGACGCCGAAAACACCCTGGCCACCGCCCTGGTGGACCCGAAGGCGCTTACCGCGACCACCGATATGTCCGTCTGCCACGGCTACGCCGGGCTCGCCCACATCGCCCACCGCGCCGCCGCCGACGCCTCCCTGCGCAACGCCGGCCGGCTGCGCTCGGCCGCCACCCTGCTCCTGGACACCACCCACCCGCCGCACGCCGACCCCGACGAACAGGCCCACCACCTCGTGGCAACCGCGGGCCCGGCCTTCCTGGAAGGCGCCGCCGGCACCGCCCTGGCCCTGCTCGCCCCCGCCACCGGCGCCACCCCCGCGACCCGCTGGGACGCCTGCCTGCTCACCTCCTGACCACCCGACCGAGGACCGATCCGATGACCACCGGCTGGATCCAGCACGACCTCACCTTCGCCGACCCCGCCACCGTCGAACAGGCCGCCGCCCACCACCTGGCCCCCGTGCTCACCTTCGCCCAGGTCAACGGCGAACTGGACGGCTGGTGGTACATGCGCAAGAAGGGGCTGCGACTGCGCTACCGGGCCGCCGCCCCCATACCCGTCGTTACCTTCCTGCTGGACACCCTCGCCAAGCAAGGCCTCCTCACCGGCTGGGCCACCGTGATCTACGAGAGCGAAACCAAGGCGTTCGGCGGCACCGAGGCCATGGAGATCGCCCACCGCCTCTTCCACGCCGACAGCCGCCACCTGCTGGCCCGCGCCGCCGAACCGAACCCGCCCGCCCTCGGCCGCACCGAGACCGTCGTCGTCCTCGTCTCCGCCATGCTCCGCGCGGCCGGACTCGACTGGTATGAACAGGGCGACGTCTGGGCCCAGTTTGCGATGCTCCGCGACGCCCCGAAGCCCGTGACACCCGACCGTGCGGCCACCCTGACCGCCGCGATGCGCCACCTGATGCGCCTCGACACCTGGGCCCTCACCCGCGACACCACCCCGCTCGCCCACCACGACGGCTGGGTCCACGCCTTCGAACAGGTCGGCCAGGACCTCGCCCGCCTCGCCCGCGACGGCCACCTCACCCGCGGACTGCGAGCGGTCCTCGCGCACCACCTCCTCTTCCATGCCAACCGCGCCGGCCTGCCGGTCGACCATCAAGCCGCCATGGCCGCAAGGGCGTTGGACGCCGTCTTCCACTCCGACGAGGGTCCCGCGCCCGCGATGTCCACCATCCGCACCACTCCTGGGGTCACCCACATGACTACGCTCAGCAGCGACACCGCTTCCGCCGCACCGACCGCCGAGGAGCTGCGCGCCGCCCTCACCGACCGGCTGCTCGAACAGGGCGTCATCCGCACCGCCACGGTGGAGAACGCCTTCCGCGCCGTGCCCCGCGAGCACTTCCTGCCCGGCTTCCCCCTGGAGGCCGCATACGCGGACAACCCCACCTACACCAAGGCCGACGGCTCCGGCACCCGGATCAGCGCCGCCTCCCAGCCGGGAATTGTCGCCCTGATGCTGGAACAGCTCGACGCCCGCCCCGGCGAGAGCATCTTCGAGGCCGGCGCCGGCACCGGCGTCAACGCCGCCTACCTGGGCCGCATCGTCGGCCCGGACGGACACGTCGTGGCGGTGGACGTGGACGAGGACCTCGTCGACGGCGCCCGCAAGCACCTCGCCGACGCCGGCATCACCAACGTCGACGCGGTTCTCGGCGACGGCGCACTCGGCCACCCGGCCGCGGCCCCGTTCGACCGGCTGATCGCCACGGTCAGCACCAGCGAGATGCCCACCCCGTGGCTGGAGCGGGTCAAGCCCACCGGCCGGATCGTCCTGCCGCTGCGGCTTCGCGGCACCGCCAGCCGGGTGATCGCGTTCGAGCGCGGCGAGGACGGCTGGGTGTCGGTCGACGACCAGCTCGCTGTCTTCATGCCGCTGCGCGGCAGCATGGACGACGCCCGCCGAACCGTCCAGCTCACCGCCGAGGGCGACGTCGCCCTCCAGGTCCACAAGGACCAGGACGCGGCGGTCGACGCCTCGCTGCTGCTCGGTGTCCTCGACAGCGGGCGCCACGAGGCCTGGACCGGGGTGACCATCCTCGCCGGCACCACGTACGAGTACCAGGACCTGTGGCTGGCCCTGACCCTGCCCAACTCCCTGATGCGGATGAGCGTCACCGGCTCCGCGCGCGAGCGCGGCATCGTCACCCCGATGTTCGGCTGGGGCTCCATGGCCACGGTCCAGGACGGCTCCCTCGCCTACCTCACCCTGCGCCCGGGCGAGCCCACCGCCGAGGGCCGCAAGACCTACGAGACCGGCGTGATCGGCCACGGCCCCGACGGCGCCGCGCTCGCCGACCTCGTGGCCGAGCAGATCCGCGTCTGGAACATCGGCTTCCGCGACCGGACCCTGTGCATCGCCCTCCCCGACGCCCCCGGCGACGCCGACCCGGCGGCCGGCCGCTTCGTCGTGGAGCGCCCGAACCACCCGATCACCGTCACCTGGGAGTAGCCGCCGTGCACCCGACCGGACCGATCGCCCGGCGCTTCCCGCTGGTCGCCAGGATCCGGCCCGCGTGCCTGCCCTTGAATGCCCGTGTCGGCCGGCTCCGCGAGCTGGCCGACACGGCCTCCCGGCAGGCGGATCCGGGCCGGGCATCCACCGTCTTCAACCAGGCAGCGCTCCTCGCCTCCGATATCGGCCTGCCCGAGTATGCCCGCGAACTGTGCCACCGCCATGCCCACCTCTACCTGCCCCGAGGACCGCTGACGGCGATGAGCGCCATCCGCGGTCTGGAGCCGACCGTCAACCTTGCCCGCCTCCACATCCGCGCCGGCCGACACCAGCACGGCCACCAGCTTCTCCTCGACCTCTACCGCGCCGTCACCAGTGCCACCTGGGCCGACCTCGACGGCATCACCGTCCCGGCCGACCTGACCGAGACCGACCAGCAGCGCGCCGAGGTACGAGCCTGGCTGTGGCGGGTCGTGATCGCCGACGGCACCCGCGCCCTCACCGCCGCCGGCCACTGGAGCGAAGCCCTGCGCCACATCGAGGAACACCACGGCATCGGCCAACGCATCCTCGACGGCCGCCAGGTCGCCGTCCTCGCCCGCGCCACCACCGGCGACCTGCCCGGTGCCCTCGCGCTGCTGGAGGAAACCGAACCGGGCGACCCGTGGGAGAACGCCGTCACCACCGTGCTCACCGCGCTCTGCCGTTCCGGCAACCAGCGCGCCGCCGGGCGCGCGATCGACCACTGCCTCGCCTTCGAACCCGACGAGGGGATGGCCGTCTTCACCACCCGCCTCACGCTGACCGCCATCGACGCGGCCGACCCCGACACGCCCGCCGCCCGAAACCTCCTCGCCCACCTGACCAGCCGAACGGGTGAATCCGGCGACGGCTACGTACTGCGTGACCTCCTCACCCACGACGGCACCCGCAGCCACCTCGAACCGGGTCTGCGTAAGGCGCTCGAACGGGCGCTCGCCGCCTGCGCACTGGACTCCGGTGCCCTGCCCGGTCCCCTCCGCGACCGACTGGAGGAATCGCTGGACCGCGCCGGGAAGGTGATCGAAATGTCCCCGTTCGACCCGGGATCGCCTGGTGGAAATCCGCTTGAGCGCCGCATTCGAACAGCACCATCATCAGTCGCCTCCCCGCACGTGAAGCCATCCAACTCGACCACCTGACAGTGCACTTGATGCGCTCGGGAGTCGATGGGAACTTCACGTGCTCGAATGCAGCCGCGCCCGAAGGAGCCTCGTGAACAGCCCCGACCTTCAGCACCCGGATCCGGCCCCCGGCCGGGAGGAACGCGTGAACACCCACGACCACGCCCTGCGCCCGGCCGCCGACGAGGACCCGCTGACGCTCGTCGTCGGCGTCCACCTCGTCCTTGTCGAGCACGGCAGCATCCTGCTCGGCCGGCGGCGCAACACCAGCTACGCCGCCGGACAGTGGCACCTGCCGGCCGGGCACATGAAGACTGGGGAGACGGTGACCGGCTCAATGTGCCGCGAGGCCGACGAAGAGCTGGGCATCCGCATCGACGAGGAGGACCTCGTCCTCGTCCACACACTGCACCACCTCGACCCGGACGACGGCCGAAGCCGCCTCCAGCTGTTCTTCCGCCCCACCCGCTACGGCGGCCACGTGCACAACGCCGAGCCGCACAAGTGCGAGGAACTGCGCGCCTGGCCGCTCGACTCACTACCGGCCGACACCGTGCCCTACACCGTCCACGCGGTCGCCGAGATCACCCGCGGCAACACCCTGTCCACCGTCGGGTGGGCCGCGTGAGTGCCCCCGCCGCCCTTCCGGACGACGTCGACCAGCTGCTGCGCGCGACCGCGGGCCACTACGAGCCGGTGGGCGTGCGGTCCCTGGCCCGTGCGGGCCACCCGGTCGTCTGGGAGGTCCTCGGTGCCGACGGGCGCCGGCTGTTCGCCAAGCGCCACAAGAATCCGCTCTTCCACCAGCGGGAAACCGCCGGATACCGGCGTCTCGCACCGGCCCTCGGTGCCGGCCGGGCTCCCTCCCTGCTGGCCGAGGACGCGCGATCGCTGCTCATCGTCACCACCGCACTGCCCGGCACCCCGGCCATCCACACCGGCCTCACCACCGCCGAGGAGCGGGAGGTGTACCGGCAGGCCGGGCAACTGGCGGCCCGTATCCACGCGCAGCCGACGACCGGCGCCCCCGTCGGCGAGCGCCTGCCCTGGTCCCAGGAGCGCGAGCGGGCACTCGCCCGTGCCCGCGACGCCCAGCTCACCAACGAGGACATCGCGGCCCTGGCGGAGGCCGCTCGGACCGAGCCTCCGCGTACCGGGCCCGTCTACTGCCATGGCGACTTCGGCCCGCGGAACTGGATCGTGCGCGGCGACGGCAACGGCTGCCTGGTGGTCGGGGTGATCGACTTCGAGCGCAGCCAGGTCGAGGAGCCGGTGCGCCGCGACCTCATGCGGGTCACGATGCAGCTCACCCTGCACCGACCCGACCTGCATGCGGTGTTCGCCTCCGGGTACGGGCATGAACTCGGCGCCGAGGAGCGCTCGGCGTGCCGGGCGTGAGCCGCGATCGACTGCCCGCCGCCCTGCGCCGGGCCCTGGACCACCACCGGGACGAGGAGGTCCTCGGCTACGCCCGCACCGTGCTCGACCTGCTGCGCCACCCGAACCCCGTCGCGTGAACACCCCCTTCGTCACTACCGGTTGGAGTCCCCGTGCAGTCCCTGCGCCAAGCCGTGTGCGTCATCGTCCACGATGAGAAAGCGGGCAAGGTCGCCTGCATCCACTACGCCAACGATTCCTGGTCCACGGTGCCCGCCTGGACCGTCCCCGGCGGCAAGGTCGAGGAGGGCGAGCGCCTGGACGAGGCCGCCGCCCGCGAGCTGCACGAAGAGTCGGGCCTGGTCGTCGCCCCCGAGGACCTGCGGCTGGTCCACACCATCCAGGTCAAGGCCGGGTGGGACGGCAAGGGCCCGTTCCTCCTCTCGGTCTTCGCCGCGACCTCATGGCAGGGCGAGCTGACGAACACGGAGCCGGACAAGCACCTCGCCGTCCTGTGGATGGACGCCGCCGCGCTGCCCACCCCGATGTTCCCCACCTCGCACGCCGCCCTCACCGCCTACCTCGCCGGCGACGGGCGCGGGTTCTCCACCTACGGCTGGGGCGCCTCGGAGGACCTTCGCGCCCTGGTCGGGGCCTGAGATGGCCGGCCGCCACTGCCGGCCGCCCAACGGCGAACAGGCGGCGGGCTGACCGGGGCCGGCGCTGTACTGTACGTTGCCGAACCCGACGAGCTGAACGCTTTGAAGATCGGCATCACGAGCCGGGCCAGCCGCACCAGCCGGACCCGGCAGCACGGGTGGCGTACGGTGGCGGAATTCCCCTTCGGCGACGGCCGTCATGCCTTCACCGCGGAGCAGGCCGTGGCGTTCCTCCGCTCGTGCGGTGCACGCCTGACCCTTACACAGGAGCAACTATTCCCAGGGCAGGCAGCCGAGGCAGGGAGTCAGCGACCTGTGCAAGGCATCCGCTACAGAATGTTCCATCGCATCTCGGCGTCCGCTTCCCGGATTCCGTCAATCCTCCGCCGGACCTCCGAAAGGGTCTCGCTTCCGGCCGGGGCACGTTTCGCGTTCGTCGTCACCATCCGCAGCTCACGGAGGTCACGAAGGACCGGGTAGCCGTCCCACTTGGTCACGTCGTAGCCGTACCTGTCCGCGAATTCCTCGTAGTGGGACCGGCCGTACCCGAATCTCCTGCAATGGATCTCCACCGTCACAAGGTCGAGTTCGGGTGGGCCGAAGCACGCGGTGTCCCAGTCGCACAACACCGCCGCGCCGTGGCGGTGCAGCGCGTTCCGATGCTGTGGATCACCTTGCAGAAGCCCGGGTTCGAGCACGTACCGGACCTGGGAAAGCGCGGTTTCGAGCGTGGACACGTGTGTGCTGAGGAAGTTCAGATCACTTGCCGGCAGCTCAGCAGTAGCGGCGATGGATCGCCGGATGGCTGCGACGGTGTCGAGCGGGCGGACTTCGAAGGGAGGGAGCGGGAGTTGATGGAGGGTGCGTAGCGGGTCGGCAAGGTAGGCGGCCGGTACGGCTTGCTGGAGTTGGGGAAGGTACCGCCAGAACGTGACAGCGTGCCGACCGATCAGGACGGGCTGCTCCACGGGCAACAGCTCAACGGTCGGGAACTCCATGGCCATCAGCCACTTTACGAGCGCCACGGTCCGGCGGACATCGTCGACTTCGGTTCCCGCTCGGGCGATCTTGACGACCGCTCCAGCGGATTCCAGCAGGTAGACGGCGTTGGTGTGGCCACGCAGCAGCTTGGCATCGGAGGCGTCGACTCCAACGTGTCGGCAGGCGGTTTCGAGGACGGCGCACGCCTCGGACTCGGCGAATCCGCCGATCCGGGTTTCCGGAACAGTCGTCATGCCCGTAAGGCTGACGGGCCGAGGCCGGTCCTGTCACATCCGGCCGGTGGGCAGAGCGAGAAGTTCACCGAGCTGTCGAGCAGCACGGGTCTCGCGGATCTGCGCAGGCATTATCCGGATCACCTCCATGGTGCGTACGTCAAGGATCTCCGTTCGAAGCTCCTCGGGTACCGCCAGGTAGGTGCTGCTGGCAAGCTCGCACGCCTCGGAGGCGTTCCGCTGGTGAACCAAGCACATCGCTTCTTCGAGCCGGAGGAGCGCGGGGTCGATGCCGGTACGGTCGGGGTACAGCGCCAAGGCTTCCTGCTGTACACGGAGTGCCTCCTGCACCTCGCCCAAGGCGGTGAAAGCACCTGATAGGTACAGCAGGAGCCGACGTCGGGGGAACGCCCACGCGTCGTCAGCAGTGCTGCTCGGGGCACGCTCGAACAGGTCGATCGCCTGCCGGACGGCGGCACGCGCCCCTTCGGCATCGCCCAGCCGCGCCAAGGCCCGCGCCTCGGCGGCGGCAGCGAACGCCCCGGTGGACGTTGCCCGGCCGCGGTTCAGCAGCCGGGCGTCCCTGGCCAGGCTCGCCGCCCGTTCGAGTGGTCCGTAGTAGTACGGAAGCATCGCGGCCTGGACCCGGACGCGGGAACGCAGTTCGATCCCGCCGGCGTCGTCTGCTGCGGTTCGCGCAGTGCCGTACCACATGCGGCCCTGGTCGAGACGGCCCAACTTCATCAGTGCGTCGGCAACGAGGGCGGCGAGCACCGCGATCATCTCCGAGAGGCGAACCTGGACGGCTGCCGGCTGCCGTTCGTCGGACAGCAGACGGACATCTTCGAGTGTGCGCAGGAGCCGGAGCAACATCTCGGCCGGAGGCGCGAAGACGTAGACCTGCCGGAGGTCCATGACCTGCTCGTCAAGGACCTCAAGCTGGGTGGCGCTGGCAGTAGTACTGGCCAGCGTGCTGTCCAATGCGCGCCGGTAAGCCTCGATACCGCGAGGGCGTCCAGTTGGTCGAGCGCCTCGTCGCCGTCGAGCCGTTCGTCCCGGGGGTGGCATCGTGATCAAGGAGGGGGCTCACACGTTCATCACCGGGCGTGGCCCGGTGGTGCCGTTCCTCGGGAAGTACGCGCCGAAGCGCGCGGACGTCTTCGAGGTGATCGAGCGGCGGTTCGCCGTCGCCGGCCTGACCGGTCTGCGGTACCGGCCGCTGCGGATCGAGCTGGAGATCACGACGAAGTGCAACGACACGTGCCCGTCCTGCGGGATGGGCGCGCTGCCGCTGGCGCAGGGCGTCACGCTGACCCCCGACCAGCGCGCCCACATCGTCGACCAGTTCGACTCGATCGGCCTGCCGACGGCGGCGATCACCGGCGGCGAGCCGTTCGTCGCGATCCACGCCCTCACCCCGCTGATCTCCGCGCTGCGGGCCCGCCGCATCGACATCTCGAAGCTGACCACCAACGGGGTGTGGGGAGCGCCGCGCCGGTGCGAGCGGACCTTCGATCGGCTGGAGAAGGCAGGGCTCCTCGACAACGAGCTGATCGTGCCGCTGATCATGCTGTCGGTCGGCGAGCAGACCATGCCGCTGGAGTACGTCGCCCGGATCCTCCGCCACGCCGTCACCCAGTACAGCGACCGCGAGCTGAACGTCGCCGTGTCCTCCCTCGCCGACCCGGCCGACCGCACCCACCGGATCTACCAACTGATCGAGGTCTACGAGAAGGCGTACGGCGACTTCCCGCACGACCGCGTCCACTCCACGATGCGGGTCTACCTCAACAACGACCGGCTGGCCGAGCAGAAGAAGGCCGACCGGCCCGGCCACACCACGGTGAAGCGGTGGATGGACGCCTGCTTCGACTGCTTCGCGCCGACCGTCGGCACGTACATCTTGCCGTCCGCGCTGCTCAAGCAGGACGGCCGCTGGTACGCCTGCGCCAGCTTCGACGTCCCGGAATCCCTCGGCTTCGGGAACATCCTCACCACGCCGTTGCGCAGGATCGTCGAACGCGCCAACGACTCCGAGTACTTGCAGTTCATCGCCGCCGGCGGCGGTCTCAAGGGCCTGCATGGCGCGGTCGCCGCCGAATTCACCGAGAACACCACCTGCGGCGGGTTCTGTGACTCCTGCGGCCTGCTCTCCGACCGCTTCCACACCGAGCGCGGCCTGCCGCCCGCGAAGCCCCTGCCGGTCATCCCGCCCAAAGACCTGCTGCGCCGCCTGAGCCCGGCCTCCGTCCGGTAGCCCACGAAGGGACACCACCGCAATGACGACACCCACAAGCACCGCGCCGATCCTCCGTGGCGCGCTCGCACGGGCGGCGGGCGCCGACCCGGATACGCTCCCCGAAGACGGGCACCTGGAGCACGACCTCGGCATCGACAGCCTCGCGCTGCACGAACTCGTCGTGCACCTGGAACAGCAGCTGACCGTGACCGTCCCGGACGAGGAAGTCGGCCGCCTGGCCACCGTCGCCGACCTGCGCGACCTCCTCGCCCGCCTCGGCCACCCCACCGGAACGGACCCCGAGTGAGCCTCCAGCAGATCACCCCCAAGCAGCGCGGCTACCTGATCGTCAACTCCCATCCGGCCGGCTGCGCCGAAGTCGTGAAGCGCACCTGGGAGTCGATCCCTGCGGGCACCCTCGAAGGCCGCGCCCCGGTGGTGCTGCTGCTGGGCTCCAGCGCGGGCTACGGCATGTCGATCCTGCTGGCCGGCCTGCGCCGACACGGCATCCGCGGCGTGGGCGTCGCCTACGAGGGCGCGCCGACCGAACGCCGCACCGGGACCGCCGGCTGGTATCGCACCGCGGCCACTGCTCAGTTGGACGCCGACGCGGACTTCGTGTTCCTCAACGCCGACGCGTTCTCCGCCGAGGCGAAGGAGCAGGCGCTCGACCTGGTCGCCGAGCGGTTCGGCCCGGTCGACTACTTGATCTACAGCCTGGCCGCGCCCCGCCGCACCGACCCCGCCACCGGCGAGGTCCACCACTCCGTCATCAAGCCGATCGGCGAGCCCTACGAAGCCGCGTCCCTCGTCTTCCCGGACGACGTGGCGACCGTCGGCACCGTCCAGCTCACCCCGGCGAGCGAGGACGAACAGCGCGCCACAGCAAAGGTGATGGGTGGCGAGGACTGGCAGCTGTGGGTCGAGGCGCTGGCCGCGCGCGGCCTGCTCGGCGACGGCTTCACCACCGTCGCGCTGTCGTATGTCGGATCCGACATCACCGCCCCCGTCTACCGGCAGGGCACCATCGGTGCCGCCAAGGAACACCTGGAGGCCACCGCGCGCACCCTGGCCGACGGCGTCCTCGCCGACGGTGCGGGGCGGGCGTTCACCGTGGTCGCCGGCGCGGCCGTCACGCAGGCGTCCACCGCCATCCCGTCCATCGCCTTGTACACCTCGCTGCTGCACAACGTCCTCGGCGCCGACGGCTGGCACAGCACCGCCGACCAGGCCGTCGACCTGTGGTCCCAACTGACCGGCGAGAAGCCCCTCGTCCTCGACGAACAGGGCCGCATCCGGCTCGACAGCTGGGAGTTGGACGAGAAGGTCCAGGAGCAGGTGCGCAAGCTGTGGGCCGACCCGGCCGCCGCGCTGGCCGACGAGCCGGCCGGGGCCGAGTGGTTCTACAGCCAGTTCCGGGCGCTGTACGGCTGGGACGTGCCCGATGTGGACTATGGCGTCGACGTCGAAACGGCAGTGGCCTGGCCCGACTTCGAACAGTAGCCGCTTACATCCTGGGCCTGGCCGAGGAACCGTCCTACCGACGCCAGATTGACCAGGCCAACCTGCGGTGGGTGACGAATGTCGTCCCTCGGGTGCTGCCCCTCAGTGGACGGGCAGCAGTCGAGCGGTGCGAGAGTCCGGGGCGGGCCTGAAGTCCGAGCCGAGGCCGACAGCCGCTTGGAAACCCTTCTCTCCCGCCGCTCGCTCCCCACTCAGTTTCACCGGCCCCTGATCCGTCCGGTCTTCACGGATCTCGAAGTCCATTGCATCCGCTGAACTGGGGTGATGCAACGACACTGGAACCTGAGCGAGTATCGACCGGGCCCTCGTGGCCGCACATGGCCAAGTACGGGCGATCGCCTAGTTGTTGCTGCTGCTCATGGCGCAGATCGAAGCTCCGGTGCGAACGGGCGGCGTCCGCTGAGGTGGCTACGTCGCGGGGAGTTGCCTTCTTCGAGTGCCCTGCGGGCCTGCTGCGCCTGGTCAGTTGACCTGTTCGGGTGTGGTGGAAGGCTCGGCACCGGTCGGGATGGCTTCTGGTAGGACGGTGGTCGGTTCCACTTCGGTCCGGGCCCGGCGAAGGAACGGCAGGGACCAGCGCCGCCGCGAGTGCTCTCCTCGTGCACGCAGTTCGGTGTACCGCACAAGGGCTTGTGGACTCGCGGTTCGAGCCCACACGGGTGCGCCGATGAGGATTCGCTCCGGGCCGTCCAGGCCCTCCCTTTGAAGCTGCCGTGCCCACCTGTCGTGGTCCAGGACGACGTCGGCGTAGATCTCTGCGAACCATTCGCAGTTCTCAGCCCGGCCGAGAGTGAATCCGCGCGTCCACGGCCGGCCGGCATGCTCACTGTCGGGGCCCGTGCATCCTTGGTGCAGAGCGATCTTCAGAACTTCGAAGGCGGCCTCCTCCGTGTCACCCCAGAAGCCGACTCTGTCGGGGTGGAGGCCCTCCATGAACTGGGAGACCGCCATCCACGCTGACGATGTCCATCCGACCTCTGCCGCATCGGTGGTGCGGAAGTCGGGGGTGTTGTCGAGGCTGCCGAACAGGATCACGTCGACCCGTCGCCCGTCGGGGCTGGAGGTGTGCGTGTGCAGCAGCACCCCCTTGTCCTGTGCGGAGCCGCCGATGAAGCGCGCGAACTCGACCCGGCCAACCCCTTCGGCGAAGTCGGTAGGAGGCGGCGAGTCGAACCTCACCACGGTTCGCGCCTTGAGGGCCTTGCGGATTCGGATCGTCATGTCGCGCCGGTCCGTCTCCTGTGCGGGCGCGCTGAACGACGTCTGGGGGAGCGGCACCGGGCCGACCGTTGACGGTGGACTCACCGAGGTGAGTTTCCAGCGGCCGAGGGTGACGCCGTTGTCGCGGGCGATGCCGCGGAGCCGCCGGTCCGACCAGTAGAGGAACCGGCCGACGTCGTCCTTGTTGCGGGCCAAGCGGTCTTCTCCTCTGCGCCGACGGACTGCGCTGCTGGGGTGCGCTTCGATGACGGTGGGATGCCCAACTGGTGGCATTCAGCAGGACGGTACCAACGTTGAGACGCCGGGCAGGTGAGAGTGCGCCAGATGAGGCCGGGTTGTCGGTCGTGGCGCTCTCGTGGAACGGGTGGCCTGCGGAGGGTGAGGGCTCCGGTCGGACTCCACGGCCGCCGCCGGTGGGCCGGCAACACCCGGCAGCAGCCCGTCCGTTGATGAACGGCTGATCCCCTGCCCGAAAAGGGTGTGGCCGCAGCCGATCCCGGCCCGAGCGATCGGCAACAAGGTCATGTTCTCGGTGATGGGCGAACTGGACTGTTTCAACGTCACGACGGCGGTGGCGCCGGACGGGCACGATGTCCTTGATGACGACCTGTCGGTGAGCCGGGACTACATCATCGTGAAGATCACGCCTGACGTCGGCACGATGGTCGGGATGGACGACGAGGTGGTTGTCACGGTGGACACCCACATGCCGGGAGCCAGCCCCCAGTAGCAGGCCGGCACCTGAGGCAGCGTCCGGATCTTCGATCGGGACACCAGCCTCGTTGGCCCGGCACCCACTGTCACGGTGGAGAGAGGCCCGGGCGGCATTGTCCGTCCTGGCCTCGCCGCGGTCGAACACCTCGTCGGCGGCTGCTGGTTGGAGGAGACTGCGTCCTGGTACGGCCTCGGCGCACCGCTTGCCGCGCCGTTCCGGAACGCCGATGTCCCCGGCCCTTCTGCTGCGGCAGTTCGGCCGTGATTGGGAGGAGAGGGCGGCATGATCGAGGGTTGGACCACGGAATCGTCGACCGTCGTGTACAGGGGACGCCGACTGGTGGTGCGCCGCGACGAAGTCCGGCGCGCGGACGGCAGCCTGGGGACGTACGAGTACACCGAGTCGGTCGACGGGGTGCGCGTGCTGGCCCTCGACGACCAGGGCAGGATCGTGCTGGTGGAGGAGAACGTCCACGTGTGCGGTGAGCGGCTGCTGATGTGCCCCGGCGGCGGGTGCGGGAAGGGCGAGGACCCGGGGGCGGCCGCGCTGCGGGAACTCAAGGAGGAGGCCGGGCTCCAGGCCGCCGAGGTCGAGCTGCTGACGTCGATGTGGCGGATGCCCGCCGGGGCGCAGACCCGTGAACACCTCTACCTCGCCACGGGCCTGACCGCCGGCGAGCACCAGCGGGAGGCCAGTGAGGCCGACATGGAACTGCGGTGGATCCCCCTGGTGGAGGCAGTGACGATGTGCGGCGACGGTCGGATCACCGAGGCCGGCACCCTTGTGGCCGTCCTGCTCACCGCACAGCGCACGACCGCCGCCACCGCCTTCCGTCCCGACAGCACCACCCCTGGGGCGTAGCAGCAGCACCACCCGGGGCGCGCCCGCCACTGTCGGGGGCGGGCGCACTCGGTCACCGGTCACCGCCAACGCGCTGGGAGCACCGGGGTGTCCTTCTCCTCCGGTGCGTCAGAGGAACTGGGACATCGGGTAGTTGTCGACGATGCTCGGCCGACCTCTCGAAAGGCCCACCCGCACAGCCGAGTCACCCAGTGCGACCGGGGCGACGTGGGGCCGTTCCGTTACCGGGCGGGCTGCTTCTCGCGGGGTTCCCAGTCGTCCACCAGGAGGCCGAGGACGGCCTGATCGGCCCAGCCGTCGTATGTCCAGGCGGCCCTGCGCAGTGTTCCCTCGCGGAGGAATCCGGCACCGGTTGCCGCGGCCAGCATCGGGGCGTTGTCGGTGAGGGTCTCCAGTTGCAGGCGTTGCAGGCCCCGGACGGCGAAGCCGTATGCGCAGAGGGTGCGCACCGCGTCGGAGGCGAGCCCGCGGCCGCGGAAGGCGGGGCGCAGGGCCAGCCCGAGGTGGGCGGAGCGGTTGTGGGTGTCGATGCCCCAGAGCACCGCCTCGCCGGCCAGCTCGCCCGACGCCAGCTCCTCGACGGAGAACCACGCCACGTCGTCCTCCGGCCCCGCCACCACGAACGGCGAGTGGGCGGCGGACAGGGGCCGCCAGGGGCGGGAGTCGGCGCGCGACCGGGTGGCCACGTCCTCGTACAGCTCGGAGTGGAGTACCGGAATGTCATCGTCGTGCCGGGCCCGCAGCCCGATCGTCTCGCCTCGCATCACAGGCAATTACTAGAGGACGGGCGGTAGTTGATCAACCGAATACCCTTCGCTGTTATGGCGGCCATGGGATCCGCCGCGGGTCCGGTCAGCGCTCGCTGTCGAGCTGGGCCATGAACGGGGCGGCGTAGCGGGAGCCGGCGGCGGAGTCGGCGGGGACGGCCCGTTCGACGGCGGCGAGGTCGGCGGGGGTGAGGTGGAGGGTCTCGGCGGCGAGGGCTTCGGCGAGGCGGTCGCGGCGGCGGGCGCCGACCAGCGGGACGACGTCCTTGCCCTGGGCGGCGACCCAGGCGATGGCGACCTGGGCGACGGTGGCGCCCTTGGCGTCGGCGACGGCCCGCAGCGCCTCGACCAGGGCCAGGTTGTGGTCGAGGTTCTCGCCCTGGAAGCGCGGGTTGAAGTTGCGGAAGTCGCGTTCGCCGACGGCCCGCTGACGGCTCCAGTGGCCGGACAGCAGACCGCGCGAGAGCACCCCGTAGGCGGTGATGCCGATGCCCAACTCGCGGGCGACGGGCAGGATTTCGGACTCGATGCCGCGCGACATCAGCGAGTACTCGATCTGCAGGTCGGCGATCGGGTGGACGGCGTGGGCGCGGCGCAGGGTCTCCGCGCCGACCTCGGACAGGCCGATGTGGCGGACCAGGCCGGCCTGCACCAGTTCGGCGATCGCGCCGACGGTCTCCTCGATCGGGACGGCCGGGTCGAGGCGGGCCGGGCGGTAGACGTCGATGTGGTCGACGCCGAGGCGGCGCAGCGAGTACGCCAGCGAGGCTTTGACGGCGGCGGGGCGGGCGTCGATTCCGAGGAAGCCGCCGGAGGCGTCGCGCTGGACGCCGAACTTGACGCTGATCACGGCGTTGTCGCGGTCGCGGCCGCGCAGGGCGTCGCGCAGCAGCAGTTCGTTGTGGCCCATGCCGTAGAAGTCGCCGGTGTCGAGCAGGGTGACGCCGGCGTCGAGCGCGGCGTGCACGGTGGCGACCGATTCGGTGTCGTCGGCCGCGCCGTAGGCGTCCGACATGCCCATCAGGCCGAGGCCGAGGGCGGAGACGACTGGTCCGTCGGTGCCGAGGATGCGCGTGTCCATGAGGGGTTTCCCGTTCGCTCGTGGTTAGCGGTGGTAACGAGAGGAACATAGCACTGATAATCCACTGCTAACAAGGATCCGGTAGCGTTGCTTCGCATGAGTGCAGAGACCTCCGCCGACCCCCGCGAGCGCATCCTCGCCGCCGCCGCCGAACTCCTCGCCGAGGGCGGCGCCGAGGCCATGTCCACCCGGGCCGTAGGGGCGGCCGCCGGCGTGCAGGCCCCCACCCTGTACCGGCTGTTCGGCGACAAGCAGGGCCTGATCGACGCCGTGGTGAACCACGCCTTCGAGCGCTACCTCGCCGAGAAGACCGCTCGCCCGCCCGGCTCCGACCCGGTCGACGACCTGCGCCGCGGCTGGGACCTGCACGTCGAGTTCGGCCTGACCCACCCGTCGTTCTACGCCCTGATGTACAGCGCCACCCGTTCCGGCGAGGCCGTCGAGGCCGCCGAACGGTCCGCCCGGGTGCTCACCGGCATGCTGGAACGCGCCGCCCGGGAGGGCAGGCTGCGCCTGCCGGTGGAGCTGGCCGGGCAGATGATCCGGGCCACCGCCCGCGGCGTCACCCTGACCCTGATCGCCGAACCGCCCGCCACTCGCGACCTCGCGCTGTCCGGCTGCACCCGCGAGACCGTCCTCGCCGCGATCACCGGCCGCCCGGCCCCCGCGCCCGACACGCTCACCCCCGCCGCCCTGGCCATCGCCCTGGACGCCGCGCTGCCCGAGCTGCCGCACCGGTTCACCGCCGCCGAGACGGCCCTGCTGCGCGAGTGGCTGCGCCGGCTGATGGACGAGGGCGGGATCAGCCCGGAGTGAGGGCGGGATCAGCCCGGGGTGAGGGCGGGATCAGCCCGGAGTGTTGAGCGCCTGCATGATCAGCGCGGTGAGCTCCTGGCGGCGGCCCACCCCGGTCTTGGTGAACACCGACTTCAGGTGGTCCTGCACCGTGTAGGGCGTCATCGCCAGCCGCTGGGCGACCTCGCGGGTGTCGGCGCCGCGGATCAGCAGTAGCGCGACCTCCTGCTCCCGGGCGGTGAGGCCGTAAGCGGCCAGGTGCAGCGGGACGATGTGCGCCGGCGAGGCGGGGGTGGCGACCACGGTGACCTCGTCGGCCGCCGGGTCCGCGGGCAGCATGTCGCGCAGGGCTGCGGCGTGCAGCAGGTACCAGTGGCCGTCGTGGGTGCGGATCCGCACCGGGACGTGCGGGCTGGGCAGGCCGTGCGCGGCCCGGCGGGCGTGCTCGGCGGCCATCGCGATCGCGGTCGGGACGCGCAGCGAGGTCGGCGACGGGTCGGCGAGCCGGGACAGCAGCTCCTCCGCCGGACCGGACAGCGCGCGCGGACGGTTGTGCCGGTCCAGCAGGAACACCGCCGGCGTCGGGTCGGCGCCCGGCGGCCCGGCCGTCGGGATGTGGCTGGCGCGCAGCGCCTGGCCGAGCAACTTGGCTGCGGCGTCGGCGAGTTCGCGCTGCTGCGCCGGGAACGGACCGCGGTCCTCGACGCGCATGAACGCCGCGCAGCCCCACATGCCGCCCGCCGCGTCGAACACCGCGCGCAGTTCGTCGCCGAAGCCGTGCCGGGAGATCTGCTCGCGGAAGCGGATGCTGCGCTGCGGGACGCCCCGGCTGGCCCGGCTGAGGGTCTCGGCGTACACCCCGCTGTTGCGGATCTTCGGGAAGGTGGCCAGGTCGTCCGCCCACACCTCCAGGTGGACCGCGTCCTGGAACTGGCCGAGGTTGAGGTCGTCGCTCTGCACCGAGTTGACCAGCCCGGTGGAGGGGTCGTTGGTGTGCCAGCACACCGCGTCGAACTCCAGCGCGGGACGCAGGAGTTCGTCGGCACGTCGGAAGATCTGACTGCTGGTCAGGCCGAGTTCGGTGAGCTCCCGCAGGCCCTCGATCGCTGCGCGCGCGGCGGCGCGCCGCGGTCCGCGTAATCCCATGAGCCGGACGCTAGCACCTGTGTTCGGTTCGTGGCGACGGTGCGTGCCCGGATGCTCACGGCGCGGCTGCGGCGGCCTCCTCGCGTGCGGTCGGTTCGGCCGGCAGTGGCCGGTCGCGGACGACGCGCAGGGCGAGCGGGGCGACCAGCAGGACGCCGACCGCGGCGGTCCCCGCGAGTGCCCACAGCGCGGGCCGGACGCCGAGCAGGTCGCCCAGCAGACCGCCGGTGAGCGCGCCGAGCAGGCCGAGCGCGCCGACGTAGACGTGCAGCGTCGCGGTGACCCGGCCGAGCGCGTCCTCGCCGGTCTCCGCCATCAGCACGGGGCTGAGCGCGATGTTGGCGACGGCCCCGAACAGGGCGGGCACGCCGATGCCCAGGCCCGTCACCACCAGGGCGAGCGGCAGTGGACCGCCGGCGGCGGGGTACAGCAGTCCGCACAGCGCGCCGGCGAGATAGCACAGCACGACGACCCGCCGGGGGTCGCGCCGCGCGGTGAGCACCCGCCCGGCCAGCGTCGAGCCGAGCAGGCCCAGCAGTCCGGCCGCCATGCCGACCAGGCCGAACACGCCGGTCGGGACGCGCAGGGTGTGCAGCAGGTAGATCCCGCCGAGTGCGCCGCTGCCGGCGCCGGTGAAGACCGGGACGGACAGCATCAGCATCAGCACCCGGTAGAACCGGTTGCGGTACAGGACCTGGGCGCCGACCAGCGCGTCGCGCAGGAATGTCGACGGCCCCGTGTGCGGTGGCCGGTCCAGCGGGGCGACAGGCCGCATCGTCAGCAGCGCGGCCGCGCTGAGCAGGTAGCTGACGGCGTCGATCGCCAGCGCCGTCGCGGTGCCGAAGGCGACGATCGCCGGGCCGGCCACCAGGCGGCCGACCAGGCCCGCGCCGAGCTGGCCGCTCTGCAACCGGGCCCGGGCCCTGGTGAGTTCGCCCGCCTCGACGAGCTGGTTGAGGTGCAGGAAGTACACCACTTCGGTGATCACCGACACCCCGCCGGACACCAGCGCGAGGGCGATCAGCCAGGGGATCGACACCACGTCGCCCGCCACGGCGGCGGCCACCGCGGCGATCGCCAGTGCGGAGACGGCGTCGAGCAGGACCAGGGCGCGGCGGGGCCGCCGGATCCGGTCGGCCAGCACCCCGGCCGGCAGCCCGAACAGCAGGGCCGGCAGGGTGCCCGCCGCGCCGATCAGCGAGAGCTGGCCGGGGGACGCGTTCAGGTGGACGACGGCGACCACGGGCAGTGCGACCGCGGTGAACAGGGAGCCCATGGTGGAGGCGGTCTGCCCCCACCAGTACAGCTTCAGATCGCGGGCCACCGGTTCACTCCGCAGGTCCGTCGAGGGTGAACAGCAGGTCGGTGCGCGGCGCGAGGACCTGGTCGAGCGCCAGCAGGATGCCGGCCGAGCCGGTCCACAGCTCGGTGCTGAAGCGGAGCAGGCCGAACCCGAGGAAGCGCACCGACCCGTCGTCGTGCGGCACCGCGTGCTTGTACAGCTGCCGGGCGGCCCGGACGGCCCCGGCACGCGAGGCCTCGTCGCCGGTCAGCAGGGCGTGCTCGGCGAGGACGAACGCGAACCCGGCCGCGCCCGCGTACAGCGCGGGCAGCGCGGTGTGGCCGCCGTGCAGCGGGGCGAGCAGGCGCGGCAGGGTCTCGGTCAGCCGTTCGTCGGCGCCGGCGCGCAGGTACCGGGTGGCGACGTGCGCCAGGCCCGCCGAGCCGCAGTACAGGTACGGCATGGCGCGCTTGTCCTCGGTGGAGACCGGGAACAGCAGGCCCGCCGCGTCCGGGTCGGTGGCCCGGTCGAGTTCGGCGTGCAGCAGCTCCACGCCCCGGGCGAGCAGCGAGGTGTCGCCGGTGACCCGGGCGAACTGCTGGTACGCGAGGGCCAGTCCGGCGCGGCCGTGCAGCAGGCCGGTGGCGTCGTCGCGGCCGAGCCCGGGCACCAGGTCCGCGCCGTGCGGCTGGGCGGCCAGCAGGGCGTGCGCGCGCTCGGCGTGGTGCCCGTCGCCCGTGCGGCGGTACAGCGCGAGGTGGCCCATCGCCAGGCCGGCCGCGCCGCCCTGCAGGGTGGCGTTCTGCCCGACCAGCGGGTGCGCGTCGGCGGTGTCCAGCAGGCTCCGGGCCTCGTCCAGCAGCCCGTGTTCGGCGAGCACCCAGGCGATCCCGGCCAGGCCGACGTACAGGCCGGGGGCGAGCTGGTCGGCGTCGGCGAGCGCGTCGCGGCGCAGCCGTTCCAGCGCGCCCTCGGGGGCGGCGATGCCGCAGCGGTTCAGGGTGTGCAGCACGCCGGCCGCGCCGAACAGCACGCACCGGGTGTTGCTGGCGTACCCCTGCGGGACGGTCGGGAAGGTCCGTTGCGGGTGCTCGGGGTCGGCGGCGGCCAGCAGCCCCGCCGCGACGGCCTCGCGCAGGTCGGCGAGGTGGCGCAGCGGGTCGGCGGCGACCTCCTGCGGCGACGGCAGCGCCGGGGACTCGCTCGGCGGGTGGTAGTGGGTGGCGCGCTTCCACAACGTCTCTGCGACCGGGGCGAGTTCGGCCAGGTCGTGGTGGAAGTGGGTGAGCGTGTCGGGGGCGCGGCCGACGGTGAGCGGCAGGCAGCCCACCAGGGTCTGGGCGAGTGCGCTGACGCCGAAGTCGTCCTTGGCGGTACGGCCGTCGCGGTCGACGATGTGCTGCGGCGGGACGAACCCGGGCGTGCCCATCTGGTCGGGTGTGTCGTCGGGGCCGCAGGCGGTCTCGAAGTCGATCAACCGGATGTCGTCCTCGGGCGTGACCAGGACGTTGGCCGGGCTGACGTCCTGGAACGTCCAGCCGAGGGCGTGCAGGCGCTCCATCGCGGCCTCGACGGAGGCGAGGATGCGCTCGCAGCGCGCGTAGTAGGCCGCGTACTTGTCGGGGGTGCTGTCGGCCTTCATCAAGGGGTGGCTGGTCGGCGGTATCCGGTTCAGCGACTTGCCCTCGACGAATTCGGTGACCATGAACTCGTGCCCGCCGGCCGTGAACAGGGCGATCGGCTCCGGGGCGAGGCCCGGTGCCAGCTCGTGCAGGGTGGTCAGCGTCCGCCACTCCCGGTGCAGCCGGGCGACCGCGTCGTCCTCGCCGTCGCCCAGGCCGTGGAACGGCCGGGCCTCCTTGAGGAACACCTTGCGGCCGGTCGCGACCTCCAGGCCCTCGTAGGTGCCGCCGCCGCTGGAGTGGACGATCGCGCCCTCGATCGCGAAGCCGCGCAGCACGACCGGCCCCTCGGGGCGGGGCACGGTGTCGGGGGCGGCCGCGGTGAACGGGTCGGTGAAGCCGTCCGGCAGGTGGAACGAGGCACCGCGCTTGTCCGGTACGGCCTTGCCGTCGGCGTCCCGGGTCAGCGAGGTGCGGGTGCCGTCCGCGTCGACCTCGTCGCGGCCCAGGTACGCCCCGTACCGGTACTGCACGGTGTCGCTGCCGGGGAAGCGCCGGTCGGTCAGGATCAGCGGACCCTGCTCACCGTCCAGCGCCTCCCGCAGCGCCTCCATCAGCCGGCGGGCCGCCTTCGCGTCCACCGGGTACGCGGCGATGAACTTGCCGCTCTGCGGCCGTGAGGCGTGCTTGCGGTGCAGCCACCAGTACCAGTGGTCGGTGGCGAGGTGCTTGAAGGCCACGTCCTGCGCGAAGCAGATCTCGGCGACGGTGTCCAGCACGGCGGCGGCCCGCGACCGACGCGCCGAGACGTGCACCTTCCAGCCGTCGTCGGGCAGTTCCGGCATCCCCTCCCGGCGCCACATGGTCCAGATCCCGCCCACCTTCCCGCGCCAGCCCTCGGCGGGCCGACCCGGCGTGAACGGGTCGCCCTGCGGCGCGGCGGTGTCCAGCGGCTCGTAGTACTCCCGGTCCGCGACGGCGAATTCCGCCAGCGCCTCGGCCATGAACGTGCTCCTTGTCCGGTGGGTGCGGGGTGTCAGCTGGCGGTGGTGACGGGCGGCTTGACGACGCAGGCGATGCTCCACGTGCTGTAGAGGCTGGCCCCGTGCGCCTCCACCTCCGCCCCGTCGTCGGCGGTGGGCGCCTCCTGGAGGGAGAGGACGGCCTCGGTCTCGGCGGCGTCGTTCTCGGGGGTGCGGTCGGTGCTCATCTGCGGCCTCCCGGTGTCAGGACAGGGTGGGGTGGGTCGGGTTGGTGGGCGTGGTCGGGCACATGACCACGCTGGTGTTGCTGACGGCGTGGGCCTCGACGTCGTCGTCGGCGGTGGGCGTCTCCTGGAGGGAGAGGACGGCTTCGGTCTCGGCGCTGCTGTCCTCGGGGGTGCGGTCGGTGCTCATGCGGGGCCTCCCGTCGGGTGCGTCATTACTCGGACTTGATGGTCTTGGTGACGGTGATGTTGCAGCCGATGGTCCAGGTGCTGGCCTCGTGGGCCTCGACCTCGGAACCGGTCTCGGTCTCCTGGAGGGAGAGCACGGCCTCGGTCTCGGCGGCGTCGTTCTCGGGGGTGCGGTCGGTGCTCATCCGGGCCTCCGGGTCAGGATTCGGTGGGGTGGGTCGGGTGGGTGGGCGGGCCGCACAGCACCACGCTGGTGGCGCTCATGGCGTCGTGCGCCTGGACGTCGTCGTCGCCGACGGCGGGCGCCTCCTGGAGGGAGAGGACGGCCTCGGTCTCGGCGTCGTTCTCGCGGATCGGATCGGTGCTCACAGTGGTCTCCCGATGGGTGGTCCCGCCGGGCCCGATCGGCCCGGCGGGACACGGCGGTGGCTCCGCACGGCTCAGGGCTGGGTGTTCGTCCCGGGCAGGCGGATGTGGCAGGTGACGACGCTCCAGGAGCTGTAGGCCTGCTCCGGGCCCTCGTGGCCGGCCTCGGCGACGGGCGTCTCCTGGAGGGAGAGCACGGCGGCGGTCTCGGCGGCGTCCGTGACGGTGGGGCTGGTGCTCATGGCGGTCTCCCGATGGCTGGTCCCGCCGGGCTCGGCGGGAGCGGGTGTTCGGCCCGGCCGGCTCAGATCTCCGTGCGCGTCGGGGGCACGGTCGTCGGGTGGCAGGCGGCGAGGCTCAGGGTGCTCGTGTAGGCGTCCTGGTCCTCGGCGCCGTCGTGGACGGCCGGCGTCTCCTGGAGGGAGAGCACAGCGGCGGTCTCGGCCGCGTCCGGGAGGGCGGGGCTGATGCTCATGCCGGTCTCCTCGGCGGTCGCCGGGAGGGCCCGGGGCCGGGTCCGCGCCAGGTCGGTGCGGACCCGGCCCCGTGAGGGTCAGGCCTGGGTCTTGGTGGGGGTGACCGTGCCGGTGCAGGCAAAGATGCTGTAGGTGCTGGCCCCGTGCGCCTCGACCTCGTCGCCGGTCTCGGTCTCCTGGAGCGAGAGAACGGCCTCGGTCTCGGCGGCGTTCTCCTCGGGGGTCTGCTCGACGCTCATCGTGGTCTCCTTCGCTGGCGGAACTGCGGCTCAACTGCCTTGAGAACAAAGCTAGTTGTGTCCGCTTCAAAGCCGGTACGAGCCCGGTTCAGCGCCGGTACAGACCACCGCTCGCCGGTACAGACCACCGGCCGTCACCGGTCGGGGTGGTCGCCGATCAGCCGCTGCACCTCCGTCAGCAGCCGCACCGCGCGGTCGCGTTCGTCCGCGTCGGCCGCCGCCGCTGAGCCGTCCACGGCCACCCGCAGCGCCACCGCCGCCTGGCGGGCGAACAGCGCCAGCAGGTCGAGCTCCGGCAGCGAGGCCCGGGCCGACGCGGGGGCCGGGTCCAGCACCTCCAGGACGCCCAGCACCCGGTCGCCGTGGATCAGCGGGGCCGCCATCAGCGCGTCCGGCACGTACCCGGTGGACTCCGCGACGGTGCGGTCGAAGGACGCGCTGCGCCGCAGGTCGTCGACGATCATCGGCTCGCCCGAGCCGGCCACCCAGCCGGCGATGCCCTGACCGGCCGGGAAGCGGCGGCCGATCAGGAACTCCTGCCCCTGGCCGGAGACCGCCTGGAAGACCAGCTCGAAGGACTGGTGGTCGAGCAGCAGGATCGAGCCGGCCTGCGCGCCGAAGATGGCGCGGGCCACATCGACCACCGACTGAAGGAGTTCCGCCACCACCGGATCAGTGGGCGGCGCGGCGGGGGCGGTTGACTGGGTCATCTCGACCACGGTCCCTTTCTCACGACGTACGGGCCGGCGCTCACCGGTCGCCGCCGAGGTGGACGTTCGCTGCGGACAGGTACAGGGCGTGCTTGAGCTGGAACGGGGTCAGCCGCGGCCGCTCGGACAGGATCCGCGCGCACAGGCCCGCGACGAACGGCGTCGCGTAGCTGTTGCCGCTGCTGCGCACCGTCCCGCCGCCGAGCCAGGCCACCTCGACGTTGGCGCCCGGACCGAAGAACTCCACCGGCGGCTCCGGGTTGTACAGGTGCAGATCGGGGTCCTCCTCCAGGTGGCTGCCCACCGACACCACCGAGGAGAACCGCCAGGGGAAGCTCTCCACGGGGGTGTTGTGGGCGGAGGCGACGATCACGCTGCGTCCGAAGTACGCCTCGTCGGCCAGCGTGTGCAGGCCCTCGAAGAAGCGGGTGCGGGTGGTCGACAGGCTCAGGTTGATCACCTCGAAGCCTTCCCGGATCGCCCAGCGCAGCCCGGCCAGCAGCACGTCGCCGGTGCCGGAGAACCGCTCGCCGAGCACCCGCACGCTGTGGATCTCGCAGTCCGGCGCGACCCGGCGGACGATGCCCGCGCAGGCCGTGCCGTGGCCGCACAGGTCGCCCCGGTCGTCGGCCTTCAGCGGATCGACCCGGATCGTCCCGTCCTCGTCCTTGCGCACCACGTGCGCGCCCGCCACCGCGCCGACCAGCGGATGGGTGCCGTCGACTCCGGAGTCCACCACGCAGACCCGCACCCCCCGGCCCGAGCCGCCGACCAGCGCGCCCGGCGCCGGACGCTCCGGCAGCGCATCGGCCTCCAGCCGGACGTCCTCGACGGTCCGGTCGGTCAGGCGCCAGGTCAGACCGCGCGGGGGCGCGGCGTCGGGCGCGGCGTCGGGCACGGTCGTCATCAGGAGATCGCCTCTCTGGGGGAATGGTGGCGGCCGGCCAGGGAGTCGGCGAGCCGCACGCCCGGACGGTGCCCCTTGGCCGCGAATCGGCTGCGGGCGGCGTCGGCGGCCAGCGCACGTTCCCGGTCCAGCCCGAGCAGCGCGGCGGTGCGGGACAGGTCGGCGGCGGCCAGACCCTGGAGGATCGGCGAGTCCGTCCGGGCGGCCTCCGCGACCGCGCCGCGGGCCAGTTCCAGGGCACCGTCCCGGTCGCCGCGGGCGGCCGCCAGCCGGGCCCGCAGGCCGTCGCGTTCGGCCAACGCCGCGAACGACAGCCGTCCGCCGGTCCGGGCCCGCTCCTCCTCCAGCGCCGCCAGCGCGGCCCGGGCCGGCGCCCGCTCGCCCAGGTCCAGCCGCAGCCGCGCGGTGTCCAGCAGTGCGCTGCTCAGCAGTGCGCCGCCGCCCAACTCCTTGGCGGCGGTGGACGCTTGGGCCAGCAGGTCGAGCGCCTCCCGGGACCGGCCGGCCAGCGCCGCCACCGTCGCGCCGAACAGCGGCAGGAACGCCGCCGCCTCCGCGTAGCCCAGGCGCTCCGCATGGCGCCCGGCCTCCGCCAGGCAGGCCGCCGCCCCGACCCCGTCGTCGCCGAGCGCCAGCAGCACCGCCAGCGGACAGTTCAACGTCACCGGCACTGCCCGCCGCCCCGGGCCCTGCGCGGCCAGCAGCCCCCGGCAGCGCGCCACCGCCGCGGCCGCCGGCAGCGGACCGCGCCACAGCGACACGCCGATCGCGCCCAGCGCCGACGCCCGCTCCTGCTCGCCGTCGGACCGCTCGGCGTGCCGCAGCGCCCGGGCCAGCAGCCGGGTCGCCGCCGCGTGCCGGCCGTCGACCTGCTCCTGCTGCGCGAGCCGCAGACAGGCCCGCGCCTGGCCCAGCTGGTCGCCCGCCCGCTCGAACACCGGCAGGGTCTGCCGGGCCACCGGCGCGGGCGCCTGCTGCTGGCCGACCGCGGCCAGGCTGAGCCGGGCGTGCGCCGCCTCCACCGGGTCGTCCGCGCCCGCCGCGACCTCGGCGAGCAGCGCCCGGCCCGGCTCGATCCGGCCCAGCGCCAGCAGCGCCTCGCCGAGCCGCCGGGCGGCCGGCAGCCGGCCCTCCTCGCCCGGGCGCAGCAGCCCGGTGGCCCTGGTCAGCAGGTCCACCGCCCAGCCCGGGTCGGTGCGGGCCGCCGCCCGCGCGCCCGCCTCCGCCAGCGCCGCGGCCGCCGCCCGGCGCAGTTCCTCGGTGTGCTCGCCCGGCCGGCCCAGTTCGGCCCGGAAGCGGTGCGCGCGCTCCAGGTGTCCGCCGACGGCCGCCGGGCCGCCCGCGCGCACCGAACGCAGCGCGGCCGCCCGCTCGTGCCGCTCGGCCCGGCCCTGCTTCGACAGGCACTCGTACGCGACCTCCTGCACCACGCCGCTGGCGAACCGGAACGCCGCCCCGTCCGCCACCACCAGCCGGTGCCGACCCAGCCGCCGCAGCGCCGCCGACAGGTCCGCTCCGTCGTCGGCCAGCGCGGCCAACTCCTCGGCGGCGAACTCCCGGCCCAGCACGCACGCCAGGTCCACCGCCCGCCGCTCCGCCGGATCCAGCGCGTCCAGCCGGGCCCCGATCAGGGTCTGCAACGACAGCGGCACCCCGTCGCCCGCCGCGTCCGCGGGGGCCGCGAGCAGCTGCTCCAGGTGCAGCGGGTTGCCGCCCGCCCGCTCCAGCAGGTGCGCGGGCACCTCCCCGGCGAGTGCCCGCGCCAGCTCCTCCGCGTCCCGGTCGGGCAGCCCGCCGAGCGTCGACACCCGGTGCGCGCCCGCCGGCCGGACGTCCAGCAGCTCGGGCCGGCCCGCCACGACGACCAGCACCGGCGCGCCGGCCAGGGCGGCCACCACCCGCTCCAGCAGCTCCAGCAGCAGCGCGGCCGCCCGGTGCGCGTCGTCGATCACCAGCACCACCGGCGCGGGCCCGGCCAGCGCGCCCAGCACCTCGGCCAGCGCCGCGCAGGTGTCCTCCGGCGACGGCGTCGGCGTGCCGTCGGCCAGCAGGCCCCGCGCCAACACGTCCAGGCCGGGCGGGTGCGGGTGCCCCGGCGACCTCTCCAGCAGCGACGCGACGGCGTCGGCCAGTGGCTGGAGACCCGCCTGCTCGCCCGGCGGACGGCAGCGGCCCGCACCGAACCGCACCCCGCCGGCCCGCTCCAGCCAGTGCCGCAGCAGCCGGGTCTTGCCCTGCCCCGGCTCGCCGCCCAGCACCAGCAGCCGGCCCTCTCGGCGCTCCGCGGCCTTCCCCAACTCGGTTTCCAGCAGCGCGAGTTCGGGGCGTCGGCCGACGAACGGCGGATCGGGTCGAGTGTCCCCGGGGTCGCCGCGGTCCAGGCCGAGCAGCCGGTGCGCGAGCACCTCCCGCGCCACGCCCTTCAGCCGCAGCGGCCCGACCTCGACGCTCCGCACGCCCGCGCCCGCCGCCCGCACCGTGTCCGGGCCGAGCAGCACCTCGCCCGGGCCCGCGTGCTGCTCCAGCCGCGCCGCGATGTTCACCACCTCGCCGGAGACCAGCGCCTGCCGCGCCGACGCGTCCGAACCCGTCACCACCCGGCCCGTGTTGACGCCGATCCGCACCTGGAGGCGCAGCCCCAGCTCGGCGTCCAGCTCCGCGTTCAGCGCCCGCAGCGCCGCCCGCATGCCGAGCGCCGCCGCCACCGCCCGCCGGGCGTCGTCCTCGCGGACCGACGGCACCCCGAAGACCGCCATCACCGCGTCCCCGACGAACTTCTCGACCGTCCCGCCGTGCTCCTCGATCGCCGCCCGCATCGCGTCGAAGTACCGCAGCGTCACCCCGCGCAGGGCCTCCGGGTCGAGCGTCCCCGACAGGGCGGTGGAGCCGACCAGGTCGCAGAAGAGCACCGTGACGATCTTGCGGCCGGCGGTCGTCGGCCGGCGGAGGTCCGCGCGCGCCGTGCCGCACGCCGCGCAGAACCGGGCGTCGGCGGGCAGCGGACGGTGGCAGCCCGGGCAGCGGTCGCCGGCCGGGCCCGGTCCGAACGCGTCAGAAGAGAGCACCGCCCGCCACCTCCGCATGCCCCTGGACCTCCGGCCCGGCCTCCTCCAGCCGGCCCTTCAGGTCGGCCAGCAGCGCCAGCTCCTGGTCGGTGAGCGCACGCAGCACGGCGTGCTGCTCCTCCGTCAGGCCGCTCAGGTCGAACCCGGCGGCGGCCAGCGCGGCCAGCGCCCGGTCGGGGCCGGCGGTTCCGGGTGCTTCGGTGCGGTCGGTCATCGGTGTCCTCCGGGGTCCGCGGCGAGCTGGTCGAAGAGCCGGGCGAGGATGCCCGCGGTGTGCAGGGCGCTGACGGCGACCTCGGTCCGCTGATCCGCCGTCAACGGCAGCCGGTCGAGCTGCCGTTCGACCTCCGCGACGTGGTCGGCGTCCAGGTCGGCATGCTCGCGCAGGGTGCGGAACGCGGCCTCCGGCAGGCCGGTGCGGGCCGCCAGCACCCCCGCCAGCACCGGGGACGGGGCATGGCCCTCCAGGACGGCCAAGTAGCCGAGCAGCGTCGCCGGATGGCGGTGCTCGATCCGGTAGTACTGCGCCCCCGCCAGCTCCACCACCAGCGGCGGCGGCAGCGGCCTCGGCTCCCCGGTCGGCTCGCCCGCCGCGACCAGATCCGCCAACAGCCAGGCGTCGTGGCCCCGTTCCTCCTCCGCGTGCCCCGCGAAGTACGCCGCCAACGACGGCGCCCAGCCGTCGTCCCACCGCGAACAGGCGCTCGCCGCCCGCTCCAGCAGCGGCACGGACGCGGTCGTCACCGCGTGCATCGCCCACAGGTAGCGCCGGTAGCGCCCCGTGAGGTCGCCGTCCGGCCGCCACAGCCGCGCACTGGCCCGGTGCAACGCGGGCGCGACGAGGGCGAGCCGGGCGTTCAGCGCGCGGGAGAACGGGATGCTCATGAGGTCACCGGCCGTGCGGTAGCTGTGAGTCGGGGACGGCGGCCCGGCGCCCGGTGTGCCGGAGGGCGGGGTGCTCACGCGGCCACCCGCCGTGCGGTGGCGCTCATGCCGGGGCTCCGGGTTGCGCGAGGTGGGCGTACGGGGCGCAGCCGTGGCGGCGCAGCAGGGCGATCGGGCCCTGGGCGCGGAGGCGGGCGGCGGACAGCTGGTCCAGCAGGCGGCCGGCCGCGCCCGCCGCGGCGGCGTCGTCCGGGCCGGGCTGTTCGGGCAGGGCGCGGCAGCCGGCGCAGTAGCCGCCCTCGGCGGGGCCGCCGCCGGCGCGGGCACGCAGGTGGTCCGGGCCGAGGACGCGGATCAGGCGCAGGCGCGGCGAGTCCAGGGTGCGGCGGCGGACGGTCGGCCAGTCGTCCTCGGCGATGTGGCCGAGCCGCAGGTGCGGCGGGACGGGCCGCCGGTCCACGGTCCGCTGGCTGCAGCAGGCCAGCACCGTCCCGTCGGGCGCGACGGTCGGCCACGCCGCCATGGCGCACGGCCCGCCCGGCCCGGTCGCCGTCCGGCCGGTGGTGGAACGCCCCACCGCGCGCACCTCGTTGACCAGCATCGGCACCCGCTCGCCGAACGCGCGGAGCACCGCCGCCGTCGCGTCCGCCAGGTACGGATCGTCCGGCCCGGCGCCGGTCAGGTGCAGACTGACGGGCACGCCCGCGTCCAACACCCGTGCCAGCACCCGGAATACGGCCGCGCGCGGCACCTCGCGTTCGTGCGGGGCGTCCAGGCTGGCCGAGAAGTGGTCGAGCGCGGTGATCGTCCGCAGGATCGGCGGCGGGATCCGACCGCCGTCGCGCGCGAAGAACAGCCCGCTCAGCACGGCGACTTGGGACCCGGCGCCCTGTGCGGCCCGGGTCAGCGCGTGTGCCAGGTCGGGCAGCAGCAGCGGTTCGCCGCCGGTCAGCAGCACCACGTCCGGTCGCTGCTCCGGCGTGAACGACCGGACGAAGCGCAGCAGTTGGGACCGGAGCGCGCGGTCCGGATGGTCGGGGGAGTCCATCGACGAGGCGGTCGAGCAGTGCGCGCAGGCCAGCGGGCAACGGCGGGTCAGTGCGAGCAGCAGCCCGGCGGCGGGCTCGGGGCGCAGGCCGAGGATCTCCGACAGTTCCATGTCCGTCCCTCCCCTCCGCGTGGCTGCCAACAGCACTGTGGGCCGCGGCGGTTGCGGGCCGGTACAGGAACGCCTAAAGGGCGGTACAGGCGCCCGAACACCCGGGCGCGGTTCGTCTGTAAGGGTCAGTAGCATCGAGCAATGCGTATGCGTTTAGAGCGTTCTCGTCGCTTCTTCGACAGGTTTCCGGAATCCGTCCGATTGCTGGCCCTGCCGTCCGTTCTCGCCGTCGGCGTCGTTGTCCTCGCGGTGAACGCAAGCGCCACCTGGCAGCCTCCGGTGGGCGATCCCGGCCCGAGGGGCGAGGCCGCGAAGTACTGCGAGACTCTCATGAAGTCCCTGCCGACGGAGTTGTTCGGCCATGCCCGGACCGACCCCGATCCGTCCCCCAATGTGGCCACTTGGGGGAGTTCTCCCCGCACGGTACTGCGGTGCGGAGTGCCGCGGCCGGAGAGCCTCGACGACGCGGAGAACCAGCGTGCGGAATCGCCGAGCGTCGACAACGTGACCTGGTACATGGAGAAGGACGGCCACGGCGGATACCGGTTCACCTGCACGGAGCGAAGGGTGTTCGTGGAAGTCGAATCCCCGGCCGGGGCCTATCCGAATTTCGTTGATCCGCTGAGCCTGATATCGACGCCGGTGAATTCGATGATTCCGGACATTGCCGGGCGACTGAACGCCGGCGACGACGACGCCGCATAGCGCGAACGGCCGTGCCGACAGCCCGTCAGGCCGCGGCGGGCTGGAGGCGGGCGTGCAGGTGGGTGAGGCGGGGGAGGGCGTAGCGGGCGGTGTGGGCGGAGGTCTCCTCGGCGGGGCAGAGCAGGACGCCCGCCATGATGAGGCGTTCGAGCGCGTCCAGGGCGGGGGCGGCGTCCAGGGTGAGGGCGCGGCGGGCGTGGGCGAGGTCGAAGGTGGCGGCCCAGGGGTGGCGGGAGAGCCGGGCGAGGGTGGTGCGCTGGTCGGGGGCGAGGGCGCGCCACTGGGTGTCGAGGCGGTCGCGCAGGCGGGTCTCGCCGACGGCGAGCTCGTCGAGGGCGCGGTGCGGGTCGGCGAGGCGGTCGGCGAACTCGTCCAGTGGCAGGTGGCGGAGCGCGGCCAGCTTGTAGCCGGCCAGCCGGACCGCCGAGGGCAGCAGGCCGCACCCGGTGACGATGCGCTCGGCGGCGGCCGGGGCGGCGTCCACCCGGTGCGCGCCGACCAGCAGCGACAGCAGGGCGAGCGCCTCCGGGACGGTGAACGGGGCGAGGTCGATGCGGTGGGCGGCGCCGAGGCCGGGCAGCGGGGTGCGGCCGGTGACCAGGACGGTCGCGGGGCCGCCCGGCGGGAGCAGGGCGTGCGCGGTGCGTTCGTCGGCGACGCCGTCCAGGACGACCAGGACCCGGTGTTCGGCCAGCCACTCGCGCCAACGGGCCGGTGTGTGGACCGGATCGGCGCCGGCGGGGTCGCCGGCCAGCAGCCGGGCCAGGTCGGCGGCGACGGCCTGCGGGTCGCGGGCGTGGCCGGCGGCGTCCCGCAGGCGGACGAACAGACGGCCGTCGGGGAAGTCGTCGCGCAGCGCGTGGGCGGCGCGGATCGCCAGCGCGGTCTTCCCGACACCGACCGGCCCGGTCAGCACCACCGGCCGCCCGGCGCCGCGCACCGCGCGGACCAGCTCCGCCGACTCCGTCTCCCGCCCGGTGAACGCCGTGGTGTCCGGCGGCAGCACGCTGCGCCCGTGGCGCGCGGCGACCCGCGGGGGCGGCGTCGGACGGTCGGCCAGCAGTTCGCGGTGACACGCCTCCAGCTCCGGACCGGGCGACAGGCCCAGCTCCCGGGAGAGCTGCCGGCGCAGCTGCCCGAACGCGGCCAGCGCCTCGGCGCGCCGCCCGGCCCGGTGCAGGGCCAGCAGGTGGACGGCCTGGAGGCGTTCGCGCAGCGGGTGACGGTCCGCCAGGTCGGCGAGGGTGTTGGCGACCTGGCCGGCGTGGCCGAGCCGCAACTCCACCTCCGCCCAGTCCTCGACGGCCCCCAGGTAGCGGCAGGTGAGCCGCTCGGCGACGGCCCGCAGCGCGGAGGAGTGCCGCAGGTCCGGCAGCGGCGGGCCGTCCCACAGTCGCAACGCCTCGCCGAGCAGCCGGGCGGCCTTCCCGTCCGCGTCCCCGGCGGCCGCCTCGCGGCCCTCGCGCACCAGGGCGTCGAACCGCAGGGTGTCCAACTCCCCGTCCGAGACCCGCAGTTCGTAGCCGCCGGGTCGGTGCGCCAGCCGCTCCGCGCCGAGCGCACCGCGCAACCCGGAGACGTACACCTGAAGGTTCTTGCGGGCCGAGCGGGGCGGCTCGTCCTCCCAGACCGCCTCCGTCAGCAGGTCGGTGGAGAGCAGGGTGTTGGGGTGGCCGAGCAGCGCGGCCAGGACGGCCCGCTGCTTGAGCGACCCGAGGGGCACCGGGCCGCCGTCGCTCTCGGCGACGAGCTGCCCCAGAAGGCGGAACCGCAACCCCGGGTGCAGGGTGGCGGGGACGGTGACGGAGCGGCCATTCAGCCCGGCGACCACGAAACCTCCTCATGCGCACGACGCACCATCGCTGTGTGCGTCCATGACAGACCAGCCTGTCAGAGCGGTGCGCACCCGGGGTATCCCAGGTTTCTGGGATGTGCGGCGCCGGGCGGCCAGGCCAGCGCGAGCAGGGCCGCGTCGTCGTCGGCGCCGCCGGTGGCGAAGGCCCGGGAGTCGCGGTGGAGCCACTCCAGCAGGGCGGCGGGGTCGGGGCCGTCGGGGTGCGACTCCAGGTGGGCGGTCAGGCGGGGCAGCAGCGGGTAGAAGGCGCCGTCGGCGGCGCGGGCCTCGGTGAGCCCGTCGGTGTACAGCAGCAGCGTGTCGCCCGGGTACAGGCGGACGGCCGGGGCGAGCGGCAGGTCGTCCACGTCGCCGAGTCCGCCCGGGCCGCCCAGGCCGAGCGGCGGTCGCGGCGAGACCGGGAGTTCGGCGACGCGGGCGCCGCGCAGGATCAGCGGCGGCGGGTGCCCGCAGGACAGGCCGTGGGCGGTTCCGTCGGCGGCGATCTCGACCAGGAAGGCCGTTCCGAACGCCTCCGAGTCGGTCAGGTGGCGGCGCAGGCTGGTGTCCATCCGGTCCGCGAGGTCGGTCAGCCGGGCGTGGTCCTGGGCGGCCTCGCGGAACGAGCCGAGGATCACGGCGGCGGTGGCGACGGCGTCCAGGCCCTTGCCGCGGACGTCGCCGATCAGGGCGCGGACGCCGAACGCGGTGTCGGTCACCGCGTACAGGTCGCCGCCGACCCGGGCGTACTGCGCGGCGGCCCGGTACGCGGCGGCGATGCGGAACGGGCCGACCACGGGCGGCGGCGGCCGCAGGATCGCCCGCTGCGCGGCCTCGGCGACCGAATTGATCTCCACCAGGTGCGCGGCCGCCTGCTCGCGGCGGTGCGCCAGATAGACGCCCAGCGCGGCGATGACGGCGATCACCGCCGTGGTGCCGATCGCGGCGCCGACCCGGCCCGGTTCGCCCGGCACGAAGGCCCAGCGGGTGCCGATCGCGAGAACCGCCGAGGCCACGATCATCGGCGGCGGGAAGGCCATCGACACCAGGGCCGGCACCGCGACCACCACCGACGGCGTCTGCCAGCCGTCCGGCGCGAACTGGAGGCCGACCATCACGCAGTACATCAGGGCGGCGGCCCCCAAGGACACCGCCCGCCCCACCCTGCCGACCCCGTAGCCCGCGCCGTCCTCACTGCGGTCGGTCCGCACCCCGCTCTCCCTCCCACCCGCCCGCACACCGCTGCGCGCACGACCCCCAAGCTTCCCGTGGGAGAGGGCCACCCGGCGGGTCGCCACACCGTGCGGCGGCCACCGGTCGGGCGGGACGCGCAACGGCGCCGCGTGTCAGGTCGTACCGCTGTCCGGCGGCGCTGTGGTCACCGTCACACCGACGGTTGTCATGTTTCTGCTCGCCCGGCGGTACATGGTCGGGGACACCGCCTCCAGCCGCCTCAGGGACTGACTCGGTGTCACCACCCGCACCACGCACCGCCTATGGACAGACGCACCTCTCCCCCCTCGTCAGGAGCGTTCCGTGAAACCTCGCACCACCGTGCTCCGGTGTGCGTCCGCCGCCCTCGTGGCGGCGTGCGCCCTGCTGCTCGGCACCCTCGCCCCCACCGCGGCCGCCGCGACCGTTCCCACTGCGGCCGGCCCGACCGCGGCGCCCGTCCTCACCGGCCCGCAGCTCGCCGCCTCCTGGGCCGGCCCGCTGTCCACCCGGGGCCGGTACGTCGTCGACGCGAACGGCGACCGGTTCAAGCTCAAGTCCGGCAACTGGGCCGGGGCCCAAGGCACTTGGCAGGGCAGCGGCGACGTCCGCGACCCGGCGAACCACCAGGCCCGGCAGCTGTCGAACAACATTCCGCTGGGCCTGGACCGGACCCCGATCGCCCGGATCCTGGCCGACTTCCACACCATGGGCCTGAACAGCGTCCGCCTGCCGTTCGCCAACGCGCTCGTCCACGACACCGCCGCCGTCCCGGACGCGGCCGTCGCGGCCAACCCGCAGCTCCGGGGGAAGACCCCGCTACAGGTGATGGACGCCGTCGTCGCGGCGCTGACCGCCGACGGCTTCGCGGTGATCCTCAACAACCACACCACCAGCTACCGGTTCTGCTGCGGCCTGGACGGCAACGAACGCTGGAACAGCGGACAGTCCACCCAGCAGTGGATCGACGACTGGGTGTTCCTGGCCAAGCGGTACCAGGACAACAAGCGGGTGGTCGGCGCCGACCTGCGCAACGAGGTCCGCCGCGACACCTGGAACGACGCCAACTGGGGCTGGGGCGACGACCACGACCTCAACCAGGCGCTGGAGGACGCCGGCAACCGGATCCTGCAGGCCGACCCCGACCTGCTGATCGTCATGGAAGGCATCAACTGGCAGGGCATCCCGACCGACCTGACCTCGCACTGGCGCCCGATGCTCACCCCCGTCGCCACCCTGTCCAACACCCTGATCCGCTCCGACAAACTCGTCTACTCCGCACACTTCTACGGCTACACCGGCCCCAGGCACACCGGCGCCACCGGCACCGGCGAGACCCACGACCCGCGCTACGAGGAACTCACCCCCGACCAGCTCGCCCAGGCCGTCGACGAGGAAGCGCTGTTCGTCACCCGCACCGGCCAGCACTTCACCGCACCGGTGTGGATCAGCGAGTTCGGCGCCGCCGGCCGCGGCCCCGCCGACGCCCGCGAACGCACCTGGTTCGACACCTTCACCGACATCCTGGTGCGCAACGACACCGACTTCGCGATCTGGCCGCTGGTCGGCTGGAGCGACTCCACCGGCACGCCGCAGGACAACTGGGCGATGGTCAACTACACGGCGGACGGCACCCGGCTCGGCGTCATGGACACCGGCGACTGGCGCGCCGCCGACTGGAACAAGCTGATCGACGCCCCCGCCCGCAGCGGACCGGTCGCCGACGGCCCGCGCTGGAACATGCTCAACCTCGACCACTACGACGCCAACCTGTCCGCCACCATGCTGGCCCGGCCCGACTGGTCCTCCGGCAACCGCAAGGGCACCTGCCCCGACACCCAGCGCCTGGCCGGCCTCGGCCGCAGCGACAGCCGCGGCCTGTGCACCGACGCCGGCCGGCCCGCCAAGGGCACCGGCGCCTGGACCACCGTCACCGACGAGCGCTACGTCACCCACGGGGACTGGGCGAGCGGCTACAACAAGCTCCAGTGCCCGGACAACACCTTCGCCGTCGGCTACAGCGTCAACCGCAATGCGATGTCCGCCCTGCTGTGCGCGCCCGCCGCCACCGCGCTGCCCCTGACCGGGCGCAACGTGTGGTTCGACAGCGGGGACAACCGGCCCGCCGGCGGCGGTTCGACCGGCAGCGACTGGGCGCCCGGCTTCTACAAGGGCCAGTGCGCCGACAACGAGTACCTGGCGGGCGTCGCCTACACCTGGAAGTGGAACCACGGCGGCGTGCCGGACGCGCTGCTGTGCCGCCCGCTGAACTGACCCGCCCGACCCGACCCGTCCGCACCCGCGCCCCGCCACCGACGGAGCCGCCCGCACCGTCCGGCGGCCGGTCAGGCGGGGCGCGGCGCGGGCAGGCGCATGCGGAGCAGGGAACCGCCGTGCGGGGCGGGGGAGATGGTGAGCTCGCCGGCGTGGGCGTCGAGGACCGCGCGGACGATGGCCAGCCCCAGGCCGGTGCCGGCCAGGCCGGTGGCGGGGGCGTGGGCGAAGCCGATGCCGGTGTCCTCGACGTCGAGTTCGGCGCCGTGCCGGGCGGTGCGGCAGCGCAGCGTGATGGCGTCGCCGGGGGCGGTGTACTTGACGGCGTTCTCCACCAGGGCGTCGAGGGCGGCCTCCAGGCGGGATTCGTCGCCCTCGATGCGGACGGCGGGCGCGTCCAGGTGCCAGTGGCGGTCGGTCGCGGGCCGCCAGCGCTGGACGGTGCGGTGCACCAGCGCGTCGAGGTCGACGGGGCCGTGCTCGGGTTCGGCGGGGTGGTAGGCGTCGGCGAGGACCAGCAGCCGGCCGGACAGCCGGGCGAGCCGGTCGAGTTCGTCGAGGACCACGTCGAGGTCCTCCCGCCCGGCCCCGGCGGGCAGTTCGCCCTGGACGAGTTCGGCGTAGCAGCGGGCGACGGTGAGGGGGGTGCGCATCTCGTGCGAGCAGGTGCGGACGAACAGCTCCTTGTCCTGCTGGGCGCGGCGTTCGCGTTCGGCGGCGGCGCGGAGTTCGGCGAGGGCGGCGGCGCGGCGGCGCACGTGCCAGGCCATGGCGAGGAACACCAGGGCCATCAGCGGGACTTCGGCGAGTTCGTCCCAGCCGAGGTGGCCGTGCCAGGCGTAGGCGGCCATGGTGCCGCCGGTGACCAGGGTGACGGTGGTGAGCACCGCGGCCGTCCGGCGGGCGGACCAGGACTGGAAGCCGTAGACGATGGACATGCTGATCCACACCAGGTGGAACGCCACCGTCTCCAGGCGGGGTTCGACGAGCAGCACCAGCTGGGTGCAGGCCACGAACAGCACCCAGCCCGCGAAGAGCGCGCGGTCGCGTCCACGGCGGTCAGCAGGCACTGAACGCGTACCCGACGTTGCGCACCGTCTCGATGATCGGCCGCGGCGCCTTGCCGCGGATCCGGCGGACCGTCACGTCGACGACGTTGCTGGCCAGGTCGTCGCTGTAGCCCCAGACGCCGGCCAGCAGTTCGTGCCGGCTGCAGACCTGTCCGGCCTGTCGCATCAGGTGGCCGAGCAGCATGAACTCCCGGTGGGAGAGCGGGATCTGCTGCCCGTCGATGCCGAGCGCCTGCCGTTCGAGGTCGAGGGCGACGTTCCCGACCCGCAGCCAGCGCTGGGGCGCGCCGACGGGGGCGGTGCGCAGCCGGGAGCGGACCCGTTCGATCAACTCGGCGGTGGCGAACGGCTTGCCGAGGAAGTCCACGGCGCCGGTGCGCAGGCAGCGCACCCGGGTGGCGACGTCCACCACGGCGGAGAGGACCAGGATGCGCTGTTCGGGGCGGAGTTCGAAGGCCTGGCGCATCACTTCGAAGCCGTCGAAGCCGGGCAGCATCAGGTCGAGCACGATCAGGTCGTAGGCGTCCTCGCGCAGGCGCCGGACGGCTTCGGGGCCGGTGCCGGCGCCGTCGACGAGGTGGCCGTCGGTGCTCAGCGTGCGGGTCAGGTAGGCCCGCAGGCGTGCCTCGTCCTCGACGACCAGCAGTCGCGCCATGCTCGGTGCTGCCTTCCCGCGTCCCGGACTCCGCCCGGAGCCGCCGCCTCAAGGCCCGGAGCCGCCACCTCAAGTTGCGCACGATTATCGCACTTTGTGTGCGGTCTGCGGAGCTGATGGGGCGTCATGACGGCCTCATGACAAGACTGTCATCTTCCCGGGCCCGCCCGGCGGCCGTCCGCACACTGGGGCCCGCAACCGCCGCAGCTCGTGACCGGCCGGCGGCACGGCCGTCCACACCCCCCGTGACGACCGCCGCTCCCGCCGCACCGGAAGGGACGGACCCGCGCGACGCGGCCGGGTGCCGAGAGGGAGGAGGGACGGCGTGTTCACGCGCCACACCAGGAGGGGCCGACGGCACCTCGTCGCGACGGCCGGAGTCTGGGCCATGGTGGCGGCGGCCCTGCTCGGACTGCCGCCGACGCAGCCCCAGCAGGCGGCCGCCACCCCGGCCGGGCCGACCGACCAGGCCAGGGTCCCGCACTACTTCGGCCCCTGGCCGAACTGGGCGAACAGCCCGCTCACGACGTCCCGGGCCAAGGTCGCCATCCACAGCAGCACCAGCACCGTGGCCGTGGGCAACCCACTGGCCGCCCGGGCCTACGCCACCGACTACGCCACCCCGCCCGGCCAACTCGCCCCGGTGTTCGTCCTGTTGGCCGGCACCCCGCTGCCCGAGGGCACCCTCAAGGGCTTCCGGACCTGGAACCAGACCACCCCCGGCGGCAGCCCCACCGGCTCCGCCGGCGGCCTGTTCCACGGCTACGTGCTGCACCCGACCGGCACCGCCGACCAGTACACGGTCATCGCCGACAGCGGGCTGCGCACGGTGCCCGCGCCGGGCAGCGCCGGCGGCGAGGTCACCTCCTACGACATGCCGGACACACCCGTCCAGGCCGGCGACCTGATCGCCTTCTACGGCGAGGGCGTCCCCGTCGACACCGGCGTGGAGCACCCGACCGACACCCTGGTGTACCCGGCCGGCGCGGACGACAGCACCAGCCCGCCGACCGGAGCCGCCCCCGCCAAGGACGCCACCCTCACCGTCGGCGCCCCCGGCTGGGAGCGCTACGCCACGCAGGACCGGACGTACTCCTTCGGCGCGCAGGTCGCGCCGGCCGGCGGCGGCAGCGGCGCGGAGGCCACCGCCACCGTCGACCCGCGCACCGGCGGCATCGCGAGCATCGAGGTGACCACGCCCGGCCACGGCTACGCCGAGGGCGCGACCACCGTCACCGTCGAGGGCGGCACCACGGCCGCCACCGCCACCGCCGCCATCCAGCAGACCCGCAGCGTCGTCGAGTACACCGTCCGCGCGGGCGGCAGCGGCTACGGCGGCTTCGCGGTCTCCGTCACCGGCGGCGGCGGGAGCGGCGCCGCGGCCACCGCCTCCGGCGGGGTGGCGAACGTGACCGTCACCGACGCCGGAGCCGGCTACACCATGCCGACCGTCGACTTCGACCTGCCCGCCCAGTCGGACGGCACCGTCGCCAAGGGCCACGTCGACCCCGCCGACCTGACACCGAGCGGCGGCATCGCCAAGGTGATCGTCGACGACCCCGGCAGCGGCTACACCGCCGCGCCCGGCGTCACCGTCCGCAACGGCACCCTGGCCGACCCGGTCCCCGGCGCCACCCCGGCCGCCGCCGCCAGCGGCCTGAAGCTGCTGGCGCTCACCGTCGACACCCCCGGCTCCGGCTACGCCTCCACCCCGGACGTCGCCGTCAACGACCCCACCGGCAACGGAGGTTCGGGCGCCGAGGCGAGCGCCGTGACCAACCTCGGCGCGATCAGCTCGATCACCGTCACCAGCCCCGGCGCCGGATACCTGACGCCCGGCCTGAAGAAGTTCCAGGACAGGCTGCCGACCACCTGCAACCCGGGCGCGAACGGCGCCGGCTGCCCGGACGTCCAGCAAGTCGCCGACCCGAGCACCGATCCGGCCGCGAAGTTCATCCCCGAGGCGGTGCCCGAGACCGTCACCACCGACGGCAGGCAGGCCGACCAGTACGTCATCGGCCTGGTGCAGTACCGCACCCGGTTCTCCTCCGACCTGCCGCCCACCCTGGTGCGCGGCTACGTCCAGCTCTCCACCGACGCGGTGCCCGGCCGCCGAGTCCCGCTGTACAACGAACTGATGGACGGCACCCGGCAGCAACTGCCGTACACCGGCGTCGCCGCCCCGCAGTGGATGGGCCCGCTGATCGCCGCCACCAAGGACCGGCCGGTGCGGGTCGTGTTCCGCAACCTGCTGCCCACCGGCGCCGCCGGCGACCTGTTCCTGCCGGTCGACAGCACCGGCATGGGCGCCGGCATGGGACCGATGACGATGCCCGCGCCCGGCAACAGCTCCACCGTCACCGACGAGGTCCGCAACCCGTCCTGCACCGACGCCAAGTCCGGCTGCTACACGGACAACCGCGCCACCCTGCACCTGCACGGCGGCATCACCCCGTGGATCAGCGACGGCACCCCGCACCAGTGGATCACCCCCGCCGGCGAGCACACCGACTGGCCGCAGGGCGTCGGCGTGCAGAACGTGCCCGACATGGTCGACCCCGCCGGAGCGACGCTGTGCGCCGCCGCCGACGACGGCTGCTCGACGTTCTACTACACCAACCAGCAGAGCGCGCGGCTGATGTTCTACCACGACCACTCCTACGGCATCACCCGCCTGAACGTCTACGCGGGCGAGGCCGCCGGCTACACCGTCACCGACGACACCGAGAAGGCCCTGATCAGCAGCGGCACCATCCCCGACGCCTCGTCGACGCTCCCGCTGCTCGTCCAGGACCGCACCTTCGTGCCCGACGACGCCCAGCTCAAGGACCAGTTCGACGCGGGCGGCGACCGGGTCTCCTACGGCCAGGACCCGACCTGGGACGCCCAACGCTGGGGCGGAAAGGGCAGCTTCTGGTACCACCACGTCTACATGCCGGCGCAGAACCCCGGCGACCCCACCGGCATGAGCTCGTACGGGCGTTGGATGTACGGGCCGTGGTTCTGGCCACCGGCCGGCGACACCACCTACGGGCCGATCCCCAACCCCTACCACGACCCGCACTGCAAGCTGGACGACCCGACCACCTGGCAGTACCGGGCCGCGCCCTACTGCGAGCCCGAGCAGATCCCCGGGACCCCCAACATCTCCATGGGCATGGAGCAGTTCAACGACACCCCGATCGTCAACGGCGTCGCCTACCCGAAGACCACCGTCCAGCCCAAGACCTACCGGCTGCGGATGCTCAACGCCGCCAACGACCGCTTCTTCAACTTCCAGTGGTACACCGCCGATTCGAAGCAGGGCGACGGCACCACCGAAGTCGCCCTGAAACCGGACGAGTTGAAGGCCGCACAGACCGACCCCAACGTGTCACCCACTCCCGTGGACGCCAACAACCCGTCCGCCGGGCCGAGTTGGATCCAGATCGCCAACGAGGGCGGCTTCCTGCCCGCCCCCGCCGTCATCGACGGACAGCAGCCGACCACCTGGATCACCGACCCGACCCGCTTCGACGTCGGCAACGTGGACAAGCACTCGCTGACCCTCGCCCCCGCCGAACGGGCCGACGTGCTGGTCGACTTCTCGAAGTTCGCCGGCAGGACGCTGATCCTCTACAACGACGCGCCCGCCGCCTACCCCGCCCGGATTGCCTCCTACGACTACTACACCGGCGCCCCCGACCTCGCCCCCGCCGGAGCGCCCGAGATCCTGCCCGGCTACGGCCCCAACACCCGCACCGTCATGCAGGTCACCGTCGCCGACACCAAGCCCGCCCCCGCGTTCAACCTGGCCAAACTCCAGGCCGCGTTCCGCCACCACGCGGACGGCTCCGGCGTCTTCGAATCCGGCCAGAACCCGATCATCGTCGGGCAGGCCGCGTACAACTCGGCCTACGGCACCGGCTTCGCGAACGGCAGCAACTGCAACACCGCCAACACCACCGTCAACACCTGCGACGGACTGGTCCGGGTCAACGACACCACCGCGTTCAACTTCAACACCCTCAAGGCCCCGGCCGCGAAGAGCACGCTGACGCTGCAACCCAAGGCCATCCACGACGAGATGAACGCCACCGGTTTCGACGCCTACGGCCGCATGCAGGCCACCCTCGGCGTCGAAGCCCAACCACCCACACCCGGCGCCCAGAACGTCACCCTCTACCCGTACATCAACCCGCAGACCGAACTGATCGACGGCACCGCGCTGCCGAGAGCGGACACCAAGGTCACGCCGATCGGCTCGACCGCCGACGGCACCCAGATCTGGCGGTTCACCCACAACGGCGTGGACACCCACCCGATGCACTTCCACCTCTACGACGTCCAAGTGCTCAACCGGGTCACCTGGGACAACATCATCCTGCGGCCGGACGCCAACGAACTCGGCTGGAAGGACACCGTACGGATGAGCCCACTGGAGGACACCATCGTCGCGCTGCGCCCGGTGGTGCCGACCGCGCCCTTCGAAGTGCCCAACTCGGTACGGCTGTTGGACCCGGCGATGCCGGCCGGTGACACCTCGATGTTCAACAACGTCGACCCCCAGGGCAACGGGACCGCGCCGATCACCAACCAACTGGTCAACTTCGGCTGGGAGTACGTCATCCACTGCCACATCCTCAGCCACGAGGAGATGGACATGATGCGGCCCGAGTCGCTGGTCCTGCCCCCGGCCAGGGCCGACGGGCTGAGCGCCTCCGTGGTCGGCCAGGGCGGCAGCGCACGCGTCCAACTCCGGTGGCGGGACAACTCGATCACCGAGACCTCGTTCACCGTGCAACGCTCCACGGACGGCACGACCTGGACCGACGTCGGAACGATCGCCTCGCCGCTGGACCAGCCCAACGTCCACCAGGACCGCACCTTCGTCGACATGACCTCCTCGCCGACGAACGCGTCCACCTACCGGGTGGTCGCGCTCAACACCGCCGGCTACGGCGGGCAGTTCCCGAGCATGACCGCGAAGTCCGTCTCCGACCCGCTCCAGGTCCCGGCGGCGGGCGGCGCGCTCCGGCGGATCCCCGCCTGATCCACGTCCGACCGAGCGGCCCGGGAGGGTGGGAAGTCGACGCCCTCCCGGGCCGGCGGAGCTCGTTCTCCGGGTGCTCCAGGTCGTAGGCGTGCCGGGCCTGCGCGATCACCGCGCGATGGGCCGACGACCAGTCGGCGAGCGCCTTCACCAGATGGGTCAGACCCGCGCCGGTCTCCGTCAGCCGATAGTCCACCTGCGCCGGGACGGTCGGGTGGACGCGGACCGGCGACGCGCGAGCGACCGGCTCTTCACGATCCTCCTGGTGGCCGCCGTGGCCGCGACCCTGCCCGTCAACCGGCTGGTGCGGCGACTCGCCCGCTCGCACCGCGCACCCGCGGGGGACGCCGCCGCCCTGGCCCACCAGCAGCCGAACCCGGCGGGGACAGCCGTCGAGGGCCCGGGAGGGAAGCTCCCGCGCTGATCGCCGCCGGGGACCGCGGCCCGGTCGTGGCACGACCCGGAACACGGCGCCGCCCGCCGCGACAGCGCGATCCGCCGCGGCAGTCCCGCTCCCGGCGGGACTGCCGGCACCGGACGTGCGGCGTGGGAATTCCGGCCGTTCCCGACCCGCTCCGGCGGTCCGGCGGGAATCCCGGGGCCGCGGAATGCGCGCGGTGGGCGGGCGCTCGCCCGGGCGTGGATATCGGGGGTCGGCCCGCTCGTTCCGGGCTTTCCAGAATATGGAAACAATGGGGGCGTTCGCATGGGGCGGGCGTGGCGGGCGGGGTTGGTGTGACGGGTGTGGCGTGGGGTGGCGGGAGAGGGGAGGTTTGTTTTCGGGGCCGGGTGTTTGTGGTGTTCCGGGCCAATTCTCAATTAACCGGGCGGGGGGAGTAATCGGCCTACTCTATCGGCGGGTGGGGTGCCGATCCATGCTGGCGGGGTGGAACGCGTGGGGGCGGTGGTTCGCCGGCGGCCGTGGTTCCCGGGGGTCCGTGCGCGGCCGGTCTTTGCTGGTCGCGGGGGCTGTCGGGGGATCGGGGCGGTGTCGGGCGGGCTGCTGTTTTCATGTGGTGCCCGTGTCGTGCTCGTCGCCCGTCCGTCGTGCCGGTGGCCGGTGTCCGTCGGTCCGTTCCGGCGGTTCGGCGTGCGGGTGGGTGTTGGCGTTGTTGCGTTGTTCGCATACCCGGAGGAACCCCGTGGACGATTCTCCCCAGTCCTACACCGTCGTGTTCAACGACGAGGAGCAGTACTCGATCTGGCCCACCGGCCGGGACCTGCCCACCGGCTGGCACGCCGCCGGTGTCACCGGCACGAAAGACGACTGCCTGACCCATATCGGCACCGTGTGGACGGACATGCGCCCTCTGAGCCTGCGGCGAATCTCGGAGTAATCCCCGTTCCAGCCACGCACTTTTCCCGGCAGTGAAGGATGACGCGCGACATGGTCCTCAACGAATTCCACGCCCGAGTGATCGAAGCACCCGACACCATCGCCGTACAGGACGGTGAGCTGGAACTGACCTACCGTGCGCTGGCCGCGCACGCCTACGCCCTGGCGGCCGAACTCACCGACCGGGGCGTGGGCCCCGACAGCGTGGTGGCCGTGTACGCCGACCGGTCGGCGCACCTGGTGGTCGCGGAGGTGGCGGTGCTGCTCGCGGGCGGCGCCTACCTGCCGCTGGACCCGGCCCACCCGGGCGCGCGGGTGCGTCAACTCCTGGACGCCTCGGGCGCGGTGGCGGTGCTGACCACCGCCGCTCCGGCCGTCACCGACGTGCAGCTGGGCGCGGACGTCCTCCTGGTGGACCTGGACCGCGAGGTCCCGGCCGACTTCACGCCCCCGCCGCTGCCCGCGATCGAAGGCGACTCGCTGGCCTACGTGATCTACACCTCCGGTTCCACCGGCCGGCCCAAGGGCGTGGCCGTCAGCCACGCGAGCCTGGCGAACCTGATGCACTGGCACCACGCGACGTACGGCACGCGCTCCGACGACCGCAGCACGCTGCTGGCCAGCCCCGGCTTCGACGTGTCCGTCCAGGACATCTGGTTCACCCTGACCGCCGGCGCGACGCTGGTCGTGCCGCCCGCGCGGGTGCGGACCTCCCCGCCGGAGCTGACCGAGTGGCTGGCCCAGGAGCGCATCACCGTCACGTTCCTGCCCACCCCGCTGGCCGAGGCGGTGCTGGAGGAGTCCTGGCCCGCGCACACCGTGCTGCGGACCCTGCACACCGGCGGCTCGGCGATGCAGCGCGGCGTTCCCGAGGGCCTGCCCTTCCAGGTGGTGAACCTGTACGGCCCCACCGAGGCCACCGTGAAGGTGACGGCCTGCGAGGTGCTGCCCGGCGGACCGGTTCCCCCGCCGATCGGCGTGCCGGTGGACGGGGTGCGCGCCTACGTCCTGGACGGCCTGGACCCCGTGCCCGACGGCGAGGCCGGCGAGCTGTGCCTGGCGGGCGCGTGCGTGGCCCGCGGCTACCTGCACGAGCCGGCGGCCACCGCCGCGGCGTTCGTCCCGGACATCCTGGTGCCCGGCGAGCGCATGTACCGCACCGGTGACAAGGTGCGCCGCCGCGCGGACGGCGTCTTCGAGTACATCGGCCGCTACGACGACCAGGCCAAGATCCGCGGGTTCCGCATCGAGCCGGGCGAGGTGGCCACCGTCCTCAAGCAGCACCCCGGGGTCCGCGACGCCTTCGTGGCGGTCGAGAACTCGGGCCGGCCCAACGCCCGCCTGGTGGGCTACGTCGTCGGCGCCGTTCCCACCGCCGAGCTGGTCGAGTTCGTCGGCTCCCGGCTGCCGGCCTACATGGTGCCGGGCGCCGTGGTCACGCTGCCCGCGCTGCCGCTGACGCCCAACGGGAAGGTCGACCGGGCCGCGCTGCCCGGGCCCGACCGTTCGGCCTCCGGGCTGGCCGCCGCCGTGGTCGCGCCGAGCACCCCGACCGAGGTGGCGCTGGCGCGCATCGTCTCCGGGCTGCTGGGCGGCGCCGAGGTCGGCGTGCACGACGACTTCTTCGCCCTGGGCGGCAACTCGTTGCTGGTGGCCGGCCTGGTGGCCAAGGTCGCCTCCGAGCTGCACGCGGTGGTGACCGTGCCGGAGCTGTTCGGCGCCCCGACCATCGCCACCCTCGGCCGGATCATCGACAGCCGCGCCGACGGCGCCGACGCGGACACCGCCCCGGCCCCCACGCCCCCGCCGCTGCGCCGCGCCGCGCGCAACCGTCCCGTCCCGCTGTCGCTGCCGCAGGAGCGGGTCTGGTTCTTCGAGCAGCTGTCCCCGGGCAACCTCGCCTACAACTTCCAGGCCACCGTGTCCCTGCGGGGCGAGGTCGACGTGGAGGCGCTGCAAGCCTCGCTCGACGAGATCGTCCGCCGCCACGAGGTCCTGCGCACCACGTTCGTCTCCATCGGCGGCGTGGGCTACCAGCGCCCGCTGGCCGAGGCCAAGGCCTCGCTGCTGGTGCTGGACGTCCCCGCCGAAGAGGCCGACGAGGCGGTGGCCGCGCGGCTGCGCGAGCCCTTCGACCTGAGCAAGCCCCCGCTTGCCCGCTGGGTGCTGCTGCGCCACGGCGACGGCAACAACACCTTCCTGCACGTGGAGCACCACTTCGTCCACGACGGCTGGTCGCTGTCGGTGTTCCTGAACGAGCTGCGCGCGCTCTACCCGGCGTTCAAGGCCCACCAGCCCTCGCCGCTGGCCGAACTGCCCGTCCAGTACGCCGACTACGCCGTCTGGCAGCGCGACTGGATGAGCGGCGACGTGCTGCGCGCGCACGTCGAGCACTGGACCGCCCGGCTGGCCGGCGCGCCCGACACACTGGAACTGCCCGCCGACCGGCCCCGCCCCCCGGTGATGACCTTCCGCGGCCGCGCGCCGCGCATCCTCGTCCCCGCCCCCCTGGCCCGGCGCCTGCGCGCCTTCAGCCGCGAGAACCGCATCTCGCTGTTCACCACCATGTACGCGGGCTTCGCCGCGCTGCTGTACCGCTACACCGGGCAGCAGGACATGCTGGTGGGCACCGGCGCCGCCAACCGCAACCTGCCCGAGCTGGAACCGCTGCTGGGCATGCTCGTCAACACGCTGGTCCTGCGGACGAAGGTCACCGGCGACCAGGCCTTCAGCGACCTGCTCGCGCAGGTGCGCCAGAGCGTGGCCGAGACGCTGGCCTGGTCGGACACCCCGGTGGACGCCGTCATCGACGCGATCGACCCGGCCCGCGACCCCTCGCGCACCCCGCTGTTCCAAGTCATGTTCAGCTTCCACGACTCCGGGGTGCCCGACATCGACTTCGGCGGGCTGACCGGCAAGGTCACCGAGCGTTCGAACAAGACCGCCAAGTCCGACCTCAACATCATCGTGATCCCGCGCGCCGAGCAGCGCATGGGCCGGGCCCCGCGCCCCGAGGACGACGACCTGTGGATGATCTGGGAGCACTCCTCGGAGCTGTTCGACGCGGAGACCGTCGAGCGGATGATCGCGCACTACCTGACCCTGCTCTCCGACGCCATGGAGCGCCCCGAGAGCACGGTCGGCAGCCTGCGCCTGCTCTCGGAGACCGAGGCCGACCAGCTGCAGGGCTGGACCCGCGGCTCCGCCGAGGGCGCGCCGGCCACCGCGCCGGCCACCGCGCCGGTCACCGAGCTGATCGCCCGCCAGGTCGAGCAGCACCCCGACGCCGCCGCCGTGCGCTGGAACGGCGGACAGCTCAGCTACGCGCAGCTGTGGCAGCGCGCCGGCGCCCTGGCCGCCGAGCTGCGCGCCGCCAACCTGGCCGCCGAGGAGCCGGTGGCGGTGTACGCCGAGCGCTCCGCGGAGCTGGTGGTCGGCGAGCTCGCCGTCCTGATGGCCGGCGGCTGCTACCTGCCCGTCGACCCGAGCTACCCCGCCGAGCGGGTGGCCTACATCCTGCAGGACGCCGCCGCGCGCACCGTGCTCGCCACCGCCCGCACCCGCCCGCAGCTGCCGCAGACCGAGCAGGACCTGCGCGTGCTGATCGTCGACGCCGGCGGGAGCGGCGCCGCGGACCAGGAGGCGGTGCGCGCCGACGCGCTCGCCCCCGGCCGACTGGCCTACCTCATCTACACCTCCGGCTCCACCGGCCGCCCCAAGGGCGTCGCCCTCGAACACCGCGGCCTGAGCAACCTGGTCGCCTGGCACACCGCCCAGTACGGGCTCGACGCCACCCATCGCACCACGCTGTTCGCCAGCCCCGGCTTCGACGCCTCCACCTGGGAGATCTGGCCGACCCTGGCCGCCGGCGCCACCCTGACCGTCGTCCCCGACGACCTGCGCGCCGCCCCGGCGCCGCTGGTCGACTGGCTCGCCCAGGAGAAGATCACCACCGCGTTCCTGCCCACCCCGATCGCCGCGGCCGTCCTGAACGAGTCCTGGCCCGCCGACACCGCCCTGCGCTCGCTGCTCACCGGCGGCGACGTCCTGCCCTCCGCGCCGCCGCAGGGCCTGCCGTTCGCCCTGTACAACCACTACGGGCCGACCGAGAGCACCGTCGTCGCCACCGCCGCCGTCGTGCCGGACACCCACGCGCAGCGCCCCGCGATCGGCCGCCCGATCGCCGGCACCACCGCCCACGTCCTGGACGCCCAGCGCCGACCCGTGCCCACCGGCGTGTGCGGCGAGCTGTACGTCGGCGGCGCCGGCGTGGCCCGCGGCTACGTCAACCGCCCCGACCTGACCGAGCAGAGCTTCCTGCCCGACCCGTTCTCCGACACCCCCGGCGCCCGGCTCTACCGCACCGGCGACCTGGTGCGCTGGCTGCCCGACGGGCAGCTGGAGTTCCTGGGCCGCGCGGACGAGCGGGTCAAGATCCGCGGCTTCCGCATCGAGCCCGGCGAGGTGGCCGCCACCCTGCGCGAGCACCCCGACGTCAAGGACGCCGCCGTGCTGGCCCGCACCCCCGCCCCCGGCGCCGACACCACCCTGGTGGCCTACGTCTGCACCCACGGCCACGGCGAGCAGACCTCCGAGGACAAGCTCACCGCCTTCCTCCAGGACCGCCTGCCGATCTACATGGTCCCCGAGCGCGTGCTGCTGCTGGAGACGCTGCCGCTGACCGGGCACGGCAAGGTCGACCACGACGCGCTGGCCGCGCTCGTCCCGACCGCGCCCGCCCGTGCCCAGGAGCAGCAGGCCCCGGAGGGCCCGACCGAGGAGCGCATCGCGCAGATCGCCTCCGAGCTGCTGCGCGGGCAGTCGCTGGGACGCAGCGACGACTTCTTCCGCGCCGGCGGCCACTCCCTGCTCGCGGCCCGCCTCGTCGCGCAGGTCAACGAGGCCTTCGCCACCGCCGTCCCGATCTCCGCGTTCCTGCAGCGGCCCACCGTCGCCGGCCTCGCCGAAGCCGTCGACGCCGCCGCCACCGGGGCCGGCGGCGCCGGTCCGATCCTCCCGCGCGCCCGCCGCGCCGCCGCCCTGCAGGAAGACGGGGAACAGCTGTGAACACCCACCTGGAAGCCGACACCGGCGACGACGACCGCGCCCCGCTGTCCTACGCCCAGCAGCGCCTGTGGTTCCTCGACCAGCTCCAGCCCGGCAGCGCGGTCTACAACGTCCCGCTGGGCTACGACATCACCGGCCCGCTGGACGCCGACGCCCTCCAGCAGGCGCTGACCGGGACGGCGCGCCGCCACGAGATCCTGCGCACCGCGTTCCGCTCCGTCGCCGGCACCCCCCACCAGGTGGTGCTGGCGCCCGCCCCGGTGACCGTCCCGGTCACCGACCTCACCGACCGGGGCGACAGCCCGCAGCAGATCGCGGCCCGGGCCGCGGCCCTGGCCGACGAGGAGGCCGGCACCCCCTTCGACCTGGTCGCCGGACGCGTCCTGCGGGCCCGCCTGCTGCGCCTGGGCCCCGAGCACCACCGCCTGCTGCTGACCGTCCACCACCTCGCCTGCGACGCCCCCTCGGTGGGCACCCTCGGCAAGGAGATCGAGACCCACTACCGCGCCGCCCTCACCGAGGGCGGCCGGCCGCCGGGCGAACTGCCCATGCAGTACGCCGACTTCGCGCACTGGCAGCAGGAGACCCTGGCCGGCCCCGAGCTCACCCGCCTGCTGGGGTACTGGAAGCAGCACCTGGAGGGCATGCCCGCCCAGAACCTGCCCACCGACCACCCCCGTCCGCCGGTGCAGAGCTACCGCGGCGCCGCGCTCACCTTCGCCCTGCCCGCCGACGCCGTCCGGCGCCTCGACGAGCTGGGCCGCGGCGAGGGCGCCACCCTCTACAGCGTGCTGCTCGCCGCCTTCGCGGTCCTGCTGCGCGCCCACGTCGGCCAGGACGAAGTCGTCGTCGGCACCCCCGTCTCGGGACGCGAGCGCCCCGAACTGGCCCCGCTGATCGGCTTCTTCACCAACACCCTGGTGCTGCGCTGCGACCTCGCCGCCCGCCCCACCTTCCGCGAGCTCGTCCAGCGGGTGTGGGACGAGGTCAAGGGCGCCCTCGCCCACCAGGACCTGCCCTTCGAGAAGCTGGTCGAAGAGCTCCACCCCGACCGCGACCTCGCCCAGAACCCGCTGTTCCAGGTGCTGTTCAGCTACCGCCTGGAGGACGAGGGCGGCGGACCGAACCTCCAGGGCTGCCGGGTGAGCCCGGTGCTGGGCGACACCGGCGCCGCCCGCTTCGACCTCACCCTGAGCCTCACCCGCACCCCCGACGGCGTCAACGGCCGCCTCGAGTACAGCACCGACCTGTTCGAGGCCGACACCGCCCAGCGCCTCGCCGACCGCTACGCCCAGGTGGTGGCCGCCGCCGCGCAGGACCCCGACCGGCCGGTGGACGAACTGGCCGTCCTGCCGTCCGCCGAGCTGGAGACCCTCGCCCAGTGGCACGCCGGCCCCCGGGCGCACACCTCCCGGGCGCCGGTGCACGAGCTGCTGGCCCAGCGGGTGGCCGCCACCCCCGACGCCACCGCGCTGATCGCCTCCGACGCCACCTTGACCTACCGCGAACTCGACGCCCGCGCCGAGCAGTTCGCCGCCCGGCTGCGCCGCCTCGGGGTGGCCGCCGACGAACCGGTGGGCGTCCACCTGCACCGCACCTCGCTGCTGATGGTGGCCCTGCTGGGCATCCTCAAGGCCGGTGCGGCCTACCTCCCGCTGGACCCCGACTACCCCGCCGGCCGGCTGGCCTTCATGGTCGCCGACGCGGGCGTGCGCCTGGTCGTCGCCGACCCGGCCAACGCCGCCTCGGCCGGCCGCCTGGGCGCCGCCCGCGTGGTGGTCCCCGGCGAGCACCCGGCCGACGAACACACCGACGGCGAGCACCAGGACGGCGCCGCCGGGACGGAGGTGACCCCCGACAACCTGGCCTACGTGATCTACACCTCCGGGTCCACCGGACAGCCCAAGGGCGTCATGGTCACCCACCGCAACGTCGCCAACCTGTTCGCCGGCCTGAGCGAGGCCTTCGGCGACGACGAACCCAGCACCTGGCTCGCCGTCACCAGCGTCTCCTTCGACATCTCCGTCGTCGAACTGCTGTGGGCCCTCACCCACGGCCACCGCATCGTGCTGCGCCGCGAACCGCCGCTGCGCACCGGCAGCCGGAGCGCCGACGCGGCGGCCCGCTCCCGTCCCATCGACTTCAGCCTGCTCTACTTCGGCAGCGACAGCGAAGCCAGCCCCGAGGACCGCTACCGCCTGCTGCTGGAAGGCGCGAAGTTCGCCGACCGCAACGAGTTCACCGCCGTGTGGACCCCCGAACGCCACTTCCACCGGTTCGGCGGGCTCTACCCGAACCCGTCCGTGATGGCCGCGGCCGTCGCCGCCGTCACCGAACGCGTCCAGGTCCGCGCCGGCAGTGTCGTCATGCCGCTGCACGACCCGCTGCGGGTGGCCGAGGAGTGGTCGGCCGTCGACAACCTGTCGGCCGGCCGGGTCGGCATCTCGCTGGCGTCCGGCTGGCACGCCAACGACTTCGTCCTCGCACCCGACAACTTCGCCACCCGCAAGCAGCTGATGATGGACGGCCTCGCCGAGGTCCGCAGCCTGTGGGGCGGGAACCGGACCACCCGCCGCAACGGCGTCGGCGCCGAGGTCGAGGTCGGCATCTACCCGAAGCCGGTGCAGAGCCGGCTGCCGGTGTGGCTCACCAGCGCCAAGCACCCCGAGACCTTCCGGATGGCCGGCGAGGCCGGCACCGGCGTGCTGACCCACCTGCTGGGGCACAGCCTCGACGAGCTCGCCGAGAAGATCGCGCTCTACCGCAGGACCTGGCGCGAGCACGGCCACCCCGGCGAGGGCCACGTCGCGGTCATGGTCCACACCTTCGTCGGCGCCGACCTCGAAGAAGTCCGCGAACTGGTGCGCGAGCCGATGAGCCGCTACCTGGAGACCTCCTTCGACCTGATCGCCTCCCTGGGCGCCACCACCGGAAGCGCCGAGGACTTCACGTCCCTGCCGCCCGAGGAGCTGCGCGCACTCGTCGACCGGGCCTTCGAACGGTTCTTCGCCACCGCCAGCCTCCTGGGCACCCCCCAGGTCTGCGCCGACATGATCGACCGGATGAAGGCCGCCGGCGCGGACGAAGTCGCCTGCCTGATCGACTTCGGCGTCGAGGACAAGGCCGCGCTCGACGCCCTGACCCACCTCGTCACCGTCCGCGACATCAGCGAGGAACGCCGGACCGCCGCGCTGGCCGAGACCGAGGAACCCCTCGCCGAACAGCTGCGCACCCACCGGGTCACCCACCTGCAGTGCACCCCGTCGCTGGCCCGGGCGCTGCTCGCCGACCAGGACACCCGGGCCGAACTGCCCGGCCTGGAGCGCCTGTTGGTCGGCGGCGAAGCGCTGCCCACCGACCTCGCGGACACCCTCGCCGAGACCGTCGCGGGCACCGTCCACAACATGTACGGGCCCACCGAGGCCGCCGTGTGGGCGACCACCGCGCAGGGCTCCGCCACCATCGGACGCCCGCTGGCCAACGTCCGCGCCTACATCGCGGACCAGGACCTGCGGCTGTGCCCCGTCGGCGTCCCCGGCGAACTCCTGCTCGGCGGCGACGGCATCGTCCGCGGCTACCTCGACCGCAACCGCACCACCGCCGAACGCTTCCAGCCCGATCCGTTCACCGGCACACCGGGCGCGCGCCTCTACCGCACCGGCGACCTGGCCCGCTGGACCCCCGAGGGCACCCTCGAGTTCCTCGGCCGCCTCGACGACCAGGTCAAGCTCCACGGGCACCGGATCGAACTCGGCGAGGTCGAGGCCGCCCTGGCCCAGCACCCGGCCGTGCGCTCCGCCGTCGCCGTCATCCGCGGCACCGGCGCCGAGGGACGCCTGCTCGCCTACTACGTCCCCGACCCCGAGCACACCGCCACCGCCACCGAACTGCTCGCCCACCTCGCCACCCGGCTGCCCGGCTACATGCTGCCCGGCGCCGTGCACGCCATCGACGCCGTCCCGCTGACGCCCAACAAGAAGGTCGACCGCAACGCGCTGCCCGACCTGAGCGAGAGCCGCCCCGAACACGCCACCGCCTACACCCCGCCCACCAACGACACCGAACGCCTGGTCACCGAGGTGTGGCGGGACGTCCTGGGCGTCGAACGGGTCGGGCTGGACGACAGCTTCTTCGCCCTCGGCGGCAACTCCCTGCTGGTCGTCGTCGCCCGCGCCCGGCTGCTCGAACAGCGCGACAGCGCCCTGTCCCTGGTCGACATGTTCCGCTACCCGTCCGCCCGCGCCCTGGCCCAGGCCATGGACCGCGCACCCGGCGCCGACGCGGACGACAACCCGGCCGCCGGCGCCGCCGCCCGCGCCGCCGCCCGCCGCGGCGCCAGGAACTCCGCCGCCCGCCGCGCAGGCAGGACAGGAGCGTGAGCGTGCCCACCACCACACCGACCCGGCAACGAGCAGAAGGGGGCCTCGGGTGAGTACCGAGCCAGAAGACACCATGGAACCGATCGCGGTCGTCGGGCTCAGCGGACGACTGCCCGGCGCCCCCACCATCGACGCGTTCTGGCAGAACACCCGCGACGGCGTCGAATCCATCTCCCACTTCACCAGCGAGCAGCTGACCGAGGTCGGCTGGCCCAAGGAGATGATCACCCACCCCGACTACGTCCCCGCCGCCGGCGTCATCGAGAACGCCGACCACTTCGACGCCGACTTCTTCGGCTACACCCGCGAACAGGCCGAGATCAGCGACCCGCAGCAGCGGATCTTCGCCGAAACGGTCTGGCACACGCTGGAGGACACCGGCCACGACCCGGCCCGCTTCGACGGCGCGATCGGCGTCTACGCCGGCCAGTTCGCCAACAAGTACCTCCCGCTCAACCTGCTGGCCAACGCCCGCTTCCGCGGCTCGATGTCGGCCTTCTCCGCCCGGCCCTACAACGACAAGGACTTCCTCGCCACCAGGGCCGCCTACCTGTGCGACCTGCGCGGCCCGGCGATGACCGTCCAGTCCGCCTGCTCCACCTCCCTGGTCGCCGTCCACCTCGCCTGCCAGGCCCTGCTGGGCCACGAGTGCGACATGGCGCTGGCCGGGGGAGTGGCCCTGCCGATCCCGCTGATCGGCGGCTACCCCGTCGTCGCCGGCGGCATCTTCGCCCGCGACGGCCACTGCCGCCCCTTCGACGCCTCCTCCAGCGGGACCGTCCCCGGGTACGGCGTCGCCGTGGTGGCCCTGCGCCGCCTCAGCGACGCCCTCGCCGACAACGACAACATCCGCGCCCTGATCCTCGGCAGCGCCCTCAACAACGACGGCTCCGCGAAGTTCGGCTTCAACGCGCCCAGCATGCAGGCCCAGTCCGAGGTCATCGCCACCGCCCAGGCCGTCGCCGGCGTCAGCGCCGAGAGCATCGGCTACGTCGAGGCCCACGGCACCGGCACCCCGCTCGGCGACCCCATCGAACTCGCCGGCCTCACCAAGGCGTTCAACACCCAGGAGCGCGGCTACTGCGCGATCGGCTCCACCAAGGCCAACATCGGCCACCTGGACGCCGCCGCCGGAGCCGCCGGATTCGCCCGCGCCGTGCTGGCCCTCCAGCACGCCGAGATCCCGCCCAGCATCAACTACGAGGCGCCCAACCCCGCCCTCCTGCTGGAACGCACCCCCTTCTACGTCCCCACCACCGCCCGCCCCTGGCCCAGCGGCGCCACCCCGCGCCGGGCCGGCGTCAGCGCCTTCGCCGTGGGCGGCACCAACGCCCACATCGTCCTGGAGGAAGCGCCCGCGCCCGAGCCCGCCGCGGAAAGCGCCCGCGAGCACCACCTGCTCGTGCTGTCCGCCCGCACCCCGCAGGCCCTGGCCGACGCCGCCGCCAACCTCGCCCGGCGCCTGGAGAGCGACGACGACCTGGACCTCGCCGACGTCGCCCACACCCTCCAGGTCGGCCGCCGCGCCTTCGCGCACCGCCGCCACCTGGTGTGCCGCGACCGGGCCGAAGCCGTCGCCGCCCTGCGCGCCCCGGCCCCGCCCACCGCCGCCGCCGGGACCCGCCGCAGCGTCTTCGTCCTCCCGGGCGCCGACGCGCTGCGCCCCGACGCGGCCGCGCAGATCTACCGCAGCGAGGCCGTCTTCGCCCGCGAGGTCGACCACTGCGCCGAACTGGCCCGCCCCCTGCTCGGCCAGGACCTGCGCGCCGTGCTGTTCCCCGGCACCTGGAACGGCGCCGACGGCGCGGACCGGACGGACCCGCGCGCCACCGCGCCGGCCGCCTTCGCCCTCCAGTGGGCGCTCGGCCACCTGTGGCAGTCCTGGGGCGTCCGGCCCGCCGCCATGATCGGCGACGGCGGCGGCGAACACGTCGCGGCCTGCCTGGCCGGCGACCTCGACCTGCCCACCGCCCTCGCCCGCGTCGCCGCCGACCCCGGCGCCACCGACGCCACCGCCTTCGTGGCGGCGCTGCGCGAAGCGGCCGCGGCGCCCGGCACCGCCCTGCTGGCCATGGGACCCGCCGACGGCATCGTCCGGGCCCTCGCCGGCCAGGACGGCGCCGAACGGTTCACGGTCCTGCCCTCGCTCGGCTCCGCCGACACCGACCGGGACGGCCTCGCCACCCTGCTCGACACCCTCGGCGCCCTGTGGCAGGCCGCCACCGACATCGACTGGGACGCCGTCCGCGGCACCGCACGACCGCGGCGTGTGTCCCTCCCGGGCTACCCGTTCCAGCGCAGCCGCTACTGGATCGGCCCCGACACCGGAAGCTACGAACCCCTGGGTCTGGAGGAGCCGTCATGGACGAGCCACTGATTGCGATCGTCGGCGCGGGCGTCATGGGCACCGGCATCTCGACGCTCGTCGTCGGGAACGGACTGCCCGTCGTCCTGGTGGACATCGAACAAGGCGCCCTCGACCGCGCCACCACCGCGATCAACCTCGGCCTTCGCCACGCCCAACTCACCGGCGCCAGGCCGCCCGGCACCACCCCGGGCACCCTGCGCACCACCCTGCAGCTGTCGGACATCGCCGACGCCGCCGTGGTCATCGAGGCCGTCACCGAGGCGCCCGACCGCAAGGCCGAGGTCCTCGCCGCCGTCTCCGCGCTGGTCGGCCCGGCGACCCCGATCATCTCCAACACCTCCGGGATCCCGATCGACGAGATGGCCGCCTGGGTCAAGGACCCCGGTGCCCTGATCGGCACCCACTTCATGAACCCCGCCTACCTGATCCCCATGGTCGAGGTCATCCGTGGTCCCCGGACCGCCGACCGCACCGTCCAGCAGGTCCTGTCCACCCTCACCCGCATCGGCCGCCGCCCCGTCGTCGTGCGCGACGCGCCCGGCTTCGTCACCAGCCGGCTCCTGCACCCGATGATCAACGACGCGGCCCGCATCGTCAGCGAAGGCACCGCCACCGTCGAGGACGTCGACACCCTCATGCAGGGCTGCCTCGGCCACCCCACGGGCCCGCTGCGCACCGCGGACCTGATCGGCATCGACAACCTCGTCGACGCCCTGGAAGAACTCCACGCCCGGACCGGCGACGAGCGGTGCCGCCCCAGCGAACTGCTCCTTGAGAAGGTCCGGCGAGGCGAGCTCGGCCGAAAGAGCGGCCGCGGCTTCTACCACTACTACAGTGAGGCACAGTCATGACCGCCGAGCACACCTCCGCGTCCTTCGACACCGACGCCGTCATCGACCGGATCACCCGCTTCGTGGCCGAGCAGACCAGCACCGCCCCCGACACCGACCAGGACCTGTTCGCCACCGGCCTGGCCAACTCCATGTTCGCCATGCAGCTGGTCGTCTTCCTCGAGCAGACCTACGCCGTCACGGTCGCCGGCCCCGACCTGCAGCTGTCCAACTTCCGCACCGTCAAGAGCATGGCCGCCCTCGTCGGCCGGCTCCAGGCGCAGCCCGCCGCCGGCAGCGATGTCTGACGCGGCCGCCTCCGGACACCAGGACACCTGGGACCTCGTCCGGAGGGACGCCGGCGCCTGGGACACCGCGGGCGAGATCCCCCGCACCCTGCTGACCGAGCTGGGCGCCGCCGGCCTGCTGTGCGCGGAGGTCCACAAGCAGTACGGCGGCCTCGGCCTCACCGGCCGCGACAGCGGTGAACTCACCGCCCACGTCGGGAGCCTGTGCAGCTCGCTGCGCAGCGTCATGACCTCCCAGGGCATGGCGGCCTGGACGATCCAGCGCCTGGGCACCGCCGAGCAGCGCGCCGCCTTCCTGCCCCGGTTGACCGGCGGCCGCCTCGCGGCCGTCGCGTTCAGCGAACCCGAGGCCGGCAGCGACCTGGGCGCGATGAGCGCCCGGGTGCAGCACGACGGCGACAGCGTGGTCCTCGACGGCAGCAAGATGTGGATCACCGCCGCCGCCTACGCCGACCTGATCGTCGTCATCGCCAGGAGCGGCGACGGCGCCGTCGCGGTCGTCGTGCCCGTCGACACCCCGGGCGTGCGGATCGAGAAGATCCCCCACCCGATGGGCTGCCGCGCGGCGGGCCACGCCCAGGTCCACCTGGAGGGCGTGCGGCTGCCCGCCGCCAACGTCCTGGGCGGCGCGGCACTGGCGCTGCCCTTCCTGATCACCACCGCGCTCGCCTACGGTCGGATGTCGGTGGCCTGGGGCTGCGTCGGCATCCTGCGCGGCTGCCTGGCAGCCGTCACCGAACACGCCGCCACCCGGCGCCAGTTCGGCCGGCCGATCGGCGAGCACCAGCTGGTGGCCCGCCGCATCGCCGAGCTCTACGCCGCCGAGCGCATCGCCACCGGCGTGTGCCGGGACGCCGCCGAGCACTGGGAGGCCGGCTCACCGGAGCTGGTCATCTCCACCGTCCTGGCCAAGCACGTCAGCGCCACCCAGGCCGTCCGGGGCAGCGCCTCGGCGGTGCAGGCGATGGCCTCCGCCGGCGCCGTCGACGGGCACGTGGTCGCCCGCGCGTACCGCGACGCCAAGCTGATGGAGATCATCGAAGGCAGCAGCGAGATCTGCCAGCTCGAACTGGCCAGGCACGCCCTGGCCACCGGGAAATCCACCGCGCGAAAGGAGCCGGCGCAGTGAGCGGACCGCAGTCACCCGACCAACCGCTCCCCACCGTCAAGTGCGTCGTCTGGGACCTCGACAACACCCTGTGGAAGGGCACCCTGCTCGAGGGCGACGACGTCGCCGTCGACGCCCGGGTCCGCGAGACCGTCCTCGGCCTCGACGCCCGCGGCATCCTGCAGGCCGTCGCCAGCAAGAACGACCACCAACCCGCCTGGCAGCGCCTGGAGGACCTCGGCCTCGCCGAGTACTTCGTGCACGCCAGGATCGGCTGGGGCCCCAAGTCGACATCCGTCCAGGAGATCGCCGACGACCTGAAGTTCGCCCTCCACACGATCGCCTTCATCGACGACCAGCCCGCCGAACGCGCCGAGGTGGCCTTCCACCACCCGCAGGTGCGCTGCTACCCGGCGGAGGACGCGACCGGGCTGCTGGACCTGCCGGAGTTCACCCCGGCCACGGTCACCGTCGACTCGCGCCGCCGCCGCGAGATGTACCTGGCCAACGCGCGCCGCCAGGCCGAGCAGGACTCCTTCGACGGCCCGTCGCAGGAGTTCCTGCGCTCCCTGGACCTCGTCATGGAGATCCGCCGGGCCACCCCCGAGGACATCTCGCGCATGGAGGAACTCACCCTGCGCACCAGCCAGATGAACGCCACCGGCGTGCACTACTCGGACGCCGACCTGCGCGCGCTCCTGGACGACCCCCGCCACGAGGTCCTCGCCATCACGATGAGCGACCGCTTCGGCTCGCACGGCGCCGTCGGCGTCGGCCTGGTGGAGCGCGGCCCCGCGGCCTGGCACCTCAAGCTGCTCGCCACTTCCTGCCGCGTCGTCTCCTTCGGCGCCGGTGCCACCATCCTGAACTGGCTGGTCGGCGAGGCGGCCGCGGCCGGCGTCCACCTGATCGCCGACTTCCGCCCCACCGCGCGCAACCGGGTCATGGAGGTCGCCTACCGCTTCGCCGGGTTCACCGACGAACTCTGCGCCTGCGTGGCCGAGTCGGCCCCGCCGGAAGGCGGACAGACGCAGCGGCTGCACATCACGCCGGCCCCCCGGCCGGTGCCCGACACGCTGCGCCTGACCGCCGTCGCCCTGGCCGCCGCACCCTGACCTGCCGCCTCCCCTCCGGCGCGCCTTGCGGGCGCGCACCGGGCAGCGGCACCCGCGCCCGTCGTTCCCCGCCCCCCGGCGGGGGCGGCGGGCGCCGGCATGCGCGGGCGCGGTGCGGCGGCAGAGGCGGAGGCGGAGGTGGAAGCGGGGCGCGGAGGCGGCCTCTGCGCGCGGCGGCGGGGCGCGGGGTCCGGGTGGCAACTCCGCGCCGCAGCAATGCCGTTGGCACCCGCCGCAGACACGAAGGAGTCCCCCCGACCGGCTGTCGGGGGGACTCCTTCGTGCGCCGGGCCCGCGGGGGTCAGCGCTTGCGGGCCAGCGTGATGCCGTCGGCCATGGTGAGCATGGAGACGTCCACGCGGGGATCTCCGTGCAGCGCGGTGTTGAGCTCCCGGACCGCGACGGTGTCCGGGTCGTGGCTGTCGGGATCGACGACCCGCCCGAAGAACAGCGTGTTGTCGATGACGATCAGCCCCTGCGGGCGGGTGAGGCCGAGCGCGGCCTCGTAGTAGGCGCCGTAGTTGGCCTTGTCCGCGTCGATGAAGACGAGGTCGAAGCTCTCCTTGCCCCGTTCGTCGAGGAGTGCGGCCAGGGTCCCCGAGGCGTCCCCGAGGCGGACGTCGATGCGGTCGGCGACGCCGGCGCGCTGCCAGTAGTCGGCGCCGATGGCCGGCCACCGCCCGTTGAGGTCCAGGGTGACCAGGGTGCCCTCGGACGGCAGCGCACGGGCCATGCACAGGGTGCTGTAACCGGTGAAGGTGCCGATCTCCAGGACCGACCGGGCGCCGGTCAGGCTCACCAGGAGCGCCAGCAGCTGGCCCTCCTCGGCCATCACCTGCATGGCCGCGCCGCCGGGCAGTCCGGCGGTCTGCTCGCGCAGTTCGGCCAGCAGGGGGTCCTCGCGCAGCGAGACGGCGCGCACGTACTCGCGGATTTCCGGGGTGGCGACGATCTGCTCTGCCATGGCGCGGCTCACGCCCGCCGGGCGATGCAGGAGAAGGACAGCGGGATCGGGTCGCCCGGGATGCGCCAGTTGTGGTCGCCGTCCGGCACCATCAGCGGGAGCCGCTGGCGGGCGTCGTAGGGGACCTCGCGGATGCGCTCGATGGTCATGCCCGCGTTGATGAGGGCGTTGACGACCTGCTCGATGCTCCAGCGCCAGCCGTAGATGCTGTGGGTCTCCACCTCCACCTCGTCCTCGATCCGGTCGGAGTAGGTGGAGGACATCTCGTGGTGCACGTCCCGGGACCGGAACAGCGAGCGGGCGATCCGCAGTTCGCCGTCCACGTCGCCCATGAGGGTGAGCATCGGGTGGATCTCGACCACGGTCAGGGTGCCGCCCGGCTTGACGTACTGCGTGGCGACCTTGGCCCAGGCGTCGATGTCGGGCAGGAACGACAGGGTGCCGTAGCCGGTGAAGACCATGTCGAACTGGCCGTCGAGGACGCCGGGCAGGTCGTAGAGGTTGGCCTGGACGAACTGCGCGTCGAGGTCGAGCTCGGCGGCGAGGCCGCGGGCGATGTCGACGGCCTCGTCGGAGATGTCGGTGCCGGTGACCTTCGCGCCCATCCGGGCCAGCGAGAGCGAGTTGACGCCGATGTGGCACTGGAGTTCGAGCAGGGTCTTGCCGCTGACGTCGCCGAGCTCCTCCCGCTCCAGCTTGCGGAGCATGTTGTGGCCCTGCTTGAACTGCTCGACGTTGTAGTAGGAGGACTGCATGTGCGCCCGGGCGCGCAGATTGAAGCCTTCCCGGTTGGCCGATATCTTCTCGAGGTCGCTCATGGAGGTCATCGCTGTTTCCCTTCGGCGTGGATGTGCGGTGGGGTGCGGTCGCCGACGACCAGTGGGCCCAGATCGCGGCGACTGGTCACCCCGAGCTTCTGGTATGCGCGGCCCAGGTAGTTGTCGACGGTGCGGGCGGACAGGGCCAGTCGGTGCCCGATGGCGGGACTGGTCAGGCAGCCCGCGGCCAGGAGGACGACGTCCCGTTCGCGGCTGGTCAGGTCGACCAGTGGTGCGGTCAGCTGCAGCAGCGGGGTCGTCGCGGTCGGACAGGCGAGGGAGCTGGGGGAGGTGCGGGTGCGGCGCAGGGCGGCCGCGGCGGTGGCGGTCTCCGCAGCGAGCAGGTCCATGCCCAGTTTGGTGAACTTCGCGCCGGCGAGGTCCAGTGCCGCGGGGTCGGAGCGGGCCAGTGCGGCCGCGGCGGCGGCCATGGCCGGCACGACCGGCCCGGGGACCAGTTCGATGAGCGCGGCCAGGCGGTGCCGGACGGCGTGCGGGTTGCCCAGGCGGGCCACATCGTAGCTCGCGGTGGCTTCGACGGCGTACTGGCCCAGGGCCATGGCGATGTCGGCGGCGGCCAGGGCCTGGCGGGCGGCGAGGGTGGTGTTCCCGCCGGCCGCGGTGGCCCAGGCCCGGCTGAGGGTCGACCAGGGCAGGAAGAGACGGTTCTCGTGCTGACTGTCCTGGCGGGCGTCGGCCTGGTCGCCGAAGACGGCGAGTGCGGCGGGGCGCGGCGCCAGCACGAGGTGCGGGGTGGGGCCGTCGAGGCGGTGCGGGGCGCCGGTCACGTCGGCGACCCGGCCGCGCATCGCCAGCCAGCCGGCGGCCAGGGCGGTGTTCCCGGCGGCCACCTCGTGGCGGTAGCCGTTCTCGGCGATCCGGCAGGCGTGGCGCACCTGACCGGCCATCAGCAGGGCGAAGCAGTGTGCGTAGCCGATCTCGGCGAACCAGGGCCGGCCGGGGCCGGGCCGGTCGGCCGCCTCCGGGTCGAACCAGTGGGGCGCCCGGGCCGCGACGACCAGGGTGGTGACGGCCGGTCCGATCGCCGTGTCGAGCAGGTGCCGCTCGGGCAGGGCCGGTTCGGTGGCGGCGCCTTCGGCGGCGCAGCCCTCCAGGAGCAGCAGGCCGGCCCAGTGGGCCCGGGCCGAGAGCCCGTCGATGTCGTCCGCGAAGCGCGGGCGGGCGGCCGCGTCGGTGCCGGTCGCCGCGTCCCAGGAGGGGATGGTCGCCGCGGTCACCGCCCAGTGGGTGCAGCCGGCCGGGGCGTCCAGGGTGCGGGCGTCCAGAAACCGGTGGGGCGGCGGTTCGACCACCGGGAGGGAGCCTAATCGATATGCGTCCGGGTTGTTCGACTGTGCCGTTTTCACGGTGCCGTCGCCGGCGATTACTATGCCGGGCCCATGCACCGGTCTTGTCTCGGCAATTGATTGCACAACAAAGCACCCCCCGGTGTGTTGAAAGGAGACCTTTCGTGCTGTGCCCCCCGCCGGAATCGGAACCGCGCGGGGAGGGTAGGGAATTTCGCCCGCACGTTTTTCCGGCAGGGCGCGGGGCGCCGCCGTCCGTGTGGCGTTCCGTGTCGTTCCTGCCGGGGTCGCGTCCGGCAGGAGTTGTGGCCGGGCCGTGATCGGCCGGCATTCCCGGATTCCCGGCGTCGGGAATCCATGGCGGGCCCGTGCCGCGCCGCCCCGGGTCCCGGGGCGGCGGGCGTGGTTCGCGCAGTGCGTGTTAGAGGGCGTCGACCGCCTTCTCGATGGGGGTCGGTCCGCCGACCACCACGTAGATGCGGCCGGCGGTCCCGGGCCGGTCGATGAGTGCTTCCAGGACGCCCGCGACGTCCTCCCGGGCGACCTGGTCGAACCTGGCGCCCCGGGGCGCCAGCTCGGTGCCGACGGTGAGTTCGACGGTGCCTTCGCCGTTGCCGTCGGTGAGCACGCCGGGCCGCAGGACGGTCCAGTCCAGCTCGGTGCGGGCGAAGATGTGCTGCTCGGCACCGTGCTTGGCCCGCAGGTAGACGGCGTAGCCCTCGCCGATGCCGCGGTCCTCGGCGCACCCGACGTTGATCGAGCTGACGTGCAGGAACCGGCGCACGCCGGCCTTCTCGGCCCCGTCCATGACGAGCGCGACGGCGGCGCGGTCCATCGTGTCGCGGCGGGCGGCGGTGGCGCTGTTGCCCGAGCCGGCGGAGAAGACGACGGCGTCCGCGCCGGCCACGACCGCGGCCACCTCGTCCACCGTCGCGCGCTCGAGGTCGAGCAGCGCGGCGTCGCCGCCGAGCTTCCTGATGTCCTCGATGTGGCGGGGGTTGCGCACGATTCCCACGACGGAGTCGCCGCGTCGGGCGAGGCGTCGGGTTAACCGCATGGCGATCTTCCCGTGGCCGCCAGCAATGACAATTTTCATTCGTGACCCTTTTCCGGATTCAATGCTCCGGGTTTCCCCGGATTCAGTGCCGAGGGCGTGCGGAACCGCCCCGCCAAGCTTGCATCGTGCCAATGGTCCGTGCCGGCGGATTGCCCGGCCCGGACACCGGTCCACGTGTTCGAACAGGCAAATCGCGCTGTCGCCCTTCCGGCCGCCGAGGCGGCGGTGGGCGTTTCACTCGAATGGTGCTTGAGTCAAGCACCGGTCACGGCGATCGGTCAATCGTTGCTTGCCTGTTGTTCTCGCGGGGGTCGGGGTCGAGTGCCGGGCGGGCGGCCAACGACCACAGGTAGCTCAGCGGCTCGCCGTCGGCCTCGTCGGCGTACTCGGCGATCAGAGCCTCGATCCGGCGGTGCAGCGAGTCCACCGAGGAGGGCCGCAGCCGCAGCACCCCGCGCTTGGCGCCGCGTCCGGAGTCCTTGCCCGCGGCTATCAACTCGGTGCGGTGGGCGCCCAGTACGGCCAGGTCGACCTGCTGGGCCAGGCCGGAGTCGTCGGGCGGAATGATCAGTCCTCGGGTGCGTGCGGTGGCCCGGTAGGGCCGCTGCAGCGCGCCGTGCTCGCCGGTGCAGACCGGTTCCGCCACCAGGAAGTCGGTCTTCACCAGTGCGCGGACGTGGCGCAGGGTGGTTGCGGGAGCGAGGTCGAGCTCGACCGACAGCTCCTTGTTGGTGAAGGCACGGTCCAGGCACAGCCGCAGAATGCGCCAGCGTACCGGGTGTCCGAGCGCTTTGAGGTCTTCGATGGTCGCTTCCACACCGTGGACTGTACCTTGCCAACGCACCGTCAGTTTGCTTGACTGCACATCGATTTCATTCTGTGCAATCGGTTGGAGGGTCTGTGATCAAGCAGCTCCAGGAGTGGGTCGAGGCCCGCGATCTGGACGGCGAGCTGGCGGACTGGATCTCCCGGCCGAGCGTCAGCCGTACCGGCGAAGGCATGGCCGAAGCGGCCTCCCACGGGCTTCGCCTGTTACGGGCCTCCGGCCTGGAGGCCCGCGAGGTCGAAACCGGCGGCTGGCCCGCACTGGTGGGCACCGCCGACGGCCCCGGACCGCACGTCCTGATCTACGGCCACTACGACGTCCAGCCCGCCGGGCCGCTGGAACTGTGGACCACACCCCCCTTCGTCCCCTCCATCCGCGACGGCCGCATGTACGGCCGCGGCACCGGGGACAACAAGGGCCAGCACCTCGCCCAACTCCTCGGACTGCGCGCCCTGCGGGACCTGACCGGCGGGTTCCCCTGCCGGGTCACGGTCCTGCTCGACGGCGAGGAGGAGATCGGCAGCCCCAACCTCGCCGCGGCCGTGCGCCAGGTCGGCCGGCCCGACCTGGTGATCTGGAGCGACGGCCCCGTCGACGACTCCGGCAGATCCTGCGTGGTCCTCGGCGTCCGCGGCATCCTGATGTTCGAACTTCGCGCCCGGGGCGCCAACCGGCCTCTGCACTCGGGCAATTGGGGCGGAGTCGCGCCCAACCCCGCCTGGACCCTGGTGCAGCTGCTGGCCACCATGCGCACGGCCGAGGGCATCGTCACCGTCCCCGGCTTCGCCGACCAGGTGCCCCCGCTGAGCGGCGGACAGCTCGCCGCCCTGGCCGAGCTCCCCGTCGACGTCGACGCGACGCTCCGGACGATCGGCGCGACCGGCATGGAACCGCCCACCGGCATCGGGTTCCACGAACGCTTCGCCCGGCCCACCCTGACCGTCAACTCGCTCAGCTGCGAGGACTCCGGCGACCACCGCGCGGTGATCCCCGACGTCGCCGTCGCCCGCTGCGAGGCCCGCCTGGTCGGCGGCCAGACCCCCGAGCAGGTCGCCGACGCCATCCGGCGCCACATCGCCGAGCACGCCCCCGACGTCGAATTCGTCCCCGGCGCGGCCATGGCCCCCTCCACCACACTGCCGGAGACCCCTTATACCGGCACCATCCTCCAGGCGGTCGAGGACGTCCTCGGCCAGCGGCCCCTGCTGGTGCCGTCCCTCGGCGGAAGCCTGCCGATGGCCGTCCTCAGCGACGAACTCGCCTGCCCCTGCTACGGGGTGCCGCTCGCCAACGCCGACGAAGCCAACCACGCCCCCGACGAGAACCTCGAGCTCGACCGGTTCCGCCGCGGGATCGTCGCCGCCGCCACCATCCAACTCGCCCTGGCGGCGCACTCATGAGTCTCTGGGGAGCCTGGCCCGCCAAGGAGGGCTTCGCGTACGTCGGCGACGAGTCCGGCCGCCCGCAGCCCTGGTTCCAGACCTGGGAAGGCCGGCGGCGCGTCCTGCCGATCGACGGCGCGGTCACCCGCCTGGCCTGGCGGCCCGACGAGACCCGCCTGCTCGCCGTCGTCGACGTCACCGGCGGCCAGGACTACCGCTTGGCCGAGATCGACCCCGCCACCGGCGACGTGGAGTGGCTGGCGCAGGAACCCGGCATCCGCCGCGAGACAGGCGTGCCGTACTCCACCGCGAGCACCCCCTACAGCCCCGACGGCCGGCTGCTCGCCTACGCCACCAGCGCGCGCGACGTCACCTGCCTCGACGTCTACGTGCGGGACCTGGAAACCGGCGAGTCCACGATGGTCCTCCAGGGCGACGACCGCTACGTGCCCGTCTGCTTCTCGCCCGACTCCCGCCGGCTCCTGGTCCTGAAGTTCCACCAGAACACCGACCAGGACCTGTACGCCTGCGAGCTCGTCACCGGCCGCACCGAGCACCTCACCCCGCACGACGGCCCCGCCAAGTACCAGCCGGGCGGCTGGAACGAGGACGGCATCTACGTGTGCACCACCGAGGGCCGCGACCACCTCGGCGTCGCCCTGCTCGAACCCGGCCGCCCGCTGCGGTGGATCGCCACCCCGGACGCCGACATCGAGAACGTCGTCGTCGGCCCCGACCGGGTCCTGTGGGCGTTACCCGACGACCAGCGCACCGTCCTGTGCAACCACGACACCCGCATCGAACTGCCGGGATTCGCCTCCCAGCCCTTCGGCTACGACGGCTTCGTCCCCCGTTTCAGCGCCGCCGGACACCTCCTCGCCCAGGTCGGCGCCTCCGACCGGGCCACCGAGTTCTTCTCCGTCGACCCGGACACCGGCCGCACCCGGCAGCTCAGCCGCTTCGGCGACGACCTGCCCGACGACCTGGTCGTCCCGCAGACGGTCCGCTTCACCTCGGCCGACGGCCTCGAAATCACCGGCCTGCTCTACCGCCCGGCCCACACGACGGGCCCCGTCCCCGCCGTCCTGACCATCCACGGCGGCCCCGAATGGGCGGCCCTGCCCGTCCACGACCCGCTGATCCAGCGCCTGGTCCGCGCCGGCATCGCCGTCCTGGCACCCAACGTCCGCGGCTCCACCGGGCGGGGACTCGCCTACCAGCGCCTGATCTACCGCGACTGGGGCCGCGGCGACCTCGCCGACTTCGACGCCGCCGCCCACTACCTGCGCAGCCTGCCCTGGGTGGACGGCGACCGCCTCGGCGTCCACGGCATGTCCTACGGCGGCTTCGCCGCACTCAGCTGCCTGTCCCGACTGCCCCACCACTGGCGCGCCGGCATCGCCATCTGCGGACCCGCCGACCTCGAGAGCGACATCCGCGCCCTGCCGCCCACCTGGAGCCGCCGCGTCACCGAATGGATCGGCGACGTCGACGACCCGCAGGACCTCGCCAGACTCAGGGACGCCAGCCCCCTCACGCACGCGGCCGCCATCCAGGCCCCCCTGCTGCTCGCCCACGCCGAGGGCGACACCACCGTCGCCTTCAACGCGACCGAGCAACTCCACCGGACACTCACCGACTTGGGCAAGACCGTGCGCTTCGTCCGGCTCTCCCGCGGCCACCTCCCCGACGACCGGGACGAACGCGACCAACTCGACGCGGCCTTCACCCAGTGGTTCCACGACCACCTCAAGCCGTGACGCAGCGGCACGACCAGGCCGGCGAAGACCGCCGCCCACCCGGGGCCACCCGCCCCGCACCACACACGACCGAGGGGGCACGCATCCATGAACACGGCCCACAACGCTGCCCGCGGGCACGTTGCCACCAGACCCGCCCCGCCGTACCGGCAGGGGCACACCAGCGCGGCCCCGCCGACCGGCACCAGCCCGTCGCACCCGTCGCACCACTGACACGCACCCGATAAACCCGGAAGGGACAGGCACACCAATGCCTTCTGCAGTCGCCGGCGCCACTGCGCCACCTCGCCGACGCCTCGGCTTGATCCTGGCACTGCTGGCTTTCGCCCAGTGCATCTACGCTGTTGACTACAGCATCGTCTTCGTCGCACTCCCCGAGATCCGGACCGGCGTCGGATTCTCCGCCCAGACCCTCCAGTGGGTCGTCAGCGCCTACGCCGTCGCCTTCGGCGGCTTCCTGCTGCTCGGCGGCCGCGCCGCCGACCTCTTCGGCCGCCGCCGGATGTTCACCTTCGGCCTGTTCCTCTACGCCGCTTCCTCGCTCGCCGGAGCACTCGCCGGCGACCCCACCACCTTGATCGTCGCCCGCGCGGTCCAGGGCATCGGCGGCGCCTTCCTGGCTCCCTCGACCCTGTCCCTGGTCACCACCACCTTCGCCGAAGGCCCCGAGCGCAACCGCGCCCTGGCCATCTGGGGCGGCGCCGGCGGCAGCGGCATGATCCTCGGCTCCCTGCTGGGCGGCGTCCTCACCGGCGCCTTCGGCTGGGCGTCGATCTTCTTCGCCAACGTCCCGCTGGCCGGCGGCGCCATGCTGCTCGCCTTCCTCATCATCCCCAAGGACACCGACCAGGGCGTCAGCGGACGCAAGTTCGACCTCCCCGGAGCCCTCACCGCCACCGTCGGATCGACCCTGCTGGTCTTCACCCTCGTCCAGGGCCCCGAGTCCGGCTGGACCTCCCCGACGATCCTGGTCACCGCCGCCATCTCCGTGGTGATCCTCGGCATCTTCTTCACCGTCGAAGGCCGTGGCCGCGACCCGCTGCTGCCGCTGCGCCTGTTCCGCAACCGCAACCTGAGCACCGGCACCGTCGTCACCTTCATCTTCATGGGGACGTTCGGCGCACTGCCCTACTTCTTCACCCTGTACTTCCAGAGCGTGCACGGCTACTCCGCCACCAAGAGCGGCATCGCCTTCCTGCTCCCGTGCGTCGGCGTCCTCATCGGCAACCTGTCCGGTGGAAAGCTGGCCACCCGCTTCGGCGTGCGCGCCACGCTGACCGGCGCCCTGCTGCTGGGCCTGATCGGCACCGTCGCGTTCGCGTTCTCCGTCTCGCCCAGCGGCACCTACCTGCAACTGGTGCCGGGCGTGCTCATCCTCAGCCTCGGCCAGGGCACCATCTTCACCGCCATGTACGCGGCGGCGACCACCGGTGTCGCGTCCGAGGACCAGGGCATCGCCTCGGGCGTCGCCTCCACCGGCCAGCAGGTCGGCGCCGCGGTCGGCCTGGCCGTCCTGGTGGCGATCGCCAACTCCGGCCACGAGGGCCTGACCGGCGAGGCGCTGCGCGTGGCCACCTCCGACGGGGTGCGCACCGCCATGTGGGCCACCGTCGCCGGCATCGTGCTGATCCTGCTCGTCGTGACGAACTTCCGGCGCGCCCCCGTGGCTCCCGCCGCGGAGGAGACCGAGCGTCAGGACGGCGTGGCGTCGGCGGTGTGACCGCTCGGCCGCGCAGTCGCGTGACATGAACAGGCAGAAGGTGGTTCCACTCCGTGTTCACCACGGACGAGTGGAATCACCTTCTGCTGCCGCCCGACAGTCCGACTCCCCGTCAGCCCCTACTACCGCACCCCGCGCCGCGAACACCCCGAGATCCCCGAAAGAGAAGGAGGCGCCACCAGTGCACCGGATCGTGAACGTGGTCGGTGTCGGCGGTTCGAGCCGGCCCGGATCCACAGCCGAGAAAGCCCTGCGGATCGTCCTGGACGCGGCGGCGAAGCGCGGCGCATCAGTGCAGCTGATCGCCGGACCGGCACTGTCCCTGCCGCTGTACGACCCCCGGCAGGGCAGCACCACCCCGCAGGCCAGACAGCTGCTGTCCGCCATCGCCGGCGCCGACGCCCTCGTCCTGGCCAGTCCCGCCTACCACGGCGGAATATCCGGCCTGGTCAAGAACGCCCTCGACTACGTCGAGGAACTGCGCGAGGACACCCGCCCCTACTTCAGCGAACGGGCCGTCGGATGCGTCGCGGTCGCCAACGGCTGGCAGGGCGCCGTCGCCACGCTGGCCGCCCTGCGCGACGTCACCCACGCCCTGCGCGGCTGGCCCACCCCGCTGGGCGCCGCCATCAACACCTCGACCACCCGCTTCTCGCCCGCCGGGGACTGCAAGGACGACCACGTCCAGGCACAGCTGGAGGAAGTCGCCGCCCAGGTCGTCGAGTTCGCCACCCAGCGCGCGCTCGCCGCGACCCCGACCGCAAGCCTCCTCTGAGCAGCGCGAACGGGGACGGGCACCGCCGGAACGCGCTGTTTCCCGGGGCGCTCGCCCCCGACCGCCGGTGCGGGGCCGCCGCACGCCGGGTCAGTTGATCGGGCCCGCCGCACGCCGGGTCAGTTGATCGGGCCCGCCGCACGCCGGGTCAGTTGATCGGCGCCGCCAGGTACTCCAGCGCGTAGCCGTCGCCGGACGGACTCACCCGCGCGATGCCGGGGGAGTCCAGGTGCGCCCCCGCCACGAAGTGGCCCGGCCGCGACAGCCGCTCCAGCAGCGCCGCCCGCGCCGCCCGGGCCCGGGACTGGTCGCCGTCGAGCTCCCAGGACACCTCCGGCCGGTCGAACTGGAGCGTCGGCACGTGCACGGTGTCGCCCCACACCAGCAGGTGTTCGCCACCGCTGCTGATCTCGTAGACGGTGTGCCCGGGCGTGTGGCCGGGCGCCGGGAGCGCGGTCGCCCAGTCGTTGATCGCGACCTGCTCCGACACCGGCACCACCCGCTCGCGGATCGGCTCCAGCCGTCCCGTGAACACCGAGGCGTCGGCCGCGCCGATCCACACCCGTTCGAGCTTGGCGAACGCCTCCGAACCGTCCGGCGCGATCAGACCGCTCACGTGGTCCTCGTGCCGGTGGGTGATGGCCACATCGGTGATGTAGCCCCGCTCGACCCCCGCCTCCTCCAGCGCCTCGTGGATCCGCCCCATGCCCGGAACGTGCCAGACGTTCGACGCACCGGTGTCGACGAGAAGCGACCAGGTGCCGTCGGTGACGAAGAAGGCGTTCACCGACAACCGCAGATTCTCGTCCGCCAGCGGAACCTCGGGCGGCAGCTCGTCGAGCGCCCGCCCGTCCGTGCCGCGCAGCCGGGTCGGCGGCATGTCGATGTACCCGTCCCGCAGCGACACCACCTGCAGATCACCGAGCTCGAACGTGGCGTGGAGCCGGCCACTTGAGACCAAACGCATGGAACCTCCATCGTGCTGAGCATGTTCTTCCCCCCGCCCGCCGACCCCGATGGCCCCACCCCGGCGGACACCCCCGATGCTGACCCGCCCTCCGCCCCGCCACCGCCCGAACCCCCCAACATCACCCGTTCGTGACCCCCACCCCGTCGGCGTCCGGGCGGTCGGTGGGGCGTCAGGCCCGGTAGGCGGCCCAGGAGGAGGACATCCGGGCGACCTGGCCCGCGGTGAACTGGGTCATGCCACGGGCCCGGACCTGTCGAACCTCCTCGGCCGCCCGCTGACGGACCCGTCGGCCGTTGCCGCCGCAGTCGCCTCGGGTTCGCGGCCGGCCGCGTGAGCGGGTGCGAGCGGGTGCGCACCGGCTCGCGAAAATGGTTTCGCCCGGCGGCCCCGCGGCAGCGATGATCTGGCGAGTGTGCGCATCCCGGGTGGGCCGGGTGGCACGGTTCGAATCCGGAGGAGACTGCGTGCGTTCCGAGCTCGCCAAGGCGTGGGAGTTGCTCGAGGCCGGTGACCCGCAGGGTGTCGCGCGGGAGCTGAGGGCGGTGGCCGACGGGCTGGCGGCTGCCGAAGTCGCGCCGGTGGTAAGGAAGTTGGCCGAGCTCGTCGAGATCGAGGAGCTGGCGGGCGCGGCCGGGGCGCTGGCGGCGCGGCCGACGGACGCGGGCGCGCTGTACGCGTACGGGTACGCCTGCATCGAGCACGGGCTGTCGGAGCCGGCGGTCCCGGCGCTGCGGGAAGCGTTGCGGGCGAGTGCCGTGCCGGTGAAGCGAAAGCTGTTCGGGCGGGGCGGCGGGCAGCAGGTCGATCCGCGGCAGGTGCTGCTGGAGCTGGTCGTCGCGCTGGAGGACGGCGAGCGGCACGCCGAGGCCGTCGAGGTGCTCCAGGAGTACCGGGCGATCACCGGCGACTGGCCGGACGGCTACCTGCTGGCGCACAACGCGCTGATGGACGGCCGGGTCGAGTCGGCCCGCGAGGTGTTCGACGCCCTGCCGGCGCCGGACAACGACACCTGGGCGCCCGCCGCCGACCGGATCCGTCGCACGCTGGCCCGCGCCGCGGCCGTCCCGCCCGCCGGGCCGACGGACCTGCGCGGCTGGCACTTCACGCTGACCGGCGGTCTGCTGGCCACCCGCTCGCCGCACGGCTACGCGGCGGGGATGGCCGGCCGCTGGGCGTACCTGGGCGACACGTACGACAACTGCCGGTACGGCCTGGAGCGGCTGCGCACCGTGCTGGCCGCCACCGGCCGCCGCCCGACCTCGGTGGCGCTGCTGCCGGACCGGGGCAGCGCGGCACTGGGGCTGGCGGCCGCGGCGCTGCTGGGCCTGCCCGCGGCCCCGTACCGCCCGGGCGAGGGGACGGCGGACGCGCTGGTGGTGGCCTACGACCTGAACGAGTGCGACCAGGACGTGGTGGGGGCGCTGCACGAGCGCGCGCCGGGCGAGGTGCTGTACGAGCACGCGACGTGCTGGACGGACCCGCCGGCCGTCTCGGCGGACGTCACGGGGCTGCTGGTGCAGCACGTGGTCCCGCCGTGGGCGCCGGGCATGCGGGTCGGCGAGGACGGCCAGGTCGAACGGGGGCCGGCCGACGACAGCCCGGCGGCGGAGCTCGCCGAGCGGATCCGCGCCGCCTCCGCCGAGCCGGACGAGGGCGACGGGGAGGCCCCGCCGGACTTGGACGAGACGCTGTCCGCGTTCGCGGCCCGGGCCGCCGCGACCTGGGCGACCGGCAGCCGGGACCGGATCCGCTCCTCCGGCCCGGTGCGCAGCAACCGGTTCTGACCGGACCGCCGGGAACCCGCCGCCCGCCGAGCGCGGTGCTCGACGGGCGGCGACCGGTGGGCCGCAAGGCGCTTCGGTCAGCTGTCGAAACCCAGACCGAAGCGGTCGAGGGTGCGCAGCCACAGGTTGCGGTGCCCGGCGTTGGCGTCGGCCCGGGTCAGCGCCCACTGGGTGATGCCGATGCCGATCGAGCGGACCGGCTCCGGCGGGAACGGCAGCGGCTTGCGGCGCACCATCTCCAGGCCGGTGCGTTCGGTGCGCTCACCGGCGAGCAGGTCGAGCATCACCTCGGCGCCGAACCGGGTGGCGCCGACGCCGAGCCCGGTGAAGCCGGCGGCGTAGGCGACCCTCCCGCGGTGCGACAGGTCGAAGAAGGCCGAGAACCGGGTACAGGTGTCGATCGCGCCGCCCCAGGCGTGGGTGAAGCGCAGGCCCTCCAACTGCGGGAACGTCCGGGCGAAGTGCCGGGCGAGGGTGGCGAAGGTCTCCGGCCGCTGGTCGCGTTCGGCGCCGATCCGGCCGCGGTACTGGTGGGCGACGTCGTAGCCGCCGAACAGGATCCGGTTGTCGGCCGACAGCCGCACGTAGTGGAAGTGGTTGGCGCTGTCGGACCAGCCCTGCCGGTTCTGCCAGCCGACGGAGGCGAGTTGGGCGTCCGTCAGCGGCTCCGTCATCAGCGCGTAGTCGTAGACCGGGACGGTGTACGGCCGGTGACGGCGCAGCAGGGACGGGAAGGCGTTGGTGGCCAGGGCGGCGCGGCGGGCGGTGATCCGGCCGTAGGGGGTGCGGACGGCCAGGCCGTGGGGGGTGTCGGCGAGGGCGGTGGCGGGCGTGTGCTCGTGGATGCGGACGCCGAGGTCGAGGCAGGCGCGCTTGAGGCCCCAGGCGAGGCGGGCCGGGTCGAGCATGGCGACGCCGTCGCGGTCCCAGAGGCCGCCGAGGAAGGACGGGGAGTCGATCTCGGCGCGCACCGCGTCCCGGTCCAGGACGTCGAGGCGGCTGCCGTAGCGGGCCGCGAGCTGGGCGAACTCCTGCAGTTCGGCCACCTGGTGGGGTTCGGTGGCGATGTTGAGGGCGCCGCTGCGTCGCCAGTCGCAGTCGATGCCGTAGCGGTGGACGGTCTCCTGCATGGCGTCGAGGTTGGCCGCGCCGAGGCGTTCCAGGGCGGCGAGTTCGTCGGGCCAGCGCTGGTGGCCGTTGGCCAGGCCGTGGGTGAGGCTGGCCTCGCAGAAGCCGCCGTTGCGTCCGGAGGCGGCCCAGCCGGTCTCGCGGGCCTCGATCAGCAGGACGTCCAGCGACGGGTCGCGTTCCTTGGCGAGCAGCGCGGTCCACAGGCCGCTGTAGCCGCCGCCGACCACCAGCAGGTCGCATTCGGCGCTGCCGACCAGGGCGGATTCGGCCTCCGGCCGGTCGGGGGAGTCCAGCCAGAACGGTACGGGCTGGGCGTCCCGGAGGGCGTGGACGGGGTCGGCCATGGTGGGGCTCCTTCGGCGGTGCACGGGCATTCCGGGCCCCGGAGCGGGGTTGCGGGGCCCGGATGCCGTCATCAGACCGTTCCCCGCCGTCCAACGTCAATGGCGTTGACATAAGGACGCCCGGGCCGCCGCGGACCCTGCGGCGGCACCGGCCTCCCGTGGACACGCCGCCGCCCGCCGGGCGGAGTGCTCGGCGGGCGGCGGATGGCGGTAGCGGTGACGGCCGGGCAGCGGTGACGGCCGGGTGGCGGCGTCATCTGCTCGGGTGGGACTTGCTCCAGGCGGGGGAGACGAAGGCGATCAGGGCGATCGCGAAGCCGAGCTGGAGCGCGTGGCGGATCCAGTCGATGCCGGAGGTGTGGCGGACGCCGATCCAGCCGGCCACCGCGTTGCCCAGCCAGGCGCCGGCCGCGCCGAGGAGCATGGTCAGCCACCACGGGATGGCCTGGGGGCCGCGGAGGATGAGCTTGGCCAGCACACCCAGTACGAAGCCGATCAGCAGAATCCAGAGGAGTTGGAACATCGAATCCCAGCCTTTCCGGTACCGCAGGAGGGCGGTCCACAACGGCCATGGTCGCCCGCCGGGCGCACCTCGGCATCTCGGCGAAAGCCCCGGTCAGGTGGTTTGCCGGGCCGGTGCCACGGGTAGCGACGGCACTCGACGAGGCCCCGGTGATTGCCGCCGCGGGGCCTGTGGTGGGATAAACGACTGAACGGGCGTCAGGTTCGACGGGGGAGCAGACACGACATGGCAGGTTTCGGCGTCACGCTGAGCGAGCTCGCGAAGATCCAGAAGGACTTCCAGGCGATCCAGCAGCGAATGAACGAGATGACCCAGCAGACCGGTCGCATCAAGGGCGTCATGATGAAGGCGGTCGGCACCGACCTGGCCGCCGGTGCGCTGGGCAACATTCTCGGGTTCGGCGCGGTGGTGGCCCAGGTCCGCCAGCAGGTCGCCGCGATCAACGAGCAGGTCGCGGCGCTGGAGGCGACCAAGACGAAGCTCACCAAGGAGCTCGCCGAGGACACCCGGAAGCTCGGCACCGTGATCAAGCGGTACCAGGAGGCCGAGAAGAAGGCGCACGAGAACGTCTCCAAGCCCGGCTCCACGAAGCCCGCGCCGAAGAGCCCGGGCCAGGGCGGCGAGCACACGCCGACGGGCAAGCCCGCGCCCAAGAAGCCCGGTGCGCCGATGCCGAAGAGCCCGAACAAGCCGGGTGACCACGGCAGCGGTGGTGGCGGCGGGGGCGACCACGGCAGTGGCGGCGGCAACGACCCGAAGGTCGAGATCTCGCACGCCGGCAAGATCCCGGTCGGCGACGTCACGTACGGCGGCAAGGGCAAGTACAAGAGCGGCGAGGCCGCCATGCGGGAGTACATCTCGCAGGCGCTGGACGCGATGGGCGTGACCGACCCGGCGGCCCGCGAGGCGTGGACCAAGGGCATGCTGACCATCGCCAAGCGCGAGTCGACGTACAACATCCCCACCTCGCAGGTGAACCTGTGGGACACCAACGCCCACGGCGCGAAGCAGGCCGACGGCGCGCCGCTGGGCAGCTCGCGCGGCGCCTGGCAGGTCATTCCGACGACCTTCGCGGAGAACCACGTCAAGGGCACCTCCACCGACATCTACGACCCGGTGGCGAACGTGGCGGCCTCGATGAACTACATCCGCGGCCGGTACCACGTCTCGGCGGACGGCCACGACCTGGCGTCCAAGGTGCAGCAGGCCGACCCGAACCGTCCGGCCAAGGGCTACTGATCCTCCGTCAACTCACGTGCTGCGACCGCTCGTTCGCCGGGCGGTCGCGGCGCGCGGGTCCGCCCGGCACCACCGCCCACCGACCTTCTCGACCCCCGGGGATCCACGTGCGTCCGCTCCGCCTCGCCGCCGCCGCGGCAGTCTGCCTCTCCGCCATGGCCGTCCTGACGGCCTGCAACCCCGACGGCACGGACGGGGGCGACGCCGGGAAGACGGCCGCCGCGCCGCCCGCCGCCACCGGCGCGCCGTCGTCGTCCGCCGGTGCGGCGCCGTCCGAGAGCCCGAAGCCCGAGCAGACCGGTGCGTCGGCGGGCGGCGGGAAGGCGTCGGCGGTGCCGGCGGCGGCCTGGATCGCCCCGCAGCAGGTGCCGTTGAACGCGGCGCTGCACTGGACGGCGGGCGCGTCCTCGGCGAAGAGCCTGGGCGCCAAGGGGCAGTTCCGGATCGAGCAGCTCTGCCACGGCAAGCGCTCCGCCGACTGGGCCGACGCGTTCGACAGTCTGGACACCGCCTCGCTGGGCGGCGCGGCGGGCGACTGGCAGGCCGCCCAGAGCATCGTCAGCTTCGGCGACGCCAACAAGAGCAGCGCGGCCGCGCAGTCCGCGTACGGCCTGCTCGGCGCGGTCAAGGACGAGGTGAAGGCCTGCACCACCACCGTGCCCGGGGCCAAGGTCGACATCACCGGCGACGACAGCGAGTTCCTGGCGGCGACCGTGACGCTGCCGCAGGCCGACGGCGGCACCGTGCAGGTCCACGAGTACCTGACCACCTCCGGCGGCGCGCTGGCCGAGCTCACCCTGCACGCGCAGGTCGCCAAGGGCGCCCACCCGAAGACCGCCTGGTCCGCGCCCGCCGACAGCGCCGTGCTGAAGGCGCTCGCCACGCCGGTCTGCACCGCCTACAAGGACTGCTGACCGGCACCCCGACGCCCCGGCACCCCGGCACCCCGGCACCCCGGCACACGCAGTCGTGGGCCGGCCCCCCCCCGCCGGCGACGGCGCGCCGCCGGACCAGGCGCACGCCCTCGAGGGCTGGGGGGTGTTACGCCCCCCCCACCCCCAAAAAACAAA
>NZ_JBHWID010000001.1:262007-323991 GCF_042732175.1 Kitasatospora sp. NPDC059795
ACTCCAAAACGTACTGTTGAGCTTAACCCCGACGCCCCTCAACCCCGCCCCCCCGCCACCCCGGCCCACGCTGTGGTGGGCGGGCCACCCACCGGGGAGGCCGGCCCGCGGCCGTTCTTGCCCGCGGCCGTTCTTGGCGGGGGTTTTGCCCGCCGCACCCTCCCGAATACCTCTCACTCAGAGCTAACCTCGAAAGTGTGGACGACGTCGAGGAGTTCTCCGCCCTGCTGGTCGGCATCCAACGGCTGATCCGCCGCCGGCTGCGCTCCGGTCTGGCCCACCCGCCGTTGCGCGGCGCCCAGGTCGAGCTGCTGCGGCTGGTCGTGGACAGCCCCGGCCTGCGGGTCTCGGACGCCGCCGAGGAGCTGTTCCTGGCCGGGAACTCGGTCTCCACCCTGGTCAACCAGCTGGTCGGGCAGGGCCTGCTGCGCCGGGAGACCGACCCGACCGACCGGCGGGCGGCGCTGCTGTACGCCACCGGGGAGGCCGCCCGGCGGCTGGCCGACTGGCGGGCCCGGCGCACCGCGCTGGTCGCCGAGGTGCTGGCCGACCTGCCCGCCGACCAGCGGGCCGCACTGGCGCAGGCGATGCCCGCGCTGCGGGCGGTCGCCACCGGCCTGCGCGGTCGAGCGGACGTGGGTGCGGACCTCGGAGCGGACGTGGGAGCGGGCGTGGGTGCGGCGGTTGGTGCGGGCGACGGGAGAGCGATCGTATGAACGACCGGGCCGCGGTCGAGTGCCGCGCGTTGACGTACACCTTCGAGCACGGCCGGAAGAAGACCGGCACCCGGGCGGTGGACGGCATCGACCTGACGGTGCGGGCCGGCGAGGTGTTCGGGCTGCTCGGGCCGAACGGCGCGGGCAAGACCACCACGATCCGCGCCATCACCACCCTGCTGCCGACCGCGCGCGGCATGGTCGCGGTGTTCGGCCACGACTGCACCACCGACCGCAGCGCGGTGCGCCGCCTGCTCGGCTATGTCCCGCAGCAACTGTCCGCCGACGCGGGGCTGACCGGCCGGGAGAACGTCGAACTGTTCGCCCGGGTCTACGACGTCGCCCGCGCCGAACGGTCCGAACGGGTCGCCCAGGCGCTGGCCGCCGTCGACCTGACCGAGGCCGCCGACCGGATGGCCGGCACCTACTCCGGCGGCATGGTGCGCCGCCTCGAACTCGCCCAGGCCCTGGTCAGCGCCCCGCGCCTGCTGGTGCTGGACGAGCCGACCATCGGGCTGGACCCGATCGCCCGGGCCGGCGTCTGGGACCGGGTGGACGCGGTGCGCCGCGCCACCGGCATGACCGTCCTGGTCACCACCCACTACATGGACGAGGCGGACCGGCACTGCGACCGCGTCGCGCTGATGGATCGCGGCCGGATCCGCGCCCTCGGCACGCCCGCCGAGCTGAAGGCCCGGGTGACGGTCGAGGACCCGGCGCTGGCCGCGCCCACCCTCGACGACGTGTTCCGGCACTTCTCGGGCCGCACGCTGACCGACGCCAAGGAAGGAGACTTCGGAGATGTCCGCCGTACCCGCCGCACCGCGAGCCGCGTCGGCTGAGGCCGCGGCCGGCCCCGAATTCGGCCTGCTGCTGGTGCCGCCGCGAGCCCGCACCGGGTGGCGCGTGGTGCCCGCCCGGGTGGTCGCGATGTGCGCCGTCGAGCTGCAGAAGCTCCGGCACGACCGCACCGAGCTGTACACCCGGGCCGTCCAGCCCGCGCTCTGGCTGCTGATCTTCGGCGAGACCTTCACCCGGCTGAAGGCCATTCCGACCGGCGGCATCCCGTACCTGGACTACCTGGCGCCCGGGATCATCGCCCAGTCCGCGATGTTCGTCGCGATCTTCTACGGCATCATGATCATCTGGGAGCGGGACGCCGGCGTCCTCACCAAGCTGCTGGTCACCCCCACCCCACGGGCCGCGCTGGTCACCGGGAAGGCCTTCGCCGCCGGGGTCAAGGCCGTCGTCCAGGCCGCCGTGGTGGTGGTGCTGGCCGCGCTGCTCGGCGTCGGCATGACGGCGAATCCGCTGCGGCTGGCGGGAGTTGCGGTCGCGGTGATCCTCGGCTCGGCGTTCTTCTCCTGCCTGTCGATGACCATCGCCGGGATCGTGCTCACCCGGGACCGGCTCATGGGCATCGGCCAGGCCATCACCATGCCGCTGTTCTTCGGCTCCAACGCGCTCTACCCCGTCGACCTGATGCCCGGCTGGCTCCAGGCGGTCAGTCGGGCCAACCCGCTCAGCTACCAGGTGGACGCGCTGCGCGGCCTGCTGATCGGCACCCCGTCGCACCTGGCGCTGGACTTCGGGGTGCTGGCCCTCGCCACCGTCGTCGGGATCACCGCCGCGTCCGGCCTGCTCGGCCGGCTGGCCCGCTGAGCCCAGGTGATGTCCTGGCGATCACGAGCGTGGCCGGATGACGAGCGACCGCGCCGCCGCCGTCGCTGCGGGCCGGGCCGGGCCGGGCCGATCCGAGGCTGAGGACTGAGCCGTACTACCAGGCCCGTCGGCCGTCGCCGGACGTCGGTGGTGGGCGGGAAAAGCTGGTGCTGGACCATTCGGACGGAGTGTCCCCTTACTTCCCGGTGGCGGGTTTGGGGTCTCCGGAGTGCCGGAATTCTGCACTCCGGAAACCTTGCTCTCCGCACGAAGGGAATCGATGCCGTGAAGAGCATCACGCAGCGGGTGTTGCTGCTCTCCGCCGCCACCGCAACGGTGGCCGCCGTCAGCGTTGCCCCGGCACCCCTCGCCCGGGCTCGCACCGAACTGATCCCTTTCCCTCAGCTCGGCATCCAGTTCAACCCCGACGGCGATCCCGGCCAGTGCGGTGGACGAACAGGCGAACAGTGGGCGAACGAATTCGACGGGACCGAACCGATCCGATTCGACACCGACTCCCGCCCCGGCGGCTGTCGGCTCGCGTTCGGTATCTTCGACCCGGACGATCTGCTGTCGAGTTCGTCCTACACGTACACCTTCGAGGCCACTCCCGGCGGCGATCCTGCGCAGTGCGGAAACCCGGGCACCCATCGGATGGCGATCAGCAAGACGTCCCGGGTCTTCGGCCCCAGCATCCGGATCGACACCGACAACCGGCCGGGCGGATGCGTTCTGACGTTCGCGCTGTCGAGTCCAACCAGCATCGGCCTCGGAGTCAACTACTTCTCGGACGGCGACCGCGCCCAGTGCGGGAACGCCGGCCCGGACAGCGGCACCTTCAGCCCCGTGGCCAACGACCGCGAATTCTCCATCCGCATCGACACCGACGACCGGCCCGGCGGCTGCGGGCTTCAACTCCGGCTGACCGGCTAGGCCGTGTCTCATAGTTGATCTTGCGGTGGGTCGGGGAGAGGCAACGGATGCCGCGTGGGCTCGGGTTGAGCCGTTGCTGCCGTGGCGGGACGGTGCCGGGCGTCCTTGGCGTGATCACCGGCAGGTGGTGAACGGGGTGCTGTGGCGGCTGCGCACGGGTGCCCCGTGGCGTGACCTGCCCGGCCCGCGCGTCGGGAGCGGGCGGCCGAGGACCAGGCCGGACCGGGTCGTGGTCGACAAGGCCTACTCCTCGCGGAGGATCCGCCGGCTGCTGCGGCGCCGGCGGATCAGGGCGACCATCCCCGAACGCCGCGACCGGATCGCCGGCCGCGCCCGCCGGACAGGCCCTACGCCTCCGGGGCGCCGTTCGCTGCGAACAGGGCGTCCAGCGCGTGGTCCACCCGGTCTCGTTCGGCCGCGCCGCCGGGCGGGACGAGTCGCAGTGTCTGCCGCACCCAGCAGGCCAGCCGTGCCGCCGGGGCCTGCAGGAAGGCGTCCCCGTCGGGCGAGCAGAGCATCAGGGTGACGGTGCGGCGGCCGTCCACCACGGTCGGCCAGATCCGGACGTCGCCCAGGCCGGTCGGCCGCAGCAGGCCGTGCAGCAGCAGGTCCCGGGCGAAGTACCAGCCGATCGGCTGCGCCGAGTCGATGTGGAACGCGATGTGCACCGCGTACGGGTCGTCGGCGGAGTACCGCAGCTGCGCCGGGACGGGGAACGCCTCCTCCGGCGACAGCAGCAGATCCAGCACCAGATCGAGGCACAGCTCGGCGGGGCTCTCCATCGCGGTGTCTTTCCATTCGGGCCGCCCCGGCGGCTCCGGGCGGGACTGCCCCGAGAGTAGAGCCGCCCCGCGCATGCCCCGGGCCGTGGACGCCAACGCTGTCGCGCTCGACAGCCGGGGCCGCCGCCACCTGTGGGCCGGGACAAACACCGAGGGCCGAAGGGCTGACGGAGCGTCAAGTCCCGCGCCCTGATTCACCGTTCGAACGACCGTTCCGTCAATGCCCCGAGAGGCACCTGAGGGCGTGCCCGGCGACCGGCGCGCCCCCGTGCCGAGCACACGCGCCGCCGTGCGCCGCCTAGGCTCACCGCATGGTCACCCGACTCACCGAGGCGCCGGTGGATTCCGCCGCGCGACTGGCCGGCCACCTGCTGGAACGACTGCCGTGGCTGACCGAGGAAACGGTCCGGCGGATCCGCGACAGCATCAGCGTGTACCGCACCGCCGGGCCGCTGCCCGCCGGCGACCTCGGCGAATCCGTCCGCAGCAACATCGAGTTCACCCTGCGCCGGCTCGCCCACGAGGACGGCCTCAGCCTGGAGGCCCCGCGCCGCACCGGCCGCCGGCGCGCCGAACAGGGCGTCCCGCTGGCCACCGTGCAGTCCGCGTTCCGGATCGGCTTCGCCCACCTGTGGGAGACCATGGCCGCCGAGTCGCTCCGCCACGGCCTCGCCACCAGCGCCGAACTCGTGCAGATGGCCACCGACGTCTGGCGGTTCAACGAGGAATCCACCACCGCCATGACCAACGCCTTCAACCGGGCCGCCGCCCTGCTGATGCTCCGTCGCGACCAGGAGCGCTCGGCCCTGGTCGACGTCGTGCTGCGCGGCGGCATGGGCAACCCCGGCTCCGTGCTGGAGGCCGCCGACATGCTCACCCTCCCGTACGACGGCACCTTCGCGGTGGTCGTCGCGCACGCCCCCGGCCTCGCCCGGCACGCCCTGCCCGACATCGAACCCGCGCTGCGCGCCCACGACATGGGCTCCGCCTGGCGGCTCACCCCCGACGCGCACATCGGCATCGTCTCGCTGCGCGCCGCCGCCGCGATCGACCAACTCGTCGACGCGCTGCGCAGCCAGGCCGTCCGCCGGGCCGGCGTCAGCCCCTGCTACACCCGCCTCGACCGGACCCCGCAGGCGCTGCACCTCGCCCAGGTCGCGGTGGCCAGCGCGGCCCGCCCCGACGAGACCGTCACCCTGTTCGACGCCAACCCGCTGCCGATGCTGGTCGCTTCCGCCCCCTCCACCGCCTCCCGGATCGGCAACCAGGTGCTCGGCCGCCTGCTCGACCTTCCCGACGGGCAGCGCGACCAGCTGCTCACCACGATGTCCACCTGGTTCACCGTCGACGGCTCCGCCGACCGGGCCGCCAAACTCCTGCACTGCCACCCCAACACCATCCGCTACCGACTCCGCCGAATCGAACAGCTCTCCGGCCGCGACTTCGAACGACGCCTCGACTCCGCCGAGTTGTACGTCGCCCTGCAAGCCGTCCTGCACCTCCCGGGAGTGGTGCGCGACCCCTTGCAGTGACCTCCTGCCCGCGTCCGTGGCAGGCGGGCGTTTCCTGGGGTGGCGTCAACTCGGTTGCCAGTGCCAGACGGTGATGCCTGCGCCCTGGGCGACGGGGTGGTAGCCGGCGGTGGCGAGGGAGTTCTGGGCGGTGAGGTCGGCGGGGGTGGGGGTGGGGAAGCCGTCGGGGGTGTCGAGGGTGGCGGCCCATTCGGCGACGGGGCGGAAGAGGGGGTGGCGGTCGTCGGGGGAGAGGCGGGTGGAGCCGGCGTCGGAGGGGAAGGTGAGGTACGGGAAGAGCGACACGGTGCAGCGTGAAGTCAGCTGCGGGGCAAGGCGGTTGGCGGCGGCGACCCGCGCGCCGTCCGGCACGGTGGCGAGCACCTGGCGGGCCGTCAGTACGTCGGCGGAGGGCCGCGAGAGGTCGGGCGTCGGGGCGGCGCACAGCGCCACGAGGAGCATCGCGGCGGGCGCGAACCGAAGCGCCGGCCGGGCGGGCAGGCGGCGCAGGCCGTCCAGCGCGGCCACGAAGACGATCGGCATCAGCACCGCGTTGTAGTGCCAACCGATGCTCCAGTACGCCGGGTTGGACGACCAGTAGCGGGCCGCCAACGGCAGCGCCGCCAGCAGTACGAGCGGCGAACGCAGCGCCAGCAGCAGCGTCGGCGCGAGCAGCGCGGCGAGCGTCCACCACTTGTCGGAGGGCCACAGCAGCCGCGTCAGCGGATCGCCGCCGCCGGGCGCCGCCGTCGCACCGTACGACCAGGCGTCCAGCGGGTTCGCGGCCGGGATCAGCACCAGCACGGTGAGCAGCGTGCCGAGGACGGCCGCCGCGAGCGTCGCCACGCCCAGCCCCCGCCGGCGGCCCACCAGCAGGACGTAGCCGCCGACGCCGGCCAGCAGCAGTCCCTGGTCCTCCTTCACCAGCAGCAGCGGCAGCGCCCAGCACACCGCCGCCCGCCACCGCCCGCGCGCCAGCGCGACCGTCGCGCACGCCAGCAGCGGGACGGCCAGCGCGATCTCGTGCATGTCGAACAGCGACGCCTGCCACAACCCCCACGACAACCCGTACGCCAGCCCGGCCAGGACGCCCCGGGAACGCCCCAGCCACTGCACCGCCAAGTCCGTGACCGGCACCACCGACAGCGCGAACAGCACCGCCTGCGCCACCAGCAGCGTCTCCGGCGCAGGCCACAGCCGGTAGAACGGCGCCAGCACGGCCAGCGCCGGGCTGAAGTGGTCGCCCAGCTGCACATAACCGGCGCCCTTCAACGTGACCACCGGCGGCCCGAGATACGCGTAACCGCGCACCGCCTCCTCGAAGATGCCGAGGTCGAAACCGTTGGTCTGCATCCGCCAATGCCGGGGCAACGACAACGCCAACTGGAACAGGAGCACCGGCAGCACCGGCAGCCAGCACGGACGGACCCGGGAGAGTATTCGCACCCGGACGACGCTAGGAAAGGCCTGCTGAGCCGATTCTGAAAGAAGCTGAGGATTTCTTCAGCCAGGAGAAAACCGGCACATCGGTCAACGTCCTTTTCGGACGCCCGAATTGAATTACGCTGGCCCGATGCGCCTACTCATGGTCGAGGACGAGGAAAGGCTGGCCCGGTCGCTCAGCCAGGGCCTGCGCGCCGAGGGCTACGCCGTCGACGTGGCAGCCGACGGCCCGAGCGGCCTGGAGCTGGCCCGCTCCGGAACGTACGACCTGGTGGTGCTCGACGTGATGCTGCCCGGCCTGAACGGCTTCCGGATCTGCCGACGCCTGCGGGCCGAGGAGAATTCCGTGCCGATACTCATGCTCACCGCGAAGAACGGCGAATACGACGAGGCCGAGGCCCTCGACTGCGGCGCCGACGACTTCCTCGGCAAACCGTTCTCCTTCGTGGTGCTCACCGCCCGCCTCCGCGCCCTGCTGCGCCGCGGCGCGGCCGGCCGGCCCGCCGTGCTCGCCGCCGCCGACCTGCGGATCGATCCGGCGGCCCGCCGCTGCACCGTCGCCGACGCCGAACTACGCCTCACCGCCAAGGAGTTCGGCGTCCTGGAGTGCCTGCTGCGGCGCCCCGACCAGGCCGTCCCCAAGACCGACATCCTGGACGCCGTCTGGGACTCCGCCTTCCGCGGCGACCTCAACATCGTCGAGGTGTACATCGCCGCGCTGCGCCGCAAACTCGACCGGGCCGGCGCGCACGCCCGGATCGACACCGTCCGCGGCATCGGCTACCGGCTCACCCCGTCGCCCGCCGATGTCGGCTGACCGCCGGCGCTGGTGGCGCTGGTGGCCCGCCCTCGGCGTCCGGGCCCGGGCCGCCGTGGCCGCGCTGGTCGCCTCCGTGCTCGCGTTCGTGGTCGCCGCGCCGCTGGTCGGCGACGGCGTCCACGCCCTCCTCTACCGCGAGGCCGAGATCAGTGCGATGGACGCCATGCGCAACCTCCAGGCGAGGATCCGGGACGGCGCCGACGGCGAACTCCTGGGCGGCCAGCCGTACGTGGCGCTCACCGAGGACGGGGAGTGGCTCGCCGGGGACTTCCTGACGGACCACCGCGACGACGACCCCGCGCTGGTCCTGACACCCCTGCGGCGGGCGAAGCCCGCGAGCGGCGCCGCCCTGCCGCCCGAGCCCGCGTACCCCGTCGAGGCCGTCGCCGTCCGCTACCCGGCCGGCCTCTCCCCCTACTACCGGCTGGCCTCGCCCGCGCCCCGCACCTACCACTTCCTGCGCACGCTCACCGAGCCGGTGAGCAGCGAACGACTCGCCCTGCTCGTCCCGGACGGGCGCCGGCCCGCTCCCGAAATGCCCGAACAGCAGCTCACCCTCTACGTCCTGATCGACCCGACCGTCGCCGACGAGACCACCGACGTCGTCACCGGCCTCCTGCTCGCCGTGGTCGCCCCCTTCACCTCGCTGTTCGTCGCGCTGGTCGCCTGGCTCGCCACCGGAGTCGCGCTGCGCCCGGTGGAGTCGATCCGGCGCCAGATGGCCGCCGTGCGCGGCGGCGCGTTCCACGAACGCGTGCCCGTGCCGCGCGCCAGGGACGGCATCCACCGGCTGGCCTGCACCACCAACGACACCCTCGACCGGCTCCAGCAGGCCCTGGACGAACAGCGTCGACTGGTCGCCGACGCCTCGCACGAACTGCGCAGTCCGCTTGCCGTGCTGCGCAGTTCACTCGAAGTGCCGCTGGCCCGCCCGGACACCGCCGACTGGCCGGCCGTGGTGCGCGGGGCGCTCATCGACACCGAACGGCTCCAGGACCTCGCCGACGACCTGCTGCTGCTGGCCCGCGCCGAACGCGCCGCCGAACGCGCCGCCGACGGCATCGACGGCGCCGTCGACCTGCACGACGTGATCGCCGAACAGCTCGCCGAACGGCAGTACGGCGAAGGAGAGTTGACGTACGAGAGCGAGCTCGCCGAGGCGGTGCTCGCGGGCGGCGAGCTGCTGCCGGGCCGCCTGGTGCGCAACCTGCTGGACAACGCGGCCCGGCACGCGGACGGCCGGGTCGCGGTCACGCTCACCGTCGCCGACGGATGGGCGCAACTCGCCGTGGAGGACGACGGACCGGGCATCCCGGCCGCCGACCGGGAGCGGGTCTTCGAGCGCTTCGTCCGCCTGGACGACGCCCGTGACCGGGGCCGCGGCGGCGCGGGCCTGGGCCTCGCCCTGGTGCGCACCATCGCCCACGGCCTCGGCGGCACGGCCGTCGCCGCAGCGCCCGGCCGGCTGCCCGGCGCACGGCTGGTGGTGCGACTGCCGGTGGCGGGCGGCTCGCGGTAGACGCCGCAGGGCCGCCGGCCGTGCCCGAGGGGGCATGGCCGGCGGCCGGATTCACCGCACCGGTGCTTACGACAGGTCGAAGGCGCCGCCGGCGACCGCCACGCCGACCGGGCAGGTCAGGCGGACGCGGAACTGGCCGGAGAAGAGGACGGTGGACACGTAGCGGTTGCCGTCCGAGCAGTCGATGAAGGGCTGCCAGAGCGGGCCGTTACAGGTCTCGGTGAAGCTCGGCCCGTTGAAGGAGAAGTTCCCGCACACCAGGTTGAGCGGGGCGATGCCCTGAGCCGTCCCGTCGGAGTGCACGGACGGGAGGTTGTTCGGCTGCGCCAGCGTGACCGAGGGGGTCTGGACCTCGTTGGCGGCCGCGGTGTTGTTCGCGGCGGAGATCACAGGAAGGGCCGAGGTCATGGGGTTGGTCTGGGCCGCGGGCTGAACCGCGGGCTGAACCGCGGGCTTGACCGCGGGCTGGGCCGCGGTGTCCGCCGCGAAGGCGGCGGAGCCGACCGTGCCGACCGTCGTCAGGGCCAGAGCCGAGGCGACACCGATGGCGCTGAGCATCTTTCCGAATGCCATGTCGTTCCACTTTCACTGAGGGTGTGACTGAGAGTGATTGATTGACAGGGGGGCGCCCACCTGTGGATCCCCGCAACCGACCGGGGCGAGACTCACGCTAGGCCAGCCGTCGAGGAGGCGCGCGGCGAGAGCGACCCAAAAATCCGTGTACGTCTGATTGGCTCTGGGGCGGTCGCCGAACAACGCCGTCACGTCCCGGCCGGGTGACCCTCGGACGGCGGCGGGTAGAGTGGTGTTCATGCGTGTGACAAGGGAGTTGACGGACGACGAGGGGAGCGCGGTCCGGCTCGGAGAGGTCCGCCGGATCGTCTCGCTGGTCCCCTCGCTCACCGAGGCGGTGGCCGCCACCGCCCCCGGCCTGCTGGTCGGCGCCACCGACTGGTGCACCCACCCCGCCGGCCTGGACGTGCCCCGGATCGGCGGCACCAAGAACCCCGACGTCGCCCGGATCGTCACGCTCCGTGGCGATCTGGTGATCGCCAACGAGGAGGAGAACCGCGCCCCCGACCTCGCCGCGCTCCGGGCCGCCGGGGCGGCGGTGTGGACCACCCGGATCCGCGACCTCGACCAGGCGCTCGACTCGCTGCGCCGGCTCCTCGTCGACGCCTGCCAACTGCCGGAGCCCGCCTGGCTGTTGTCGGCGCGGCAGGCCTGGGCGGAGGTGCCGGCGCCGGTGGCGTCGGTGCGGGCGGTGGTGCCGATCTGGCGGCGGCCGTGGATGGTTCTCGGCGCGGACACCTTCGCCGCCGACCTGCTCCGCCGCCTCGGCGTCACCGTCGTCACGGCCGGCCGGTCGGGCCGCTACCCGCGCGTCCCGCTCGCCGAACTCCTCGATGCGGGAGCCGAGTTGCTGGCCCTGCCGGACGAGCCGTACCGGTTCACCGCCACCGACGGCCCCGACGCGTTCCCCGGCCTCCCGTACGCCCTGCTCGACGGCCGCCGCCTCACCTGGTACGGGCCCTCGCTGGCCGACGCCCCCGCCGTCCTCGCCGCCCAACTCGCCGCCGGGACGGTGTAGAGATCCCCTCGGCGGGTCCGACTGTCGGGTGAACGGTGCCCGTGAGCACCGCAGTCGAGAACCGAGAGGGCCACCCCGTCATGCAGCAGCTCGTGCAACGGACCATCGACCTGCTCGTCGCCTCGGGCGAGGAGTTGGGCATCCAGGTCGCCGTGTACCGGCACGGCCGGCCGGTGGTGGACGCGGTGGCCGGCGTCGCCGACCCGGCCACCGGCCGGCCGGTCACCCCCGACACCCCGTTCTTCGCCGCCTCCACCGGCAAGGGGGTGACGGCGACCGTCGTGCACGTCCTCGCGGAACGCGGCGTCCTCGGGTACGACACCCCGATCGTCGACCTCTGGCCGGAGTTCGGCGCGCACGGCAAGCAGAAGGCGACCCTGCGGCACGCCCTGACCCACTCGATCGGCGTGCCCGCCGTCCCCGCCCACCTCACCGTCCCCGACCTGGCCGACTGGGACGCGATGTGCGCGCTGATCGCCGACGCCGAACCCTGGTGGGAACCCGGCACCGCGACCGGCTACCACGCCGTGACCTGGGGATACGTGCTGGGCGAAGTCGTCCGTCGGGCCACCGGCCGGCCGATCTCGCAGGTGCTCCGGGAAGAGGTGGCCGCGCCGCTGGGCATCGCCGACGAGCTGTACTTCGGCGTCCCCGCGTCCGAACTCGGCCGGATCGCCCGGCTCGTGGACGCGCCCGGCAGCGCCGAGGCGATGGCGGCCATGCCCGCCGACCTGCCGCTCTTCAAGGCCACCCCGCCCGCCCTCACCCCCGGCGCGGACTACGGCAACAACCCGCTCGTGCTCGGCTCCGACATCCCCTCCGGCGGCACGATGTCCGCCCGCGCCGTCGCCCGGATGTACGCCGCCCTCCTCGACGAGGTGGACGGCGTCCGCCTCGTCCCGGACGCCCGCCTGCGGGAGATCACCGCCCTCGCCACCGCCGACACCGACCGCATGATCGGCTTCCCGGCGCCCCGCGCCCTCGGCTACAACCTCGGCCGCCCCGGCGCCGACCCCCACCGGACCCTCACCGTCTTCGGCATGCCCGGCATGGGCGGCAGCACCGCCTGGGCAGACCCCGCCACCGGCCTCGCCTTCGCCCTCACCCGCAACCGGTTCTTCCCCGGCCCCGCCACCACCGCCGACCAGCTCAGCACCCTGATCGCCGAGGCCGCCACCGCCTGAGGACCCAGGCCCCCGCCCCCGCCCCCGCCCTCGACCTCGACCTCTGAGCGGATGCGTCACCGATCAGGGACGGGGCGATCAGGGACGGGACTTCGGGGCCCGCGTGAACACGCAGTCGCCGCAGAGGCCGCCCGAGGGCGCGCGGTAGTAGAGGCAGCAGGAGGCACGCCGGAAGGCGAGCGGGCCGCCCGGCGGGGTGACCGCGCCGGCGGCGGCGAGGTCGGGGAAGGCGAGCAGCTCGCGGGCCAGCGCCGCGGCGGGGACACGCAGCGGCGGGACGGCGGCGAGCTGACGCGCGGCGCCGACCAGCGCCGACGCGGCGTTGCCCGCCAGCAGGCCGGCGGCCAGCGGAGTGAGGGCGCGGACGGCGGCGGCGAGCGGGTGCAGGTGGCCGTCCATCACCAGCGCGTGCAGCGCCCCCGGCGAGGCGTCGGGCCCGTCGTCGGAGGGCAGCCACAGGTCGAACGGGCCCTGCGGCGGCAGCGCGAACCGGGCGCCGTCCAGGTCGGGCAGCCGCCCGGTGGCGACGGCGGCCCCGAGGGCCACCGACCACAGGCGCGCCGCCAGCCCGAGGTGCGCGGTGGACGCGGCGACCCGCGCCTCGTCCGTGCCCAGCACCCGCGCCACCTCGGCGACCCGCCCGGCCAACGGCCCGTCCGGCGCGGACAGTTCGCGCAGCGGCCGGAACCCGGCCGGCACGGGCCCGGACAGCGTGGCGAAGTAGGGGCCGAGAGCGGCCAACGGCGGGACGGCGGTCATGCCGCGGAGTGTAGTCGGGCCCCGTCGGCGCCAGGATTTCGCTGGCCACCGGCCGCCCCCGCCGCCTATCGTCGCGAGCTGACGGACAACCGGCACGCGAGGGAGGAACAACGCATGCGGAAGCGGCAGTTGGGGCGCAGCGGCATCGAGGTGTCGGAGGTCGGCTTCGGCGCGTGGGGGATCGGCGCCTCCGGCTGGATCGGCGCGCAGGAGGACGAGTCGCTGGCGGCGCTGCGCCGCGCGATCGACCTCGGCGTGGACTTCGTCGACACCGCCCGCGGCTACGGCGAGAGCGAGCGGCTGGTGGGCAAGGTGGTGCGGGAGTGCGCCGCGGCCGGCCGGCAGGTGCGGGTGGCGACCAAGGTCCCGCCGCTGAACCGGCAGTGGCCGGCCCGCCCGCGCGTGGACCCGGCGCAGGCGTTCCCGGGCGCGCACATCCGGGAGAGCGTGCAGACCTCGCTGCGGGCCAGTGGGCTGGAGCGGTTCGACCTGCTGCAGTTCCACGTCTGGCACGACGAGTGGCTCGGCCGCGGCGACTGGCTGGAGACCGTCGGCGCGCTCAAGGACGAGGGCCTGATCGGCCTGTTCGGCGTCTCGGTCAACGACCACGAGCCGCACACCGCCGTCGAGTTGGTGCGCAGCGGCGTGGTCGACGCGGTGCAGGTGATCTACAACATCTTCGACCAGTCGCCGGTGGACGAACTGTTCCCGGCCTGCCGGGAGCACGGCGTCGGGGTGATCGTCCGGGTCGCCCTGGACGAGGGCGGGCTGACCGGCCGGCTGACCGCCGACACGGTGTTCCCGGACGGCGACTTCCGGCGGCGCTACTTCCGCGGCGACCGGCTGGCCGAGGTCGAGCGCCGGGCCGCCGCGATCGCCGCCGACCTGGGCATAGAGGCGGACGGGCTGGCGGAGGCGGCGCTGCGGTTCGTGCTGAGCGAGCCCGCCGTGTCCACCGTGATCCCGGGCATGCGCTCGGTGCGCAACGTCGAGCGCAACGCCGCTGTCGGGGACGGAGTGCCGCTCGGCGAAAGGGAGTTGAAGGTGCTGGCCGGACACCGCTGGGACCGGAACTTCTACTCCTGAGGGTGGCGTCGCTGCGTGCGGTTGTCGGGGTTCGGTGGCAGAGTGGGGGCCCATGTGCGGTCGCTTCGTCTCCACCACCGAGCCCGGTGACCTTGTCGCCCTGCTCGACGTCGCGCGCTGGAACCCCACCGAGGCGCTCGCGCCGAGCTGGAACGTCGCGCCGACCGACCCGATCCAGGCGGTACTGGAACGGGTGGACCACGACACCGGCGAGGTGGTGCGCCAACTGCGGACGCTGCGCTGGGGCCTGGTGCCGTCCTGGGCGAAGGACCGTTCCGGCGCGGCCCGGCTGATCAACGCCCGCTCGGAGACCGTCGACCAGAAGCCCTCGTTCCGCAAGGCGTTCGCCGCCCGGCGCTGCGTGATCCCCGCCGACGGCTACTACGAGTGGCGGCCCGTCCCGGCGGGCGACGGCCGCAAGGCGTACAAGCAGCCGTACTTCCTGAGCACCGGCGAACTGATGCTGATGGCCGGCCTGTACGAGTTCTGGCGGGACGCGAGCGTGCCGGAGGACGACCCGGCGGCGTGGCTGGCGACGGCGACCATCCTGACCACCGACGCCACCGACAGCGCGGGGCGGGTGCACGACCGGATGCCGCTCACCATTCCCCGTGAGGAGCTGGGCAGTTGGCTCGACCCGGCGAACAGCGACCGGGCCGACCTGCACCACCTGCTGCACCGCCCCGCCGACGGCGACATCCGCGTCCGCGCGGTGCCCACGGCCGTCAACCGGGTCGCCGAGAACGGCCCCCGGCTGCTCACCGAGGCCCCCGACCCGCTGGGCGTCGCCGACTGACGGTCCGTCAGTCCGAGTCGCCCGAGCCGGTGTTGCCGATCCGGCGGCGGTCCTCGGCCCGGCGGCGGCGCGCGTCCCGCCGGACCATCTCACCCACGCCGAGCGTCGCCCGGGACACCCCCCGGACCCAGGCGGGCCCGCCGCGCTCCGCCCACACCACACAGCCGCAGCCGCCCACCACGAGCAGTAGAACGATCACCAGCGCCACACCGATCACGGCTTCCCCTTCCCCGACGATTCCCCCGCATCATCGCAGGTGGGCGCGGTGCGGCGGCACGGCGCAGTGGCGATTCCGCGAAGTTCCCCGCGTTCAGCGCCCCAGACCGAGCCGGACGGCGCGCTCCACCGGCGAGTACGCCCCGTCCGCGCGCTCCAGCACCAGGTCGCCGGTGGACAGCAGCGCCGGCTGGGCGAGGAACCGCGGCACCGTGCCGTGGTGCGGCTGCGCGGAGTGGATCAGGAACGGGTGGCACAGGTAGACGTCCCCCGCCCGCCCGGTGGCCAGCGCGGTCTCCCGCTCCGGGTGGTCCAGCAGCCCGGCCCGGTCGAGCTCGGCGCAGAACGAGAAGAACTCCACGCCCTTGTCGCCGGCCGGCTCCAACTGCCGCGGCACGTCCAGGTGCGAGCCGACCTTGATCCGGGTCGGCGCGTTCGCCTCGTCCACGTCGGACAGCAGGAACAGCATCAGCAGCGCCCGGCCGCGCGAGACCAGGTTGAGCCACAGGCCCTCCTCGCCGTCCGGCGTGAAGCTCGCGTCCAGGTGCCAGCCCGCGTCGCCCGGGTCGTCCGGGTGCGGGAAGCGGATCGGGAAGCCGCCCAACCACGGCTGCGGCCGCCACCGGCCCTCGCCGACCAGCTGGTCGAACGCGCCGTGCAGGCGCTCGGTGGTCGCGGCCCGCCGGAACGGCTCGTCCGCGTACCCGGCCAGCCGGACCACCGGCTGCGTCCAGCCCGCCGGATCGTCCGGATCCAGGCCCATCTCGCGCCACAGGAACTCCCGGCACTCGGCGGCCAGTTCGGGCGAGAACGCACCCTCCAGGCGGACGAAGCCGTCCGTGACGAAACCCTCGACCTGCTGCGGCGACAGAACGGTACCCATGGGGACGGAGTCTCGGCCGAACGCCCGGCAGTGGCAAGCGAATTTCCGTCCGAGCGAGGCGACTTGACGCGACTTGACGCGACGCCACCCGCGCGCTTCGGTAGGAGCCATATGACTGCCTTGCACGCCGGCCCCGCCTTCGACGCCCTCCAGGGCCTGTCCGTGGGCGACGCCCTCGGCGCCCAGTTCTTCGTCCCCGCCACCGCCCGCGCCCACTTCGGCGCCGCCACCGTCCCGCCCGGCCCCTGGCCGTGGACCGACGACACCGAGATGGCCTGCTCGGTGTACGCCATGCAGGTCGCCCGCGGCGCGATCGACAGCTACGACTTGGCCTGCGCCTTCGCCCGGCGCCACGACTTCGACCGCGGCTACGGGCCCACCGCCAACCGGCTGCTCCGGCTGATCCGCGAGGGCGGCGACGCCCGCCGGCTGGCGGCCGAACTCTTCGACGGCCAGGGCTCGTTCGGCAACGGCGCGGCGATGCGGGTGGCCCCGCTGGGGGCCGCGTACGCGCACGACCCGGCGTCCGTCGTCCGGCCCGCCGCCGACACCGCGGAGACCACCCACACCCACCCCGACGCGGTGGACGGCGCGATCGCGGTGGCCGTCGCCGCCGCCCACGCGGTGCGCTGCCGGAGCGCGCCGGTCGCCCCGGACCGCTTCCTGTCCGCCGTCGCCGACCTCACCCCGTTCGGGCCCGTCCGCGAGGGCCTGGACCAGGCCAGGCGGCTGCTCGACCGGTCCGACGTCCGGGCGGTCGCGGCGGTGCTCGGCAACGGCCGCCACACCAGCGCCCTCGACACCGTCCCGTTCGCGCTCTGGTGCGCCGCCCGGTGGCTCGACGACTACCCGGCGGCCGTCCGGGCGGCGATCGGCGGCGGCGGCGACATGGACACCGTCGCCGCGATCGCCGGCGGCGTGGTCGCCGCCCGCACCGGCGCCGACGGCATCCCCGCCGCCTGGCTGGCCGCCCGCGAACCGCTGCCGGCCTGGGCGTTCCCCGAGGACGCCCAGGTCCCGCCGCCCACCTGGCCGGACACCGGGTCCGCGGTGGAGCCCCCGGCCGTGCCGCGGTTCGTCCCGATGGTGCTGCCCCGGCCCTGCCCGGTGCCGGACCGGCTGTCCTTCGGCGAGGACGTGTGGAACCGCTACCGTTCCGGCTACCGGGCCGCACGCTGGGTGGCCCGCGCCGAGGAGGGCGTCCTGCACCTGCACGAGGCAACCACCGGACGCGAGGTGCTCGCCGTCCGGGTCGCCCCGCACCGCGGCGGCCACCATGCCGTCGGCGTGCAGATCGAGGCCCACCCCGCGCTCTACCGAGGCGGCCGCAGCAAGGGGGGCGAGGTGGAGTTCGTCCTCATGGAGCTCGAAGGCCTCGTCCGGACCGGGGGCCCGCTGCCGGCCGGCCCCTGGTGACGGCCCCTGGTGACGACCCGTCGGGCGGCCGGATAGGGTGAAATCCACCGGTGGGCGGCTGAGGAGGGGACGATGCGCATCGAAGCGGTGCTGTTCGACCTCGACGGCACACTGCTGGACCACGACGGCGCCGCCGAGGCCGCCGTCCTGGCCGGCGCGGCCGCCGAAGTCCCCGGACAGCCGCTGGACCGCGACGGACTGCTGCACTTCTGGCGCGACCTCGAACGCCGCGAGTACGACCGCTACCTGGCCGGCGAACTGACCGTCCAGGAACAGCGCCGGGCCCGCGCCCTCGGTCTGGCCCGGCACCTCGGGCTCGGCGAGTGGTCCGACGAACGGGCCGACGCCTGGTTCGCCGGCTACCTCCGCCGATACCGGCGCTCCTGGCGGGCCTTCCCCGAAGTCCCGCGTGCCGTCCGCGAGTTGGGCGCTGGACGACAGCTCGGTGTGATCACCAACGGCGAGGGCGACATCCAGCGCGACAAGCTGCGCACCGTCGGCCTCGACGCCCTCGCCGCGCACACCACCGCCTCCGGCGAGGCCGGCTGCGCCAAACCCGACCCGGAGATCTTCCACCTGGCCTGCCGCACCCTGGGCGTCGCCCCCGCCCGCACCGCGTACGTCGGCGACCGGCTGGACGTCGACGCGCAGGCCGCCACCGAGGCCGGACTGCTCGGCATCTGGCTGGAACGCGAGCCCACCGGCGCGCCGGACGTCACCGTGCCCCGGGTGCACACCCTCGCCGAGGTCGCCCCGCTCCTCGGCTGAAGGCCGGTCGGCGTGGCTTCGGGCCGCCCGGGCCCCCCGCCGCGTACCGTCGGGCCGGACGGCTGACGGTTCGTCAGCGAAGGGACTCCGGGAGGCCGATATGGACACGAGGCAACGAGTGGCGGCACTGGTGGCGGACGCGGGAACCACCTACGCCGAACAGGCGGGCATCGAGATCGCCGACCGACCCGCCGAACTGTGGCAGCTGCTGATGCTCAGCAACCTCGTCTCGGCCCGCATCCAGGCCGAGATCGCCGTCACCGGCACGGCCTCCCTGGTCGCCGCCGGCGCCGACACCCCCGCCGGCACGCTGGAACTCGACTGGCAGCAGCGCAAGGACGCGCTGATCGCCGGCCGCTACCAGCACTTCGCCGACGGCACCGCCACCAGGCTCGGCGAATGCGCCCGCCTCGCTCAGGACGAATACGGCGGCGACCTGCGAAAACTCGCCGCCGCAGCCCAGGGCCGCCCCGAGCGCACCCGCGCCCTGCTGCAACGCTTCCCCGGCATCGGCCCGGCCGGCGCCGCCGCCTTCTGCCGCGAGGCCCAGGCCGTCTGGCCCCACCTGCGCCCCGCCCTCGACCCCCGCGCCACCGCCGGCGCCGAACGCCTCGGCCTGCCCACCGACCCCGCCGAACTCGCCGCCCTCATCGCCCCCGAAGACCTGCACCGCCTCGGCGACGCCCTCGTCCGCGCCGCCCTCGACCCCGCCATGGCCGAACGCGTCCTGGCCGCCACCCCCGACACCGCGCAGACCGCGTCGGTCTGACGCCCCGCAAGCCCCGCGCGCCCCCCACGCGCCCAGCGCGCCCCGCGGACGGCCGTAGAACCGGACGGAGCGTCAATGTTCGGTGTCGGACGACCCGTTCGGCGGTAGCCTCCTGGTACTGCGACAGCCGGGGGGTTGGGGCGATGAATCGTTCGGAAGCGGGCGAGCCGAGGCAGCTGGGGCCGTACCGACTGGTGGGGCGGCTCCCCGACGGGATGCTGGGAGGCCCCGTCCATCTGGGCCGGGGGCCGGGCGGGGTGCGGGCGGCGGTCACTGCGGTGCCGGACGCGCTGGCGCAGGACCCGCGGTTCCGGGCGGACGTCGGCGCGGCGCTGAAACTCGGCGGCCCCGGCCTCGCACCCCTGCTCGGCGCCGACCTGGCCGGCCCGACCCCCTGGCTGGCCGAGACCTTCGTCCCCGCCGTCACGCTCCGGCAGGCGGTCGAGCAGTACGGCCCGCTGCCGTGGCCGACCCTGGCCGTGCTGGCCCGGGGCCTCGCGCAGGCGCTCGCCTCCGTGCACGCCACGGGCTTCGCGCACGGAGCGCTCACCCCGAACGCGGTGCTGCTCGCCGTGCCCGCGCCGCTGCTGCCGGCCCGGGTGTCGGGGGCGGCGGCGCAGCAGGACGACCTGGCGGACCTGGCGGCGGTGCTGGAGTTCGGGGCCGGCGGGTACGTGGCGCCGGCGAGCGTGCTGATGCCGCTGCTGCGGGAGGCCGTCGAGGAGTTCCGTGCCCCGGCCGGCCAGGACGCCGTCCGGCGGCTGGTCGCCCTGTTCGGCGATCCGCCCGCCGAGGCCGACGGCTGGCTGCCGCCGCCCCTCGCCGCTGCCGCCGCTGCCGTGGGGAAGACCCCGGGGATCGCCCGCCGCACGCTGCTGCTCGGCGCGGCGGGCGGCGCGGTCGCCGTCGCCGGTCTGGCCACCGCACTCGTCTGGCCGCGCGACTCGGCACCGAAAGCGCCGGGCGGGGCCGCCGCACCCCCGTCCCCGGGACCGGCCTCACCCTCCCCGTCCCCTTCCCCGACCGACGTGGTCCGGATCGAGCTGACGGGCACGCCGCCGACTCCGGCCTGGCAGATCGTGCTCGACGAGAAGCCGAGCGACCTCGCGGCCTCGGACCAGGTGATTGCCGTCGCGTCGGACAAGTCGACCCGGTTCCTCGACCGGGCCGGCAAACCCGTCGGCGACCCGCACCAACTCACTGTCTTCGACTCCTCGTTGAGCCTGACGCAGATGACGTACGCGAACGGGACGTTCTTCGTGCTGGGCATGGTCCGCGGCCAGCAGTCGGCGCTGGCCGCGCTGGACGGCGCCACCGGAACCCCGAAGTGGGCGGTCTCGCTGCCGGCCGCGCTGGGCGACGGCAACCGGCCCGTCGATGTGGCGGCGGCCGGGGACACCGTGTACGTCAGCGCGGGCCGGCAGGCGTCGACCGACGACGACACCTACACCGGCGTGCTCGCCGCCTTCGACGTCGCGAACGGCGACCCGCGCTGGAAGACCAGCGGCACCGACCTGTGCAACGTGCTGATCCCGCCGACCGGGCACCGGCTGCTGGCGGCCAGCGCCGTCTCCAAGCCTGACGGCCAGGTCGTCGTGCTCGACGCGGCCGCGAAGGGCGCCCGCGGCTGGCAGCAGGCCGTGCCGCACGGCAAGTGGTACTTCCAGAACGGCCCCGCGATGACCTGCTGGGCGGGCGGCCGGTTCGTCTTCGGCGTCGACCGGATCGTCGCGGTCGACCCGGAGACCGGCAAGCAGGCCTGGGACCTGAAGCCCGACGACCAGCCCGACGTCCGCTTCGGCACCCCCTTCGCGAGCCCGGACGGCGCGACGGTCTACATCCCGGTCGGCCAGGATCTGTGCGCCCTCGACGCGGCCGACGGCCGGGTCAAGTGGGTGGCCGTGCTGCCCGCGCACGTCCTGTGGGAGCAGGGCCTCTCGCTCTCCGGCACCCACGCCCGCTGCACCGCCGACACCGTCCTCGCCACCGACTCGCAGGAGAACCTGTGGGCGATCGACGCCGCCACCGGCAAGGCCCGCTGGAAGTACAACGACCCGGCCGCACCGCGCATCGGACTGCGCTGGACGGTCGGCGGCGACCGGGTCTACGTCTCCGCCAACCTCACCCTCACCGCGATCGCCGCCCACGGCTGACGCCCGATCGGCGGCACCCGCACCCGGAAGGACCCGCACATGGTGGACACCGCCCTGGCCGCGCTCGCCGCCGGCAGACTCGTCGACCTGCTCAGCACCGACGGCTGGGAGGCCGCCACGTCCGCGCTCCCCGCACTGTGGCGGCACTCCCGCACCGACCGGGTGGACGCCGACCTCGCCGACACCCGGCTCGCCCTGACCGGCGCCACCGACCAGGACACCGCCGAGCAGCTGCGGGCGCAGCTCGCGCAGGAGTGGCAGGACCGGTTCGTCCGGCTGCTCGCCGACCGGCCCGAGGCCGCCCAGGAACTGCGCCGACTCCTCGACCCGCCGCCCGCCTCCGCGCCGCAGCAGATCACCCTGCGGATGGAGGTCTCCGGCGGCGACGGCTACCAGGCCGCCCGGGACATCACCATAGACCGGCGCGGCCGGGCGTGAGCGACGACCCGAACCGGCCCCCGGCCGACCTGCACCTGCAGGTCTCCGGCGGCGGCGACGGCTACCAGGCCGGCGGCGGCATGGTCGTCCATGTGTACAAGCAGCACGCGCCGTTCGGAACGGAACAGGCCGCCACCGGGTGCCCGTACCCGGGTCTGGCCGCGTTCGGCGAGGACGACGCCCGGTGGTTCCACGGCCGCGCGCAGGCCGTCGACGCCGTCTGCGCCCGACTGGAGGTCCGGGCCGACGCCGGCGGCCCGCTCGTGGTGATCGGCCCGTCGGGCGCCGGGAAGTCCTCGCTGCTCGCCGCCGGCGTGCTGCCCGCGCTGGCCGCCGGACGCCTGGCCCGGGCCGGCTCCCGGGACTGGGCCGCCGTCGTGCTGACGCCGACCGCCTCACCCGCACAGGCGCTCGTGACCGCCGCCGGGTTGACGGCGGACGCGGCCCGGGAGGCGGCCCGGGCCTGGCGCGGCGACGCCGAGCGGTGCGCCCGCGAGTTCGCCGCGCACGCCGCCCGGGCCGCGCCCGGCCTGCTGCTCGTCGTCGACCAGCTGGAGGAACTCTTCACGCCGGGAACGGAGTTCGCCGAGCGCCAGTGGTTCGTCGACGTGCTCGACCTGCTGTCCCGGCCCGCCGCCGACCGGCCCCCGACGCTGGTGCTGCTGGCCGTCCGGGCCGACTTCTTCGCGGCCTGCACCGACCACCGGCAACTGCGCACCGCGCTGCGCGCCGACCCCGTCCTGCTGGACCCGATGACGGCGGAGGAACTGCGCGACGCCATCCTGCGGCCCGCCGGGGACGTCGGCCTCGCCGTCGAGGAGGGCCTGGTCGACGTCATGCTCGCCGAACTCGACGGCGCCGCCGACCCGCGCGACCCGGGCGGCGCCTGGAACACCGCCGCCCGGGCCAGCCGGCTGCCGCTGCTCGCCCACGCCCTGTGGGCCACCTGGTACGCCCGCGAGGGGGCGCTGCTCACGATCAGGGGCTACCGGCGCGCCGGCGGGATCACCGGGGCCATCGCCGCCACCGCCGAGGCCCGCTACCTCGGCCTCTCCTCGCAGGGGCGGGACCTCGCCCGCCTGCTGTTCCGGCGCCTGGTCGTGGTCCGGCCCGACGCCGACGACACCCGGCGGCGGGTGCGCCACCACGAGCTGCTGGACGGCCTGCCGGACCCGGAGGCCGCCTCCGAAGTGGTCGAAGTGTTCACCGGCGCCCGCCTGTTGACCCGCGACCAGGAGCACGTCACGCTCACCCACGAGGCGCTGATCCGGGCCTGGCCGACGCTGCGCCAGTGGATCGACGACGACCGGGCGGGTGCGCCGGTCCGTCAGGACCTGGAGGAGTCCGCGGCCGGCTGGGCCCGCGACGGGCGCGACCGCGCGGCACTGCTGCGCGGCAGCCGGCTGGAGGCGGCCGTCACGTGGTCCGACGCGCACCCACGCGAGCTGAGCGCGGGCGCGCTGGCCTACCTGAACGCGTCCCGGGGCCAGGACCGCCGCGCCCGCACCGTGCGGCGCGCCGCCATGGCCGCGATCACGGCGCTGGCGGTGCTCGCCTCGGCGGCGGCCGTGGTCGCCGTCCGGCAGGACGCCAGCGCCCGCGCCCAGCGGGACCGGGCCGTCCAGGCGCAACTGGCCTCCGAGACACTCCAGTTCGCCGCCACCGACTCGGCGCTGTCCGCGCGGATCGCGCTGGCCGCCTACCGGCTGTTCCCGGGCGAGGCGACCGCCTCGCGGCTGCTGAGCACCCAGAACGCCCCGACCGCCACCGAGGCCCGGGTCGACGGCGACACCGGCCCGGTCGGGACGGTCGCGTACAGCCCGGACGGGCGGACCATGGCCACCGGGCTCAACACGGGCGCGACGGTCCGGCTGTGGGACGTCACCGACCCGGGCCGGCCGACGCCGCTCGGGCTGCCGCTGCCCGAGGACCCCGCCGTGGACTCCATCCGGTCGGTGGCGTTCAGCCCCGACGGCCGCACCCTCGCCGTCGGCGGGCACAGCGGCGACCACACCCGCGACGGCATCGTCGGGTCGGGCGTCCTCGACCTGTGGGACGTCAGCAGCGCCGCGCACCCGCACACCCTCGGCACGGTCGAGCAACTCCCTTGGGGCGCCGTCCAATCGGTGGCGTTCAGCCCCGACGGGCGGGTGCTCGCGGCGGCCGATTCCGGCGGCGAGATCCGGCTGTGGAGCCTCACCGGGCCGGGCCGGCCCACCCCGATCGGCGAGCCGCTCTCCGGCCCCGCCCACCCGGTCCGGTCGGTGGCGTTCGCGGCGGACGGGCGCACGCTGGCCGCGGCGGACGCGGGCGGGGAGGTGCGGCTGTGGAACGTCGCCGACCCGGGCCGGCCCGCGCAGCTCGGCGCCCCGCTGGCCGTCTCGGCCAAGGAGGCGAGCACGGTGGCGTTCAGCCCCGACGGGCACACCCTGGCCGTCGGCAGCGCGGACAGCGAGGTCCGGCTCTGGGACGTCACGGACCCCGGCCGGCCCGCCGGGCTCGGCGACCCGCTGGCCGGCCCGGCGTACCCGGTGCTGGCGGTGGCGTTCAGCCGCGACGGCCGCACCCTCGCCGCCGCGAGCGCCGACCACGCCGTCCACCGCTGGAACGTGTCCACGCCCCGCAACGCCCTCCCGCTCGGGCGACCGCTGACCGGCACCGACGGCGCCGTCAATGCGCTCGCCTTCAGCCCCGACGGCCACACCCTGGCGGCCGGCAGCGTCGAGGGCACCGTCGACCTGTGGAACCTCCCGCCGACCCTGCTGACCGGCGCGGGCGGGAACGTGAACGCCACCGCCTTCAGCCCCGACGGCCGACTCCTCGCGGCGGGCAACCAGAACGGCACCGTCAGCCTGTGGGGCCTCGCCGACCCGGAGCGCCCGGCTCCGCAGGGCGGCCCGCTGACCGGCCCGACCAAGCCCGTGGACTCGCTGGCGTTCAGCCCCGACGGCCACCTGCTGGCGGCCGGCGACGGGGGCGGCGCCGTCCACCTGTGGAACATGGCCGACCCGGCCGGGCCCACCCCGATCGGCGACCCGCTGACCGGCCTCGGCGGGGTGGCGATGTCGCTGGCCTTCACCCCCGACGGGCACACCCTCGCGGTCACCGCCGACAACCGCGTCGACCTGTGGGACGTCACCGACCCGCGCAAGCCGGTCTCCCGGGCCGGCATCGAGCCCGACGACATCCGCAGCGTCTTCTCCGTCGCTTTCAGCCCTGACGGGCAGACCATGGCCACCGGCGGCGACGCCAGCAGCAGCCGGATCGGCCTGTGGCGCGTCCGCAGCAACGACACCGTCCGGCTCGGCCAACCCCTGCAACAGCCCGCCGGATCGGCGCTGTGGGCGACGTTCAGCCCCGACGGGCACACGCTGGCCGTCGGCAGCAGCCAGGGCGGCGTCACCCTCTGGGACACCACCGACCCCCACCACACGTCCCCCCTCGGTTCCGCGCTGGCCACCCCCGGCCCGGTCTGGGCGGTCGCGTTCAGCCCCGACGGCCGGACCCTCGCCGCCGCCCTGCACGACGCGACCGGCGCCCTGCTCCGCTGGAACCTCGCCGACCGCGCCAAGCCCAAACCGATCGGCGAGCCCCTCACCACCAGCACCGGCCCGCTCTCCGTCACCGCCTTCAGCCCGGACGGCCGGATGCTCGCCGCCACCACCGACGGCGGCGCGGTGGGCCTGTGGCACCTCGACCCCGAACAGGTGGCCGCCCGTATCTGCGCGACCGCCGGCCCGCTCGACGCCCGGCAGTGGGAGGCGCGGGTGGCCTCCGTGCCGTACCGCGCGACCTGCTGAAGGCCCCGAAAACGCCGAGCGCCCCCGCCCTGACGGTGGGCGGGGGCGCGGTTCGGGCGGGTCAGCGGCCGAAGATCCGGCTCAGCCAGGAACCGGAGGCGGCCTTGTCGGCGGCGGTGCAGGAGCAGCGCTGGGACTTGGGGATACCGGCGAGAACCTGCTCGACGTGCATGCCGCAGCCGGCGTAGGAGGGCTTGTTACAGGTCTTGCAGGTGGTGCGACGGCACATGGGGGTGGTCCTTCCGGGGCGGGGGTGTCAGGAGTGCGAGAAGGGGATGTTCGGGAGGATGCGGTCGAGCCAGCGGGGCGTGTGCCAGGCGGCGCGGCCGGTCAGGCGGAGCATGACGGGGAGCAGGACCAGGCGGATCAGGGCGGCGTCCAGCAGGACGGCGACGCCGAGGACGATGCCCATCTCCTTGGGCGGCAGCGGGCCGGAGATGGCGAAGGTGAAGAACACCGCGACCATCACGGCGGCCGCCGCGAAGATCACCCGGCCGGAGTGGGCGAGGGCGCCGACCATGGCCTTGCGCGGGTCGCCGGTGCGCTCGTACTGCTCCTTCGCGGAGGCCAGCAGGAAGACGGTGTAGTCCATCGCGATCGCGAAGATCATCGCGAAGAAGAACACCGGCGCCCAGCCGTCCAGGAAGCCCTGCGGGGTGAAGCCCAGCAGTCCGGAGCCGTGGCCGTCCTGGAAGACCAGCCGGGCGACGCCGAACGCCGCGCCGGTGGACAGCAGGCTGGCCACGGTGCCGAGCGCCGCGATCAGCGGGGCGCGCAGCGCGAACAGCAGCAGGACGAAGCCGAGGACCATGACGACGCCGATGACCAGCGGGGTCTTCTCGGTCAGCAGGTGCTGGAGGTCGAGGTTCTCCACCGCGGCGCCGCCGACCAGGGTGTGGTCGGGCAGTTCGGCGCGCAGCGTGTTCACGGTCTGGCCGAGCTGCGGGTCGGACGGGTCGACGGACGGGACGGCCTGGATCAGCGACAGGTTCGCGCCGTCGGCGGCGGGCATCGCGGGCATCACGCCGGCGATGCCGGGGGTGGCGGCGACGGTCTGCGCGGTGGCCGCGGCCTGGTCGGTCGGGGTGAGGATCTGGAGGGTGCCGGGGGCGCCGTCGCCGAAGGCCTGCTGGACGACGGTGTAGCCGGCCCGGGCGCTGGCGTCCTCGGGCAGCACGTTGATGGACGGCATCGCGGTGCGCAGTCCGATCACCGGCGCGGCCAGCGCCAGCAGCGCGACCAGGGCGAGCGCGCCCCAGCGCAGCGGCTGCTTCCACAGCCGCTCGCCCCAGGCCTCGAACCGCGGCGAGGTCTGCGCCTCGCGCTTGGCCCACGGCAGCGACACGGCGTCGATGCGGTGGCCGAGCTTGCCGAGAATGGCGGGCAGCAGGGTCAGGGTGGCGGCCAGGACGAACAGCACGGCGAGCATGATGCCGCCGGCCATCGAGCGGAACGCGGGGGACGGGACCAGCATCACGGCGGACAGGCTGACCAGCACGGTCGCGCCGGACAGCAGCACGGCCTTGCCCGCGGTGTCCATGGTCTCCGCGACCGGGCGTGAACTGTCGCTGCCCCGCTTCGAGTTGGCGCGGGCGGCGCGGAACCGGACGACCAGGAACAGCGCGTAGTCGATGCCCAGCGCGAGGGCGAACATCATGGCGAAGTTCATCGCCCAGATGGAGACCGGGAACAGGTGGCTGATCAGCACCAGCGAACCGGCCGAGGCGGCCAGGCCCGCCATGGTGAGCAGCAGCGGCAGCCCGGCGGCGACCAGCGAGCCGAAGGCCAGCACCAGGATGGCCAGGGTGACCGGCCAGGACATGATCTCGGACTTCATCATCGCGTCGTGGTTGGCGGTGTTGAAGTCGCTCCACAGCACGGACGCGCCGGTCGCGGTGACGTCCACGCCGCCGCCGGACAGCTCGCGCAGCGGCTCCTTCAGGTCGTCGGCGGCGCGCACCATGTCGTCGGGCGAGGCGGCGGCGCCGGCCAGCAGCACGGCGGTGCGGCCGTCCTGGCTGACGGTCGCGCCGGGCTGCGGCGGGACGACGGTGGAGATCCGGGAGTCGGCGGTGGCGAGCGCGGTGGCCCGGTCGACCACCTGCTGCACGTCGGGGTCGGTCACCGGGCGGTCGGCGTGCACCACGATCTGGATCGCGGAGGAGGCGTTGCCCGCGAAGTGCTCCTCGGCGAGGGTGCGGACCTTCACCGAGTCGGAGCCATTGGCCTGCCAGCCCGCGCCGGAGAGCGCGGTGGTGACCTTCGGGGCGAACGCGCCGAGGCCGATCACGATGATCAGCCAGCCGACCAGCACGGTCTTGAAGTGGTGGACGGACCAGACGCCGAGGCGGCCGAGCAGCCCGTCCCGGGGCGGGGCGACGGCCGGGGGCGCGGAGGCGGCCGGCGCGGGGGCGGAGCGGTTCACGGGTGTTTCTCTCCAAGCGGGCGGGGGGTCCGCCGATCCAAGGGTAATACCTGGGGGGGTATATACGGGGGCAGGCGGGGCCCTGGGTGCGGGGGAGCAGGGGGCGCAACGGGGGCGCCCCCTGTCGGGTGGGTGCGGGGTCAGGCCTTCAGTGCGGCCAGCGCGGCGCGCAGCCGGACGGCGGCGTCGTCGGCCACCTCGGCGAGCTCGGGACGGCCGGTGAACTGCATCATCAGCTGCGGGTCCATGGCCTCGACCAGGACGCCGCCGTCCACCGCACGCAGCACCACGTTGCACGGCAGCAGCAGGCCGACCCGGCGGTCCACCTCCAGGGCCCGGTACGCGATCGGCGGGTTGCAGGCGCCGAGGACCAGGAAGTCCTCCACCTCGACGCCGAGCTTGGCGCGCAGGGTGGCCGTCATGTCGATCTCGGTCAGGACGCCGAAGCCCTGCTCGGCGAGGGCCGCGCGGACCCGGCCGGCGGCGTCCGCGAACGGGATGCCGGTCAGGGTGGCGGTGAAGTCGTCGGTCATGTCGCCGAACCTCTCTGGTCAGTGCTTCGGTGTCCTGGTTTGTCGCTGTTGCAGCACTTCGATACCCCCGAGGGTATTCAAGCGTACGTCCGATGCAACCGGGCGGGCGGGAGGTCCATTCCCGGGCGCGGCGGGTGACGTCCGTCTCACCGCCGGCCGGCCCGGTCAACCGCCGTAGCGATGCCGCAGGTTGGGGTCGTCCAGCCACCACGGCCGCTCGCCGTCGGAGGCCCGCTCGCCGTCGGAGGCCTCGTGGTCGGAGACCCGGGCCTGCTCGGCGGCGTCCAGCGCGGCGTCCACGGCGGCGGTCTCGGCCCGGCCGGTGACGATCAGGCGGCGGATCAGCGCGACCAGGAACGGCAGGCCGACCACGTCGCCGAGGATCCAGATCGCGTTGCCGCCGACGAACTGGTCCCGGGCGAGCGAGGGGCCCCAGTCGCGGGCCAGCGACGCGTAGTACGGCTCGGCGACCAGGTGGCCGCCGTACAGCAGCACCAGCGCGAGCGCCGCGTCGAACACCACCTCGACGAAGGTGATCACCACGCTCAGCAGCAGCGGGTACTCGTGCGCCACCGGGTCCAGCTGCAGGCGCGGCCAGAAGTACAGCAGGCCCAGCAGCACCAGCAGCAGGTGGAAGCCGATGTTCCCGGCGGTGCTGGTCAGGGTCTCCCGGTACAGCGGCGTGAAGTACAGCAGCCACGGCGGGACGACCAGCAGCACCGTGGACACCAGCGGGAACATCAGCACCCGGGAGACCCGCCCGCCGAGCGCCGCGCGCAGCCGCTCCCGGCCGGCCGCCGGCAGGGTGTCGGCCAGCAGCGAGACGGGCGCGCCGAGGGCCAGCAGCAGCGGCACCAGCATCAGCAGCAGGACGAGCTGCACGGCGCGGTCGGCGAACAGCACCCGTTCGTACACGCCGAGGCCGGAACCCGTCGTCCACACCCACACCGCCAGCCCGCCGAGGAACGCCGTCGTGCGGTACCAGGGCCAGCCGCCGCGGCGGCGCACGCCCACCAGGTAGCCGCCGGCCAGCAGGACCGTCAGGGCGGCGACCGCCGGTTCCAGGGTCCAGGTGTCGGCCAGCGCCGACCAGTGCCAGGGCGCGACGGCCGCGGGGTGGGGCATGGCGGTGGCTCCTTCGGTCGATTTCCGGCCGCGTCGCCCGCCGGACGGAACCGGGGGCGGCCGCCCGGCGTCGGTCGCAGCGCCGGGTCCGTGGGAGGATCCGGCATTGAAGTTCTACACGCATGTAGAAAATCGACCGAACGGGGGGCCCGGGTGGGACGCGCGAGGCGCAGCGTCGGCAGCCGACGCGCCGCACACCGTCGCAACCTCGAACTCGGCCTGCTCGCCCTCGCGGTGGCGGTCTGCCTGGCCGGCTGGGTGAGCGCGAACCTGGCGCTGCGCGGCACCCTCCCGCCCGGCCTGCTGCCCTTCGGCGGCGGCCTGACCGGCCTCACCCTCGCCCTGCACCTCGCGGTCCGCCGCTTCGCGCCCTACGCGGACCCGCTGATCCTGGCGCTGGCGGTGCTGTTCACCGGCTTCGGCCTGGTGCTGCTCGACCGCCTCGACTACTCGTACGCGATCTGGCACGCCGCCAAGGGCGACTGGCAGAAGATCCCCGCCGCGCCCAGCCAGGTGCAGTGGACGGTGGTCGCCACCCTGGCGGCCGTCGTGCTGCTGATCGTGGTCCGGCACCACCGGCTGCTGCAGAAGTACGTCTACCTGATCATGGCGGGCGCGCTGATCCTGCTGGCCGCACCCGCGTTCTTCCCCGGCGACACCCTCGGCGCCAAGCGCTGGATCATGGTCGGCGGACTCTCCTTCGAACCCGACGAGTTCGTCAAGGTCGCCATCGCGGTGTTCTTCGCCGGCTACCTGACGGCCAACCGGGACGCGCTCGCGCTGACCGGCCGCCGGGTGTGGGGCGTCAACCTGCCGCGCGGCCGCAACCTCGGGCCGGTGCTGGCGATCTGGGTGATCAGCCTGCTGGTACTGATCTTCGAACGCGACCTCGGCACCTCGCTGATCTTCTTCGGGGTGTTCGTGGTGATGCTCTACACCGCCACCGAACGCACCGGATGGGTGCTGATCGGCCTGCTGATGGCCGTGGTCGGCGCGGCCGTCGTCGGCGACCTCGAACCGCACGTGCACGGCCGGGTCGAGGGCTGGCTGCACCCGCTCGACTACTACGAACCGGTGCACGACCCCCACCTGGTCTCCGACCAGCCCGCACAGGCGCTGTTCGGCCTCGGCAGCGGCCACCTGCTCGGCAGCGGACTCGGCCAGGGCAGACCGTTCCTGATCGGGTTCGCCGGGCGCAGCGACTTCATCTTCACCACCATCGGCGAGGAACTCGGCCTGACCGGCACGATGGCCGTCCTGCTGCTCTACGGCCTGTTCGTGCAGCGGGGCCTGCGCACCGCCGTCGCCATCACCGACCCGTTCGGCAAACTCCTCGCCACCGGCCTGTCCGCCGCCGTCGCGCTCCAGGTGTTCGTGGTGGTCGGCGGCGTCAGCGGGCTGATACCGATCACCGGCAAGGCGCTGCCGTTCCTCGCCGCGGGCGGATCCTCGCTGACCGCGAACTGGCTGCTCACCGCCATCCTGATCAAACTCTCCGACGCGGCGGGCCGCGCCGAACTCGAACCCGCCCCGGTACCGCTCGACGCGGCCCGGGGCGGGTGACTTCCTGCTGCGAGCGGCCGCGAGTTCACCGGCGTCCAGCCGCACCGTGACCGCGCCCTCCGGCGTGCGGCCGGTCGGGTTGCCCTGCGCGTCCGGCTCCGGGGTGCTGTCCTGGGCGGTGATGCCGGTTCGCACCTGCTCCGTCACCGTGGTCGGTCGGAGCGTCGCCGCGTGCGCCTACTGGTGCAATCCCCGGAGCGCGGCGACCGCCATGGCCGTGGCGCGGTCGGTGGTGGCGTCGTACGGGGCGCCGGACTCCAGGGCGGTGACCGTCGCGTTCACCAGGCCCTGGAGCAGCTGGGCGGTGAACTCCGGTGCGCTGTCGCCGAGTTCGGTGAGGGCGGCGATCAACGGGGTGAGCAGCTCGCGGTGCGCGTGGCCCGCCGCCTCACGCAGCGCCGCCGCGTCGCGGTCGCCGGCCAGCGCCCGGGCGATCCGGTGCTCGCCGTCGCGGACCAGCTCGCACTGGGCGCGGACGTACGCGGCGACCCGCGCCTCGGGCGTCCCGGCGGCGGCCATCGCGGCGGTGATCCGCTCCGTCCAGCGCGGGGCGGACTCGCGGACCACGGCGGCCAGCAGTTCGGCGCGGTCCGCGAAGTACTTGTAGACGCTGTTGCGGGCCAGGCCGGTGCTGCGGGCGACCGCGGCGAAGGTGACGGCGGCGGCGTCCCCCTCGGACTCCAGCAGTGCGCGGGCAGCCTCGACCAGCGCCCGGCGCTGCTGGGCGCGGTGGTCGGCGACCGTGGCGGCGCTGATCTTCGGCACCCCCACAGTCTAGGAGTCGCGGGAGGGCGCCCCCCGCGTTGGGGACGCGGCGTCGCCATGTTCTATCTTGGGGACGCACTGTCCCCATCTCGGAAGGAGCACGGTGTACCTCGCCCTGCTCGAACTCAAAGCCGCGCGTGGCCGCTTCCTGCTCATGGGCTGCGTCGTCCTGCTGGTCGCCGCCCTGGTCGGAATCGTCTCCGGCTTCACCACCGGACTCGGCGACGACACCGTCTCCGCCCTGCGCCGCCTGCCCGCCACCCACCTGGCGTTCTCCCCGGACGCCAAGTCCGACCAGTTCGCCCGCAGCCTCGTCCCCGCCGAGACCCTGGCCGGCTGGCAGCAGCGCCCCGGCGTGCAGGCCACCCCGCTCGGCGTCACCATCACCCGCGGCACCACCGACCGGCACGCCGAGGTCGACCTCGCCGCGTTCGGCGTCGAGCCCGGATCGTTCCTCGACCCCGGCGTCGAGGACGGCCAACGCCTCGGCGGCGACGGCCAGTTGGTGATCTCCCGGAAGCTCGCCGAGGAGGGCGTCGCGATCGGCGACACCCTCACCGTCGACCGGCTCGGCATCGCCCTCAAGGTCACCGGCATCACCGGCCGCGCCTCCTACGGGCACGTCCCGGCCGGGTACGTCACCACCGGCACCTGGCAGGCGATCCGCTTCACCACCCCCGGCGCGAGCGCGCCCGCCGCGGGGCTCCCGCAGCAGTACAGCGCGATCGCCCTGCGGGCCGCCTCGAACGCGGACCTGGCGGCGGCGGACCGCGAGCTCGGCACCCGGACCGTCGCGACGACCGACGCGTACGCCGCCGCGCCCGGCTACACCGGCGAACGCGTCACCATGACGTCCATCCAGTTCTTCCTGTACCTGATCGCCCCGCTGGTGGTCGGCGCGTTCTTCGGCGTCTGGACCGTCCAGCGGCAGCCCGAACTCGCCCTGCTGCGCGCGATGGGCGCCTCCCGCCGCCGACTCCTCAGGCACACCCTGGTCCAGGCCGCGGCCGTCGTCCTCGGCGGCACCCTGGCCGGCGCGGCACTCGCCTCCGCCGTCGGACTCCTGGTCGGCACCGAAGTCCCGTTCAGCCTCCCCGGGTTGGCGCTCACCGCCACCATGGCCACGGTCGCCCTCGCCGCCCTCGCCGGCGCCGCCCTCACCCTCCGCCGGGTCGCCACCGCCGACCCGATGACCATGCTCGGAGCCGGACGATGACCTCTCTGACCCTGCACCAGGTGTCCGTCTCGCTCGGTCACGGCGACGCGAGGACGCCCGTCCTCCGAGGCGTCGACGCGACCTGCCGGCCCGGGGTGCTGACCGCGCTGGTCGGCCCGTCCGGCTCCGGGAAGTCGACCCTGCTCGCCGTCGCCGGCGCGCTGCTCAGGCCCGACGGCGGTCAAGTGCTGCTCGGTGACAGCGACTTGGCGTCCCTGAACGACGGCGAACGGGCGAAGGTCCGGCGCGAACGGATCGGCTACATGTTCCAGAGCGGCAACCTGCTGGGCGGCCTCACCACCGTCGAGCAGCTGCTCGCCGCCGCGTCCGTCGCCGGCCGGCCGGCGAGGCGGCTGCGCGCCGCGGCGGAGACGGCCCTCGAAGAGGTCGGCCTCGGACACCGGCTGCGACACCGCGCGGACCAGCTCTCCGGCGGCGAGAGGCAGCGCGTCGCGCTCGCACGAGCACTCTTCCTCGAACCCGACCTCCTGCTCATCGACGAGCCCACCGCCGCCGTCGACCGTGAACAGGCCGGCACCCTCACCGAGTTGATCGCCCACAAGGCCCGCGAACGGGGCTGCGTGGCGCTGGTCGCCACGCACGACCCGGTGGTCGTCGACGCGGCGGCAGCGACCGTTTCGATGTAGGGAGTGAACCACCAGGGGTGCGAGGAACTGCGCGAGGGAGAGCGCGCCACGTCCGCAAGATCGCGACGCAGGGCAGCGACCTGCACGTGATCGCGACCTTGCGGACGTGACCTGCGCTTGTCGCGCAGTTCCCCGCGCCCTGTCCTCCCTACCGCTCGGCGGACCGCTCGCTGGCCGAGGCGTTGAGCATGGCGACGCGGTCGACGACCTTCACCCGCTCGCGGCCCTCGGCAGCGCCGAGGGCCTTCTCGTGGGCGTCGAGCCGGTGCCAGCCCTCCCAGGTGGTGAAGTCGACGCCGCGGGAGCGCAGGAAGTCGACCACCGCGTCCTCGGCGGGCTCGGCCGCAGGGCGCAGCGCGCCGGCGGCGTGGTCGGCGACCAGGCAGGCGACGGTCTCGTTGGCGTCGCCCTTGGTGTGGCCGATGAGGCCGACGGGGCCGCGCTTGACCCAGCCGGTGACGTAGACGGACGGGAGGTGGGCGCCGGCCTCCTGGACGCGTCCCGCCTCGTGCGGAACCGTCGCGGAGAGGGCGTCGAAGGGCAGCTTGGGCAGCTCGTCGGAGCGGTAGCCGACCGCGCGGTAGACGGCCTGGACGGGCCATTCGCGGAAGGCGCCGGTGCCGACGGTGTTGCCGGTGCCGTCGAGTTGGGTGCGTTCGGTGCGCAGGGCGACGACGCGGCCGTCCTCGCCGAGGACCTCGACGGGGTTCTCGAAGAAGTGCAGGTGGATGCGGTGCGGGCGGTCGCCGATGTCGCGGATCGCCCAGTTCTCCAGCGTGGCGGCGACCATGTCGGCCTGCTTGTTGGCGCGCCGGGTGGCGATCGAGGCGTCGTCGTAGTCGATGTCCTCGGGGTCGACGATCACCTCGATGGTGGGGGAGTGGTCGAGCTCGCGGAGCTCCATCGGGGAGAACTTGGCCTGCGCGGGGCCGCGGCGGCCGAAGACGTGGACCTCGACGGCGCGGTTGGCGGCGAGGCCGGCGTGGACGTTCGGCGGGATCTCGGTGGGGAGCAGCTCGTCGGCGGTCTTGGCGAGGACGCGGGCGACGTCCAGGGCGACGTTGCCGACGCCGAGGACGGCGACCTGCTCGGCCTCCAGGGGCCATTCGCGGGGGACCTCGGGGTGGCCGTCGTACCAGGAGACGAAGTCGGCGGCGCCGTAGGAGCCGTCGAGTTCCATGCCGGGTATCGCGAGGTCGCGGTCGGCCTCGGCGCCGGTGGCGAAGACCAGGGCGTCGTAGAAGCGGTGGAGCTCGTCCAGGGAGAGGTCGCCGGGGTAGTCGACGTTGCCGAGCAGGCGGACCTGCGGCTTGTCGAGGACCTGGTGGAGGGCGGTGACGATGCCCTTGATCCGCGGGTGGTCGGGGGCTACGCCGTAGCGGATCAGGCCGAAGGGGGCGGGCAGCCGCTCGATCAGGTCGATGGAGACACCGGGGGCGGTGGCCAGCTCGGACTTCAGCAGCGCGTCGGCGGCGTAGATCCCGGCGGGGCCGGCACCGACGATGGCCACCCGGACGGGGCGGGACATGGGCAGGTACTCCTTGTTCGGCTCTGGGCGCGTACCGCCAGCCTTACGGCGGGCGGACGCGCCCGGTACGGTGCTTCGCCTTATGTCGTCATAAGGCGAAGCTATGGCCCCCCAAAGTTCGGCCTATGCGGCGTCCCCGTTGCCCCCCAGCATGCACGAGTCGCCGCGGCCGGGGCGATCACTCGTAGCGCAGGCGCAGCGACTCCTCCTCGGCGGCCAGCACCTGATCCAGCGTCAGCGAGGGATCGCGCAGGTGGGAGAGGGTGATCGAGGCCGAGCTGGGCGCCGCGTCGGCGGGCAGCCACTGCTCGGGACGCCAGGCCGAGCCGCGCAGGAACGCCTTCGGGCAGTGCCCGTAGACCTCGTCCGCGGAGACCACGATCGCGGTGCGCGGCGGCTTGCCGACCGGGGTGAGCCGCTCCAGCAGCCGGGGGTCCGCACTGACGCAGGCCCGGCCGTTGACCCGCAGGGTGGCGGCGCGGCCGGGGACGACGAAGAGCAGCCCGGCCTGTCCGGTGGCGGCGATGTTGTGCAGGCTGTCGAGGCGGCGGTTGCCGGTGGCGTCGGGGATCGCGAGGGTCCGCTCGTCCAGGACGGAGACGAAGCCGGGCGGGCCGCCGCGCGGGGTGGCGTCGCAGTTGCCGTCCGCGTCGGCGGTGGCGACGAAGACCAGGGAGGCGCAGCCGATCAGCAGGCGGGCCTCCTCGTGCAGGCGGTCGACCTGCTTGCGCTGCACCATGTCGCTCGGCTGCTCGTACAACTCCCGCAGCCGGGCCGGGTCGCGGATCGCCTCAGCGGCGAGGGCGTCGAAGATCACGCGACCCGACCCTATCCCCGTTCACCTCGGCGGCGGCGAGGGGGTCAGATCTGGAGCGGAACCGCGTGCACCTCGTCCGCAGGGTGTCCGGTGCGCTCGTGGACGCGCTGGACGGCCTCCCGGGACGGGCCGGAGGACAGGCAGTACACGGTGCCGGAGTCGGGGTCGGCCCAGGCCTGCCGGAACTCCACGCCCTCCTCGTGCTGCACCGCGAGGTCCGCCTCGTGCGCGGCCTTCAACTGCTCGGCGGTGATGCCGGCCATCCCGTGGTGGACGTCCATGAACATCGTCATCGTCGCTCAACTCCTCGGCCGGGAGCCCCCGTGCGGGGGCACTCACCTCCACCGTGCGCCCCGGGGCGTGAACCAGGCCACAGGACGCGCTCTTGCCTTGGGCATAGATGCGCGTGCAAGAATGCTGGTGCAGTAGCAGTGACGTTCAGCGCACTCCGGGGTCGGTGAAATTCCGAGCCGGCGGTTACAGTCCGCGACCCGTCCGCAGCCAGCGGCCGGTTGACCAGGTGAAATTCCTGGACCGACGGTTAAAGTCCGGATGGGAGGCGTGCGCGGCGGACAGGTGTGTTCACACCGCGGCCCACCCGAGGGCCGGGGTGCCGAAGCACGGCATGTCGGCAGCTCACCCGTGCCGCGGGGCAGGTCCCCGGCCGCACGGCGGGCCTTCCCGACGCGCCACGTCCGCAGTCAACTCCCGATCGCCGCCCCGGAGTCCGCGCCCCAAGCGCGAGGAGAACCCGGGTGTTCACCGGCATTGTTGAAGAGCTCGGCGAGGTCGTCTCCATCGAGGAGATCGGTGAGTCCTCGCGAATCCGCCTGCGCGGCCCGCTGGTCACCGCGGACGTCCGGCACGGCGACTCCGTCGCAGTCAACGGCGTGTGCCTCACCGTCGTCGACGACAACGAACAACTCGCCAAGCGCGAAGGCGAGTTCAGCGCCGACGTGATGCGCGAGACGCTCCGCCGCTCCAGCCTCGGCGCGCTGCGCCCCGGCTCCCGGGTCAACCTGGAACGGGCGATGGCGCTCGGCGCCCGACTCGGCGGCCACCTGGTGCAGGGCCACGTCGACGGCACCGGCGCCGTGATCTCCCGCGAGCCGGGCGACCTGGACGCGGACGGGAATCCGCGCTGGGAGGTGGTGCGTGTCTCGCTCCCGCAGCCGATCTCGCGCTACCTGGTGGAGAAGGGGTCGATCACCGTGGACGGAGTGAGCCTCACCGTCGTCGAGGCCGCCCGGGACAGCTTCACCGTCTCGCTGATCCCCGCCACGCTCGCCCTGACCACGCTCGGGGTGAAGGCGGTGGGCGACCCCGTCAACCTGGAGGTGGACGTGCTCGCCAAGTACGTGGAACGACTGCTCGAAAACCGTGCACTGCCCGACACCCTGGGGGAAACCAAGTGAGCACGCTCGCAGATCTGACCTTCACCGCCTTCGGCGAGCAGGTGAAGGTGGCCGACATGGTCGGCAACCTGATAGGGCTCGCCGGGCTGGCGTTCGGCTGGCGCCGCTCGGTGCTGACCTGGCCCGCCCAGCTGCTGGCCGGCGCCGTGCTGATCAGCGTGTTCCTCGGCGGGCAGGTCCCCGGACTGATCGGCAAGCAGGTGATCGTCGTGGTCACCGCGATCTGGGGCTGGACCCAGTGGAACCGCGGCCGTCGCGACAGCGGCGAGATCGCCGTCCGCTTCGCCGGTCGGCGCGAGCGGATCCTGCTGATCGCCGCCACCGCGGCCGGCACGCTCGCCGTCGCCGCGCTGTTCAACGCCTACCCGAAGCTGTCCTGGAACCCGCTGCTGGACGCGTACATCTTCACCGGCACGCTGGCCGCCATGTACGCCCAGGCCCGCGGCTGGGTGGAGTTCTGGTTCGCCTGGATCGCCGTCGACGTGATCAGCGTGCCCTACAGCTACGCCCACGGGTACGTCTTCTCCGCGCTGACCTTCACCATCTACTTCGTCCTCGTGGTGGCCGGCCTGGCCAGCTGGTGGACGAAGGCCCGCACCGCACGAACCGCCCTGCCCGTCGAGGGAGTTGCCGCATGAGCGCCGAAGAGCCCGTCGATTCCGGGGAGCCGCTCGCGCTCGACCCGGTGGAGCGCGCCGTCGCCGACATCGCGCTCGGCCGCGCCGTGATCGTGGTCGACGACGAGGACCGCGAGAACGAGGGCGACATCGTCTTCGCCGCGTCCGCCGCCACCCCCGAGCTGATGGCGTTCACCGTCCGCTACAGCTCCGGCGTGATCTGCGTCCCGATGCCGGGCGCCGACCTCGACCGGCTGCGGCTGCCCCCGATGACCCAGGTCAACGAGGACCGCAAGGGCACCGCCTACGCCGTCTCGGTGGACGCCCGCGACGGCGTCGACACCGGCATCTCCGCCGCCGACCGGGCCCGCACCGTCCGGCTGCTGGGCTCCGCCGCCACCGAGGCCACCGACCTCACCCGGCCCGGCCACGTCTTCCCGCTGCGCGCCGTCGACGGCGGTGTGCTGGCGCGCCCCGGGCACACCGAGGCCACCGTCGACCTGGTCCGCCTGGCGGGCCTGCCGCCCGCCGGGGCGATCGCCGAGGTGGTCAACGACGACGGCACCATGGCCCGGCTGCCCGAACTGCACGCCTTCGCCCGCCGGCACGGCCTGGCGATCATCTCCATCGCGGACCTGATCGCCTACCGCCGCCGCACCGAACTGCACGTCGACCGCGCCGCCGTCACCGCGCTGCCCACCGACCACGGCGACTTCACCGCCGTCGGCTACCGCGGCACCATCGACGGCGTCGAACACCTCGCCCTGGTGGCCGGCGGCCTGGACGCCGACGGGAAGCTCCCCGACGGCGAGGACGTGCTGGTGCGGGTGCACTCCGAGTGCCTGACCGGCGACGTGTTCAGCTCGCTGCGTTGCGACTGCGGCCCGCAGCTGCACGCCTCGCTGCGCGCCGTCGCCGAGGCCGGCCGCGGCGTGGTGCTGTACCTGCGCGGCCACGAGGGCCGCGGCATCGGCCTGGCCCACAAGCTGCGCGCCTACGAGCTCCAGGAGCGGGGCCGCGACACCGTCGACGCCAACCTCGACCAGGGGCTGCCCGCCGACGCCCGCGACTACTCGATCGGCGCGCAGATGCTCGCCGACCTGGGCGTGCGCTCGCTCACCCTGCTCACCAACAACCCGGCCAAGCAGGCCGCGCTCACCGAGCACGGCCTGAAGGTCACCGCCCGCCGGCCGCTGCCCACCGCCGCCGGCGCCCACAACCTCACCTATCTGCGCACCAAGCGCGACCGGATGGGCCACGACCTGCCGTGGCTCGACGACGACAACAAGTAGCCGCACCACGGAAAGAGGAGCACGACATGGCCGGTCACGGAGCCCCTGTGCTGTCCCCGAAGAACTGCGCCGACCTGCGGGTCGCGATCATCGCCGGACAGTGGCACGAGCAGGTGATGAACGGACTGCTGGACGGCGCGCACCGCGCCCTGAAGGAGCTGGGGATCGAGGAGCCGACCGTGGTCCGCGTCCCCGGCACCTTCGAACTGCCGGTCGCCGCGAAGCAGTTGGCGGGCCGCGGCTACGACGCGCTGGTGGCGCTGGGCGTGGTGGTGCGCGGCGGCACCCCGCACTTCGACTACGTCTGCCAGGGCGCGACCCTCGGCCTGACCCAGGTCTCGGTGGAGACCGGCGTCCCGGTCGGCTTCGGCGTGCTGACCTGCGACACCGAGCAGCAGGCGCTGGACCGGGCCGGGCTGCCGGACTCCGTCGAGGACAAGGGCCACGAGGCGGCCACCGCCGCCGTCGCCACCGCCGCCGTGCTGCGCGAGGTGGTCGAGCCCTGGCGGTGATCGGACGATCGCACCGGGGGCGGTCCGTTGCGATGTCCAGCGGACTGTCCACGGTGCGGAACCGTTTACCGTCCGTCCGTCCGCACCCCGTAAGGTGAGGCCATCATGGCATCGAAGACATTCGAGGAGCTCTTCGCCGAGCTCCAGCAGAAGGCCGCCACCGGCGACCCCGCGACCTCCCGCACCGCCCAGCTCGTGCAGCAGGGCGTCCACGCGATCGGCAAGAAGGTCGTCGAGGAGGCCGCCGAGGTCTGGATGGCCGCCGAGTACCAGTCGCCCGAGGAGACGGCCGAGGAGATGTCCCAACTCCTCTACCACGTCCAGGTGATGATGATCGCCCGCGGGCTGACGCTCGAAGACGTCTACAAGTACCTGTAATTCCCCACCGCACCGCAGTCGACGAAGGGTTCCCCTCTCATGCTCCGCATCGCCGTCCCCAACAAGGGTTCGCTCTCGGGTCCCGCGGCGGAGATGCTCCATGAGGCCGGCTACCGGCAGCGCAAGGACGCCAAGGAACTCGTCCTGGTCGACCCGGACAACCAGGTCGAGTTCTTCTTCCTGCGCCCGCGCGACATCGCCGTCTACGTCGGCTCCGGCCGCCTCGACATCGGCATCACCGGCCGCGACCTGCTGCTGGACTCCGCCTCGGACGCCGAGGAGGTGCTCGCGCTCGGCTTCGCCGCCTCCACCTTCCGGTTCGCCAGGCCGGTCGGCGCCGAGATCAACGGCGTCCAGGACCTGGACGGCCTGCGGATCGCCACCTCCTACACCGGCCTGGTCGAGCAGCACCTCGCCGAGCACGGCGTGAAGGCCACCGTCACCAAGCTGGACGGCGCGGTCGAGACCGCCGTGCACCTGGGCGTCGCCGAGGTCATCGCCGACGTCGTGGAGACCGGCACCAGCCTGCGCAACGCCGGCCTGGAGGTGTTCGGCGACCCGATCCTGGTCTCCGACGCCGTGGTGATCCGCCCCAAGGGCGCCGGCGAGGACCCGGCCGTCGAGCAGTTCCTGCGCCGCCTGCAGGGCGTGCTGGTGGCCCGCCGCTACGTGCTGATGGACTACGACATCCGCGCCGAGCAGGTCGGCGCCGCCGTCTCGCTCACCCCCGGCCTGGAGTCGCCGACCGTCTCGCCGCTGCACACGGCCGGCTGGGTCGCGGTCCGCTCCATGGTGCTCCGCAAGGAGGCCCAGCGGATCATGGACGACCTGTGGGCGATCGGCGCCCGCGCCATCCTGGTCACCAACATCCACGCCTGCCGCATCTGACCCGCTGCCGAACGGGGGCCGCCCGCCCGGCGGCCCCCGCTTGTTCCTGGAGCCACCCGTGTCTGTGTCCGCCCTGCCCGTGACGTGGGCCCCCCGCCGCAACCGCGCCGTGCTGCTCGCACTGTGCGGCGTGATGGTGGTGCTGTTCACCGTGCTCGCCTTCGCGCTGCCGGACAACTGGCAGCTGCGGGACCGGGTGATGATGGTGCTCAGCGGCCTGCTGTTCGCCGCGGTCGGCCTGATGCTGGCCCGCCCCAAGGTGGTCGCCGACGCCGACGGACTGACCGTGGTCAACTTCGTCCGCCGCCGCCGCCTCGCCTGGGCCGAGGTGGTCCGGGTCAACCTCAAGCACGGCGACCCGTGGGTGATGCTCGACCTCGCCGACGGCACCGCGCTGGCCGCCGTCGGCATCCAGCCCGCCGGCGGCCGCGAGCAGGCCGTCGCGGCCGCCCGCACGCTGCGCGACCTGGTCGAGGAACGCGGCGCGAGCCGGGGCTGACCCGGCCGCTCCGGGCGGGCCGGAGAACCGTTCGGGTATCGTCTACGCTGGTAAAACCGCGGCAAAGCCCAAGAGTGTCCGGCCTGCCGCCCTGACCCGCGACCTGAGGAGTGACACCTCCCCTCGATGGACGATCCGTCCGGTAGTACCCGCGCCGCCACGCACATTCCGAGCCAGGGAAGGCGGGCGGCCCGATGACCACCGCCTGGCTCCTGCTGCTCGCGGCAATCCTGCTCATCCTCGCCAACGGCCTGTTCGTGGCCGCCGAGTTCGCGTTCGTGACCGCAGACCGCGGCACCGTGGAACGCGCCGCGGCCACCGGTGACGGTCGGGCGAAGAGGCTCTCCAAGGCCCTGCACCAGCTGTCCTTCCAGCTCTCCGGCGCCCAGCTCGGCATCACCATCACCTCCCTGGTGGTCGGCATGCTCGCCGAGCCGGCGCTGTCCACCCTGCTGTCCCCGGTGTTCACCGCCGTCGGCCTGCCCGACCCGGCCGCCCGCGGCACCGCGTTGATCGTCGGCCTGCTGCTGGCCACCGTGCTGCAGATGGTGATCGGCGAACTCGTCCCGAAGAACTGGGCGATCTCCCACCCGATGCAGGTCGCCTACGCCGTGGTCGGCCCGCAGCGCGCGTTCTCCGCCGCCTGCCGCCCGCTGATCGCGTTCCTCAACGGCTCCGCGGACCGGCTGGTCCGCGCCCTCGGCGTCGAGCCGCAGGAGGAACTCGGCCACGCCCGCACCGCCGACGAACTCCTCGCGCTCGCCCGGCACTCCTACCAGGCCGGCGCGATGGACGAGGAGTCGACCGCCCTGTTCGTGCGCACCCTGGGCCTGCGCGAGCTGACCGCCGAATCCGTGATGACCCCCCGGATCGACGTCTCCGCGCTCCAGGAGGACGCCACCGCCGGCGACGTGCTCAACCTCACCCGGGCCACCGGGCTGAGCCGCTTCCCGGTGTACAGCGAAAGCCTGGACAACGTCACCGGCACCGTCACGCTCAAGGACGCGCTCGCCGTCCCCGCCGGCCGCCGCGACCACACCAAGGTCCGCCACCTGGCCTCCCCGCCGCTGCTGGTCCCCGAGACGCTGCCCGTCGAGCGGCTGCTCGACCTGCTGCGCGGCCGCGAACCGATGGCCGTGGTGGTCGACGAGTACGGCGGCACCGCCGGCGTCGCCACCATCGAGGACATCGTCGAGGAGGTCGTCGGCGAGGTCCAGGACGAGCACGACCCCGACGACACCCCCGACCTGCGCCCGCTCGCCCCGCGCGACGGACTGCCGGTCTGGGACGCCGACGGCCGGGCCCGGCTCGACCAGCTCGCCAAGATCGGCCTGCACGCCCCCGACGGCCCCTACGAAACCCTCGGCGGACTCCTCGCCGACCTGCTCGGCAAGCTCCCCGCCGTCGGCGAGAGCGCCGAACTGCCCGACTGGGAGATGACGGTGACCGCCGTCGACCGCCACCGCACCAGTCGGGTCGAGGTGCGCCGCACCCGCGCCGAGGACGACCACGACGACCAGGACGGTCACCGATGAGCGCCCTGCAACTCGCCTTCTCGCTGCTCCTGCTGCTCGGCAACGCGTTCTTCGTCGGCGCCGAGTTCGCCGTCATCTCGGTCCGCCGCAGCCAGATCGAACCGCTCGCCGAGGCCGGCGACAAGCGCGCCCGCACCGTGCTGCACGCGCTGTCCAACGTCTCCGCGATGCTGGCCGCCGCCCAACTCGGCATCACCGTCTGCTCGCTGCTGCTCGGCGCGCTCGCCGAGCCGACCATCGCTCACCTGCTGGAGCCGGTCTTCCACGCACTCGGCGTGCCCGCGTCGGCGATGCACCTGCTCAGCTACGCCGTCGCGCTCAGCCTGGTGGTGTTCCTGCACATGGTGCTGGGCGAGATGGTGCCGAAGAACCTGGCGCTGGCCGGCCCGGCCCGGGCCGCGCTGTGGCTCGGCCCGCCGCTGGACCGGCTGGCCCGCTGGCTCGCCCCGGTGATCACCTTCCTGAACGCCTTCGCCAACGGCGTGCTGCGGCTGTTCCGGGTCGAACCCAAGGACGAGGTCAACTCGGTGTTCACCAGCGAGCAGCTGCTGCTCCTGCTGGCCGACTCCGGCGAGGCCGGCCTGCTGGACGACACCCGCCGCGAACGCCTGGAGGACGCCCTGGAGATGGGCAGCCGCCCCGTCACCGAGGTGATGCTGCCCGCCGACCAGCTGGTCACCGTGGGCCGCGACGTCACCGGCGAGCAGATCCAGCAGCTCGCGGTGCGCACCGGCTTCTCGCGCTTCCCGGTCGTCGACGAGCTGGGCATCGTGCTCGGCTACCTGCACGTCAAGGACTCGCTGGAGGTCGACGACCTGACCGCGCCCGTCCCCGACCGGCTGTGGCAGCCGATCACCGTGGTGCGTTCCGGCCTGCCGCTGGACGACGCGCTCGCCGCGATGCGCCGCAACGCCGCCCACCTGGCGGCCGTGGTGGACGCGGACGGCCGGCAGCTCGGCCTGGTCGCCCTGGAGGACGTCCTGGAGGAGCTGGTCGGCGAGGTCCACGACCCGGACCACCGGCGCTGACGCCCTGTCGCCTCCGGCCCCGTCGCAGTTCCTGCGGCGGGGCCGTTCCTCTTACGGGAGTTCGACCGGGTACGGCTCGGCGAAGTCGGCGGAGCGGCTGACCTGCTCCCAGGCCCCGGCCTCGGCGAGCTGGCGGCGGGAGTACTCCAGCGCCATGGTCACCGCGTTCACGCCCAGCAGCAGGTGGCTGGGGAGCTCGGCCCGCCGCACCGTGCGGACGATGGTCTCGGCGGCGCGCACCGGGTCGCCGGCCGCGCCGGCCTCGCCCTGCCGCATCCGCCGGTTCATCGCGCCGACCGTCTCGTCGTAGGCCTCCGGCACGGGGTGGGCCGTCATCGAGGCGCCCGCCCAGTCGGTGGCGAAACCGCTCGGCTCGACCACCAGGTACCGGATGCCGAACGGCGCGGTCTCGGCGGCCAGCACCCGGGTGAAGCCGTCCACCGCGAACTTGGCGGCCTGGTACGAGGCGATGCCCGGCGACCCGCCGACCCGCCCGCCGACCGAGGAGAACTGCACCACAGTGCCTGAGCGTTGACGCCGCAGCGCGGGCAGTGCGGCCTTGGTGACGTGGTAGACGCCCCAGAAGTTGGTCTCGAACTGGGCGCGGAAGTCGGCGTCGTCCGAGGTCTCGACGGGGGAGACGTTGGCGTAGCCGGCGTTGTTGACCAGCACGTCGATGCGGCCGAAGCGGGCCAGCGCGGCGTCGATCGCCGCCTGCGCGGCCGCCGGGTCGGTGACGTCCAGCGCAACGGTGAGGACGCGGTCGCCGTGCCCGGCGAGTTCCGCGGCGAGGGGTTCGGGGCGGCGGGCGGTGGCGACGACCAGGTCGCCCGCCGCCAGGGCGGCGTCGACCAGGGCGCGGCCGAAGCCTCGGGACGAACCGGTGATGAACCAGACCTGCTGCCGGGTGGTGCGCGTCTCTTCGCTCATGCCGTTAGTGAAACACCGTTCTCTTATTAGCGCAACGCCGTTGTGTTAACGACTCCTATGATGGTGACATGAGTGAGCCGGCATTCCGACGGGCGCGCAGCGCCGAGGCCAAGCAGGCGCGCGAAGGGGCGATCCTGGACGCGGCCCGGGCGCTCGGCGAGGGGCGCGGCATCCGCGACGTCACGCTCACCGACATCGCCGCCGACGTGGGCATGCACAAGTCGGCGCTGCTGCGGTACTTCGAGACCAGGGAGCAGATCTTCCTCGAACTCACCGCCCAGGGCTGGCGCGAGTGGTCTGCCGCCCTGCGCGCCGACCTCGCGGCCCGCGAGCACGCCACCCCCGCCGAGGTCGCCGAACTGCTCGCCGCGACGCTGTCGGCCCGCCCGATGTTCTGCGACCTGCTGGCGCAGGCCCCGCTCAACCTGGAACGCAACGTCTCGCTGGACGCGGTGCGCGCCTTCAAGCTCGTCACCCTGGACGAAGTCGCCCTGATCGGCGCGGAGTTGAACCGCCTGCTCGACCTGACCGAGCAGCAGGTGCTGGACCTCGCCGCCACCGCCACCGGCATGGCCGGCGCCCTCTGGCAGATCGCCACCCCCGGCCCGCGACTGAAGGCCCTGTACGCCTCCGACCCCCGCCTCGGCCACGCCATCGTCGAGGTCGAACCCCGCCTGCGCCGCGTCCTGACCGCCTACCTGACCGGAGTACGGGCGACCTGACTCTCAGCCCGTCACTGGCGGCCGTCGATCAGCTCGCCGTACGCCTGCAGCAGGTCAGGCAGGCGCAGGGTGGCGAGGTCCTCGCGGGACGGGACGCCGCGCAGGGCGGAGAGCCGCAAGTCCCGGTAGGCGCAGGACTTCTCGTACAGGGTGCGGATGAAGCGGCCGTTGCCGAGCTGGTCGATCCAGCCCTCCGCGATCACGTGGCGGCAGATCGACGCCAGCTCCTCGGCCGCGTCGACATCCCACTCGTCGCCGTCGGTGTGCGCCAACTGCCCGCCGATCTCGGCGAGTTCGGACGGACGGTAGGACGGGAAGTCGACCCGGGTGGTGAACCGCGAGTTCAGCCCCGGGTTGGTCGCCAGCAGCCGGTTCATGCCCTCCGGGTAGCCGGCCAGGATCACCACCAGCCGGTCCCGGTTGTCCTCGGCGCGCTTCAGCAGCACCTGCAGGGCCTCGTCGCCGAACGCGTCGCCCTTGCTGTACCCGGAGTTGGCCAGCGAGTACGCCTCGTCGATGAACAGCACGCCGTCCAACGCCGAGTCGATCAGCTCGTTCGCCTTCACCGCCGTCTGGCCGAGGAACTCGCCCACCAGATCGGCCCGTTGGGCCTCCACCAGGTGGTCCCCGGAGAGCAGCCCGAGGGCGTGGAACACCCGGCCGAGGATCCGCGCCACCGTGGTCTTGCCGGTGCCCGACGGCCCCGAGAAGACGAAGTGCCGCTTCGGCGGCTGCACCGGCAGACCGCGGTCCGCGCGCAGCCGCGCCATCCTCAACTGCGCCGACAGCGCTCGGACCTGACGCTTCACCGGATCGAGGCCGACCATCCCCTCCAGCTCCGCCAACGCCTGGTCCAGCTCCATCCGGGCCGCCGGCGCCGGGTTCGGACCGGCCGGCGGAATCGCCGCCGCCGCCGGCCAGTTGCCCAGCCGCAGGGGTAACGGCGAAGCACCGGACGCCCGTTCGGGCACCTGCCCGCCGCGCGACTCCCCGCCCGACGGCTGCGCCCGCTCCGGCTCCGGATCCTCCACCGTCTCCAGCGCGGTCTCCACCGCGGTCTCCACCGCCGTGCCCCGGTACTCGCCGTACTCGCCCAGCGCCGCCCCGTCCAGCAGCCCGTCCTCGGCGGAGATCGCCGCCAGCCGCTGCTCGGTGTCCATGAACGCCGGATCGGCCCGGTGCACCGCCCGGTACAGCGGCAACGCCGCCGCGCTGCGCCCCGCGCCCTCGTACGCCCGGCCCAGCCAGTACCGCAACTCCTTGCGCTGCGGCTGCTCGGAGCGGCAGCGCGCCAGCGACGCCGCCAGCGGGCGCTGCGCCTGCGCGCACATGTCGAGCCGGACCCGGGCCATGCCCGCGAACAGGCCTGCCTCGATGCCCAGCACCGGATCGTCCAACAGGCGGTCGGTGTCCCGGATCAGCTGCTCCCAGTCCTTCAACAGGTAGGAGCGGCAGGCCTGCAGGAACCGCACCGCGGGCACCTGCTCCGGCTCCGGACAGGCCGCCAACGCCTGGTCCAGCTCGGTGAGATGACGCCCGTCCAGCCAGTGCGAGGCATGCGCCAGGGCGAGGTCCTGCGCGGTCTCCAGCACCGGCTGCACCCACCAGCCCAGCCAGTACCAGGAACTGAGCGGACGGCGGTGGCGCTCGCGCTGCTCGCCGAACCGCTCGCGGTGCCGGTGCATCGCCAGCAGCGCGCCCGCGGTGTCGCTGCGCAGCGCGTGCAGGCCCAGCCAGGCGTCCGCCATGCCCGGATCGATCCGCACCGCGGCCCGGAACTCCTCCTCGGCACGGGCGTACGAGCCCGCCGTGTAGGCATCCATGGCACGCGTCCAGAAGCGGTCGGCCTCCGGATCCGGCCCCGCCGCGGCGGGCCCCTTGCCGCCGGAACTCTCCACCGTCACTGACGCCCCCCGCCAGACCTCGGGCCGCTTCAAACGGGCCTGCGTGGGCATGGTACCGGCGCGGAGCTGATCCGTGAGGGTGCCGCGCGGGTCAAATGGCGCGAGACGATCGGGTGTTGGGGTGCTGAGCGGCACCCGGCGCGAAGGAGAACGGCGTCTCCGGCTCACGGGGGAACAAACCGGAGACGCCGTGTCTGTGGTTGCGGATTCAACTGATTTCCGCGACACGCAGAACTTAAATCCTGACGACGCCGCAGGTCAAGAGCGGTTCAACCGGTTCACTCAGGGTGTCCCCGACGATCCGCCCGGTGATCCCGTCGACCCGCAGCGAGGCGAACGGGCGGCTCGGATCGGCGGCGAAATGCGCCCGCTCCGCCACCGCCCAACCCGCCCAGAACTCGGCCAGTTCCGGACCGTCCCGCAGCTCCCCGCGGGCCCGCGCCGCCGCCGCGTCCAGTTCCATCCACAGCAGCGCCGCCAGCGCCGGGCGCACTGCCCGCCGGCCCGCGCCGACCCCCTCCAGCAGCACCACCGGGGCCGGCGGCACCACCGCGACACCGTCGAACTCCCGTGCCGTCCAGTCGTACAGGCCGTGCCGGGCCGCCTCGCCCCGCCCCAGCGGCTCCAGCACCTGGGCGCGCAGCCGGCCCACCCAGCCGAACGGCTCCCGATGGGTCGCCAGATCGTCCAGGTGCACCACCGGCGCACCGCCGAGCGCCTGCGACAACCGGCCCGTGAACGTGGTCTTGCCGGAACCGGCGTGCCCGTCCACCGCGACCAGCCGCACCGGGCCCAGCGACGGGGGCAGCGCGAGCAGGCCCGCGGCGAGCGCGGACAGGTCGGGGAAGGCGTCGGTCATCCGGCCAGCCTACGGGGCCGGGCGGGGGAGTCCCGGAGGGCGCCGGGGCGACGGCGCCCTCGGCGGGAGAGGCGGCGCTCAGGCCGCCCGGCGGTCGCGCTGGACGGGCAGCAGCGCCCGCACCGCGCGGTGGGCGCCCGCGTGCGAGAACGGCTGGGTGCGCCAGTCCAACGCCGTCGGCAGCGGCACCAGGTTCTCGGCGCCGTCCTGCTCCGGCTGGTCCACGGACTCCGGCAGGTCGGCCGTCGGCGTGCCGGTGCCCCGGCAGATCGCCGACTGGAAGGGGTTCCACGCGGAGGGCAGCACCGCGTGCTGCGGCAGCCGCTCCTCGTCCCCGATCAACGCGATCGGGCGGTCACAGGCCGGGCAGTCCACCCGGACGATCTCCCAGTTGTCGGCCGCGCCCGCGTCCGCCCCGAAGGACGGCTCGGGCGCGCCGCGTTCGTCCTCGACGTCGGGACGCTGGTCGGTGGAAGGCATTTTGATCCCCCTCGGATCGGGCCGGATTCACTCGTCGTCCGCGCCACCACCAGCACTTCCCGCTGACACCGCGTCATAACCCTGCGCCCCGGCGCACGGTGATGCACCAAGTGTGTTCCTCGCCACATTCCATTGGCATGTGCCCCCCGAATGCGCCCCCGATGAGCTGTCTGCACAGCCCCGCCCGCATCGAGTAGGTTGACGCCTTGTGGAGGAACTCGACCAGCGCATCGTCCAGCTGCTGCTGCAGGACGGACGGATGAGCTACACCGACCTGGGCAAGGCCACCGGCCTGTCCACCTCGGCGGTGCACCAGCGGGTGCGCCGCCTCGAACAGCGCGGCGTCATCCGCGGCTACACCGCCATCGTCGACCCCGAGGCGGTCGACCTGGCGCTCACCGCGTTCATCTCCGTCAAACCGTTCGACCCGAGCGCCCCCGACGACACCCCCGAACGCCTGGTCGCCCTCCCCGAGATCGAGGCCTGCCACAGCGTCGCCGGCGACGAGAACTACATCCTCAAGGTCCGCGTCCCCACCCCCGGCGACCTGGAGGACCTGCTCGCCCGCATCCGCGCCGCCGCCGGCGTCTCCACCCGCACCACCGTCGTCCTCTCCACCCCCTACGAGGCCCGCCCCCCGAAGCTCTAGCGGGACTGTCCGTAGTGCGAGACTGGTCGCCATGACCGAACGCACCGACCGGACCGTCCTGCTGCGCGGCGGCAACGTCTACAGCCCCGCCGACCCCTTCGCCACCGCCATGCTGGTGGAGGGCGAACACATCGCCTGGGTCGGCAGCGACGGAGCCGCCGAGGCGTACGCCGACGTCGCCGACGAGATCGTCGAGCTGAACGGCGCCCTGGTCACCCCCGCGTTCGTCGACGCGCACGTGCACGCCACCTCCACCGGCCTCGCCCTGACCGGCCTCGACCTCACCGACAGCGCCTCGCTCGCCGACGCGCTCGCCGCGATCGCCGCGTTCGCCGAGCGCCGTGCCGACGGCGTCCTGCTCGGCCACGGCTGGGACGAGACCCGCTGGCCCGAGCACCGCGCGCCCACCCTCGCCGAACTCGACGCCGCCGCCGGCGGGGCCGCGCTCTACCTGTCCCGCACCGACGTCCACTCCGGCCTCGCCACCGGCGCCCTGCGCGCCCTCGTCCCCGCGCTCGCCGACTGCGCCGGGTACTCCGCCGACGGCCCGCTCACCCAGGACGCCCACCACGCCGTCCGCCGCGCCGCGCTCGCCCACCTCACCCCCGCCCAGCGCCGCGACGCCCAACTCGCCACGCTGCGCCGCGCCGCCGAACTCGGCATCGGCGCGCTGCACGAGTGCGCCGGCCCCGACATCTCCTCCGCCGAGGACCTCGCCGCGCTGCTCGCGCTGGCCGCCGCGACGGACGGCCCCGAGGTCTTCGGCTACTGGGGCGAGCTCGGCGCGGAGGGCGTCGCCACCGCGAAGCGGCTCGGCGCGGTCGGCGCCGGCGGCGACCTGTTCGTCGACGGCGCGCTCGGCTCGCACACCGCCTGCCTGCACGACGCCTACGCCGATACCGACCACACCGGCGTCTCCTACCTGAATGCCGAGCAGATCGCCGAGCACGTCGCCGCCTGCACCGAGGCCGGCCTGCAGGCCGGGTTCCACGCCATCGGCGACGCCGCGATCGCCGCCGTCGTCGAGGGCGTCCGGGCCGCCGCCGACAGGCTCGGCGCGGAGCGCGTCAAGGCGATGCGGCACCGCGTCGAGCACGCCGAGGCGCTCACCCCGGAGACCCTCGCCGCGTTCGCCGAACTCGGCCTCACCGCCTCCGTCCAGCCCGCCTTCGACGCCGCCTGGGGCGGCCCCGACGGCATGTACGTCGCCCGCCTCGGCGCCGAACGCGCCGCGCAGCTCAACCCGTTCGCCGCGATGCTGCGGGCCGGCATCCCGCTGGCGTTCGGCTCCGACGCGCCCGTCACCCCGCTCGACCCGTGGGGCACCGTCCGCGCCGCCGCGTTCCACCGCACCCCCGAGCACCGGATCTCGGTGCGCGCCGCGTTCACCGCCCACACCCGCGGCGGCCACCGCGCCCTCGGCCACGACACCGACGGCGTCCTCGTCCCCGGCGCGATCGCCTCCTACGCCGTCTGGGCCACCACCGACCTGGTCGTCCAGGCCCCCGACACCCGCATCGCCGGCTGGTCCACCGACCCCCGCTCCGGCACCCCCGGCCTGCCCGACCTCACCCCCGGCGAACCCCTCCCCACCTGCCTGCGCACCGTCGTCCGCGGCCGGACCGTGCACACCCGCCACGGGTAGCCGGACCGCCCGAACGGGTGAGGTACCTTTCGGGGAACGTCGTACGAAGCAGAGAGATGGTGCGCAGGTGTCACTGCCCGTTTCGCAGGAGCGGCCGGTGGCCGAGGGGAAGCAGGACGGGGCGCCGAAGCGCCGCGGCCGCGGCGGATGGTGGGCCCGGACGGGGCTGGCCGCGGTGTCCGGAACGGCGATGGCGTTCGCGTTCCCGCCCTACGACGTGTGGCCGCTGTCGATCCTCGGGGTGACGGCGCTGACGCTGCTGACCCGGGGACGGCGGGCCCGGCACGGCGCCTGGCTGGGCTTCGTGTTCGGCGTGCCGTTCTTCGTGGTGCTGCTGTCCTGGCTGCGGGTGGTGGGCTGGGACGGCGTGGTCGGCCTGTCCGCGATCGAGGCGCTGTTCCTCGCGCTGATGGGCGCGGGCCTCGCACTGACCTCGAAGCTGCGCGGCTGGCCGCTGTGGGCGGCGATGCTCTGGGTCACCCAGGAGTGGGCGCGCGACCGGCTGCCGTTCGGCGGCTTCCCGTGGGGCCGGCTGGCGTTCGCCAACACCGCCAGCCCGTTCACGCCGCTCGCCGCGCTCGGCGGCGCCCCGCTGGTGACCTTCGCGGTGGCGTCCTGCGGCGTCCTGCTGGCCTGGGCGGCGCTGTGCGCGCTGCGGGCCCGCCGCTCCGACGGGGCCGTGCTGCCGTGGCGCGCCGCCGCGGGCGGCCTGGCGGCCGTCGCCCTGGTGCTGATCGGCTACGCGGTGCCGGTGCCGACCACGGCCGCCGACACCGTCAAGGTCGCGATCGTCCAGGGCAACGTGGACCGTCCCGGCATGGACTTCCTCGGCCGCCCGATGCTGGTGCTGAACAACCATGCGAGCACCACCGAACAGCTCGCCGCGGACGTCGCCGCCGGCCGGGTGCCGAAGCCCGACGTGGTGATCTGGCCCGAGAACGCCTCCGACCTGGACCCGTTCACCGACCCGGCGGCCTACGCCCGGATCGACCAGGCCGTGAAGACCATCGGCGTGCCCACCCTGGTCGGCGCGCTGGTCGACGGACCCGACCAGCAGCACGTGCGCAACGAGGGCATCGTCTGGGACCCGTCCTCCGGCCCGGGGGAGTCGTACACCAAGCAGCACCCGGTGCCGTTCGGCGAGTACGTGCCGTTCCGCGCCGAACTGTCCAAGGTGATCACCCGGCTGCAGCGGGTCGGCCGCGACTTCTACCCCGGCACCGGCAGCGGCGTCATGCACCTCGGCCCGGCCCGGATCGGCGACGTCATCTGCTTCGAGGTCGCGTACGACGAGATCGTCCGCGACACCGTCAACCAGGGCGGCCGGGTGCTGGTCGTGCAGACCAACAACGCCACCTACAACCGCACCGGGCAGACCGAGCAGCAGCTCGCGATGTCCCGGCTGCGCGCCGTCGAGCACGGCCGCGCGGTGCTGATCGCCGCCACCAGCGGCGTCAGCGCGGTGATCACCCCGGACGGCACGGTGCAGCAGCGCACCGCGGAACTCGACCAGGAAGTGCTGAGCGCCGTGGTGCCGCTGCGCGACGGCCAGACGATCGCCGACAAGGTCGGCGCCGGACCGGAGTGGGTGCTCGCCCTCGGCGGCCTGCTGGCCTGCGGCTTCGCCGCCGCCACCGGGTGGCAGCGGCGGCGGGCCGGCAAGCGGTCCTGAGGCGGCGCGCCGCGGCAGGCCGGCGGCCCGGCGGCGGAACACGACGCGTCGCCGGGCCGTTGTGCACAGTGGTGCCGTGAACGCAGCCGGAGCCGCCGGCCGCCGCTGAGAGCACCGCGTTGGAGTGGATCCGTACCGTGTCCCAGCAAGCAACCCCGGCCCGTCCGACCCGGCGCGGGCGCATCGCCCGGTTCGTGCCGCTGCTGATTGCCGCCTGGCTGGTGCTGGAGATCTGGCTGATCACGGTGGTGGCCGGCTCGGTGGGCTGGTTCCTGACGTTGGTGCTGCTGCTGGCCGGGGTGTTCCTCGGCGGCACGGTGATCAAGCGCGCCGGGGCGCGGGCGTTCCGCGCCGCCGTCGAACTCTCCAAGGACCCGAAGTCCGCGCAGCCGCAGACCGGCACCTCGATGACGGTGCTGGCCGGCCTGCTGCTGATGCTGCCGGGCTTCCTGTCCGACCTGCTGGCCGTCACCCTGCTGCTCCCGCCGACCCGCGCCCTGTGGCGGGCCGGCGCCCGCCGGCTGACCGGCAGCGTGCTGCGCTCCACCGCCCCGGTCGGCGCGGACCGGCTCGCCGACGCGATGCGGCTGCAGGAGCAGCTGCGCATCCACCGGCCCGACGGCAAGGTCGTCCAGGGCGAGGTCGTCGACCCGCCGGCCGGCCCCAAGGGCCCGGACACCGAGTACCGGCCGCCGATCGCTCCCTGAGTCCGCTGGGCCGCCCGGTCGGGCCTTCTGAGACCGGCTGGGCCCCTACCGGGCCTGCCGAGCCCGGCCGGGCCTTCTGAGACTGGACAGCGCTGAGACTGTGACTGGACAACGCCGAAGGGCCCCGGAACTTCCGGGGCCCTTCGGCAGTGGTGCGGTGTTTCGTCCGTCAGGCGGACTTGCGGGAATCGCGCGGGTGGACCGCCAGGTTCATCCCGCCCGAGCGGAGCACGGCCAGGCGCTCGGCCAGGACCTCCTCCAGTTCCTCGCGCGTCCGGCGCTCCATGAGCATGTCCCAGTGGGTGCGCGTCGGCTTGGTCTTCTTCTCCTCGGGCTCCTCACCGTCGAGGAGTGCGGCCTCCTGGCCACAGAAGCGGCATTCCCACACCACGGGGATTTCCGCCTCGACGGAGAACGGCACCTCGAAGCGGTGTCCGTTCTGACATGCATACTCGACGGTCTGGCGCGGTGCCAGGTCAATGCCGCGGTCGGTCTCGTAGCTGGTCGCCCCGAGTCGCGTGCCGCGGAGAGCTCGCTCGCTCATGAATCGTGCCTCCCGGGCTTCTTGCCCACAGGACTAGTGGTCGCTGTTCTTCGTCGATGGGTCCAACGCCCGACCTCCGACGAAGATTCCCGTCCGGGACATACGCCGCCTGTCGTGCCGCCCCTGTTTGTACCCATGGTCGCCCGATTTGTCACATCTGAGCGGTGATATCACCCGGCGTGTCACATTTTGTGTAGTTCTGGTTCGGTGCGAGCGGGGCCGGAACCGGGACGGTCAGGGGTGGGTCGGGGCGGCGTCCTTGGTGAGATTCACCTCGGCCCGGTCCGGTTCGGCCGGCGCGGGGGCCTCGGTGCGGGTGTCGCGGTGCGGCAGCAGTGCGATCACCGCGTCGCGCAGCGCCTGCGGGGAGTCCTCGTCCAGCGGGTCCGCCGTCGCCGGGACCTGGACCCGGACCGGGGCCGCGGTGCCGATCCGGGCGTAGCCGCGGCCGGGCGGGGTGTGCGCGGCGGGCGCGATGTCCAGCGGGACGCCCAGCCCGGCCGAGCCGGACTCGGAGGTGACCGGGCCGAGCACCACCCGGGCCCGGGTGCAGGTGTGCACGGTGGCGGAGATCCGGTCCCGGGCCTCCAGGTCGTCCACGAACACCACCGTGACGCGGGCGGCCCGGCCGTGCCGCAGCGGCAGCTCCAGCAGCTCCTGCGGGTCGGTGCGGCCCTCGGCGTGGGCGAGTTCGGACAGCTCGGTGAGGTGGTCCAGCAGGATCCACAGCGGCCGGGTGACGTCCGCGGGCGCGGCCACCCCGTGGTGGCGGGCCGCGTTCAGCGCCATCAGTCGCCGCTCGGTCTCCTTCGCCACCCACTCCAGCGCGGCCAGCGCCCCGTGCAGGCTGGTCTCCACGGTGTACACGCCCGGACGGTTCACCAGGCAGGCGTGCTCGCCGGTGCTCGCCCCGTCCACCACCACCAGGTCCCCGTGCGGCAGCGCCTGGAGCGCGATCGAGCGCAGCAGCGTCGAGGTGCCGAAGCCCGCCGCGCCGAGGGCCAGCAGGTGCGGCTCCGCCGAGCGCGGGCCGACCCGCCACACCACCGGCGGCTGCTGCTCGGTCACCCCGCCCTGCTCGACCGGGATGGTGCGGTGGCTGCCGGCGCCGTCGGTGAAGCCGAGGACGATCTCGCCCGGCGAGGTGACGAAGCGCTGCGCGACGATGTCGGCCGGCAGCGGGGCGAGCGCGCTCACCCGCAGCCGGTTGATCTCCTCGTCCCAGTCGAAGCGGTACTCCCGGGAGCGGCCCGCCTTGCCCTGCACCACCTGCTCGATCCGGGCCCGGGCGGCGGGCTCGGTGTCGGTGAAGTACGCCGGGTAGGAGATCTCCAGCGCGGTGATCCGCCCGTCCGCGTCGAACTCCCCGCCGGAGAACGCCGCCCGCCACTCGCCGTCCAGCCGGTACAGCGCGAACGGCTCGTCGAGGCCGCCGAGGTACGGGGTGAGCGCCGCGTACAGGGCCGTCAGCTTGACCTCGGCGAGGTCCGGCTCCGGCTCGGGCGCGGACTTGGGGCTGCGGCCGACCCAGGCGGCCGAGGCGACCAGCGCGACGAGCGCCAGCAGCGGGCCGTGCGGCAGCAGGAAGACGCCGAGCGTGACGGCCGCGCCGACCAGCAGCGTCGGGCCGCGCCGCTCCTTCGGGGTGGCCGCCCAGCGGGCCTTGGCCCAGTCGGCGTGGCGGCGCAGGCCGCGCCCGATCAGCGTCAGCGGCGTGAACACGTCGGCGGCGTGGTCGCCGGCCGAGCGGGCGAGGTCGCGGCCCCGGTTGAAGTGGCGGGTGAAGGACATGCGGACTCCCGAGGTGGGGTTCTGACGGGGGACCGGCCGCGGGCGGGGACGGCCCGGGTCGGCGAAAAGGCCCGGGGCGGCGGTGGGATCTCCGCGCCCGGGCCGCGAGGCGGCGGACCGCTCAGAACTTGAGGCCGCCGATCAGGCTGGCCAGGCTCGCGCCGCCCGCCTGGATGCTCGGGGCGATCGAGGAACCCGCGACGTAGAAGCCGAACAGGGCGCACACCAGGGCATGGGAGATCTTCAGCCCGTCCCGCCGGAAGAACAGGAAGGCGATCACGCCGAACAGAACGATGCCGGAGATGGAGAGAATCACGGGATGCTCCTCACGGGGGCGGGGACAATATGACAGAAAGTGCCTTCATGGTGACAAAAAGTAATAGATGATGGTGTGCGGCAAGCGGGTGGATCTCCGAAGGCCGCCCGAACGGCTGCCTCCCCCGCACGGACGACCCGGCCGCCCGCCCGACAACCGTCCGACGGCGGCCCGTACCCTTGACCGACATGGAGATCCGCACCACCGGCTTCGGGCACCCCGACGCCCAGAAGCTCGCCGCCGAAGTCCAGCAGGAGTACGTCGTCCGGTACGGCGACGGCGACCAGACCGCCATGCACACCGACCACTTCGACCCGCCCGCCGGGCTCTTCGTGATCGGCTACCTGGACGGCGAGCCGGTGGCCTGCGGCGGATGGCGGGTCAAGGAGCGCGACGCCGACGGCCTGCGCGACGGCGACGCCGAACTCAAGCGGATGTACGTCGTCCCCGGCGCCCGCGGCAAGGGCCACTCCCGCGCCCTGCTGCACCACCTGGAGCAGGCCGCGATCGCCGCCGGCCGTACCCGGATGGTCCTGGAGACCGGCACCCTGCAGCCCGAGGCGGTCGGCCTGTACGCCTCCGAGGGGTACGTCGAGATCCGCAAGTTCGGCTACTACAAGGACCACGAGCAGAGCATCTGCATGGGCAAGGAACTCGTCGGCCGGGACACCGCACCGGGCGCTGACGCGCTGTAACTTTCGCACCCGCAGGGCCACTGGGAGCGGCCGCCGGACCGGACGACCCGGGCGGCGGCCGCTTCGCCGTTCCTCCGGTCCGCCGCAGGTCGGCGCAGGTCGGCGCAGGTCCGCGCGGGGACGGATGCCCTGGTGGTCCAACGGGCCTGGTTCGCGGGTGAGTCGAGGGGCCGGGAAGCGGCGGTGGCGGTCCGTTGCCCGGGGCGCGCGGCCGATCGTACGGTCCGTCCACCCACCCACCCCCCGGAAGGACGAACCATGGCTGCACAGTTGCGCGCAGCACGCCGGCGCGGGCGCGCCCTCGCGGCGCTCGCCGTCGCCGCCGCCGGCGGACTGCTGGCCGCCGCCACTCTCGGCAGCGGCCCCGCCGGAGCCGCCGGCACCCCCCTGCGCGACCTCGCCGAGGCCAAGGGCAGCTACTTCGGCACCGCCGTCACCCAGTCCGACCTCGGCAACTCCACCCTCACCGCCGTCGCCGGCGCCCAGTTCGACATGGTCACCCCCGGCAACGAGATGAAGTGGGACACCACCGAATCCTCCGCCAACACCTTCAACTTCGGCCCCGGCGACCAGATCGTCTCCTTCGCCAAGGCCCACAGCATGCGGGTGCGCGGCCACACCCTGGTCTGGCACAGCCAGCTGCCGTCCTGGGTCGGCAACCTGCCCAAGACCCAGGTGCAGGCCGCGATGGAGAACCACATCACCACCCAGGCCACCCACTACAAGGGCCAGGTCTACTCCTGGGACGTCGTCAACGAGCCCTTCAACGAAGACGGTTCGCTGCGCACCAGCCCCTTCTACAACGCGATGGGCAGCGGCTACATCGCCGACGCGCTGCGCACCGCCCGGGCCGCCGACCCGAACGCCAAGCTCTACCTGAACGACTACAACATCGAAGGCGCCAACGCGAAGAGCGACGCCATGTACCAGCTGGTCTCCTCGCTCAAGTCGCAGGGCGTGCCGATCGACGGCGTCGGCCTGGAGAGCCACTTCATCGTCGGCCAGGTCCCCAGCACCATGAAGGCCAACATCCAGCGCTTCGCCGCACTCGGCGTCGACGTCGCCATCACCGAACTCGACGACCGGATGCAGGTGCCCGCCAGTGCCGCCAACCTCGCCCAGCAGGCCACCGACTACGCGACGGTGATCTCCAACTGCCTGGCCGTCAGCCGGTGTGTGGGCGTCTCGCAGTGGGGCGTCGGCGACGCCGACTCGTGGATCCCCGGGGCGTTCGGCGGCTACGGCGCCGCCACCATGTACGACAACAACTACCAGCCGAAGGCCTCCTACACCTCGGCCGCCACCGCGCTCGGCGGCGCTGCGGGCTCCCCGTCGCCGTCCCCGTCCCCGTCCTCCTCGCCCTCGCCGTCCACCCCGCCCAGCGGGTCGGGCTGCAAGGTCGGCACCCAGGTCAGCGCCTGGAACACCGGACTGACCGAGAACATCACCGTCACCAACACCGGCGGCAGCGCCCTCAACGGCTGGTCGGTCAAGTTCACCCTGCCCGGCGGGCAGAGCGTCAGCAGCGCCTGGAACGCCACCGTCAGCCCCGCGAGCGGGCAGGTCACCGCCACCAACCTGCCCTACAACGCGGCCCTCCCGGCCGGCGGATCCGTCAGCTTCGGGTTCAACGCCGACCACACCGGCAACACCGCCGCCGCCACCGGGTTCTCCCTCAACGGGGTTGCCTGCACGGCCGGTTGAGCCACGGGCTGCCGGGCCGCGCCCGCCGGGACGAAACCTCCTCGCGAGGGCGGGCGCGGTACGGCATCCTGACGGCGATGAACGAGAACAGCGAACTGAGCGAAGCCGAACTGCGGCGGATCGCCGAACGGCTGGCCGGGATCGGCGGCATCGTCGGCGTCTGCCTCGGCGGCAGCCGGGCACGCGGGGCGCACACCGCCGGATCCGACTACGACCTCGGCCTGTACTACCGGGCCGGCGAACTGGACACCGCCGCGCTGCGCCGCCTCGCCGCCGAACTCTGCGGCCGGCCCGTCGAGGTGACCGAACCCGGCGGCTGGGGGCCGTGGGTGGACGGCGGCGGGTGGCTGCATCTGGACGGCGTCCGGATGGACTGGATCTACCGGGACGTCGCCAGAGTCCGCCACTACGCCGCAGAGGCCCGGGCCGGCCGCTACCTGAGCGGCTCGCAACCCGGGCACCCGTACGGTGTGCCGTCCTACGCGTACGTCGGCGAACTGGCGCTGGGGTTGGTGCTCGCCGAGCAGGACGGCACACTGGCGGATCTTCAGGCCGAAGTGCGGGAATTCCCGGCCGAGTTGGCGCGCCGGCTGGAGGCGGAAGCCGGGTGGGAGGTGCCGTTCGCGCTCGCCAACGCGCGCAAGGGCGCGCGGCGCGGCGACGCCGCGTACGTACAGGGGTGCCTGTTCCGGGCGGTCGGGCTGCTGGTGCACGCGCTGCACGCGCGGGACGGGCGGTGGCTGGTCAACGAGAAGGGCGCGATCGCCTCGGCCGGTCAACTGGCCTGCGCACCTCCGGAGTTCGAGCGGCGGGCGCAGGCTGTCTTCGCGCCCGGGTCCGCCGACCCGGACGCGCTCGGCGCGGTGCTGGACGCGGCGGAGGCGCTGGCGGCCGAGGTGCTGGGGGAGGCCCGGCATGGCTGAGTTCGTCGAACTGGTCACGCCCAGGCTGCTGTTGCGCCAGTGGCAGGACGGCGACCTGGACCGCTGGGCGGAGTTGAACGCCGACCCCGAGGTGCGTCGGCACTTCGGCAGCGTCCTCACCCGCGCCCAGGCCGCGGCCTCGCTGGAGGCCTTCCGCGTCGAGCTCGCCGAACGCGGCTGGGGCTGGTGGGCCGTCCAACTCCGCGACGACGGGCGGTTCCTGGGCTTCGCCGGGCTCGACCCCGTGGACGAGGAGGCCCCGGTCGAGGGCGTCGAGGCCGGCTGGCGCCTGCACCGCGACGCGTGGGGCCACGGCTACGCGACGGAGGCTGCGCGGGCCGTACTCCGGTACGGCTTCGAGGAGTTGGCGCTGCCGGAGATCCTCGCCCTGATCGCCGCCGGAAACACGCCCTCGCGCGCGGTGGCGGAACGCCTCGGCATGACGCACGACCCGACGGTGGACTTCGACGACCTGACGCTACCCCCGGGGCCGCACCGCCGCACGGTGGTGTACCGCACCGCCGCACGCCACCCTGGTTAGAGCACCGCCGCCCAGAAGGACGCCTCGTACGCCTGCATCAGGTGGGCGGCGTGGCGGGCGGCGTCCGGGGAGTCGCCGGTGTCGAGGGCGGATTGGAGGAGGGCGAGGGCGGTGGGTTCGAAGTCGGGGGGCAGGGTGGCGAACCAGCGGAAGAAGGCGGTGGCTTCGGCGGAGAGGCCGTAGTGGCGGGGGAGGGCGTCGGCGAGGCGGGCGCAGTAGCCGCCCCAGAAACCGAAGTTGGCGAGGAGGGCGAGGACGGTGTCGGCGAGGGCGCCGGACTGGGCGAGCCAGGCGAGGTAGTGGGGGTAGGTCTGGGCGGCCGCGCGCGGGCGGTGGGCGGCGAGGTCGGCGGGGGAGAGGCCGACGGCGGCGGCGAACGGCGGCAGCAGGTCGAGGGCCTGGCCCTCGCCCTGGGCGAGGCCGAGGAAGAACCCGGCGGAGGCCGGCGTGGAGTCGGCGAAGCGGGCGGCGAGGAGGGCGAAGGAGCGCCGGTCGCTGTGGATGATCCGGTACTCCTCGCCGGCGATCCGTCGCAGCGCCTCGACGGGTGCGGTGCCCGCCTCCACCAGGTCGACCAGCCGGTTCTCGGCGGCGGCGGGGGCGAGTTCGGCGACGGTGCGCTCGTACAGGTCCCGTGCACTGGTCATGGGGGCACCTCCTGCGGGGACGGCCGCGGACACCCGGCTCATGCTAGAGCTGGGTGTCCGCGGCCGGGGGAGCGCCGCGCCGGGGACGGCCGGTGCGGGAGGCGGCGTCAGGCGGGCAGGCGGAAGGTGCCGACGATGCTGGTGGCGCCGAGGACGTACGGCTCGATGGCGGCGGTGACCTGATCGTACGTCAGGTCCGCGGCGGGGAGCGTCGGGGTGGAGAGCGCGTACAGGGTGAAGACATAGTGGTGCGGCTGGCCGGTGGCGGGCGGGCAGGGGCCACCCCAGCCGACGACCGGCCTGCCGTAGGTGGCGAAGCTGTTGGTGCCCTGGGTGAACTGGAGCCGGCCGTGGCCGTCGATGCGGTGCGTGGAGCCCGGGATGTCGTACAGCACCCAGTGGTGCCAGCCGCCGGCCAGCGGGGCGTCCGGGTCGTTCACCAGCAGTGCGTAACCGGCCGTGCCGGCGGGCGCGTTGCGCCAGTCGAGCTGGGGCGCGAGGTTCTTGCCCTGGCAGGACGAGCCCTCGGAGCCCGGCCCGCCGAACTCCGTCCACTGCGGGAGCTTGCCGCCGTCGCGGAAGTCCGGGCTGGTCAGGGTGAACGGCGTGAGGCGGGCCTGCGAGGAGGCTTCCGCGCTGTTCGCCGGGGCGGCGGCGGTGAGCGTGCAGGTGACGGCGAGCGCGGCCGCCGCGACGGCGGCCGTTCGGAACGCGGGCAGGCGAGAGCTGATCAACGTGACCCCCGTGTCGTTGATGTGATGGCCCGTCAGAGAATCGGGCGGCCGCCAGCTAAGCCGCCAATCGCCGAATGGTCAAGGGTTTGGACACCGACGACGCGGGTCAACGCCGGGCGGGACGAGGGTGCGGTGGGCGCGGCGGACGAGGGCGGCGAACCGGTCGGGGTGCGGAACAGGCGGAGTGCGCGGTGGCGGCGTGGAAGCGGCGCTCACCGGACCGGAGCGACAGATCGGAGCGGCCGTTGAGGTAGGGCGTCGGGGTGGTCAACTGCCGTGCCAGGGACAGGGGATCGGTGCGGAGCAGCTCGGCGCCGGCCTGGCCGAAGGCGGGCATGGCGAGGCCGCCGGCCAGCACGGCGTCGGCGGACTGCGCGGGCGGCGTGCGGCGCAGGACGTGGGCGTTGGGGGCGGCGGCGGGGTCGGGGTCGAGGCGGTCGAAGAGGTGGCCGAGGACGGAGTGCGCCGTGGGCAGCGGGCCAGTCCGTGCGGG
>NZ_JBHWID010000001.1:324089-354511 GCF_042732175.1 Kitasatospora sp. NPDC059795
GGCCGTGCAGCCGTGCAGGACGAGGGCGGCGATGTCGTCGGGGTGGCGGGCGGTGTGGGCGAGCGAGATGTAGCCGCCGAGCGACCTGCCGAGCAGCGGCGGGCGGTGCCCGGTCGCGTCGCGGGCCTCGGCGACCGCGTCGTGCACGGCTGCACGGCGAGCACGGCGTCGGCGGACTGCGCGGGCGGCGTGCGGGGCAGGGCGCGGGCGTTGGGGCGGCGGCGCGGTTGGGGTCGAGGCGGTCGAAGAGGTGGCCGAGGGTGGAGTGCGCCGTGGGCAGCGGGCCGTCCGTGCGGGCCGTGCAGCCGTGCAGGACGAGGGCGGCGATGTCGTCGGGGTGGCGGGCGGTGTGGGCGAGCGAGATGTAGCCGCCGAGCGACCTGCCGAGCAGTAGTGGGCGGGCGCCCGGTCGCCTTGCGGGCCTCGGCGACCGCGTCGTGCACGGCCGCCACCGTGGCGTCCAGGGTGAACGGACGGTCGGTGAGGGGCGCCGTGTCCGGGCCGGTCGGGGGCGAGGCCCGTTCCTCCGGATCTTGCCGGGCGCGCGACGCCGGATCATCCGCCCCCAGCCCTGGCGGGCTGGGAGGTGCCCCCGCGCAAGCCCCGGCAAGCCATCCAAGTACACCCAGTGCGAGGACGGTTCGCCGGCACGCCCAGCCGGGCGCGAAATCGGGGCACTTCGCGGCCCGCAAGGGCCGGGGGAGCCGTGCGCCGATCCGACAAGATCCGGAGGAGAGGGCCTGGACGGTCGAGCTGCGGACGCCACATGGCGACGGACCGGCGGATGCCGTGCACCGGCACGGTCGGGGCGGTCACGGGCGGGACTGCTCCACGGTGGCGCGGAGGCGGTCGAGGGTGACGCGCATGCCGGCCCGGTTGAGGTCCGCGCGGTCGGCGGGCCGGGTGCCGGAGAAGACCCGGCCGAGCAGTTCGGTGAGCCGGGAGCCGCGTCCCGTACGCAGGTCCTCCCAGTACTCGGTGACGCGGACGGTGCCCTCGCCGTCCGGTTCGACCAGGTAGCCCCAGCCGGCCACCGGCAGGCCGAACGCGCCGACGTGGAAGGCGAATTCGTGCGAGGGGCGGGCGACGGTCACCCGGCAGGCGGTGAACCAGACGAACGGGCCCTTGCGGTTGAACCCGAGGAAGCGCGTCCCGACGGCGACCGGGCCGCCGCCGCCCAGCCGGCGGGTGCCGATGCACTCCGGGCTCCAGCGGGACATGTTCCGAAGATCCGTGACGGCGGCGTACACCGACTCGGCGGACGCGCGCACGGTGATGCTCTCCCGAAGTGTCCATTGGCGGGTCACACAAACCTCCGAAGCGGGAAGTGACTGGCGAGTAGGGCCGGGCGTGCCGGACTGTAATCGGTCGACGGAGCGCGCCGCAAGGGGCCAAATCCGCTTGTCAGGGCGGTACTTGACGACGCGCGAGGGGGCTCGCTAGCGTGGAACGAGACGACTCGTTCCGACCTGCGGTGCGGGCGGGAGTTGAGGCGGGGAGCCGATGGAACCTGAGCGGACGCGGATACCGGTGCCGGGCGCGGAGGCGCTCGCGGCGACGGTGACGGTGCCGGAGGACGGCGCGCCCTCGGCGGTGCTGCTGCTGTGGCCCGCGCTCGGGGTGCCGGCCGGCTACTACGCGCCGTTCTGCGCCGAGTTGGCCGCGCGCGGGGTCGCCGTCGTCGCGGTGGACCTGCGCGGGCAGGGCGAGAGCGGGCCGGTCGGCGGCCGCCGGTCGAGGCACGGCTACCACGCGCTGGCGTCCCGGGACTTCCCGGCGGTCACGGCGCAGGCGCGGGCCAGGTTCGGGGCGGAGGCGCCGCTGTTCCTGCTCGGGCACAGCATCGGCGGCCAGGCCGCGCTGCTGGCCGCCGCCCGCGCACCCGGGGCGGTGGACGGCCTGGTGCTGGTCGCCTCCGGCACGGTGGACTTCCGGGGCTTCGCCGGCGTCGCCCGGTGGCGGGTGCTGGCCAGCACCCAACTCCTCGCGCTGATCGCCACGTTGTGGGGCTACTGGCCCGGCCACCGGCTCGGCTTCGGCGGCCGTCAGCCCGCCCGGCTGATGCGCGACTGGGCCCGGCTCGGCCGCACCGGCCGCTTCGCGCCCGCCGGCGCCGACCTCGACTATGAGCAGGCCCTCGCCGCGCTCGCCCTGCCCGTCCTCGCCGTCTCGCTGCCCGACGACCGCCTCGCCCCCGCCGGCGCGGTCGACCACCTGGTCGGCAAGCTCCGCGCCGCGAAGGTGGACCGCCGGCACCACATCCCCGCCGAGGGCGAGTCCGCCGACCACGTCCGCTGGGCGCGCTCCGGCGGCAGCATCGCCGAGCTGATCGCCGGCTGGCTGCGGGACGGCCGCTGACCATGGGCGAGAAGCGCAACCTGCACCCGCTGTCCGACGAACAGGGCGCACCCGTCAGGGACTTGGCGGCCCGCGAACGGATCCTGGCGACCACGCTGCGGGTGCTGTCGCGGGTCGGCTACGCGAAGGCGACGATCGGCGGCATCGCCCAGGAGGCCGGCGTCGGCAAGGCCACCGTCTACCGCTCCTGGCCGCACAAGGCCGCCCTCACGCTGGACGCGGTCCGCGCCCAACTCCCGGACATCCCGGTCGACGACCTCGACGACAGCCCCCGCGAGATCCTCGCCGTCGCCCGCGCCCTGGCCGGCCTCTACGGCGCGCCGCAGGTCCGGGCGATCCTGCCCGCGCTGATCTCCGACGCCGCCACCGACCCCGAACTCGCCCACCGCCTGCGCACCGAACTCGTCGAACCCCGCCGCGACCGCTCCGCCACCGTCCTGCACCGCGCCGTCACCCGCGGCGCCCTCCCCGCCGACACCGACGTGCTCACCCTCCTCGACCTGTGGGCCGGCCTGATGCTCTTCCGCAGCGTCGTGCTCTGCGACCCCCTCGACGACCGCACCGTCCACTCCCTGGTCTCGGCCGCCCTCGCCTCCCCGCCCCGACTCCCCTGAGCCGCCGAAAGGCCCGCCCCGGGCGATGCTTCGCCGGGGGGCGGGCCTTTTCGTCGCGTCCGCGTTCCGTCAGATCAGGGTCGACCAGTAGAACCAGAAGCGGGTCAGGATCAGCAGGGCGACGATCAGGAAGCCGACGATCGGGCCCAGCCACTGGTGGCGGAGGGCGGCGAAGCGGCGGACGGCGGGCGGGGCGGGGAGGACGCCGGTGCGGAGGTTGTGGACGGTGGTGGACCAGAAGAGGGTGATGACCACGGCCCAGACCACCATGCAGTAGGGGCAGAGGGCGCCGATCTCGTAGAGGGCCTCGTGGATCAGCCAGGCGACGAAGCCGAGGCCGACCAGGGTGCCGCCCTGGAGGGAGAGCCAGAACCAGCGGCGGTAGGAGGCGCCCGCGAGGAGGCCCGCGCCGATGGCGGCGAGGGCTCCGAACGCGGCCAGGCCGATGATCGGATTGGGGAATCCGAAGACCGAGGCCTGCTCGGTGCGCATCACCGAGCCGCAGCTGATGATCGGGTTGATGTTGCAGTTCGGCTGGTAGGCCGGGTTCTCGATCAGCCGGATCTTGTCCAGGGTGAGCTGGGCGGACGCGGCCAGGCCGAGCAGCCCGCCGAGCAGGATCAGCCAGGAGAAGCGACGACTCGCCCCCACCGGGGCACTGTGGGCCGTGGTCATCGCGTCACCCGCCGATGCTCTGCTTGACCAGCGCGCCGAACTGCTCGCCGGTGATCGCCTTGCCGTCCTGGCCGATCACGTTGAGGGTCTTGCCGTCGAGCTTGACGGTCGGGGTGCCGGAGACGCCGCTCTTGTTGAAGGCGGTGGCGACCTTGTTGGCCCAGCCCTTGTAGGTGCCCTCGGTGACGGCCTTGGTGAACGCCTCGGTCTTCAGACCCGGGACCTGGTCGGCCAGCTCCAGGATGTGGTTGACGTCGCCGAAGGCGTCCGAGCTCTCGGCCGGCTGGTTCGCGTACAGCACGTCGTGGAACTGCTTGAACTTGTCGACGCCCTCGTTGAGCGCGGCGCCCGCCGCGGCCAGCGCGGTCTTCGAGCCCTTGCCGCCGAGGTTGTTGTCGAGGAACGCGGCCAGGTGGTACTCGATCTTGTACTGGCCCTGGTCGGCGAGTTCCTTCACGGTCGGGCCGGCCGAGGTCTCGAACATCTCGCAGACCGGGCAGCGGAAGTCCTCGTACACGGCCAGGGTGTGCGGGGCGTCGGCCTTGCCGTACACGACCACCGTGTTGTCGGGGCCCGAGGCGTTCGCCGGGACGGCGACCGAGCTGCTGTCCGAGCCGGAGTCCTTGGAGGCGTTCAGGGCGAGGGTGGTGCCGCCCGCGATCACGGCGACGGCCGCGACCACCGAGACGCCGATGGTGAGGGAACGGCGGCGCTTGGCGCGCAGCGCCTCCGCCTGCTGGGCCTGCTTCAGGCGCTCGCGGGCGGTGACGGTCTTGGCGGACTTGTGGGTGCTGGGCATGGTGATCCGTCTCCTTGCACCCGGCGGCGGGCAGCGCGGCACGGCCCGGCTCCGGCAGGTGTCTCACCTGGACGGGAGCAGGGGCGGGCGGCCCGGCGGGTGCGGGTCGAAAAAGGGGTGATGGGCGGCGAGGGGCGCCCGGAGACGGCCGCGAGAAACGCGTGGAGGCGGTGGGCCGTCAGCAGGCGAAGGCCGGCTGCGGCGGTCCGCGACGCGGTGCGGGGGAGTGGACGGCGTCCTGCGGGCGGCGCGGCGCGGGCTCGACACCGGCCCGGGGCAGCAGCGCGGCCGGGCAGGCCGGACGGGCCGCCAGCAGCAGCGAACGCCAGCAGCACGGCAGGATCCGGGCCGCCGTGCGCACTGCCTCGGCGACCCCGTCGAGGGCGGCGTCGGCCAGCCGCAGCCAGGCCGCGGCGGCCAGCGCGAGCGCCAGGTGCACGCCCAGCACCAGCAGGCGCAGCATGCCCGCCGAGTTGTGCGTCCACTGCGCGAACAGTTCGGAGCCGCTGACCCGGTCGCCGCCGCAGACCAGCAGGTCCACGCCGTGGACGGGCCGGGAACAGGCGTCCTGGCCGAGGTTGAAGGCGGTGTTCAGCAGCAGTTCCACCGGCACCAGCACCGCGGCCAGCAGCAGGAACCGCCGCCGCGCGCCGTCCAGCAGGACCGCGAGCAGGAAGACCGCGACGCAGGCCGCCGCGACCAGGGTGAGCGGCAGGGCACGGCCGGTGATCACCACCTGGCCGAACGCGGCCAGCGGCACGGCGAGCGCGGTGAACACCGCGCCCCGCAGGGCCCTGGTCGCGTGAATGCCGGTCATGGCTCCGGAGTATGTCACGCCGGAGGTTCCCGACACGAGGGGCCGTTCGGCCCTACGACCTGCGGATAAGCCCTGAGTAAAGGGGACTTCGGCGGGCGGGGAGCAGGCGGTGGGCGGGCTGCGGGACGATCCGGGCCCGCCCGGCGCGGTTGCCGCGGCGTGGGACTTGTCACGTCCCCGCCGCCGTCACCACGGCTCGACGGTGTGCGCCCGCACCTGCCGTTCGATCCGCGCCAGCACCTCCCCGGCGGGCAGCGGGTCGAGCCGCCGGCCGTCGCGCAGCCGCACCCCCAGGGTGCCGTCCGCGACCTCGCGCGGCCCCAGCACCACCTGGTACGGCGCGAGCCGCGCCTCCCGGACCCGCGCGCCCAGCGAACCGCGGTCCGCGCCCAGCACCTCGGCCCGCAGATCGAGCTCCAGGCAGCGCGCCGCCAGCTCCCGCGCCGCACCGTCCTGCTCCTCGCCCAGCGGCAGCACCGCCAGCTGCACCGGCGCCAGCCAGGCCGGGAACGCCCCGCCGTGCTGCTCGATCAGCTGCGCCACCGCCCGCTCCACACTGCCGACGATCGCCCGGTGCACCATCACCGGCCGGTGCCGCGCCCCGTCCGGCCCGATGTAGTGCAGGTCGAACTGCTCGGGCTGGTGGAAGTCGACCTGCACGGTGGACAGGGTCGACTCGCGGCCCGCGCCGTCCACCACCTGCACGTCGATCTTCGGCCCGTAGAACGCCGCCTCGCCGACGCCCTCCTCGTACGGCACGCCCAGCCCGTCCAGCACCTCCACCAGCAGCGCGGTCGCCCGCTCCCACAGCTCCGGCCGGGCCACGTACTTGCCGCCCGGGCCCGGCAGTGACAGCCGGTAGCGGGACGGGACGATGCCCATCGCCCGGTACGCCACCGCGATCAGCTCCAGCGCGCCGCGCACCTCCCCCGCCACCTGGTCGAGGGTGCAGAAGATGTGCGCGTCGTTCAGCCGGATCGCCCGCACCCTGGTCAGCCCGCCCAGCACCCCCGACCGCTCGGAGCGGTACATGTCGCCCAACTCGGCCATCCGCAGCGGAAGTTCACGGTAGCTGTGGGCGCGGGAGCGGAACATCACCGCATGGTGGGGACAGAGGCTCGGGCGCAGCACGAGCTGGTCGTCGTCGGAGTCGCCCATGGAGAGCGGCGGGAACATGTCGTCGCGGTAGTGCGCCCAGTGCCCCGACAGCTCGTACAGCTCGCGCTTGCCCAGCACCGGCGAGTGCACGTGCCGGTAGCCCGCGCGGCGCTCCAGGGCGCGGACGAAATCCTCCAGGCTCTGCCGCACCGCGGCGCCGTCCGGCAGCCAGAACGGCAGACCCGATCCGATCAGCGGATCGGTGTCGAACAGGCCCAACTCGCGGCCCAGCTTGCGATGGTCGAACACGGCGGTCTCCTCACCGGAAGGGGGACGAGCCACCGCGGCCGCACATGCGAAAGCCCCGGGCGCTCGGCCCCGGGGCTTGATTCACTGCAGCAGTCAGCGCGCCGGGACACTCTCCGGCGTCGTCGTCAGCATCGCAGCACGCTTCATGCCTCCCACGGTAGCAGCCCGGCCGCCGTCGAGCACCGGAGCCGCCCGTCAACGGGCGTGCCGCGACGGGCCGGTGATCGAAACCCGCCGCGCGCCCGGCGGTACGTGACGGTGGGTCAATTCGGAAACCTGCTGGACCGGGTGGGCGTTCCGCGCCGAGGATGAGCCCGATCGCCGATGTCTGTTCGAGAGGGTGTTGCCGTGCAGAACGCTTCCGACCGTCCCAGCCTGCTGGTCCTGGGCGGCACGCGGTTCGTCGGCCGGGCCGTGGTCGAGGCCGCGCTCGCCGACGGCTACCGGGTGACGCTGTTCAACCGGGGCCTGACCGACCCCGGGCTGTTCGCCGAGGCGGGCGTCGAGACGCTCGTCGGCGACCGCACCGGTGACCTGTCCGCGCTGGAGGGCCGCAGTTGGGACGCGGTGATCGACGTCGCGGGCTACCTGCCCGAGGTGGTGCAGCGCTCGGTCGACGTGCTCGGCGACCGGGTCGGCCGGTACGTGTTCGTCTCGACGATCTCGGTGCTGGCCGACCTCTCCACCGTGCAGGACGAGGACGGCGCGGTGCTGGAGCCCGCCGACGGCCTGCCGCCGGTCCAGCTGTACGGCGCGAACAAGGCTGTCTGCGAGCGGATCGTGCGGGACGCGTACGGCGACCGCGCGAGCATCGTCCGGCCCGGGCTGATCGTCGGACCGCACGACCCGACCGACCGGTTCGCGTACTGGCCGCGGCGGTTCCGGCGCGGCGGACGGGTGCTGCTGCCCGGCGACCCGGCCGACCCGACGCAGTTCATCGACGTGCGGGACGTCGCCCGGTGGATCCTCGGCTGCGTCGCGGCGCAGCGCGGCGGCACCTACCACGTCACCGGCCGGACCATGCCGATCGGCTCGTTCCTGGAGGCCTGCCGGGCCGCGGTGGGCGCTTCGGCGACATCGGCGGCGTCGGCGACCGAGGAGATCTGGGTCGGCACCGAGGCGCTGCTGAAGGCGGGCGTCACGCCGTGGATGGGCGTCCCGCTGTGGGTCGGCGACCCGGAGTTCGCGGCCGCCAACCGGACCGACATCTCGCGCGCCCTGGCCGCCGGCCTGACGTTCCGTCCGCTCGCCGAGACCCTCGCCGACACCGACGCCTGGGACACGCTCCGCGGTGGGCCGGGCGCCGAGAAGGAGGGCCTGACGCCGGCCGAGGAGGAACGGCTGCTGGACGCGCACTGATTGCGGATCGACACCGGGTGCCCACGCTCAGTTAAGGTGGGCACCGTCCGGGCGGTGCGACAGGGGAGAGACGTGATGGTGACGGCGGCGGACAGCACCCTTCCGGAACTCGACGTCGAGGAGTTGGCCCGCTGGCGGGCGGACGGCGGGCGGCTGGTCGACCTGCTGACGGCCGCTCGGCGGCTGGGCCCGGTCGCCGGATTCCGGGTCGGCGAACGGCAGGTGGTGCTGGTCACCGGGCCCGAGGAGGTCCAGCAGGTGCTGGCCCGCGAACCCGACACGTACGTCAAGCACGGCCACCGCGCGAAGGTGCTGCTCGGCGACGGCCTGCTGTGCGCCGCCGGCGAACCCTGGCGGCGTCAACGCAAGCTGCTGCAACCCCAGTTCACCGTGCGCGGCATCCGCGCCTACGAGCCGCAGCTGCGGGCCGCCGTCGCCGCCCTCGCGGACCGGTGGCGGGCCGCCGCCGACAGCGGCGAACTCCGCGAACTCGACGCCGACCTGCGGTACTTCTCGCTCGACGTCATCTGGCGCTCGCTCACCGCGCAGGCCCTGGACGAGCCCACCTACCGGCAGTTGGTCGCCGCCGGGGACAGCCTCGCCGCCATCCCCGCGTTCGCGCCCGCCACCGGCGAGCACACCGCCGACTTCAGCCGCGCCGTCGCCGACGCCGACCTCGCCGCCGAACACGCCATCGCCCTCGCCCGGCAGGCCGACGAACCCACCCTGATCGCCGTCCTGCTCCGCGCGGCCCGCGAACTCCCGCACTACGACGAGACCTTGGTCCGCGACGAGCTGCTCACCCTGATGGTGGCCGGCTACGAGACCACCGCCACCACGCTCGGCTGGCTGTTCCTGCTGCTGGACGAGCACCCCGAGCAGCGCGAGCGGGCGCTGGCCGCCGGGCCGGCCGGATCCGCCGAACGCGCCGCCGCGATCCGGGCGTTGATCGACGAGACGCTGCGGCTGTACCCCGTCGCCTGGCTGATGCCCCGGCACGCCGCCGAGGCCGGAACCGTCGGCGGCCGACCCGTTCCCGCCGGGGCGACCGTGCTGCTCTGCCCCTACCTGACGCACCGCGACCCGGCGCTGTGGCCCGAGCCGGAGACGTTCCGCCCGCAGCGTTTCCTTGCCGCCGGGCGGCGACCCGCACCCGGCGCCTACTTCCCGTTCGGCCTCGGCCCGCGCGCCTGCATCGGCGCCCAGTTCGCGCTGCGGGAGATGACGCTGCTGCTGGAGGAACTGCTCCCCGCGATCCGCCCCGAGATCCGCGAGCGGCCCGCCGAGGCCGGGTACCGGCTGACCGTCCACCCGGACGGGCCGGTGCGGGCCGTGCTGCACCGCGAAGGCTCTCGGTGACGCGAAAACCCTTTGTGGGCAAGGCCGTTCGTCCGTGATGATCGGCGGCGATGATGCCTGAACCGCACGCTTCCGCCCGTCCCGTCGCGCTGGTGACGGGAGTCGGCCGGACGGCCGGCATCGGCGCCGCCGTCGCCGAACGACTCGCCGCCTCCGGCTGGGACATCGCCCACACCCACTGGACGCCCTACGACACCCGGATGCCCTGGGGCGTGGAGGCGGACGCCGTCGACGCCGTCGGCGCGGCGATCCGCGCCCACGGCGCCCGGCAGCTCGCCGTGCCCGCCGACCTCGCCGACCCCGCGACACCCGCCCGGCTGTTCGACCGCGTCACCGCCGAACTCGGCCCCGTCACGGCCCTGGTGATGAGCCACGCCGAATCCGTCGACTCCGGCCTGCTCGACACCACCCTCGACAGCTTCGACCGGCACTTCGCCGTCAATGCCCGGGCGAGCTGGCTGCTGATCCGCGAGTTCGGCCTGCGCTACACCGGCCCGTTCGGCAGTGGCCGGATCATCGCCCTCACCAGCGACCACACCGTCGGCAACCTGCCCTACGGCGCCAGCAAGGGCGCCCTCGACCGCATCACCCTCGCCGCCGCCCACGAACTCGCCCACCTCGGCATCACCGCCAACGCCGTCGACCCCGGCCCCACCGACACCGGCTGGATGACCGGCGACGTCCGCACCGACGTCCTCGCCCGCACCCCCCTCGCCCGCCTCGGCACCCCCCGCGACGCGGCCCGCCTGATCGACTTCCTCTGCTCCCCGGCCGGCCAGTGGATCAACGGCCAACTCCTGCAGAGCAGCGGCGGATTCAAGTAGCCGGACCGGGAGCCGGTGTCGGGCTCAGACGCGGTGCTCCGCCTGGGCGCGGAGCTCGCGGGTGCGGGCGGCGAGGGCTTCGAGGGTGAGGGTGGCGGTGCCGTCGGTGAGACTGCCGAGGGTGCTGCCGTCGGCCCAGGCGCAGACCGGGAGTTCGCGGTCGGTGTCCTGGAGCTTGGCGCAGGCGATCGCTCCGCCGAGCGGGCCGGGATCGAAGGTCTGCAGATCGGTGACCTCGGTGCCGTCGCGGAGGGTGCTGACGCCGGCCGGGGAGTAGCCGCCCAGCATGCGGGTGGCGGCCTCGGCGGCGTCCGGGACCGAGCCGGAGAGGCCGATCGCCAGCAGCTCCGCCTCCTCGAGGCCGGTCGCGCCCGGCTGCCCGTACGCGACGACCTCGATGTTGCGCGGGACGTACCGCTTGGCGTTCTCCGCCTCCCACTGCGCGCGGAGCTGGGCCAGGTCCTGGGCCTCCGCGACCCGGGGCAGGCCCGCGAACTCGGCCGGCATCGCGATCCTGCGCTGCTCCACCTCGCTCGTCGCCGCGACGCCGAGTGCGACGAGGCCGAGGGCGGCCACCGCACCGACGGTCAGGCCGATCTGCTTGCCCGTCAGCCGCCGGTACCACGGCACCGGCGGCTGCGGCTCCTGGCCCGCCGCCCAGATCGCCCGCAGGCTGTCGACGCCCGACTGCGGGTGTTCCTCGGTCATGGGCTCCCCCTGGCTGAAGTGGAATCAGATCATCCGATTGGATGTCGGCGGGCACTCTACCGGCACCCTGACCAGGGACAACACGCAGGCCCGGTGGACGGTCAGGTGTGCGCGGGGGCCGGCGGGCGTTCGCGGAGGGTCGGGGTGAGGAGCAGGGCGGCGGCGGTGAGGGCCGTCGCGGTGAGGAGGGGGCCGGTCGGGGAGGGGAGCGTCGCGGCGGCGAGGAGCGGGCCGGTGGCGGCGCCCAGGTTGAGAGCGGCCGTCGCGTACGCCCCCGCCATGGTGGGCGCGCCGGTGGCGGCGGCCAGGGCGAGGGTGATCAGCGTGCCGCCGACCGCGAAGGAGAGGGCGCCGAGCAGCGGCACCAGCGCCAGGAGCGCGGCCGGGCGGTCCGCGAGCGCGGCGAGCGCCGCCCAGCCGAGCGGCAGCAACAGGCCCGCCACCGCGAGCAGGTGCAGCGGACGGCGGTCGGCGAGCCGGCCGGCGACGGTCACGCCCGCCATCGTGCCGAGGCCGAACAGCACCAGCACCACCGGCACCCAGCTCCGGCCCAGCCCCGCCGGGCCGGTCACCAGCGGGGCGAGGAAGGTGAACGCGGCGAACGTCCCGGCGTTCACCAGCGCGCCCAGCAGCAGCACCCGCAGCAGCCGGGGCCGGCCGAGCTCGGCGAGCTCCGCCCGCAGCGCCGGCCGTCCGCCTGCTTCGTGCCCGGGCCGTCCGGCTGTGTCGTGCCCGGGCCGTCCGGCTGTGTCGTGCCCGGGTCGGACGCCCGTCAGCACTCCCGCTGCGGCCGGCACGCAGAGCAGTGCCACCGCCCAGAACGCGGCCCGCCAGCCCAGCAGTTGACCGACCGTCGCACCCGCCGGAACGCCCACCACCGTGGCCAGCGTCGTCCCCGACAGCAGCACGCCCACCGCACGCCCCCGCCGCTCGGGGCCGACCAGCGCGCCCGCCGCCGTCACCGCCAGCGCGAGGAACCCGGCGTTCGCCAGCGCCGCCACCACCCGGCTGACGCACAGCACCGCGAACGACGTCGCCACCGCGCCCACCACGTGCGCCACCGCGAACAGCGCGACGAAGCCGAACAGCCCCGCCCGGCGCGGCCACCGGCGGGCCAGCGCCGCCATCGGTGGGGCGCCCGCCACCATGCCGACCGCGAAGGCCGAGGTCAGCAGGCCGGCCGTGCCGACCGGGACGTCGAGATCGGCGGCGAGGTCCGGCAACAGGCCGGACAGCATGAACTCCGAGGTGCCCATGGCGAACACGGCCAGGGCGAGCAGATACAGGGCAAGAGGCATCTCACGGAACTCCGGGGTGAGGAGCGGAAACGGACAGCCGTCTCGTCACCCGGGAGCCTCGCGCGGGACGCAGCGCAGCAACGCGGCACCACGGCAGCAGTGCAGCACCGCACGGCCCAGCGGCGGGCGGTGCGGCAGCGCGGGAGGACTCAGGTGTTCAGGGGCCGACGGCGGGGCCGAAGACCCCCACCTCGTCCGACTCGGGGCTCACCACGCTGCGCACCTTACCGAACGCGTGGCGTGCGGGCACCTGAATTTCCGTCCGCTCGAACTGCATTGATGCAGCGTCAGAGATCCTTGCGCAGCGACATCGCGGCCACCCGGTAGCCGTTGGCCCGGTACAGCGCGATCGCGGCCTCGTTGCCGCCGAACACGTTCAGCCCGAGCGCCGTCCACCCCTCGCGGGCGGTGAGCGCTTCGGCCGCGCGCAGGATCGCGGAGCCGAAGCCGCGGCGGCGGGAGTCGGGCCGCACGTGGAGGTCGTACAGCCACGCGGAGGCCGCGCCGCCGACGGCCTCGCGCGGGTCGGGGCCGATCCACGCGTCGCCGACCACCCGGCCCGTGTCGTCCTCGGCGACCACCAGGTGGTGGCCGGCCGTGTCGGGCCCGTCCGGGAGGAACCGTGCGGTGCCCTCCCGAGCCCGTTCCCGCGCGAGCTCCGCCGGCAGGAAGGCGGCGAGTTCGCGCGCCGTCTCCTCCTCGCGGCGCTCCGTCACGGTCTCGTACTCGGCGGGAGTCATCCGCCGCAGGCGCACGGTTCGGTCGTCCATCCCGCCATCTTCGGCCGCCGGCCGCCGGACCGCCGCCGCGACAGGCGATGTCCGCCGACCGCTCAGCTCCGGGCCTGCCGCCACTGCGCGACGGCGGCCTCGACGTCGACCGGCGCGACGCCGAGCGGCGGCCCCTCGATCGGGCGGCGCAGCGCGGCGTCGATACGGGAGTTGACCTCGGCGAGCCGGGTGCGCAGCAGCGCCTCGGTGGGGGCGCTGCGGGCGGCGTCGAGGGCCTCGTGCAGCTCGTTGCGCAGGACCAGCGAGGGCGGCAGGAAACTCAGGCCCTCGCGTTCGAGCTTCTCCCGGATCCACCACATCTCGTGGTACGGCCGGTTCTCGTGCGCGAGCGGCTTGCCCGCGCCCGGCAGGTCGTCGAACGCGCCGCGCTCGGCGGCCTCCCGGATCTGCCGGTCGACCCAGGTCTCGAACGTGACACCGGGCGGTTTGCGGTCGGTCATGGCGTGCTCCTCCCGTCCTCGTCGCTCTCGTCGCTCTCGTCGCTGCGGAGAGCTCCACCAACGAGCCTACGTCAGCGCCCAACTCGTCGGCGGGGGAGGGGACATGGTCGTCCGGTCGGTTGTCGCGGGCCGCACTGCGGCGGGTGTGGCGGTGGCTGGCCTCGCCCTCGCCCGCCGACGCCCATCCGCGTAGTTGCGCCAGCCATGGATCCGAGCATGCTTCCGAACGCCGATTCCGCACACCGGAGGTAACCGTCGAGCGCGACTTTCCGCATCATGGAGGGCCTCGACCGACGGGTCGAGGCCGCGTCGGCGAGGAACGAGAAGCAGGGGTTCGGTGTGAAGGCGATTGATGTGACGGGTGGTGGCATGAGGCGGCCGGTCGGTGGGATGTTGCACCATGTCGAGATCTGGGTGCCGGACTTGGGGCGAGCGGTCGGTTCGTTCGGGTGGCTGCTCGGGGCGCTGGGGTACACGGTCTTCCAGAGTTGGGGCAGCGGGTGCAGTTGGCGGCTCGGGGCGACGTACCTGGTCGTCGAGGAGTCTTCGGCCCTCACGGCCGGCGAGCACGACCGGTGTCGGCCCGGGTTGAACCATCTGGCGTTCCACGTCGAGGATTCCGGGGCCGTGGATGCGCTGGTCGCCGAGGCTCCGGCGCACGGGTGGAGCCTGATGTTTCCCGATCGCCACCCGCATGCCGGCGGTGAACAGACGTACGCCGCCTACCTGGAGAACACCGACGGCTTCGAGGTCGAACTCGTCGCCATCGACACGCCCTGAGGCCGGGCCGGGGCCGGGGTGGGGGAGGGTGCTTGGCTCGGCCGAACGGATGGATGGGCGGGGTCGGGTGCGAGGGGCGGTGGGGGGTGGGGACTACGGTCGGGGCCATGCGGATTGTCATTGCGGGTGGTCATGGTCAGATCGCGCTTCGGGCCGAGCGGTTGCTCAGTGCGCGGGGGGACGAGGTCGCGGGGGTGATTCGGCGGCCGGAGCAGGCGGGGGACCTGCTGGCGGCGGGCGCGGAGCCGGTGGTGTGCGACCTGGAGTCGGCGTCGGTCGCCGAGGTGGCGCGGCATCTGGAGGGGGCGGATGCGGCGGTGTTCGCGGCGGGTGCGGGGCCCGGGAGCGGGGCGGCGCGGAAGGACAGCGTCGACCACCGGGCGTGTGTGCTGTTCGCGGACGCGGCGGAGGCGGCCGGGGTGCGGCGCTTCGTCGTCGTGTCGAGCATGGGTGCGGACCGGGAGCCGGCGGAGGGGACCGATCCGGTGTTCGCCGCGTATCTGCGGGCCAAGGCGGCGGCCGATGCCGATGTGCGGTCACGGGCGGGGCTGGACTGGACGATTCTGCGCCCGGGCGGGCTGACGGACAGGCCGGGCACCGGCCGGGTGGCACTGGCCCCGTCCACGGGGCACGGGTCGGTGCCGCGCGACGACGTGGCGGCGGTGCTGGTGGCGCTGCTCGACGAACCGGCGGCGGTGGGACGGACGTTGGAGCTCATCGGCGGCAACTCGCCGGTGGACGAGGCGGTTTCGGCACTGGCGGGCTGAGCGCACCACGGCTCGGGGGCCCTGCGGCGGGTTCCGTCAGGGGGCCGCGGGCGCGGCGTCGCGGGCCAGGGCGGCCGCGCCGATGAGGCCCGCGGTGGTGCCGAGGCGGGCGGGGGCGAGGGCGAGGCGGCGGGTGAAGGAGAGCGTCGCGTAGGAGTCGAGGTGGTGGCGGAGGGGGGCGAAGAGGGTGTCGCCGGCGCCCGCGACGCCGCCGCCGATGACGGCGACGTCGAGCTCGACGAGGGTGGCGGTGGCGGCGATGCCGGCCGCCAGGGCCTTCGCGGCGCGGTCGAAGGCGGCCAGGGCGAGCGGGTCGCCGGCCTTCGCGGCGCGGGCGACGCCCGTCGCGGTGCTGTCGCCGTCGGGGCCGGGGCGCCAGCCGCTCCCGGCGGCGGTGCGGGCGATGGCGGTGCCGGAGGCGAGGCCTTCGAGGCAGCCGCGGGAGCCGCAGGGGCAGGGGCGGCCCTCGAAGTCGACGCTGATGTGTCCGAGGTGGCCGGCGTTGCCGGTGGTGCCGGTGTGCAGGCGGCCGTCGAGGACGAGTCCGGCGCCGACGCCGGTGGAGACGACCAGGCAGAGCGCGTTGCGGTAGGGGCGGGCCGCGCCGCGCCAGTGTTCGGCGGCGGTCATGGCGACGGCGTCCCCGCCGAGCACCACCGGCAGGCCCCGGACGGCGGGGTGCGCGGAGGCCTCGGCGTGGAGCGGGAACTCGCGCCAGCCGGGCAGGTTGACGGGGCTGACGGTGCCGGCGGCGATGTCGACCGGCCCGGCGCTGCCGATGCCGAGCGCACGCACCCGGGTCCACTCGGGGCGGCGGGCGAGCTCGTCCAGCACGTGCGAGACGGCGGCCATCAGCCGGTGGCGGTCGCCGTCCGCAGGAGTGGGGACCTGGAGTCGGTGCAGCAGGGCGCCCTGGGCGTCGACCAGGCCGCCGGCGATCTTCGTGCCGCCGATGTCGAGGGCCGCGAGCAGAGGTTCGCCGGGGGTGACGGGGCCGGCCGGGGGGTGGCTCATGGTGACGTCTCCGCAGGTGGGACGGGGAGCGCCGTGGTGCGTGGCAGGGCGCCGTCGGATCGGTCCTGTGATTCTGACCCGCTTTGACAACGTTGTCCAGCAGGTGCGGGAAGGGTCCTGCGGTGGCGCGGACCGCCGTGATTCCGCCATTCATGGGTCGTGTGCGGTCGATGAGGGTCGGGCGGCGCATGGGTGCGGCGCGGGGCGGGGAGGTGTCCGGACGCCCGTGGGGATCCGTGCCCGCGGGAGAACGGAGGGGATCATGCGACGTGACATCGCCGCTGTGGCAGGCGCGTTGGCCCTGGCGGCCGGGGCGTTGACGATTGCGCCCTCGGCGCACGCGACGGAGACGACGGCAACGACCTCGACGGGAGGCTGCTGGTCCACCGGGTGCGACGGCAAGGACCCGTCGACGAACTGTCAGGGGGACGCCGTCACGGTGGGCAGCTTCTCGCTGCCGCAGGGCAGCGGATACCGGGTGGTGGAGATGCGCTACTCGCCGTCCTGCGAGGCGAGTTGGGCGCGCCTGTCGAACGGTTCGTACGACGTGCACAACGCCGCGCCGCCGTACACGAAGATCATCCGCAACAGCGACGGCCGGTCCTACCAGTGCACCGTCCAGACCAACGGCGGCTCCTGCTACACGGCCATGGTGGGCGACCACAACGTCACCAGCTACGCCTACGGCTGGTACGACGCCGGCGTCGTGGTCTACACCGGTCGGACGGCGAACTACTGAGGCCGGGGGTGCCCGCACTATTCTCCGTGGCATGACGAGCAGCCTCCGCACCGGTGTCCGGCCGACCATGAAGGACGTCGCCGCGGCGGCGGGCGTCGGCCTGAAGACCGTCTCCCGGGTGGTCAACGGGGAGCCCGGGGTGACGGACGGGACGGCGGGGCGGGTGCGGGACGCGATCGAGGCGCTCGGGTTCCGGCGCAACGACAGCGCGCGGCTGCTGCGGACCGGCCGCACCGCGAGTGTCGCGCTGCTGCTGGAGGACATCAGCGACCCGTTCTCCTCCGCGCTGTCCCGGGCCGTCGAGCAGGTCGCGGCGGCCGAGGACTGCCTGCTGTTCACCGGATCCAGCGGTGAACGGGCGGAGCGGGAACAGGAGTTGGCGCTGGCGTTCTGCGCCCGGCGGGTGGACGGGCTGCTCGTGGTGCCCGCCGGGGACGACCACCGGTACCTGCTGCCGGAGATCGCCTCCGGCACGCCCGTGGTGTTCCTGGACCGGCCCGCCGGCGCCATCGACGCGGACGCGGTGCTCAGCGACAACGCGGGCGGCGCCCGCCGGGGCACCGCGCACCTGATCGCCCACGGCCATCGCCGGATCGGCTTCGTCGGCGACCTGCGGGCCATCCACACCGCCGCCGAACGCGAACGCGGCTACCGCGCCGCGATGGCCGAGGCCGGACTGCCGGTGGACGAACGCTGGGTGGACTGCGGCCCCACCGACCGGGCCCGGGTCGGCGAGGCGGTGCGCCGCCTCACCACCGGACCGGACGCCGTCACCGCGCTGTTCACCGCCAACAACCGCGTCACCCTGGCCGCCCTGCACCACCTCCCCGCCGACCGCCGTCCGGCCGTGGTCGGCTTCGACGACCTGGAACTCGCCGACCTGCTCACCCCCGGCCTCACCGTGGTCGCCCAGGACCCGGCCGCGCTCGGCGCCCTGGCCGCCCGCCGCCTCTTCGCCCGCCTGGCCGGCGACCGCAGCGACCCTGCCCGGCTGGAGGTTCCGACCACCCTGATCGCGCGGGGGTCGGGCGAGATCCGGCCCTGATTACTCTGATGGGGCGTCAGGAGTCAAGGGGGTGGCGAGTTGATGCGCAACGGGACTTCTCGGCGGCCCTTCCGGTCGTGCGGGGCAACGAGTATGACGGAACGTCAGGGAGTCGAGGGGGAAGGCGAGTCGAGGAGTTCCAGCCAGTAGCGCTGGTCCGCGCCGATCCGGCCCGGAGGCAGGGCGAGCAGCCACCGCGTGAGCTCCGCGCCGACCGGGAGCTCGTCGTAGAAGCCGAACGTCAGCCCGGGCAGTTCGCCCCAGCGCAGCCACCCCTCCAGGGCATCGGTGAGGTGGTGGTCGGCGGTCGCGGTCCGGGTGGCCTCCCAGGTGCGCAGCCAGCGGGTGAGGCTGCCGGTGGCCGTGGCGGTGGTCTCCAGGACCTCGGCGACGTCCGGCAGCGGGTCGGGCCGGTCGAGGGCGGCGGACCACCAGGCGTCCAGGACGTCGACGACCCGGTCGGCGTGCGGCCAGGCGCGCCAGTCGGCGGCGAGCAGCCGGGAGGCGATCAGCGGGCCGTCGACCCGCATCCGACCGGTCGTCAACTGCCGCAGGATGCGCGGCGCGAGGCGGCGGTACAGGGCGGGGAAGTCCTCCCAGAGGTCGGTGCTCTTCGCTGCCGCCCGGTGCAGCAGGCGGTCCGGCACCAGGGCGGCGGGGCCGGACAGCAGGGCGAAGTCCTCGGGGTCCCAGCAGTGTTCGCAGCCGCGTACGGGCGGCCCGGGGCGTTCGGCCCGGCGGGCGGCGGTGTCGAGGGCGTCCAGGGTGTGGTGCAGGCGCTGCTGACTGGTCGTCATGGTTCCTGTCCTGGGGACTCCGCCGGTGCGAGCGGCGAAGAGCGCGACGCTACCAGAGGCGGTGGCCGGGCCCTGCGGGCGGGGCCACGTTGCGGGGGCGATGGAAGGTTGCACCAAGGCTCCGTGGTGATCATCACACCGGGTGGGGTGAAACGTACGGACGGTGTGAGACGTCGAGATTCTGCGGGAGAGATTTGCCAATCGAGCAGATCGGGGTACGCATGGTGTCCGGCGAGCCGAGGGACGCGGTCGAGGAACAGGGGGAGGTCGAGGAAGGAGCACCGGGCGGGCCGCGGAGGCGCAGATTGCGCCGACTGCGGCCGGACTACCCGCGCGCCGGCCGCCGGGGCGTGCGGCGCTGGCTCCCGTCCTGGCGTCAACTGGTGCTGCTCGCCGCGGGGTTCGTCGGCGCACTGACCGCCGCGGCGGTGGTGATGTACGTGCGGACGGACATCCCGACGGACCTGAACGCGTTCGCCACCCAGCAGAACAACGTCTACTACTGGGCGGACGGCACCGAAATGGCCCGCACCGGCCTGGTCAACCGGCAGGACGTGCCGCTGGAGCAGGTGCCGGAGAAGGTGCAGTGGGCGGTGCTCGCGGCGGAGAACGCGAGCTTCTACTCGGACCCCGGGGTCTCGGTGAAGGGCATCGCCCGGGCGTTCTACCGGATGGGGTCCGGCGGCGACACCCAGGGCGGCTCGACCATCACCCAGCAGTACGTGAAGAACGCCTACCTGAACCAGCGTCAGGACTTCACACGCAAGCTCGACGAGGCGTTCATCGCACTCAAGCTGGACCGGCAGGTCGACAAGAAGGACATCCTCGGCGGCTACCTGAACATCAGCTGGTTCGGGCGCGGCAGCTACGGGATCGAGCGGGCCGCGCAGGCCTACTACGGCAAGCACGTGTCCCAACTCAACGCCAGCGAAGGCGCGTTCCTCGCCGCCGTGCTGAAGGGCGCCTCGCTGTACGACCCGGCGCTCGGTGACGAGAACCGGGCCCGGGCGGTGGAACGCTGGGCGTGGATCCTGGACCGGATGGTCGAGATCGGGAAGCTGTCCGCCGAGGAGCGGGCCCAGTACAACGTCTTCCCGGAACCGCAGGCCCCGCAGCAGCAGGCCGGTCTGAGCGGCCAGACCGGCTACCTGGTGGACCTGGCGCGGGCCTACCTGCAGAGCCACGCCGACGTCTCGCCCGCCCAGTTCGACCTGGGCGGCTACCAGATCTACACCACCTTCGAGAAGCCCCGGCAGGGCGCGCTCACCCAGGCCGTCCAGGACGCCGCGAAGAACCTCGACCCGGACAACCGCCCCGCCGACCAGAACGTCCACCTGGGCGCGGCCTCGGTCGGCGCGGACGGGCGCATCCTCGCCGTCTACGGCGGACCGGACTACCTGAAGCAGGGCTTCAACAACGCCAACACCTCCAACGTGCCCGCCGGTTCGGCGTTCACACCGCTGGTGTACGCCGCCGGGCTCGACCAGGGCGTCCAGCGCGAACGGCAGGGCAACCGCAAACCGGTCGGGCCCAGCACGTTCTACGACGGCGACAACGGCGTCGACCTACAGACCCCCGAGGGCCCGTACTGGGCGCGGGACGGCAAGAAGGCCAAGTCCGCCAACGACGACGGCCGCAGCTGGGGGCCGATCAGCCTGCGGGCCGCCGTCGAACAGTCCGTCAACGGGCCGATGGAGCAACTCGGCATGGACGTCGGCCTCGACAACGTCCGCCGCAGCGCGCTCGGCTTCGGGCTGCTGCCCGACAGCATGGGCGACCTGGTGCCCGGCTTCTCGCTGGGCAACTCCACGCCCAGCGCGATCCGGCTCGCCGACGCCTACACCGCCTTCGGCGGGCAGGGCATGCGCACCGACCCGTACTCCGTCGACCGGGTCAGCCGCAACGGCGCGGACATCGCCGTGGAACGCCCCGACGCCGTCCGGGCCGCCACCGTGACGGTGGCCGCCGAGATCGACACCGCGCTGCGCGGCGCGGTCAAGGACGGCACCGCCAAGGAGGTCGGGCAGGCCGTCCCCGACGCCGCCGGGAAGACCGGCGTCAACCAGGCGCGCACCGCGGGCTGGTTCGTCGGCTACCGGGGTGCCGTCGCCACCGCCGTCTCGCTGTTCCGGATGGACGCGAAGACGCTGGAACTCCAGCCGCTCACCGGCGTGGCCGGGGCGGCCCCGAACACCCCCGACTACACCACCCCGGCCGCGATCTGGGCTGCCTACACGAAGGCGGCGGGGTGATGAAGTCCTGGGCGCGGCAGGCTACTTGAGATAGGTCGGCCAGTCCGGGGCCTGGGCCGGGTCGAGCCGGCGGAGCTGGTCCAGGACCTTCGGGTCCTGGGCGTCCAGCCAGTCGGCGAGCTCCTTGAACGAGACGCAGCGGACGTCCTGCTTCTTGCAGACCTGCTTCATCACGTCCTCGATGGCCTGCATGTAGATGCCGCCGTTCCAGGTCTCGAAGTGGTTCCCGATGAACAGCGGGGCCCGGCTGCCGTTGTAGACCCGCGAGAAGCCGTCCAGGTACCCCTCGCGGGTCTGCTTCTCCCAGGAGGTGTACTTCCTCGGGTCGCCCTGGGTGCTGTCGCCGGACTGGTTGGCGAGGAAGTTGAAGTCCATCGACAGCACCTGCTTGTTGCCGAACGGGATCAGCTGGAGCGGGAAGTTCCACACCCCGCCGGCCTTCGACGGCCACACCTGGAACTCGCCCGGGGAACTGGCGTCGTAGCGCCAGCCGAGCTCCTTCGCCACCGTCAGCAGATTCTTCTGCCCCTCCAGGCACGGCGCGCGGCCGCCCGCGAGCTCCTTGCGGAAGTCGAACGGCAGCGGGGCCTCCTGGGTGAAGCCGGTGTTCGTCCTCCAGTTGGTGACGAACGAGACCGCCTGCTCGATCTCGCTGCGCCACTCGTCGGTGCTCCAGTCGCCGCCGCCCTTCGCGCCGCAGAAGTGACCGTTGAAGTGGGTGCCGATCTCGTTGCCGTCCTGCCAGGCCAGGCGCAGCTGTTCGAGGGTCTCCTTGACGTGCTCGTCGGTGGGGAAGGAGATGGCGGCGTTGCCCGGGTCGTGCTGCGGCGGGCGGTACAGCCCGTGCTTCTCCTCCGGGAGGAGATAGATCCCGGTGAGGAAGAACGTCATGCCGGCGTTGTTCTCCTTCGCCAGCTTGCGGAAGCGGGAGAACAGGTGGTCGTCGTTCTCCAGCGCGCCGTCCCAGGAGAACACCACGAACTGCGGGGGCTTCTCGCCGGGTTTCAGCTTCTCGATCTTGAGCTGGTTCGGCTGCGGCCCCGTGTCGGAGGTCGATCCGTCGCCGAGCACCTTCACCTTGCCGTCCCAGGACGGGGAGGGCGACGTGCTCGGGCTCGGGCTCGGTGGTGGTGGGGCGCTGCCCGTGGCGGGTGGTGCGGTGGAGAGCGACTGCTGCGCGGAGGACGAACCGCCGCCGGTGGTCAGGCTCACCGCGAGTGCGGTGACCGCGCCGGCCGCCACCACGGCCGCCGCGACCTGCGCGATTCTGACCCGCCGCGGCCTGCCGCCGCCGCCCGCCCGCCTGTCGTCCGTCATCGCTCGCCGTCCCCTCCGCCGTGCGGCCGCCCGGCTGGCAGACCGCTCGCTGGTAGGACGATCGGGATGATCGGAATGGTTACCTCGCGACGGGAGGTATCAGCAGGCGGACGGCGTCGAGCTGACGCGACATCAGCCCCGGCGGGCGGCGGACACCCCCGGGCGGATCTCGCTCGACCTCAGCTCGGGGAGCCGACGCGGTGCAAGGTGCCGTCCGGGTCGACATAGGCGAACTCGCGCAGCCCGTACGGCGTGTCGGCCGGAGCGGCCAGCTGCCCCGGCGGATCGGCCGCCCTCCACTCGGCGTGCACCGCGTCCGCGTCCGACACGTACAGGTAGACCACCGCGCCGGTCCGCAGCGGGTCGTGCTCCGCCCACTCGGTCAGGTGGAGCTCCACCGCGCCGCGCGAGACGAAGCCGTACCCGCGATCGCCCGCGTACGGTTCGGCCGTGAACCCCAGGCGGCGGTAGCGCCCCAGGGCGGCGGCCAGGTCGCGGACCGGAACCACCGGGGCGACCCGCTCGAACACGACAGGGCCGGGCTGTACAGACACGCGTTCCTCCTGGGTCGGGCAGTGCAGTGCAGGTACCAGTGTCCCCCGCCGGCCGCACCCGTCAGCGGCTGAGCAGGGCGAGGGCGAGGGTGCGGAGTTCGCGGTCGGCGTGGCCGCCGCCGGTGGGGGTGAGGGGGTGGTCGGGGGTCAGGCGGTGGGGGGAGAAGGCGAGGGCGCGGAGGGTGGGGACAGTCGGCGGTGGCGGCTCCACCGGTTCGTGGACAGACTCGACGGGGCGGGGCTACGGTGCTGCTCGCGCCGCCCACCCGCCATCGAGGAGCCCGCACGGATGATGGACACCACCCCGCTCGACCAGGGCTGGAACCTGCACCACGACGGCGAGTTGCTGCCCGCGACGGTGCCGGGCTGCGTCCACACCGACCTGCTCGCGGCCGGGCTGATCCCCGACCCCTACCTCGACGCCAACGAGCTGGAGGTCGCCTGGGTCGGCCGCCGCGACTGGACGTACCGCCTCGACCTGCCCGCGCACGGCAGCGCCCACGAACGCACCGACCTGGTCTTCGACGGACTGGACACCGTCGCCACCGTCACCCTCGGCGGCGCCGTCCTCGGTGCCACCCGCAACATGCACCGCCGCCACCGCTTCGACGCCACCGGCCTGGCCGGCGAGCTGACGGTACGTTTCACCAGCGCCTACACGGAGGCCGAGCGGGTGCGCGCGCTGGTCGGCGACCGGCCCAACGAATACCCCGAACCGTTCCAGTACATCCGCAAGATGGCCAGCAGCTTCGGCTGGGACTGGGGCCCGACCCTGCCCACCGCCGGCATCTGGAAGCCCGCCCGCCTCGAACACTGGTCCACCGCGCGGATCGCCGACGTCCGCCCGCTGATCACCGTCGACGGCGCCACCGGCCGGGTCGAGGTGCACCTCACCGTCGAACGCACCGCCACCGGCGCCGGACGCCCGCTCACCGCCCACGCCACCGTCGCCGGCGCGCACACGGAGGCGGTCTTCGACGGCGACCGCGCCGTACTGGTGCTGGAAGCCGCCGACGTCGAACGGTGGTGGCCGCGCGGCCACGGCGCACAGCCCCGCTACGAACTCGCCGTCACGATCGCCGACGGCGAGACCCGACTCGACGCCTGGCAGCGGCGGATCGGCTTCCGCACCGTCGAACTGCACCGCACCCCCGACGCCACCGGCACCCCCTTCACGCTGGCCGTCAACGGCGAGCCGCTCTTCGTCCGCGGCGCCAACTGGATCCCCGACGACACCCTGATCACCCGCGTCACCCCCGCCCGCTACCGCACCCGCCTGGAACAGGCCGTCGACGCCAACGTCGACCTGATCCGGGTCTGGGGCGGCGGCATCTACGAACAGGACGCGTTCTACGACGCCTGCGACGAACTCGGCCTGCTGGTCTGGCAGGACTTCCCGTTCGCCTGCGCCGCCTACCCCGAGGAACAGCCACTGCGCGGCGAGATCGAGGCCGAGGCCCGCGACAACGTCGTCCGCCTGATGCCGCACCCCTCGCTGGTGCTGTGGAACGGCAACAACGAGAACCAGTGGGGCTTCCGCGACTGGGGCTGGGAGGAGAAGCTGAACGGCGACTCCTGGGGCGAGGGCTACTACCTCGGCCTGCTGCCCCGGATCGTCGCCGAACTCGACCCCACCCGCCCCTACAGCGCCGGCAGCCCCTGGTCCGGCAGTTGGGACCACCACCCCAACGACGTCGACCACGGCACCCACCACTCCTGGGACGTCTGGAACCGCGAGGACTTCGCCGCCTACCGCGCCACCGTCCCGCGCTTCGTCGCCGAATTCGGCTGGCAGGCCCCGCCCGCCCACGCCACCCTGCGCCGCGCCCTCCCCGGAGAGACCCTCGCCCCCGACTCGCCCGGCATGCGCCACCACCAGAAGGCCGGCGACGGCAACGGCAAACTCCGCCGCGGCCTGGAACGCCACTTCGACCTCCCCGCCGACTTCGACCGCTGGCACTACCTCACCCAGCTGATCCAGGCCCGCGCCATCTCCACCGGCATCGAACACTGGCGCTCCCACTGGCCGCACTGCGCCGGCACCATCGTCTGGCAGCTCAACGACTGCTGGCCGGTCTCCTCCTGGTCCGCCGTCGACGGCGACGGCCGCCTCAAGCCCCTGCACCACGAACTGCGCCGCCTCTACGCCGACCGCCTGCTCACCCTCCAGCCCGCCGACCGCGACGGCGCACCCCGCACCGCCCTGGTCAACCAGTCCGCCCGGCCGTGGACCACCACCCTCCGGCTGCGCCGCCTGCACGCCGACGGCCGGCTGCTCGCCGAACACGCCGAGCCGGTCGTCGTCGCCACCCGGTCGGTGCTCCGACTGCCGGTGACGGAAGGGCTGTCGGCGTCCGGCCGGGACGAGTACCTGGTGGCCGAAGCGGACGGGCTGCGGGCCGTGCACTTCCCCGTCGCCGACAAGGAATTCGCCTACCCGAAGCCCGAGTTCGACCTCGACGTCGCACCGGCCGGGGACGGCGCGGCGGACGTCCGGATCACCGCCCGCACCCTGCTGCGCGACCTGCTGCTCCAGCCCGACCGCCTGCACCCCGCCGCCACCGCCGACCGCGGCCTGACCACGCTGCTCCCCGGCGAGCACGCCACCGTCCGGGTGCACGGCGCGGGCCTGCCGACCGTCGCACAGGTCCGGGCCGCGCTGTTCTGCGTCGAACCCTCGTGAACACCGCCGCGCCGCGGCCGGGGCGCTGAAGGCCGGGGCGCTGAGCCGACCCGCCGGGCTCAGGCCGGCGGGGCGTCCAGCAGGGCGAGGTGGGCGTCCGTGAGGCGCAGGCTCGCGGCGGCGAGGTTCTCGGCCAGGTGGGCGAGGCTGCCGGTGCCCGGGATGGCGAGGACGTGCGGGCCGCGGTGGAGGGTCCAGGCGAGGCGGACCTGGGCGGCGGTGGCGTCGAGTTCGGCGGCGACGGCGGCGACCCGGCGGTCCTGTTCGGCGGTCGCCGCGGCCTCCCGGTTGAGCCCGGCGATGGCGAAGAACGGGACGAAGGCGATGCCCAGTTCGGCGCAGAGGCCGAGCACGCCGGTCCGCTCGGCGTTCCGCCAGTCCAGCCCGAAGGAGTTCTGCACGCACACCACCGGGGCGATCTCCCGGGCCTCCCGGACGTGCTCGGGCTTGACGTTGGACAGCCCCAGGTGCCGGATCAGCCCGGCGTCGCGCAGCTCGGCGAGCGCCCCGAAGTGCTCGGCGACCGAGTCGCAGTCGGGCCCGTTGCGGCGCAGGTTGACCACGTCCAGGTGGTCACGGCCGAGCTGGCGCAGGTTCTCCTCGACCTGGCCGCGCAGCTCGTCCGGCCGGGCCATGGTCCGCCACTCGCCGGACGGGCCGCGGCCCGGGCCGACCTTGGTGACCACCACCACCTCGTGGCCCCGCCAGGCGGTCAGCGCCCGGTTGATCAACTCGTTGGCGGAGCGCAGCGGCGAGAAGTAGAAGGAGGCCGTGTCGACGTGGTCGACGCCGTGTTCGAACGCGGTGTGCAGCAGCCGGACGGCGTGCGCGCGGTCGATCGGCGCGCCGTCGGAGTTGCCCATCATGCCGTTGCCGGTGAGCCGCATCGCGCCGTAGCCCAGCCGGTTCACCTCCAGGTCGCCGAGCTTCCAGGTCCCTGCTGCCGCCGCCGGTGCGTCCGTGGCCATGGTGTTCCTCCCCGTGGGTGGTGCTGTCCGGTCACGGAGTATGGGGTGCGGAGAAGGGCCCGGGACAGGCCCGGCGGGTGCGCGGAATCTCACCCGCGGATCGGGAACGAACCTGATCCGGCCGGGAGTTGGATCCGGTGTGGGCGAGCGGGGGAGAGACCGTCCGGACCATGGCCGGGCTGCGCCTCAGGGGGACGCTCGGCCTGCGGGCCGGGAGCGGCTAGGCTGACCCGGCTCGGGCCTTTTACCGAAGCTTTTCCCGTGTGCCGCCCTGCGTCGGCCGCCTGTCCCCGCCCCGACGGAGGTACTCCGCCTTGCACCTCGACCAGTGGATCGAGAGCGTTCCGCCGACCTCGGTGTACGTGATCATCGGACTGATCATCGGACTGGAGAGTCTGGGCATCCCGTTGCCCGGCGAGATCGCCCTGGTCACCTCCGCTCTGCTCGCCGCCAAGGGCGTCGTCAGCCCCTGGGGCGTCGCGGGCTGCGCGATCGCCGGCGCGATCATCGGCGACTCGATCGGCTACGCGATCGGCCACAAGGGTGGCCGGCCGCTGTTCGCGAAACTCGGCCGCAAGTTCCCCAAACACTTCGGGCCCGATCATCTGGCCACCGCCGAACGGGCGTTCACGCGTTGGGGCATGTGGGCGGTGTTCTTCGGCCGCTTCGTCGCGCTGCTGCGGATCTTCGCGGGCCCGCTGGCCGGCACCCTGCGGATGCCGTACTGGAAGTTCCTGATCGCCAACGTGCTGGGCGGCGTGGTCTGGGCCGGCGGCACCACGCTGCTGGTCTACCAGGTCGGCAAGGTCGCCGAGAAGTACCTCCAGGGCGCCTCGTACATCGGCCTCGGCGCGGCCGCGCTGTTCGGCGTCGGCTCGGCGCTGGTGATCAAGCGGCGGGCGAAGAAGTCCCGTGCCGAGCACCCCGAGCAGTCCGGCGGCCCGAGCGGCGAGCCGCTCTCCGAGACGCTCGTCGACTGACCGCCGGCCGAGCCGCACCCGAGGCCGCCGCGTCCGCACCGGACGCGGCGGCCTCGGTGTGTTCGGCGTGTTCGGCGCTTCCGCGGCGGTGAACGCCGCCGTGTTCGGTGCACTCGCCGCCCCGGCCAGGGAGTAGGGTCGCAGCGCGAATCGATCACGGAGGTGGGGAATGAGCACGCAGCAGAACCCGGAGCAGTGGGCGGCGGTCGACGACTACGTCGCCGACCGGCTGATCGGCGAGGACGAGGCACTGGACGCGGCCCTCCAGGCCGCCGACCGGGCCGGGCTGCCGCCGATCGCGGTGTCCGCGAGCCAGGGCAAGCTGCTCCACCTGCTGGCCCGCATGCAGGGCGCCCGCCGGATCCTGGAGATCGGCACGCTGGCCGGCTACAGCGCGATCTGGCTGGCCCGCGCGCTGCCCGACGACGGCCGCCTGACCACGCTGGAGATCGACCCGGCGCACGCCGCCGTCGCCACCGCCAACGTCGAACGGGCCGGCCTCGCCAACCGCGTCGAGGTCCGGCTCGGCGCGGCCCGCGACACCCTGCGGCAGCTCGTCGAGGAAGGCGTCGAGCCGTACGACCTGGTGTTCGTCGACGCCGACAAGCCGAGCATCCCGCACTACCTGGAGGCGTCGCTGGCGCTCACCCGGCCCGGCTCGGTGATCGTGGTCGACAACGTGGTGCGCGGCGGCAGGCTCGCCGACGCGCACAGCACCGACGAGGCCGTGCGCGGCGTCCGGCAGCTGCACGACCTGCTCGCGGGCGACAAGCGCCTGGACGCCACCACCGTGCAGACCGTCGGCCACAAGGGCTACGACGGCTTCACGCTGATCCGGGTGGAGGGCTGAGCGCCGTGCGGATCGGACTGCTCGGGACCGGCCCGTGGGCCGGGTTGGTGCACGCCCCAGCCCTCGCCGCCCATCCGGACGTCGAGTTCGCCGGCGTGTGGGGCCGCCGCCCGCAGGCCGCCGCCGACCTCGCGGCCGCGCACGGCGTGCCCGCGTACGAGGCCGTCGACGACCTGCTGGCCGCGGTGGACGCCGTCGCCATCGCGCTGCCGCCCGATGTCCAGGCCGAGTACGCCGTCCGCGCCGCCGCGGCCGGCAAGCACCTGCTGCTGGACAAGCCGGTCGCCTCGACGGTGGACGCCGCCCGCGCCGTCGAGGACGCGGTCGCCGCGGCCGCCGTCGCCTCGGTGGTGTTCTTCACCGTCCGGTTCGGCGACACGCAGGGCGCCTGGATCACCGAACAGGCCGAGCGCGGCGGCTGGTTCACCGCCCACTGCCACTGGATCGGCTCGGTGTTCACCACCGACAGCCCCTACGCCGCGTCCCCGTGGCGGCAGCAGAAGGGCGCGCTGTGGGACGTCGGCCCGCACGCGCTGTCCGTGCTGCTGCCCGTCCTCGGCGACGTCGAACGGGTCGACGCCGCGCCCGGACCCGGCGACACCGCCCACCTGATCCTGCGTCACGCCGGCGGCGCGTCCAGCACCGTGACGCTCAGCCTGACCGCCCCGCCGGAGGCCTCCGCGAACGGCGCGGGCGTCGAACTGCGCGGCGCCGCGGGCGTCACGAGCCTCCCCGACCGGGACGCGCCGCCGACTGCCGCGTACGGCCGCGCGCTCGACGCCCTGCTGGCGGCCGTCGCGACCGGCGCCCCGCACCCGTGCGACGTCCGGTTCGGGCGGCGGGTGGTGGAGGTGCTGGCGCAGGCCGAGGAACAGCTGCTCAGGGGTTGACCGGGCGGCGGTCGGCCGGACGGCGCGGCGGGATCGGGGTCGCGGCGAAGTCCCGCGGACCGGTCCACAGCGCCGGCACCGCATCCGCGCGGCGGGCCAACTCGTAGGCGATCGCCTCGTAGTTGACCCGCCAACCGCGGAAGTGCGCCCACGCGTCCGCGATCGGCCGCTCCAGCCGCATCCCGGCCGCCGTCACCATCGCGACCGCCGCGTCGAACTCCGCGAACGTCAACCGGATCGGCTCCTCCGGCTCCGGGTCCGGTTCGAACGGGATCCGCAGCGCCGTCGCGATGTCCCGCAGCGCCGTGAACCCGGCCCGCAGCAGCAACCGCGCCTCCGGCGGGGCCGAACGCGGGTTCAGCGCCAACTGCATGGCCGCCGCGTCCATCACCGCGATCAGGCCCACCACCCAACTGCGGTACGGCTGCGGGGAACGGAACGAGATCAGCACCGGATAGTTGGAGTGCCCCTCGCCGAGATCCGCCGCCAGCCGCTCCCAGTCCCGGTACAGCTCCGGCAGTTCGCTCTCCGTCCGCACCAGCGCCTGCCGGGCCAGCAACTCCGGCCCCCAGGCCGGCTCGCCCGCCCGCGACTGCAGCAGCGTCACCTCCAACTCCCGCCGGTTGTACGCCGAGTACAGCGTCGGCAGGTAGGCGATCAGCAACGCGATGATCAGCGGACCGTTCGCCGCCGCCAGGAAGTCGATCACCGACAGGTGCAGCCGGTCGCCGCTCGCGAAACCCAGCGTGAACAGACTCGACCCGGCCTCCCGGAACGCGACGTGCCACGGCAGGTCGGACGTCCCTATCAACAGCAGCGTGTACGCCGTCAGCGTCGACAGCAGCCAACACCCCAGCATCCCCAGCAGGATCAGCGGAGCCAGCCAGGTCTGCGCCCGGTCGATCGCCCGGTACCCCCCGAACGGCGCGGCCACCGTCCGCACCACCCGCCGCAGCACCGACCACAACCGGATCGCCAACGCCGAGTACAGCCCGCGCGGCACCACCAGCGTCCGCAGAATGCTGGCCGCCGTCCAGGCCAGCAGCGCCGCCCCGACCACGGTGAGGATCACTCTCATCCGGCCATTGTGACGCCCCGCCACCGACCCACCCCGGACGGAGGCCCCCGAAACGTGCGGTAAGCTTCTCAGCAGGTCGAACGGGGCAGAAGAGCAACCGGCGGCTACACCCTTTGCGCGGGTGGCGGAATAGGCAGACGCGCTGGATTCAGGTTCCAGTGCCCGAAAGGGCGTGGGGGTTCAACTCCCCCCTCGCGCACAACGGTCATCCGACCCAATGCGGCCGGGGGGTTACACAAAAAAATAGGGGGGGAACGCC
>NZ_JBHWID010000001.1:354521-508027 GCF_042732175.1 Kitasatospora sp. NPDC059795
GCCCGCCCCGCTGTTTTCTGGTCCCTGGCCCCTACCGGGGGTGGGGTAAAAACCCCCCCCCCCCCCCAACGCGACACCCCCCAACTGCCGGCGGTTCTACCCCACTCATTGCGTTACCCCCCGGCCGTTTTGCGTTCCCCGGTATCGGTCGGGTGGGTGCAGAGGCCGGGGAACGCCGGGGGTGGCGGTCCGTCAGATGCCGGAGGGAGGACCGGGCGGTCGGAGACCTACTGCGGACGCAGTACACAGCAGCCTGCATAGGGACGACGACGCAGGTGGGGGCGGTGACGAACGATGGAACACGCTGTGGGCGGACCGCGCCGGGAACCGGTGCGCGGCGCCGCCCGCGGCGTGTTCCGCGACCGTGCACCGACCCGAAGGAGGCCGCACCCCCGTGGCCACGTTCCTGTACTGCCTGGGCCGCTGGGCCTTCGACCGGCGCAAGCTGGTGACCCTGCTGTGGGTCGCCGTGCTCGCCGTCGGCGGAGTGCTCGCGGCCAAGGCGCCCGCCCCGCCCGCCGACGGCTTCTCGATACCCGGCACGGAGGCGCAGCAGGCCTTCGACCTGATGAACGAGCGCTTCCCCGGCGGCCACGCGGACGGCGCGCAGGCCCGGATCGTGTTCGTTGCCCCCGACGGGCAGAAGATCACCGCCGAGCCGAACCAGCAGATCGTGCTGAAGACGGTCGGCGAGCTGGCGCACGCCGCCGAGGTCACCGGCGCGGTCGACCCGTTCCAGGCGCACACCGTCTCCCAGGACGGCACCACCGCGTACGCCACCGTCAGCTACTCGGCCAAGGCCGGCGAGCTGTCCGGGGAGGCGACCGCCGCGCTGGAGCAGGCCGCGCAGCACGGCCGGGACGCCGGGCTGAAGGTCGAGATGGGCGGCACCGCGCTGGCCAGCCACGGCGAGGCGGGCGGCAGCAGCGAGGCGATCGGCATGGCGCTGTCCGCCGTCGTGCTGGTGATCACCTTCGGTTCGCTGGTCGCGGCGGGCCTGCCGCTGCTGACCGCCGTGGTCGGCGTCGGCCTCGGCATGGCGCTGATCACCGCGCTGGGCAGCACGCTCGGCCTGTCCTCCACCACCGGCACGCTGGCGATGATGCTCGGCCTGGCGGTCGGCATCGACTACGCGGTGTTCATCGTCTCCCGCTACCGGGCGGAGCTCGCCGAGGGCCGCGCCCCGCGCGAGGCCGCCGGGCGGGCCGTCGGCACGGCGGGCTCGGCCGTGGTGTTCGCCGGTCTGACCGTGGTGATCGCGCTGGCCGGCCTGTCCGTGGTCGGCATCCCGATCCTGTCCAAGATGGGCATGGCCGCCGCCGGAACGGTCGTCGTCGCCGTGCTGGTCGCGCTGACCCTGGTGCCCGCGCTGCTCGGCTTCATCGGCCGCAAGGTGCTGCCCCGCAAGGAACGCAAGGCCGCCGCGAACGGCGCCCGCCGGGCGGCCGGCGACAACGGCGGCGCCCGCTGGGCCCGGTTCGTGCTGCGCCGCCCGCTGCTGGTGCTGATCGGGGGCGTGATCGGCCTCGGCGTGATCGCCGCCCCGGCGCTGGACCTGCGCCTGGGCCTGCCCGGCGACGAGGCGAAGTCGACCTCGACCACCGAGCGCCGCGCCTACGACCTGCTGTCCCAGGGCTTCGGCCCGGGCTTCAACGGCCCGCTGACCGTCGTGGTCGACGCCAAGGGCACGCCCGACCCGAAGGCCGCCGCCGAGCAGGTCGCCAAGACCGTCTCCGGCCTGCCCGGAGTGGTCGCGGTCGCCCCGCCGATCTTCAACCCGGCCGGGGACACCGCCCTGGTCAACGCGGTCCCGGAGACCGGCCCGGCCGAGGCGAAGACCAAGGACCTGGTCCAGGCGATCCGCGACGACGCGGCCGGCCTGAAGTCCGCCACCGGCGCGACCGTGCTGGTCAGCGGCACCACCGCGATGAACATCGACGTGTCGCAGAAGCTCAGCGACGCGCTGGTGCCCTACCTCGCCGTGGTGGTCGGCCTGGCCGTCGTGCTGCTCCTGCTGGTGTTCCGCTCGGTGCTGGTCCCGGTGAAGGCCGCGGTCGGGTTCCTGCTCTCGGTGGCCGCCGCGCTCGGCGCCGTGGTCGCGGTGTTCCAGTGGGGCTGGCTGGCCGACCTGATCGGCGTCGACCAGACCGGGCCGGTGATGAGCATGATGCCGATCTTCATGGTCGGCGTGGTGTTCGGCCTGGCCATGGACTACGAGGTGTTCCTGGTCACCCGGATCCGCGAGGCGTACGTGCACGGCGAGAGCCCCTCCGAGGCGATCGTCACCGGTTTCCGGCACAACGCCCGGGTGGTCACCGCCGCCGCGCTGATCATGATCTCGGTGTTCGCCGGCTTCATCGGGATGAACGAACCGATGATCAAGATGATGGGCCTGGGCCTCGCCGCCGCCGTCGCGCTCGACGCCTTCGTGGTCCGGATGGCGCTCGTCCCGGCGGTGCTGGCGCTGCTCGGCCGCCGCGCCTGGTGGCTGCCGAAGAGCGTCGACAAGGTCCTGCCGGACATCGACGTCGAGGGCGCCAAGTTGCAGTCCGCAGCCGACGAGACGGCCGAGGACCGGCAGCCCGTGACCGTCTGACCTGCATCACCGCGTTCCGGGCCCGGACGGTGGTTCGGGCCCGGAACGTTACCGTTGCAGAGCGGGACCGCCCCACCCGGGCGGTCCCGCCGCCGCACACCCCCCACTTCGAGAACCAAGGCCCCGTGATGACCGACCTGTGGCAGCGCCTGCGCCGCGACCACCCCCGGCTGCTGGACGCCGCAGGCGGCACCGGGCTGCTGCTGGTCGTCGCCCAGGGCGTCAGCGCCGACCAGAACAACGGCCACTTCTTCCTGCCCGGCGCGGCCTCCGTCCTGATCGCCGCGGCCTCCACCGCCGCCGTCTTCCTGCACCGCCGCCACCCCCGGGCGGTGGTCGCCGCCACCCTGGCGTGCACCATGGCGCTGGGCGTGACCAGCGCCCGGCTCACCGTCGCCCTGGCCGCGCCGCTGCTGGCGGCGCTGTACCTGCTGGCCGTCCGCACCGACCGCTCCACCGCGCTGCGCGCCTCGGTCGCCAGCGCCGTCCTGCTTGCCGTGACCGCGCTGGCCTTCGGCCCGGACGGTCCGGTCGGCGAACGGCTGGGCGTCCTCGCCTGGGCGCTGCTGCCCGGCGCCCTCGGCGACTCGGTCCGCAACCGCCGCGCCCACCTGGCCGCGATCGAGCGGCGCGCCGAACGCGCCGAGCGCACCCGCGAGGAGGAGGCCCGCCGCCGGGTCGCCGACGAACGCATCCGGATCGCCCGCGACCTGCACGACGTGGTCGCCCACCACATCGCCCTCGCCAACGCCCAGGCCGGCATCGCCGTCCACCTGATGGACCGGCACCCCGACCGGGCCCGCGAGGTGCTCAGCCACCTCACCGACGCCACCGGCTCGGCCCTCCAGGAACTGCGCGCCACCGTCGGCCTGCTGCGCCGCGCCGAGGAGCCCGCCCCGCTGGAGCCCGCGCCCGGCCTCGACCGGCTGCCGGACCTGCTCACCGCCTTCGAACAGGCCGGGGTCCCGGTCCGGCTGACCGTCGCGGGCGAGCCCCGCCCGCTCTCCCCGGGCGTCGACCTGACGGCGTTCCGGATCGTGCAGGAGGCGCTGACCAACGTCGCCAAGCACGCCCGCGGCACCGACGCCGAGGTCACCCTCGCCTACACCGGCAGCCGGATCGCCCTGTCCGTCGCCAACGGCCGGGGGCTCGGACGGCCGGTGCCGGCCCCGCTCCGCCAGGACGGCCCCGGCGGCTTCGGCCTGATCGGCATGCGCGAGCGGGCGGGCGCGGTCGGCGGCCGGCTCACCGCGGACCGCCGCCCCGACGGCGGCTTCCTGGTCACCGCCGACCTGCCGCTGCGCACCGGCAGCCGCGACACCCCCGCCTTCGCCGACCCCGAGGAAAAGGACTCCCCCCGATGACCATCCGCGTCCTGCTCGCCGACGACCAGGCCCTGCTGCGCGGCGCCTTCCGGATGCTGATCGACGCCGAGGACGACATGGAGGTGGTCGGCGAGGCCTCCAACGGCCGCGAGGCGGTCGAGTGCGCCCGCGCCACCCGGCCCGACCTGGTGCTGATGGACATCCGGATGCCCGGCGGCGACGGTCTCGCCGCGACCGCGGAGATCTGCGGCAGCGAGGAGCTGTCCGGCACCCGGGTGCTGATCCTGACCACCTTCGAGATCGACGAGTACATCGCCCAGGCCCTGCGCGCGGGCGCCGACGGCTTCCTCGGCAAGGGCGCGGCGCCCGCGGAGCTCCTCGCCGCGATCCGCACCGTGGCGGTGGGCGACGCCCTGCTGTCGCCCGCCGCCACCCGCGCGATGATCGACCGGTTCCGCGCCCAGCCGGGCCCGGCCGCCGGGGCGCCGGCCGGCGCCGAGCGGCTGGCGGTGCTCACCGCCCGCGAGCGCGAGGTGATGGCGCTGACCGCGACCGGCCTGACCAACGAGGAGATCGCCGAGCGGATCTTCGTCAGCCCGTTCACCGTCCGCACCCACGTCCACCGGGCGATGGCCAAGCTGGACGTCCGCGACCGCGCCCAACTGGTCGCGCTCGCCTACCAGTGCGGCCTGGTCCCGCCGGGCCGCCCCGCCTGACGGCGTGGAGCCCGTGCGGGTGCGGGTGCACCGGCACGGGCCCCCCGGGGTGCGGGCTACTGGGGGCGGAAGGAGCGGATCTGGTAGCTGCCCTGGAGGTTGCCCGCGCCGCCGGAGGTGGTGGAGCCGACGCGGTGGTTGTAGTTGGTGCCGGTGTAGTACTGGACGCGGTGGTCGGTCCGGTTGGCGACCGAGCGCACGGGGTGGCCGTTGCGGATGAACGAACACATGTCCGCGGTGTTGGCGACCCGCGGGTACTGCCAGGACGCCCAGGAGCACTGGGTGCCGCCGCCGCCCCAGTCGCTGTAGATGCAGAAGTAGCCCGTGCGGCAGTGGTCGTACGACCGGACGGCGGCCGTGCGGGCGGTGCTCGCGGTGTCGGCGGCGGCGGCCGTCGGGGCGAAGCCGAGGGTGGTGGCGATGAGACCGGCCGCGAGGGCCGGTGCGACGCGTCGGAACATGGTGCGTGGCTCTTTTCCTGGACGACGGGCGGACGGGGAGGATGGCGCGCGGCCCTGCGGCCTGCGGTCGGTGACGCCCGGGCGACGGCGCGCTCGTTCGGTCGGCGGCGGCTCTTCGGACTCACAACCTGCGGTCGCACAAAGCGACTTGGGGAAATCCTAATGACATGACGGGGTGCGGCAAGGAGCGCGCGGCCCCGCTCGGCGGGCGGGCCGGAGCACACCGCAGCGCCCGTGGCCGTCGTCCGCCCCGAGGACGGAGGGCGTCACCCGGCGTAGCAGCGGGGGAGTGCGCCCGGTGGCGCGGAGGAGGGGGCGTAGCGTGGGCGGGCATGAGCATCGAGGAGTCCGGGATCACCGGCGAACTGATCACCCGTCTGCTGCGCGAACAGCACCCCGATCTGGCCGAACTCCCGGTCCGGTTCGGGGCGTTCGGGTGGGACAACCAGCTGTGGCGGCTCGGTGAGGACCTTGCCGTCCGGATGCCGTGGGCCACCGGCGACGCGGACGCACTGCTGCGCAAGGAGCACGCGTGGCTGCCCGCACTGGCGGCGGACCTGCCGCTGCCCGTGCCGGTGCCGCAGCGGCTCGGCGAGCCCAGCGCGGCGTTCCCCCGGCCCTGGCTGGTCACCACCTGGGTGCCGGGCGAACCGGCCGACCGCGCCCCCGTCACGGACGGTGCGGCCGCCGCCGACGCCCTGGCCGGGTTCCTGACGGCCCTTCACCGGCCCGCCCCCGCCGAGGCCCCGGCCGGACGCGGGCGCGGCGGCCCGCTCGCCGAGCACGACCGGTCGTTCGAGCAGGGCCTCGCCGAGACCACCCGCCTCGGCCTGATCACCGACCCGGACGGCATCCGCGCCCTCTGGCGCGACGCCCTCGCCGCACCTGCCTGGACCGGCCCGCGCAGCTGGCTGCACGGCGACCTGCACCCCGCCAACCTCCTGACCGCAGACGGAAGTTACAGCGGCGTCGTGGACTTCGGCGACCTCTGCGCCGGCGACCCCGCCTGCGACCTCGCCGCCGCGTGGACACTGCTCCCCGCCGACGCCCGGGACCGCTTCCACCACGCCTACCGCCCCGCCGCCGACCCCGCCACCCGCCGCCGCGCCCGCGGCTGGGCCGTCCTGCGCGCGTTCGGCGGCCTCCTCATCGGCGAGGCCGGCCGCGCGGGCCGCCCGGGCGGCAAGCCCAGCTGGCTGCCGCCCGCGCAGGCCGCGATCCAACGGCTGCTCGACGCGGCGTGACACGGCGGGCCCCCGGCAGACACCCCCGGCGCGGCGCTCAAAATCCTTTTCGCCCAAGGGTGTTGAGGCGGTAGAAAGGCCGGGTTTGCGGATCCGACGGCGAAGGAGGGGGAGCGTGGCGCTTCCGGAGGGATGGACGGTGCGGGCGGCGGAACGCGGGGATGCCGAGGCCGTGTGCGCGTTGCTCAACCAGGTGGACGAGATCGAGGTGGGGCGGGCGTTCACCGATCTCGCGGAGGTCGAGGAGGACCTCGGGCACCCGTCGATGGACCTGGCGCGGGACTCGTGGCTGCTGAACGACGCGGACGGGCGGCTGATCGGGTACGGCGTCGTGCGTGACCGTTCGGCGGGGGAGCGGATCGACCTCGACCAGTACATGCTGCCGGGCCACACCGAGGCGGGGCTGCACCTGTTCGAGCTGATGGAGGCCCGGGGCGCGGAGCACGCGCGGGCCAACGGGGCCGACCGGGCCGTGCTGCACCTGATGCTGAGCGCCCGACCCACGTTCGACACCGTCGCGTTGGCCGGTCGCGGCTGGCGGCAGGTGCGCCGTCACCACGCGCTCACCCGGGAGGTCGACCCGAAGGCGGACCCGTTCCCGGACGCCCCGGCGGGGGTGCGGGTGCGGGCGTGCAGCACCGAGGACGACCGGCGCACCGTGCACCGGCTGATCCACGAGACCTTCGTCGGCCACTACGACTTCCAGCCGCGCAGCTACGAGAAGTGGTGCGCGGACACCGGTGCGGACAGCGCCGACTGGTCGCTGGTGTGGATAGCCGAGCTCGACGGGCTCGGCGACGTGGCCGTGCTGCGCACCCGGGACGACCGGTCGGACGCGGCGTGGGCCTCGCACATCGGGGTGAGCGAGGCGGTGCGCGGCAGGGGCCTGGGTGGCTTCCTGCTGCGGTACTTCTTCGCGGTGTACGCCGAGCGCGGCCGCACCCGGGTCGGTCTGGGGGTGGACACCGAGAACGCGACCGGCGCGCCCGCGCTGTACCGCGACCACGGGATGGTGCTCGACTTCGCCGTCGACAGCTGGGAGTTGATCGTCCCGGTCGGGTGAGCCGCCGGTCCGCCCGCGACCGGAGCGGGGTGGAATCCGGTCGCGGGCAGGGGGCCGTCAGCCGTTGGCGAGGGCCTGGACGCGGTCCAGGGCGCCGTTGAACCAGTTCTGGTCGCCGGGCAGGGTGCCGGAGTCGGCGTACTGCCAGATGGTCTGGTACGACCAGCCGGCCGGCAGGGTGCCGACGGAGGAGGCGTAGCGGGCGATCCAGAGCGGGTTGGTGGCGCCGAAGGAGCTGTTGTTGCCGGTGCAGGTGGTCCACCAGTCGGTGGTGGTGTAGATCACCGGGTAGCGGCCGGTCTTGGTGTGGACGGTGTTGGAGAAGTCCCGGATCCAGCTGACCATGCCGGCCTGGCTCAGGCCGTAGCAGGTGGCGCCGTAGGGGTTGTACTCGATGTCCAGGGCGGGCGGCAGGGTCTTGCCGTCCTTGGACCAGCCGCCGCCGTGGGCGACGAAGTACGCGGCCTGGGTGGCGCCGGAGGAGGCGTTCGGCAGCGCGAAGTGGTAGGCGCCGCGGATCATGCCGGCGTTGTAGGAGCCGTTGTACTGCTGGGCGAACGAGGGGTTGGTGTAGGTGGTGCCCTCGGTGGCCTTGACGTAGGCGAAGCGGCCGCCGTTGGCGTAGGCGGTGCTCCAGGCGACGCTGCCCTGCCAGTTGGAGACGTCCATGCCCTTGGTCTGGGTGGCGGCCAGTGCGGCGATGCCGTTCGGGGCGGCGTCGCCGCGGCCCTCGTGGGCGACGACGGTGGAGCCCGCGTGGTCGAGCTCGGGGTGGAAGTTGGCGGGGGTGCTCGGCTTGGCGGCCTGGGCCGGTGCGGCGGCGGCGACCGCGCCGACCAGCAGGGCGGCGGACGCGACCGCGGTGGCGGCGCGGCGGAACGTGCGGCTGGTGCCGGAAGCGGGCATGACGAGTCCTCAGTGGGGTGAAGGGCGGCGGCCGGTATTCGGTCGCCGCGGAGAACATATAGTCATGGACCCGTCAGTCAACAGAGTGTTGAAACAACACATCGTCAGAAGGTATGTAGAGCGAACAAACATAGGTGTGACTACCGAACACCTGGGGTTCCACCGGATGTTGACGCACCGACAGGGACGGGCTCGTGCTGGCGTCGCCGACCACCCGGCGGTAGCGTGTCAACGCGCGTCCCACTGCCGGGATGCGCCGACGTATCCGCACCGATGCGTCGGCGGGCCCGGCCGACCGGTCGGCGGACACACAACTGGGGGAGCGGTGGCGGATTCACGCCTGCTCGCGGTAAGCGACCTCCACGTCGGCGTCAGCGAGAACCGGCCCGTCCTCGACGCGCTGCGACCGACCGGCCCGGACGACTGGCTGATTGTCGCCGGTGACGTCGCCGAACAGGTCGACGTCGTCGCGGACACCCTGGGCCTGCTCGCGGAGCGCTTCGCCAAGGTGGTCTGGACGCCCGGCAACCACGAACTGTGGACCACCACCCAGGACCAGGAGCCCGTCGACGCGCCCGAACGCTACCGGCAACTGGTGGAACGCTGCCGGGCGATCGGCGTCGCCACCCCCGAGGACCCGTTCCCGGTGTGGTCCGGCCCGGACGGCCGCTTCGCCGTCGCGCCCGTGTTCACGCTCTACGACTACAGCTTCCGGGTGCCGGGCGTGCGCACCAAGGCCGAGTCGCTGGCCCGCGCCCGCGAGAACGGCGTGGTGTGCACCGACGAGTTCCGGATCAGCCCCGCGCCCTACGCGGGTGTCGACGACTGGTGCCGGGAGCGCGTCGAGACCACCGAGAAAGCGCTTTCCGCACACGATCCGGACCTGCCACTGGTCCTCGTCAGCCACTGGCCGCTGGACCGCCGCCCCACCGACGTCCTGCACTACCCCGACTTCGCGCAGTGGTGCGGCACCGAACTCACCGCCGACTGGCACCGCCGCTTCAACGTCGCCGCCGTCGTCTACGGCCACCTGCACATCCCGCGCACCACCTGGTACGAGGACGTCCGCTTCGAAGAGGTCTCGCTCGGCTACCCCCGCGAGTGGCGCCGCCGCGGCCACCCGCGCGGACTGCTCCGGCAGATCCTCCCCTACCCGGGCCCGCCCGAGCAGCCCGTCCCGGCAGCCGAGCCCGCGCCCTGACCGGGCCGACGGTCGAGCCCGCGCCCTGAGCGGGCCGGCGGTCGGGAGGGGCCGTTGTGGCACGATGGCCGTTCGAGCACCCGAAGGAGCGCACCGCATGACCGCCGAGCCCACCGCCTCCCGCCTCGCCGACGCCGGCCCCGACGCCGGCCCGGCCTTCCGTGCCGCGCGGCCGCAGGACGTGCCGGCCGTGGTCGCGCTGGTCGAGTCCGCGTACCGGGGCGACGCCAGCCGGGCCGGCTGGACCACCGAGGCGGACCTGCTGGACGGGCGGCGCACCGACGAGGCCGCCGTCGCCGAACTCCTCGGCCGCGCCGAGTCGGTGGTGCTGCTGGCCGAGCAGGACGGCCGCCTGCTGGCCTGCTGCCACGTCGAACGGCGCGGCGCCACCGGCTACTTCGGCATGTTCTCGGTCTCCCCGGCCGCCCAGGGCGGCGGCCTCGGCCGGCAGGTGCTGGCCCGCGCCGAGGAGTGGGCCCGCGCCGAGTGGGGCGTCGCCGCGATGGAGATGACCGTCATCGAGCAGCGCGCCGACCTGATCGCCTGGTACGAGCGCCGCGGCTACACCCGCACCGGCGTGTACGAGCCGTTCCCGTACGGCGACGAGCGGTTCGGCATCCCGCTCCGCGCCGACCTGCGCTTCGAGAAGCTGGTCAAGTCGCTGTAGCGGCAGGGGAGTTCAGCTGTCGGCGGGAAGCTCGCCGACAGTGCCGCCGTGCCGCGCCCACTCCAGGTACCGGCCGGACTCCCGGGTCAGGCCGACCAGGAACCACAGCAGCAGGCCGGTGTCGTCGCTCCAGCCGATCACCGGGATGAAGTCCGGCAGTACGTCGATCGGGCTGACCAGGTACACCGCGACCGCGAACGCCAGCACCAGCAGCTTGCCGGGCCCCACCCCCGGGTAGCGGCGCAGCAGCACGTCCCGCAGCAGGCGGGGCAGCGCCCCCACCCGGGCCGACAGTCCGGGCGCGCCGGGCCGCCGGGTCTCCCGGTACAGGCCCCACGCCGAGCGCGTCACCGCCAGGCCGTCCAGCCCGCGCATCCGCGCCGCCGCCGCACCCTTCGACGCCTTGCCCTTGCCCACGCGGTCCTCCCGACGAACCCTCCGATGTGCCTTCCACGGTACGGGACCGCCCGCGGTTCACCGGAGGCCGTGACGCTCCCGGTACACCCGCCGCCGAACGGTGACACCTGCGACGGCACCGGCGGTGCGAGCGTGCGCGGCGGCGGGGCGCGGCCGAAGCTGGCGGCATGACGACCACCAGCAACACCACCACCAGCAACGGGACGGGCGCGGCCGGCGAGCCCCTGGTGCGGGTCGCGGAGTTCCGCACCGACAGCCGCTACCGCCTCGTCCACTTCAAGGACGAGGGCTGGAAGCCGCTCGCCCCCGAGGAGTTCGAACCCGAGGTGAAGCACCACTTCCCCGACCTCGACCCGCACGACCCGGTCCGGGTGCACTGGGACGACCGGCCCTGGCAGTGGCCGACCTGGCACCCCGGCGAAGCCTGAGCCCGCCTTCGAGCCCCGGAACCCGCCCGGCAGCACGCCCGGGCGGGTTCCGGCGCGTCTCAGCGGGTCTTGGCCAGCAGGTCGAGGATCTCCTCGGTGGTGCCGGTCTCGCCCAGGCGCGGGAAGATCCGCTGCACGCTGTTGCGGTGCGCCTCCGGGTCCATGTCGGTCATCGCGTCCACGGCCGTCGTCACGTGGTAGCCGTGCTCGTACGCGGCGCGGGCGGTGGACTCCACGCCGATGCTGGTCGCGATGCCCGTCAGCACGAGCTGCGTCACCCCGCGGCGGCGCAGCTGCACGTCCAGGTCGGTGCCGTGGAACGCGCCCCAGTTGTGCTTGGTCACCACCACGTCGGTGGCCGGGTCGTGCAGCTCCGGCGTCAGGGTGTCCCAGCCCTCCGGCATGGCCCTGCCGGGGCGCGGCTGCTCGGTGCGGCCGGGCAGTAGGTCCGCGCCGTCGGCGGCGAACGACACCCGCACCAGCACCACCGGGAGCCGTGCGGCGCGGAACGCCTCGGCGAGGCGGACGTTGCGCTCCAGCACCTCGCGCATCGGGTGCGGGTCGCCGGGCACGGCGATGATGGCCTGCTGGAGGTCGATGACCACCAGGGCGGTGGTCGGGTCGAGCGCGGTGACGGACACGCGAGTGCCTTTCGTCGTAACGGGGGCAGCCGGAACGGGCCCGGACTGTCCAGTCTCACTGCGCAGGTTACCTGTACAGTTTCGCCGCCCGCAGGCGGTACCGGACAATCCGGGCCCGTTCCGGGCCGCGGGCCGTCAGCCGCCCAACTGCGCCTCGATCGCCGCCACCAGCTCCGGCGACTCCGGCTCGGTCCGCGGCCGGAACCGCCCGACCACCTCGCCGTCCGCGCCGACCAGGAACTTCTCGAAATTCCACTGGACGTCGCCCGCCTCGCCCGAGGCGTCCGCGACCTCCGTCAGCCGCGCATAGACCGGATGCCGCCCCGCCCCGTTCACCTCGACCTTCTCGAACAGCGGGAACGACACGCCGTACGTGGTCGAGCAGAACTCCTGGATCTCCTCCGCCGACCCCGGCTCCTGTCCCGCGAACTGGTTGCACGGGAACCCGAGCACCGTGAACCCGCGCTCCCCGTACACCTCCTGCAACCGCTCCAGACCCGAATACTGCGGCGTCAGACCGCACTTCGACGCCACATTCACCAGCAGCAGCACCTTGCCCCGGTGCTCCGCCAGCGACGACGGCTCACCCGCCAGCGTCCGGATCGGAAGCTCGAACAGCGACTCCATCTGCCCCACCTGCCCTCTGTACGCCGGACCCCGGACACCCCGGGAGACCGGACGGGAACACCAACGCCCCCGAACCTACCCCGCCCGCACCCCCGACCGGGGGACCCGGGATCGTGCGGCCCCCCGCCCCGGGACCGACGGCCCCGACCGGGACCCGGGATCATGCTGCCCCCCGCCCCGGGACCGACGGCCCTGGCCGGACCGCCCGCCGAGAGGTGCACTGGAAAGGACAGCCGCAGCCCGAGCGGAGGAGACGCCCATGGCACCGCACACCGCACCCGGCGAGCAGGGCGGCGCCCGACAACTGCTGGGCGGCGGCGGCATCGAACCCGTCCTGCTCGGCGCGGTCGCCGTCGCCACCCTCGTCGGCCTGATCGCCTGGGCCGCCGGCGCCCACGGCGTCGCCGACCAGTGCTGGATCGTCGCCACCGCCGTCGCCGTCGCCCCCGCCCTGATGTGGGTCGCCCAGGCCCTGCGCCGCGGCCGCGCCGGCGTCGACCTGATCGCCGTCCTCGCCCTCGTCGGCACCCTCGCCACCGGCGAATACCTGGCCGGCGCACTGATCGCCCTGATGCTCTCCGGCGGACGCTGGCTCGACGCCGCCGCCGAACGTCGCGCCACCCGCGACCTGCGCGAACTGCTCCGCCACGCCCCCCGCACCGCCCGCCGCCGCACCGGCGACACCACCGAGACCGTCCCGCTCGCCGACATCCGGATCGGCGACCGCCTGGTCGTCGGCCCCGGCGAGACCGTCCCCGTCGACGGACGCATCACCGGCCACCGCGCCGTCCTCGACGAATCCGTCCTCACCGGCGAATCCGCCCAGGTCACCCGCCGGATCGGCGACCCCGCCCGGAGCGGCGCCGTCAACGCCGGCAGCGCCTTCGACCTGCGCGCCACCGCCACCGAGGAACACTCCACCTACGCCGAGATCGTCCGCCTCACCCAGCAGGCCGGCGCCGAACGCGCCCCCGTCATCCGCCTCGCCGACCGCTACGCCGCCTGGTTCCTGCCCGTCGCCCTCGCCGCCGCCGCACTCGCCTGGCTGCTCAGCGGCGACGCCGTCCGCGCCGTCGCCGTCCTGGTCGTCGCCACCCCCTGCCCGCTGCTGCTCGCCGCACCCGTCGCCATCGTCTCCGGCATCTCCCGCGCCGCCCGCAGAGGCGTCGTGGTCCGCGACGGCGCCGCCCTGGAGACCCTCGGCCGGGCCCGCACCGTCTGCCTCGACAAGACCGGCACCCTCACCACCGGACGCCCCCACGCCTTCGACATCGCCACCGCCCCCGGCCACACCCCCGCCGAGGTCCTCGCGCTCGCCGCCGCCGTCGACCAGTACTCGCCGCACGTCCTCGCCGAGGCCATCACCGCCGCCGCGGCCGAACGCGACCTCACCCTGCCACCCGTCCACGACGTCTCCGAACAACCCGGCACCGGCGCCGTCGCCACCCTCGCCGACGGCAGCACCGCCACCGTCGGCCAACGCGACACCACCGACCTCCCCGCATGGGCGCGCGCCGCCGACAACCGGGCCGCGCTCGACGGCGCCGCCCTCGCCTGGGTCGCCGTCGACGACCGCCCCATCGGCGCCGTCCTGCTCCGCGACCCCGTCCGGCACGACGCCCCCCGCACCGTCCGCCGCCTGCGCGCCGCCGGCGTCACCCGACTGCTCATGATCACCGGCGACCGGCCCGAACCCGCCCGCGAGATCGCCGCCGTGGTCGGCCTCGACGACGTCCGAGCCCGGCAGTCGCCCGCCGACAAGGTCGCCGCCGTCCGCGCCGAACGCGCCCGCGCCGTCACCGTCATGGTCGGCGACGGCGTCAACGACGCCCCCGCGCTCGCCGCCGCCGACGTCGGCGTCGCCATGGGCGCACGCGGCGCCAGCGCCTCCTCCGAAGCCGCCGACATCGTCCTCACCACCGACCGCGTCGACCGCCTCGCCGACGCCGCCCAGATCGCCACCCGCTCCCGCCGGATCGCCGTCCAGTCCGCACTCGGCGGCATGCTGCTCTCCCTCGTCGCCATGGGCTTCGCCGCCTTCGGCCTGCTGCCGCCGGCCGCCGGCGCCCTGCTCCAGGAACTCATCGACGTCGCCGTCATCCTCAACGCCCTGCGCGCGCTGCGCCCCGGCCGCGGCATCGGGCCCGAAATCGACGCCTCCACCGAGGAGTTGGTGCAGCGCTTCGCCGCCGAGCGCGACGACCTGCGGGACGTCCTGGAAGCCGTCCGGGAGGCCGCCGACCGGCTCACCTCGTCCTCCTCCGCAGAAGCGCTCGTCGCTGTCCGGCACGTCGACCGGCTGCTCACCACCCGACTGCTGCCGCACGAGGAGGCCGAGGAACGCGAGCTCTACCCCGCCCTCGCCGACGCCCTCGGCGGCCCCGAGACCACCGCCACCATGAGCCGCGCCCACACCGAGATCCACCGGCTCGCCCACCGCATCACCACCCACCTCGCGCACGCCGAGACGGCCGGCGCGCTCGCCCCCGAACAGCACGACGACCTGCGGGCCTGCCTCTACGGCCTGCACTCCGTGCTGCGGCTGCACTTCGCGCAGGAGGAGGAGAACTACTTCTCGCTGAGCGCGGCCTGAGACAGATCGTCTTCTTGTCACTCCGCCACGCCCGGGCATCCGCCGGACGGCGGACGGTCCCGGGGCGGTGGGCGGACGGATGGTGCGATGAGGCTCCTCGGCCCTGCTCCCGGAACGGACGGCGATGACCAGCTACAACGACCTGCGAGCGGTCTTCGTCAACTGCACGCTCAAGCGTTCCCCCGAACGAAGCCACACCCAGGGCCTGATCGACCTCAGCGCAGGCATCCTCCACCGCCAGGGCGTCCAGGTCGAACAGATCCGTGCCGTCGACCACGACATCGCCACCGGCGTCTGGCCCGACATGACCGAACACGGCTGGGACACCGACGAATGGCCCGTCCTCTACTCCCAGATCATGAACGCCGACATCCTCACCCTCGCCGGACCGGTCTGGCTCGGCGACAACTCCTCCGTCATGAAACAGGTGATCGAGCGGCTGTACGCCTGCTCGTCGATCCTCAACTCCCATGGCCAGTACGCGTTCTACGGCCGGGTCGGCGGTTGCCTGATCACCGGCAACGAGGACGGCGCCAAGCACTGCGCGATGAACATCCTGTACAGCCTCCAGCACCTGGGGTTCGTCATCCCGCCCCAGGCCGACGCCGGCTGGGTGGGGGAAGCCGGGCCCGGGCCGTCGTACCTCGACCCCGGCTCGGGCGGGCTGGAGAACGACTTCACCAACCGGAACACGACGTTCATGACCTGGAACCAGCTGCACCTGGCGCGGATGCTGAAGGACGCGGGCGGCATCCCGGCCCACGGCAACCAGCGCTCCGAGTGGGACGCCGGCTGCCGGTTCGACTTCGAGAACCCCGAGCACCGCTGAGCGCCAGAGGTTGCGGGCCACGGCCGCGGTGCGGGCCTTCGCATCCGCCTCGAACCCCGCTGCGGCGGCGACCAGCGGCGGTCGGCCGCCGGCGGCGCGTGGCATCCGGGTGGCTCCTGTGGCAGCAGCCGCCCCGGCGAAGGGCTTTGCGGTTACGGTTCCCGGGGCAGTGTCCAGGCCGGGGAGTCGGCGGGCGGCGGCGGGACGATCTGCCAGGTGCTGCGGTCGGGGTTGTCCTCCCAGTACGGCACCGACGTGCCGTCGTTCTTGCCGTTGTCGTAGTAGAGGCCGTACGCCCAGTAGTCGGCGTCCTCGTGGCACATCAGGTCGGGGTAGGGACCGAACTTCCGATGCCCCCAGGCGCGGTTCACCCTGGCCACAGCCTCGGCCCGCGTGATGCCGAAGGACTGCAGGACGTCGGCGATCTGGGAGAAGAACTCCAGCATCTCCTCGTCCGCCTCCATGAGGAACTCGCTCATCGTCGGTGCCTTCCTATGTAGCCGTTGGACAGCAGGTCGACGCCCGGCTGCTGGTAGAACGCTATCTGATGGCCTCTCAGTCGCATTGGCACGGTGTTGTCCTGTTGCCAGGGGCGGAGGTTCATCAGCATTTTGCCCTCGACGTTGTCGTAGTCGTGCATCTGCCTGCCGTAGCGGTCGTTGCGGTGGTGGGCGATGAAGTCGGCCAGCTCCTGGTCGTTGTTGAACCGCTTCCCGTTCAGCGCCTCCAGTTCGGAGCGCGATACCTGGAAGTGCATGACGGCCGGGCCACCGTGGGTCGGGTATCGCTCGTCCTGGGTATTGGCCCAGTCGTGGGCCTGTTTGGGGTCGGTGGTCAGATAGAAGCCGCCGTGGCCGAAGTCCATCGGGCGGGGGCTGTGCTGAGGGTTGATGCCGTTCTGCTCGACACCGGTGGCACCCTTGTGGGTGGTGCCGTGGTACAGGTCGATCAGGTCCGGGTCGAGGCCGAGCGGGTCCGAGATCCGGCGCGGGTCGTGCACATAGCCGTACGGGTTCGGGCCGCCGGCGAGGCCGATCGGGTCGGAGCTGAGGTAGTGGGCGGTCGCCGGGTCGTAGTACCGGAAGACGTTGTAGTGCAGGCCGGTCTCGGCGTCGTGGTACTGCCCGGGGAAGCGCAGCGGGCAGTCGACGCTCTCGATCGCGCCGGGCAGCGGGCGGCCCCACAGCGTGGTGCGCTGCTGCCAGGCCACGGTGCCGTGCTCGTCGACCAGTTCGGTCGGGGCGCCGACCAGGTCGGTGACGATGGCGTGGAAGCGGCGGTCGATCTCGTGCTGCGGGGCGTCCGCTGCGGGCAGCAGCCAGTCGGTCTGGGTGAGCGGGCGCTGCCCGGTGAGGGTCCACTCCCAGGCGGTGACCTGCTGCCCGGGCCGGTCGGCGAGGGTCCGGACCTGTTCGACCAGCCGTTCGTTGGCCCAGGTGAACAGCGTCTCGTCGAGCACGGTGGCCCGGTCGGCGGCCAGCAGCTGTTTCGCCCGCCGCCGACCGAAGGCGTCGTAGCGGTACCGGGCGAGCGAGCCGTCGGGGAGGGCGACCGAGGTGAGCTGGTCGTGCGAGTCCCAGGTGTACTGCCAGGTGAGTTCGCCGCCGGAGAGCAGCCGGCGGGTGCGGCGCACCAAGCGGCCCTGGGCGTCGTACTCGTACGAGGTGCGCCCGGCCTGCCTCGGCCGGCCGTTGGCCACCGTGAGCTCGCCGGAATCGTTGCCTGCGCCCGGCAGTTGGAGGCCGATCAGCTCGCCGGCCGGGTCGTAGAGGTAGCCCTCGCGCCAGTTTGCGCCGGTCAGCTCGGTGACCCGGTGGTGGCCGTCGAAGCCGGTGGTCCGGGCGCCGAGCAGGTGGTCGGTGGTCTCGGCGAGCGCTCCGTCGGGGCGGAAGGCGTAGCTCTGACCGCTCACCAACCGGCCGTCCGCGCCGACCTGTTGGCCGGTGAGCCGGTCCATGGTGTCGTAGCGGCGGTCGAACACCACCCTGCCGAACTCGCGCCGCACTTCCCGCCCGGTCCGGTCGTAGTGGAAACGCAGGCCCCCGCCCGTGCCGGTCAGCGTCTCGGGCAGTCCGATCGGTGTGTACGTCCAGTGCGACTCGGCGCCGCCAGGGGTGCGCAAGCCGGTGCGGCGGCCGAGCAGGTCGTACGAGAAGGTGGTGACCCGGCCCTCGCACTCCTCGGCGATCAGCCGCCCGGTCGGGTCGTAGTGGCGGCTCAGTCCGGTGGTCCCGTCGCCGACGGTCAGTACCCGGCCCGCGCCGTCGTAGGTGTACCGGGTGACCCGGCTGTCGGCGTGCATTTCGACCGTGCGGTCCTGGGCATCGCGGACGTACGCGACGCGCTGCCCGGCGGCGTTGATGCGGGCGGTCAGGACGCCGGTCAGGTCCCGCTCGTAGCGGACGGTGCGGCCGGCGAAGTCGGTCTCCTCGATCACGCCGCCGGTGGGGTCGTGCCGGTACGTCCAGCGGTCGCCGACCGGGTTGGTGACGGCGGTGAGCCGCAACTGGCCGTCGTACTCGAAAGTCCAGCGGTCGCCGCCGGGGCCGGTGCGGGCGGTGAGCTTGCCGAACGGCCCGTACTCGGCGCGGGTGACGCCGCCGCCCGGGTCGCGGTATGCGATCACCCGGCCCTGCGCGTCGTGGGTCCACTCGTGCCGGCCGCCGTCCGGGTCCTGCCGCCAGGCCGGGCGGCCCTCCAGGGTCCAGCCGAAGGAGGTGGTGTTCCCGAGCGCGTCGGTGACGGTGTTGAGCCGCCCGAATGCGTCGCGGGTGCTGTGGCTGGCAGCCCCGGTGGAGTCGGTCAGCGAGGTGGTCAGGCCGGCCGCGTCGAAGGTCACCCGGCTGGTGTTGCCGAGCGCGTCGGTCACCGCGACGGGCCGGCCGCGCTCGTCGAAGGAGTACGCGGTCCGGGCGCCCATCGGGTCGACGGTGGCAACGGTGTTGCCTTGCTCGTCGTACTCGTAGCGCCACCGGGCGCCGTCCAGCGCGGTCAACTCGGTGACCTGGTGCCGCTCGTTGTAGCTCGCGCTACTGGTGGTGCCGTCGGGCAGGGTGGAGACCGCGAGGTTGCCGGCCTCGTCGTAGCTGAAGCCGGTGGTGCGGCCGAGCGGGTCGGTGCGCGACAGCAGGCTGCCGTACCGGTCCCACTGGAACGTGGCGACCGCGCCGTGCGGGGAGGTCTCGCGTTCGAGTCGGCCCGCCTCGTCGAACTGGTAGACGGTCCGGTTGCCGACCGCGTCGGTCATCGTGGTGACGCGCTGCTCGTCGTCGTAGCTGAACACCGCGTCCAGGTAGCCGCCGTCGCCGCGGGTCTGCACGCAGCGCCCGGCCCGGTCGTAGACGTACCGGTAGCGGTAGCCGACCCGGTCGGTCCAGCCGGTGAGCCGACCGGAGCCGTCGTAGGTGAGGCTCATGGCGAGCCGGGAGGAGTCGGTGACGGTCGCCAGTCGGCCGTTGCCGTCGTAGCCGTACCGGACCAGTTCGACCGGCTCGCCCGCGACCCCTTCGCGGGGCAGCAGGGCAAGCGCGGTGATCCGAGGGCCCTCGGTGGTCACACCGATCCGGTAGCCGCCGCTGTGCCGCACCTCGACCGGGACACCGCCGCTGCCGTACACCACTTCCACCCGGTGCCCGTTGCGGTCGGTGAGGGCGCGCAGCGGCAGTTGCAGGGTGCCGGCCGCCCGGGCGTGCGGGCCCGGGCCGCCCGCGGGCTCGGCGAAGTGCCGGGTCAGTCCGCTGTGCGGGTCGGTGATCCGTATCTCGCCACCTGGGGCGCTGTCCCAGTGCAGCGGCCAGCGCGGCCCCTCGACCGGCAGGACGGCGCCGCCCGGCTCGGGCACCGGGTAGCTCAGCAGCATGCCGTCCTCGGCGGCGAACAGCACGCCCTCTCCGTCGAGTTCGATCCGCTGGTCCAGCGTGGACGCCCAACTCGGGCCGTACCAGCCGCCGAGCCGGTAGCTGGACAGGTGGGTGCGGGAAATTACGAGCGGCAGCGCGGCGTCGAGGCCGACGTCGGTCTGCGGGAACAGCACGTCGCCCGTAGCGATGTCCACCGGGTCGCTTTTGGCCGGACGGGTCGTCAGGGGCTTGCCCTGCACCTTGGGCTTGGTGTTGTTGAGCCGCATGGGCGGAGGCCCGGGCCTCGGCCCGGGCTTGGGCGGACCCGGCTTGGGCGGACCCGGCTTGGGTGCGTTGGTACCGTTGCCGCCGCCCAGGACGGAGGCGTAGCTCGGCCTGCCGCCGCCCGGGCCCTTCGGGGTCGTCTTCCCGCCCGCGATGCTGCTCAGAGTCCGGGTCAGTTCCTGCTCGTGGGTGCGGTGGTTGGCGCTCGTCTTCTTCAGGCCGGTGCCGACGTCGTTCAGGTGCTTGCCGAGCGTCCGCTGTCCCTTGGTGATGCTTTCGATCAGCTGCTCGACGCCCGTTTCCGCGGCGCGCGCCAAGCCGCCGCGGCCCTTGGTGCGGCCGAAGTGGTGCCGGGCCCGCCCGAGATGGGTGTCGCCGGAGGAGAGGAGCTTGGAGGACCCGGCCTTGAAATGCTCGGCGAGCTTCTCCGTCTCCTCGTGGTTGTGCTGGAAACCGTCGCTCATGCCATCGCCCCCGTACCGCGGTTGATACCGACCTGTCCCAGCGAGTCGTCCACGCCGTCCTTGAAGCCCTGCTGACCCGCCCGGCCGACCTGGCCGAGGTCGACGCCGTCGCCGATGCCGAGAGCCTCCTCGCCGAGCTGCAGCACCAGTTCGCCCGCCATGCTGCCGAGCGCGCTGACGATCGGCCCGGTGGCCACCGACATCAGCTGGTCGATGATCTGCCTCTCGGCCTCCTTGAGTAGTCGGCGGACAATCATCCGGGTGGCCTGCGTGGCGCCGATCGCGCCCGCCTCGGAGAGGCCGAAGGTGAACGGTGCCGCGGCCTGAGCAGCGATCACCTCGGTGGCCAGGACGACCAGTTGGACGATGGCTGCGACCTTCGCCCCGGTGATCACCACCGCGACACCGTCCAGCACCGTTCCCACCAGCCTGCATCCCTCGGCGAGTTGGTGGATGTGCGTGCCGTTGACCTTGCCCCAGTGCGCCTGGAAGGCGTCCACCGCGGCGCCCGCGTTCTCCCCGGCCATCTGCTCGACAGCCTGCTGCAGGTCTGTCCTGTGATCGTCTATTTCGCTCGCGAACTGCCGTATGGCATCGGCCATTTCGCGGTAGTCGTCCTCATCGACGTTCGGCCAGTCGATCCCGATCAGATCAAGGACCCACGCCAGCTCGTCGGGCAGTACGACGCCCATCGACACCCCCAATGTCGGTAGAACTTCCGCTGACCATATCGGTCCGGGCCTTGAGACGGACATGCCGCCGCAACGGTTCCAGATTCGCGCAGCACTGAGCGCGCCCGCCCCGGTCCGGCTCAGGTGCCGGGGTCGAGGTCCAGCATCATGTCGAGCGACCGGGAGCCGTCCGGCTCGGTGAACGAGCCGATCGGGCGGAAGCCGTTCTTCTCGTAGTAGCGGACGGCGCGGAGGTTGTCGGCGCGGACGCCGCCCCACAGGATGATCCTCGTCCTGCCGAGGAGTCGTGCGGTCTCCGCGACGAGTGGCAAGGCCAGCGTCCCGAGGCCCCGGCCCTGGTGGTCGTCGGCCAGGGTGGGGCCGAACCGGCAGTCGGTGGACTCGTCGAGGCGGATGCCCGCGCTCCGGTAGCGCGCGATGTCGGACGGGACCAGGGCGAGGCTGAATTCGAGCAGGCCGACGATCAGGCCGGACGACCCGTCCTCCAGGACCAGCCTGAGCTTGTCGTAGCGGGCGATCGCGTCGCACAGTTCACGGGCGTGGGCGAGGTCGTAGCCGTCGAACGTGCTGAACCGCCTCGACGCGGGGGACAGCGCCGCGAGGAAGTCGGCCAGGTGCCCGCTGTCGGCGTGTGTCAGGGGGCGGAGGACGACCACCGAGCCGTCCTCGGCGTTCAGGCGGCGCGTCAGGCGGAGCGGCTTCTCGGCGATGTCGGTCAGAGAGAGCACGTCAACGGTCCATCCGTGCAGCAGTTTTGGCGGGGTGGAACGATCGGCCTCCGGGACTCGACGCGGGCGGCACGGCCTCCGCCTCCGTCCGGCCGGCTGCGTGCCCGTCCGGCCGGGTGGTGTCGGAGGTCGGACGGGCGGGGGTGCGGGTGGCGGGTCAGGCCGGGTTGGGCGGTTCGGTCGCGCGGGGCCGGCGGAGGAGCTGGACCGCTCCCGCCGCTGCGGCCGCAACGGCGAGCGGGACGAGGCAGAAGCCGGTGAACCAGGCCGCCAGGCCCTCCTTGTCGGGGTCGGTCACGGCCGCGACCGCGAGGTGCGCCAGCCAGGGCAGGGTGGCCAGGACGACTCCGACCGCCCGGAGTGTGTCGGGCCGTTGGCCGGACAGGCGCCGCATCAGCACCACGGCCGCCACCGTGCACAGCCAGATCGGGAGCAGGCCGATGGTCGCCACCGTCACGCCGCCGACGACCACCGCGCCGAGCCGGTTCGCCGCGATCATCGGCAGTGCGACGCCCAGCGCGATGCCGGCGATCTCCCACCGCCCCCGCGAGGTGACGTTCACCAGGTCGGACGGCGCGAGGAGGAGCAGCAGGCCGACGACGGCCAGGCCCGCCATCTGACCGATCTGCCACACCGCGTACGTCCCCTCCCACCACTGGAGGGCGACGGTGAGGAACGCGGCGAACGCGCCGGCGGCCCGGGCGAGCCGCCACCGGCCCGCGACGGCGAACACCAGGGCGAGCAGCCACGGCAACTGGTCGGCCAGCAGCATGACCGCGCTCACCAGGGCGTAGACGAAGCCGAGGCCGGGGTACGGGTGGCGGACCCGGTTCGCCGCCTCGTGCAGATACGGCAGGAGGTAGAACATACAGCGGCCGACGCCGAGGGCGAGAGCGACGGGCGCCGCGCCCGCGAGCACCCGGCCGGCCGGGTCGGTGGGGCCGATGCGCAGCCGCAGCCGCAGGGCGTGCGTGGCGAGGTCGAGGCGCTCGCGGAGCATCGCGCGGCTGCCCATGCCCTCGGTGGTCTCGGTGAAGACGGTGGCGATGTCCTCGCCGTGGGCGGCCCGGTAGCGGGCCGGATAGAGGTTCATGAGCAGGCGGCCGGTGCGCGGGACGTCGCGGGTGGTCATGCGGTGGCTCCGTTCGGGCGCAGGCGGGCGACGGCGAGTCGGCGATCGGCCTCGGCGACGGCCAGGCGGAGGCGGTCGGTCTCCTCGGCCAGCAGGTTCTGGCCCTGGGGCGTGAGGCTGTAGGTGCGGCGCAGCCGCCCGCCGACCACCTCCTCGCTCTCGATCCCGACCAGCCCCTGGTGCAGCAGCCGGTCGAGCGCCGTGTACAACGTCCCGGTGCTGAGCCGGGTGCGGCCACCGGAGACGGCCAGCACCTCCTGAATGATCGCGTACCCGTGCCGAGGCGCATCGGCCAGCACGGTGAGCACGAGCCGGGTCGGCTCGCGGAGTTGATGGTCGGTCATGGGCCGAGCATAGGTCCAGTATCGCCATATGTCGATAGGCTACCCATTGGCTCGGTCGAGGTCCTGGCGGCCGGTCGAGGGAGGCGGCGACGGTTGCGAACTCCGGCGTCTGGCCAGGTGCTTGTGCATCCGCGCGCACATCGTCCGGTGCCGCCCAGGCGTTCGTAAGAGGGTGCGGGCGCGTCAGGGGGGTGGGCCTGCCGGGGCGAGGAGGGTGTGCAGGGGGCGGTTGTGGTGGCGCAGCCAGGCGCGGTAGGCGGGGTTGGTGCTGGCCAGGTCGAGGTAGGCGTGGCAGAGGTCGACCCAGAGGCCGTCGAGGGCGGGGCCGCCGACGGTGTCGGGGCGCCAGGTGAGCAGGAGGCGGACGGCGAGCGGGTCGCCGTGGACGGGGCGCAGGGCGGTGCCGGGGCCGGGTGGGGAGGTGGGTTGGCAGGGGCGGACGGCTTCGCCGGAGGCGACGAGTTCGGCGGCGGTGGCGTTGTCGCGGACCTGGACGACGCGCGGGTCGAGTCCGGCTTCGGCGAAGACCCGGCGCAGTGCCGCGTATTCGTGGTCGGCGGTCGGGTCGACCATCCAGGTGTCGTGGGCGAGGTCGGCGAGGGTGACGACGGGCCGGCCGGCGGCGGGGTGGGTCTCGGCGAGGGCGACGAACTGGGGTTCGCGGGCGACCAGCACCCGCTGCTCGGTGCCGGTCGGCACCTGGAGCGGAAATCCCTCGCTCTCGTGGACGAAGGCGATGTCGAGCTGTTCGGCGGCGACCAGGTGGATCAGGGCGATCGCCGAGATGTCGATGTGGATGGTGGTGTCGGTCTCCGGGAGCCGGTCGTGGATGCGGCGCAGCCAGGCGGCGACCGCGCGGCTGCCGACGCTGCCGATCCGCAGTCGGCGGCGGCCGGGTCCGGCGGCCTCGGCGCGGGCGGCGGCGAGGAGGGCGTCCATCCCGGTGATCACGGGGCGGGCGCGGGAGAGCACCGAGTGGCCGAGGGCGGTGGGGCGGCTGCCGGTCTGTTCGCGGGTGAACAGCCGTCCGCCGACGGTCCGTTCGATGCGGTGCAGCTGGGTGGTCAGCGACGGCTGGGTCATCCCGAGTCGACGGGCGGCCTTTCGGACGCTGCCGGTGTCCGCGATGGCGCACAGCACCCGCAGGTGTCGGACGTCGAGCTCCATCACGGGAGCATAGCCAGGACGCCCATTCTTCGCCAAGGGCATGTCAAGAACTGTCGACGGTCCGTCAGATCAAGGGTCGCGCACGGGTATTGCCCCGAGCTATCGCCGGTTGCCATCTCCGCACCCGGCCCGCCCTGCCCCAAGCTCGGTGCAACAACTCGTCACCGCGTCCCGGACGGCCTCCCCTCGGTCCCGGGACCCGCGAATGGAGTCCCCACATGAACCGCTCCATGACTGTGCTCGCCGCTGCCCTCGGGCTGGTCCTCGCGGCCGGCACCGCCGCCGTGCCCGCCGCCGCAGCCACCACCCAGGGCTACACCCCGTCCGCGGGCATCGCCGCCAACTCCTCCGAGGACGCCAACAACAAGGCGTTCTTCGAGGCCGTGATGAAGTCGGCCCGCGCCAAGCAGGCCGCCAACCCCTACCTGCTGGCCGTCACCGTCACGTACGACGCCAGCCAGGCGCCGAGCTTCCGCACCGTCATATCCCAGAGCGCGTCCATCTGGAACTCCTCGGTCGGCAACGTCCAGCTCCGCTCCGGCACCAACGCCGACTTCCGCTACTACGAGGGCAACGACTCGCGGGGCTCGTACGCCTCCACCGACGGCCACGGCCGCGGCTACATCTTCCTCGACTACGCGCAGAACCAGCAGTACAGCTCGGTGCGCGTCACCGCCCACGAGACCGGCCACGTGCTCGGCCTGCCCGACCACTACTCCGGCCCGTGCAGCGAGCTGATGTCCGGCGGCGGCCCCGGCACCTCGTGCACCAACCCGTACCCGAACGCCACCGAGCGGAGCCGGGTCAACAGCCTCTGGCAGTTTGGCCTCGCCAACGCCGGCTGACATCGAGCACCCCCAGCCCGTTCGGGGGGCGCAGGCAGGCCGCACCGCAGGACCCCCGCCGACTTCCGGTCGGCGGGGGTCGGCGGGGTGCCACGGAACGATCTACTGGAGGGCGATCTCGTAGGTGAGGGCTTCGGCGTCGGACTCCTTGAGGGTCAGTCCGCCGACGCGGCCGGCGGAGCGGACGTCCGGGGCGACCTGGCGGAGGGCGGCCAGGAGGGGGGACGGGCCGTGGGCGGTGAGGACGGCGACGTCGGCGCGCATGGAGAGCCGGGCGGCGCTCTTGGCCTTGCGGACGGCGGCGATGGCCTCGCTCGCGAGGTCGAGGAGGGCGGCGTCGGCGTCGGCCGGCGGGGTCTCGGCGGGCCAGGGGGCGCGGTGGACGGAGCCGGGCTGCCACCAGCTCCAGGCCTCCTCGGTGGCGAACGGGAGGTAGGGGGCGAGCAGGCGCAGCAGCACGGACAGGGCGTGGGCGAGGGTGGCGCGGGCGGATTCGGCGGCCGGGTCGCCGGGGTCGCCGTAGGCGCGGTTCTTGACCAGTTCGAGGTAGTCGTCGCAGAAGAGCCAGAAGCACCGTTCGGTGACCTCCAGGGCGCGCGCGTAGTCGTAGCCCTCCAGCAACGCGGTGGCCTCGTCGGCGACCTGGGCGAGGCGGGCGAGCAGCGCGCGGTCAAGAGGTTCGGTGACGGCGGCCGGTGAGGCGCCCGCGCCGAGGCCGAGGACGAACTTCGTCGCGTTGAGGATCTTGATGGCCAGGCGGCGGCCGATCTTCATCTGGGCGACCTCGAACGCGGTGTCCGTGCCGGGCCGCGCGGAGACCGCCCAGTAGCGCACCGCGTCGGAGCCGTGCTGGTCGAGCAGGTCGAGCGGGGTGACCACGTTGCCCTTGGACTTGGACATCTTCTTGCGGTCCGGGTCGAGGATCCAGCCGCTGATCGCGGCGTTGCGCCACGGCAGTTCGTCGTGTTCGAGCTCGGCGCGGACCACGGTGGAGAACAGCCAGGTGCGGATGATCTCGTGGGCCTGCGGGCGCAGGTCCATCGGGAAGACGCGCCGGAAGAGGTCGTCGTCGACGCTCCAGCCGGAGGCGATCTGCGGCGTCAGGGAGGACGTCGCCCAGGTGTCCATGACGTCCGGGTCGCCGGTGAAGCCGCCCGGGGCGTCGCGCAGGTCGGCGGTGAAGCCCGGCGGGACGTCGCTGGTCGGGTCGACCGGCAGGGCGTCGTCCGGCGGCAGGATCAGCTCGTCCGTCGGTTCGCCCGCCGCGTCGCAGCGGTACCAGAGCGGCACCGGGACGCCGAAGTAGCGCTGACGGCTGATCAGCCAGTCGCCGGCCAGGCCCTCGACCCACGCCTGGTAGCGGTGCTGCATGTGCTCCGGGTGCCACGCCAGTTCGCGGCCGCGGGCGAGCAGCCGTTCGCGCAGCTCGGCGTCCCGGCCGCCGTTGCGCAGGTACCACTGCCGGCTGGTGACGATCTCCAGCGGCCTGTCGCCCTTCTCGTAGAACTTCACCAGGTGGTTGAAGTGCCGCGGCTCACCCGCCAACGCGCCTTCCGCGCCCAGCAGTCGGACGATCCGCTCGCGGGCCGTGTGCGGGGTCGCGCCGGCCAGCTCGGCGTACGCGGCGCGGGCCCGCTCGCTGTCGAGGCCGGTCGGCGCGTCCGGCAGGAAGCGGCCGTCGCGGCCGAGGACGCCGCGGGTGGGCAGGTCGAGTTCGCGCCACCACACGACGTCGGTGGTGTCGCCGAAGGTGCACACCATGACCAGGCCGGTGCCCTTCTCCGGGTCCGCCAGTCGGTGCGCGAGGACGGGGACCTCGACGCCGAAGACCGGCGTGGTCACCGTGGTGCCGAACAGCTCCCGGTACCGCGCGTCCTCCGGGTGGGCGACGACGGCGACGCACGCGGGAAGCAGCTCGGGCCGGGTCGTCGCGATCTCCAGCGGCCCGAACTCCGCGCTGTGGAACAGCAGATGGTGGTAGGCGCTGGGCCGCTCGCGGTCCTCCAGCTCGGCCTGCGCGACCGCCGTGCGGAAGGTGACGTCCCAGAGCGTCGGCGCCTCGGCGCGGTACGCCTCGCCGCGGGCGAGGTTGCGCAGGAACATCCGCTGGGAAACAGCGCGGGCCCGGCCGTCGATGGTCTGGTAGGTGCACCCCCAGTCGACGGAGAGGCCGAGGCGGCGCCAGAGGCTTTCGAAGACCTTCTCGTCCTCGACCGTCAGACGTTCGCACAATTCGATGAAATTACGGCGGGAGACGGGGATCTGCTGCTTTCCGGGATTCTCCGGCGGCGTGAAATCCGGGTCGTACGGCAGCGAGGGCTCGCACCGCACTCCGAAATAGTTCTGCACCCGGCGCTCGGTGGGCAGCCCGTTGTCGTCCCAGCCCATCGGATAGAAAACCTGCTTGCCCCGCATTCGCTGGAAACGCGCGACGGCGTCCGTCTGCGTGTAGCTGAAGACATGGCCGACGTGGAGCGAGCCGCTGACCGTGGGCGGCGGGGTGTCGATCGAATAGACCTGCTCCCGCGACGCGGAGCGGTCGAACGCGTATACACCCTGCTCGTCCCAGAACGGGGCCCACTTGGATTCGAGGCCGTCCAGCGTGGGCTTGTCGGGCGCGCCCGGGCGAGCGGAGGTGTGCGTCATGCCTGCCGATGGTAGCCGCCGGGTGGGGGCGGCGAACAACGATTAATCGGCGTGGTATGACGCGGCGTCAATTCAGCGGAGCAGTGCGAACACCGTGGCGGCGACGGCGCCGAGAGCGGTGCCGGCGAGGACCTGGGCGAGGGTGTGCGCCTTCAGCACCAGGCGCGACCAGCCGATCGCCGCGGCGCCCGGCGCGGCGAGCAGCATCCACGGGCCCATGGCGAGCACCAGGATCATCACGGCGCCGCCGGCCATGCTGTTGTGGATGGAGATCTGCCACCCGACGGTGACCAGCAGGGTGGCGACCAACCCGACCAGCATGGCGACGACCAGCGCGAACACCTCGGCGGGCGCGTGCAGGACGTACAGCAGGACGATGCCGGCGACCACCGAGACCAGGCTCAGGGCGAGCGGCAGGATCCGCTGGCGCCGCACGCGGATGTGCTTGTCGGTCAGGCCGCCGCGCCGAACGCCGAACTCGACGATGCCGATCGGGACGACGCCGCAGAACAGCGCGGCGAGCAGCCCCCAGCCGACGCCGGACCAGGAGTGGGTGCTGTGCCGGCCGATCAGCAGCAGGAGCGCGATCACCAGGTTCGCCGGCGCGAAGCCCTCCGTGACGATCCTCGCGATCCTCTGCCGGGCAGTGCTCTCGGCGAACCTGGGTGGAACGGGCGGTGCGAACGTCACGTGACGGCTCCGGGGGTCTGTGGGCGTGGGGCGATCGGACGAGGTCGGCGTACCGGATGCGGCTCGGCGGGTCCTGTTCCTCGGCACGGTCGCTGAACCGCTTCGGTGTGCCGGGCCGGCCGGCCGGTCGGTCAGAGTCGGCGCGGACCGGCGCCGTCCTCGGCGAGGGCGTCGCCCGGGTTCAGCAGGGCGCAGGCCTTCATGGAGAGGCAGCCGCAGCCGATGCAGCCGGTGAGTTCGGCCTCCAGCCGTTCGATGGCCTGCCGGCGCTCCTCCAACTGCCGCCGCCAGACGCGCGAGGCGCGCTGCCACCCGGCGTGGCTCGGCGGGCGGTCGAGGGGGACGTCGGCGAACGCCTCGCGGAGGTCCTGCAGCGGGATGCCGATGCGTTTCGCCACCGAGACCAGGGCGACCCGGCGCAGCATGTGCCGGGGGTAGCGGCGCTGGTTGCGGTCGTCGCGCTCGGAGGCGATCAGGCCGAGCTCCTCGTAGAACCGCAGCGCGGACACCGCCACCCCGGTCCGCGCACTGACCTCGCAGATGCTCAGCCAGTCGTCCGGGGCGGCGCCGTTCTCGTCGCGTCGATGGCGCGTCATCCACAGCCTCCTGTTGACCTCAACATTACTTGAGGTCCTACGGTCGGCCGTGCCGGAGCGGCAAGCAGCACCGACCAGGAGAGGAGGGCGGCCGCATGACCTTCGTCATCGCCCAGCCCTGTGTGGACGTCAAGGACCGGGCCTGCATCGACGAGTGCCCGCTCGACTGCATCTACGAGGGCCCGCGGATGCTCTACATCCAGCCCGAGGAGTGCGTCGACTGCGGCGCCTGCGAGCCCGTCTGCCCCGTCGAGGCGATCTACTTCGAGGACGACGTCCCGGAGCAGTGGCGGCACTTCACCGCCGTGAACGCCGAGTTCTTCGACGACCTCGGCGCCCCCGGCGGCCACACGAAGCTCGGCCCGATCGCCCACGACCACCCGACGGTGGCGGCCCTCCCGGCCCAGGGCGCGGAGTAGTCGAACAGCCGAACAGTGGTCAGGGGAGCAGGGCGGGGCCGGGGGCGGCGGGGGAGGCGAGGCGGCGGAGGAAGGTGAGGACGCCGGCGGTGCCGGTGGCGAAGGGGAAGGCGGGGGCGGTGAGGGTGGGGTCGGGGAAGACGGGGTGGTGCGGGGGGCCGGCGGCGCGGGTGAGGAGGAGGGTGGCGACGGTGTCGGCGGCGGTGCGGAACTCCTCGGAGGTAGGCGCGAGTTGGAGCATCAGATGGCCGACGCCGGCCAGGCCGCAGCAGTGGGTGACCAGGGGCATGCGGGGGGCGACGGCCAGGCAGGTGCGGGCGGACTGTTCGGCGAGGGCGCGGTGGGCGGGGTCGGCGAGGACGTCCGCGGCGTGGGCCAGGACGGCGCCGATGCCGGCCAGGCCTCGGCACCAGGAGCCGTAACGGCGGGTCGCCGCAGGGTGGTTGGCGGCGGCGATGATCGCGGGGGTGGCGGCGGCGAGCTGCGCGCAGGCGCGGTCGGCGTGGTCGAGGGCGGCCGGATCGCCGGTGGTGCGGGCGTATTCGAGGAGGAAGTGGGCGACCCCGGCATCGCCGTGGGCGAGGCCGTGGGTGAGGGCGGCGTCGCCCGGGCGAGGGTCGGCGGTGGGGGTGAGGCGGGCGCCGCCGCTGGTGAGCAGGTCGTGGCAGGCGGCGGCGACGGCGAGAGGGCGGGCGTCGTGCGGGGTGTCGTGCGGGGTGTCGTGGCGGGCGAGCAGGAGGTGGCCGAGGCCGATGCCCGCGACGCCGTCGATCAGGTCGGCCTCCGGGGGGCCGCTGCCGTCCGTGCCGTGGGTGGGGAGGGCGACGGTGGCGGCGGGCGGGCGGCCGGCGGCGGTGAGGAAGAGGTCGACGCCCGTCCGGCCGGAGTACAACCCCGCCGGCAGCGCCCGGGTTTGGCGGGCCGTCCAGTCGGCGAGCGCCGTGACGGCGTCGCGGACGCCCGGGCGGTCGAGGTGGTGGAGGAGTTCCAGACCGAGGCCGGCGCTGCCGCCGTACAGGTCGATCGGGGTCGGGACGGCGGCGTGGGCGGCGAGTTCGGGATCGGCGATCCGACGGGCCTCGGCGACGCAGTACGCGGCGGTGTGGTCGAGGATCTCGGCGAGCAGGTCGGGGGAGAGGCGAGGGGGCAACGGGCGGGTGGAGCGCGGCGGTTGAGTGGAGCGGCGGAGGTGCTCCGCGCCCGCCGTGCGGACGGCCGCGTCGAGGTCCGTCAACTCGGCCACCAGCAGCCGAAGATGGCGGTGCGCAGGATCGGGAAGGGCGAACTCCAGCGCGGCCAGGGTGCGTTCGCGGTTCACGGCCGGGTCTGGGTCCAGGATCACCGGGTCCATGCCGGTGGCGGCGAAGTGCAGCGTCATGCCCAACGCGTAGTAGTCGTCGGCGGGTTCGGGCGCGACGCCGGGGCGGACGAGCGGGTCGCTGTAGCCGGGGGTGGAGCCGGCGGGGCCGGTGCCGTGGACGGCGCTGGTGCCGAAGTCGATCAGGTGGGGGCGGCCGTCGGGGGCGAGGACCACGTTGTTGGGCTTGAGATCGCGGACGACCACGCCCCGGCGGTGCACGCCGTCCAGGACACGGAGCAGCTCGCGGGCCAGCGGCAGCGCCGCGCGCGGTCCCAACTGGGCATCCCGGTACGGGCCTTGAGTATGGACCTCACGGCGCAGGTCGTGGTCGCCGCAGCTGGTCATCACCAGGTACTCGTCGTCGCGGTGCCGGAAGTGGTCGAGCGCGCGCGGCACCCCGGGCGTCTCCGCGAGCAGGTCGAGGACGGCCCGTTCGTGGCGCAGGCGGTCGCGGGTGTCGGCGCCGCTCTCGTCCTCGGCGACGTACGCGCGGGCCTGCTTGACCACCACGGGCGTGCCGGTGGACCGGTCGAGCGCGCGGTAGACGTTGCCCTGCGGCTTGCGGGTGATGCCGACCGTGACGCGATAACGGCCGCCGCCGAAACCGGAGTTGATCGAGGCGAGGGCCGGTGCCGGGGCCTGGGAGGCGGGCGTCGGGTCCGGGGCGGCGGGCGGCGGGGCGAACGGGTCCTCGGCCCAGGGCGGGCAGCGGTAGGCGGTGCCGGCCAGGCCGTCGAAGACGCGGCCGTCAGGGCCGGTCATCACGGACTCCAGGCGGCCGCTGCGCCCGGTGCGGTACTCGCCGGTGAACGGGCCGTACCGGTAGTACACCGGGGCGTCGGGGTCGAGGCGGCGGTCGCTGACGATCTGCGGGCCCGGCCGGCCGCGCAGTGTGGCGACCAAGGCCCGGGCGAGCGGCCGGAGTTCGTCCGGCGCGGGGTAGACGGTGAGCGCCTTGCCGACCGAAGCGGCGTTCTTCGTACCGGAGTTGAGGGCGCGCAGGGTGTCCGGGTCGCGGGCCCACTTGGCGTGGCAGACGTGCTGCTCCAGCAGCGGCCGGACGGCGGCGAGGACGGCGTCCAGGGTGCCGGGGCGGGCGGAGATGTGGAGCTTCCAACCGTGCTCCATCGCCGGCATCCGCGGGTCGAGCAGGTACGACCAGATCTCGTCGGACCAGGCGCGGCGGCCGGCGATGGGCGCGGTCACCGTCAGAAGTCGCAGGCGACGCGGGTGGTGGCGGTCACCCACGGGTCGGCGAGACACGCGGTGGGGTCGTGGTCCGCACGGTCGTCGTCCTCGAAGACGAGGATCTCGTCGTCGACCAGCAGCGGACCGGCGTCGCGGATCTCGGTGGCAACGGGCATGTGGCGCCTCCAGGTCGTGTGGTGTCTCCGGCGCCGCGCCGCGGGTCGGCGAACGCCGTGGACCGCCCGGCCCGGTGGGGCCGACGTCCTGGAGCACGAAGGTAGGGAGCATCGGTGAACCTGACAAGAGGGCGCGGCGGATCGCTGTCACAGAACAAGCACAAATGGGACGTGGTCAATCGGATTCCGAAGCCGTGATCAACTGCCGTGGAGCTACTCGGCGTTGTGGCCCTCCGTGTCGATGTGCGGGAGCACCCGGTCCAGTGTGCGGGGCGTCCACCAGGCGGCGGGGCCGAGCAGCGTCATCGCGGCGGGCACCATCAGCAGGCGCACGACGGTCGCGTCGATCAGCACGCTGACGGCCAGGCCGAGGCCCATCATCTTGATGACCACGTTGTCGCTGACGATGAACGCCGCGAACACGCTCACCATGATCAGTGCCGCGCAGCCGATCACCCGCGCCGTGGTCTCCAGCGCGTGCGCCACCGAACCGCGGCTGTCGCCGGTCAGCAGCCACCGTTCGTGCACCCGCGACAGCAGGAACACCTCGTAGTCCATGGAGAGGCCGAACACGATCGCGAACATCATCATCGGCACGTAGCTCTCGATCGGGACCTTCCCCGCCACCCCGAGCGCCGGCCCGCCCCAGCCCCACTGGAAGACGGCGACCAGCACCCCGTACGAGGCCGCGATCGACACCAGGTTGAGGACCGCCGCCTTCAACGCGACCAGCGGCGCCCGGAACACCAGCAGGATGATCAGAAAAGCGAGGGCGACGACCACGGCGATGATCGGCAGCAGCCGGCTCGCCACCAGGTCCAGGAAGTCCACCTGCGCCGCCGTGGTGCCGGTGACGTAGGTGGCGGCGGACGTCCCCTTGACGGCGTTCGGCAGCACGGTGTCCGCGAGGTGGCCGACCAGGTCGGTGGTGGCCTGCTCCTGCGGGGCCTGCGCCGGGGTGACGGTGGTGAACAGCACGTCGCCGTCGCCGCTGGTCTGCAACGGCGCGGTGCTCGCCGCGTTCGGCACGCCCGTCAGCGCCTGCTGCACGGACGAGGCGAGCGCGGGACGGTCCGAGGCCGGCACGGACGTCTGGTCGACCACCACCGTCAGCGGCCCGTTGGAACCCGGCCCGAACGCGGCGGACATCAGGTCGAACGCCCGCCGGTCGGTGAACGACACCGGATCCGCGCCGTCGTCGATGTGCCCGAGCTGGATCGACGGCAGCGGCACCGCCAGGACCAGCACCGTCACCAGCCCCGCCGCCAGGTACCACCACGGGCGGTGCTCGACCCGGCGCGCGTAGCGGTGCCACATCCCGGTGGCCGAGTCCTCGTCGGGGCCGGTGCCCTCCGCGACCGGCGTCCGCACGGTGAAACGATCCATCCGGCGGCCGATCAGGCCCATCATCGCGGGCAGCAGCGTCAGCGCCCCGCACACCGCCGTCACCACCGTGACGCCCGCCGCCAGGCCCAGCTTGGCCATGAACGCGATGCCCGACACCGACAGGCCCGCCAGCGCGATCACCACCGTGCAGCCGGAGATCAGCACCGCCCGGCCGCTGGTCGCCACCGCGCGGCCGGCCGCCGCCACCGGGTCCGCGCCGTCCATCAGGTTCTGCCGGTGACGGGTCAGCAGGAACAGCGCGTAGTCGATGCCGACGCCCAGCCCGATCATCGTGGCGAGCGTCGGCGCGACCGTCGCGAACGTGGTCAACGCCGCCAGCAGGCCCAGCAGCCCGAGCCCCACCACCACCGCGACCAGCGCACTCACCAGCGGCAACCCCGCCGCGATCACACTGCCGAAGCCGACCAGCAGCACCAGCACCGCCACCGCGAACCCGATCAGCTCGCTCACCCGGTCGTCCGGCGCCGGCCGCGCCAACTCGCCCAGCGGGCCGCCGTACTCGACCTGCACCCCCGCCTGCCGCAGCGGCGCCACCGCAGTGTCCACCTGCGACAGGTAGTCCGCGCCGAACGTGGACGGATTGGCATCGAAGCGCACCGTGATGTACGCCGTACGCCCGTCGGACGAGAGTGCGCCTCCGGGCGGCGCGCCCTGCCCCGGCGGGGGCAGTGGATCCTGCGCGGACAGCACGTGCGGCAGGTGCTGGAGGGACGTCACCGCCTGGTCGACCTGGGACTGGAAGTCCGTCAGCGGCTGGCCGTCGTGCAGCACCACCTGTGCGCTCGTCCCGCCCGCGGACGGCTCGTGCGCCTGAAGCACGTCACGGCCGTCCTGCGCCTGCGTGCCGGGCACCGAGAAATCGTCCGAGTACGTACCGCCTACGGTCCGGTTGGCGATCTGCACGCCCGCCAGCAGCAGCAGCCACCCCACGACCACCACCACCGGATGGCGCGCGCACCAGGAGCCCACCCGCCACAGCAGCCCGCGGCGCGGAGCCGACGGCGGGCGTTCGGACCGGTCCGACGCGGACGAGGACATCGACCCTCCCAGGGGCGCACCGTCACCACGCACAGTGACCGGGAGTCCCACGGTAGGCGGGTTCGGTCGGCGGGTGTGCCCGCCCGCGGTGCGACACGGGTGGACCCACCCGAACGCCGGGTTTCAGCGGCTTCAGCGACCGAGGTGGCTGGTCCAGGCGCGCTGCTCGGCGGTGTCCGGGACGGCGACGCCGCGGGCGCGGGCGATGCGCTCCCACGCGGTGTCGGCGTCCAGGCCGTCGAGGATCAGGACGGAGGCCGCCAGCAACGAGGACCGGCCGATGCCCGCCCGGCAGTGGAGCACCAGGTGCGCGCCGGCCCGCAGGCGCGCGGTCAACTCGTCGAGGGCTGGCCGGACTTGGGCGTGAACGGGGGTGGTGAAGTCCGGTATCGGGAGGCTGCGGAAGCGCAGTCCGGCGGCGACGGCCAGCTCCGGCTCGGCGGTGAGGCCGAGTTCGGCGCACTCGGGCGGTGTCAGGGCACTGACCAGGTCGGTGACGCCGGCGGCGGCGAGTGCGCCCAGCTCGCCCGCGAGCCAGTCGCCGCCGCGCGGGCGGGCCATGGTGCTCAGGCGGCCGGGGCCGGGTCGTTCGACGGTGAACAGGGTGGGGCGCATGGCGAGTTGACCTTTCGGGTCGAGGGGCGGGGTGCCGACGTCGGGTGCCTCGGGCGTCTTGGGTGTCTTGGGCGTCTCGGGTGTCTCGGGTGGGGCCGGAGGTGGTCACGGCGGCGGGCCCGTGGCGGAGGGGAGCCGGAACGGTCGACGGCTCGGTCCGGAGGGGGATCACGCCGGACGGGCAGCGACGACAGTACCGCTTCTGCGGACGGGTGGACACCGAACGCCTGTGACGGGTGGGGCTGATGATTTTGCCTCAGCTTTGTGAGTGCTATGTTCGATTTCGGAACACCCAAGTGATTTTCAAGGGGGGAAATCATGCGGCGACGCGTGATCCGTACTGCCGCGGCAGGCCTGCTGGCCGCCGCCGTCATGGCCGGTCTGGCACCGGCCGCCCAGGCCGCCGACCCGGTGCCGCCGACGCCCAAGTGCGTGCTGCCGACCGATCCGTGGCCGGGCTCGACGGAGATGATGCCGGGACGCCAACTGCGTTCGGGCGACACCCTGCTGGCCAAGGACAACAAGTCCGTCCTGGTCATGGAGGCCGACGGCAACCTGGCGTTCTACCTGATCAACTCCACGGGCGGACCGAAGCACCAGATCTGGAGCAGCGGCACCTCGGGCCACCCCGGTGCGTACGCCGCCATGCAGAAGGACGGCAACTTCGTGGTGTACGAGGCCGGCGGCAGCGCGGAGACCGGCGGCGCGCTCTGGGCCTCCAACACCACTGACCAGCTCGGCGGTTACCTGGTCATCTACCCGGGCGGCAACCTCAGCGTCCACACCAGCGGCAAGGGGTGGAGCACCTACACCTTCGAGGAGCCGTCCGCGTTCTGCCCCGACATCCAGGGATCGCGTGGGACGCTCGTCTCGGGCAGCTGGACGCAGTCCGCCTCGGTCTGGCTGGTGCTCCAGCCGGACGGCAACCTGGTGATGTACCGCAAGCGCGACGACAAGGCGATCTGGTCCTCCGGGACCTGGGGTCACCCCGGCGCGATGGGGCGGATGCAGACGGACGGAAACCTGGTGCTCTACAAGCCCGCGCCGCAGCTGGTCGACTCGATCTGGTCCACCGGCACGTTCTGGAGCCCCGGCGCGTACGCGCTGCTCCAGGACGACGGGAACTTCGTCATCTACAAGCGCGACGGCGGCCCGGGCAAGGGTGGCGCGATCTGGTCCACCGGTACCTACGGGCAGTAACCAGGCCGGAATCGGAGAGCGCCGTCCCCTCGCGGGACGGCGCTCTCCGCGTATCTGCCGTGCTGGATACGGAAGTTGACGAAGAGTCAGCGCGCGCCGAGCAGGTGCTCGATGGCGAGCTGGTCGAGGCGCTCGAACGCCATGCCGCGTTCGGCGGCCGCGGTGACGTCGAAGTCCTCGAACGCGGCGCGGTCGGCGAGCAGCGCGGCGAGGCCGTCCTCGGCGGTGGGGCGGGCGAGCTGGTCGAGGCGGGCGGCGCGCAGGGCGGCCTGGACCTCGGGGTCGGCGCGGAACGCAAGGGCGCGCTCCTTGAGCAGCAGGTAGTTGCGCATGCAGCCGGCCGCGGACTCCCACACGCCGTCGAAGTCCTCGGTGCGCGGCGGCTTGAAGTCGAAGTGGCGCGGGCCCTGATAGTCGGCCGACTCCAGCAGGTCCACCAGCCAGAACGCCTGGCGCAGGTCGCCCGCGCCGAAGCGGAAGTCCTGGTCGTACTTGATGCCGGACTGGCCGTTCAGGTCGATGTGGAACAGCTTGCCCGCCCACAGCGCCTGCGCGATGCCGTGCGGGAAGTTGAGGCCCGCCATCTGCTCGTGGCCCACCTCCGGGTTGACGCCGACCAGTTCGGGGCGCTCCAGGCGCTCGATGAACGCCAGCGCGTGGCCGATGGTGGGCAGCAGGATGTCGCCGCGCGGCTCGTTCGGCTTCGGTTCGATCGCGAAGCGCAGGTCGTAGCCCTGCTCGACGACGTACTCGCCGAGCAGGTCGAACGCCTCCTTCAGGCGGTCCAACGCGGTGCGGACCTCCTTGGACGCGCCGTGCTCAGCGCCCTCGCGGCCGCCCCATGCGACGTAGACCGTGGCGCCGAGTTCGACGGCCAGATCGATGTTGCGGATGGTCTTGCGCAGCGCGTAGCGGCGCACGTCCCGGTCGTTGGCGGTGAACGCGCCGTCCTTGAACACCGGGTGGGTGAACAGGTTGGTGGTGGCCATCGGCACCCGCAGGCCGGTGGACTCCAGGGCAGCCGCGAACCGCTTGACGACGGCCCCGCGCTCCGCGTCCGAGGAGCCGAACGGGATCAGGTCGTCGTCGTGGAACGTCACGCCGTACGCGCCGAGGGCGGCCAGCCGCTCGACCGTCTCGATCGGGTCCAACGCCGGGCGGGTGGCGTCGCCGAACGGGTCACGGCCCTGCCAGCCGACCGTCCACAGGCCGAAGGTGAACTTGTCGTCGGGGGTGGGGGTGAGCCGGCTCATCGCGTACTCCAAACGCTGGGGATCGACCGAGGGGACTCGACCGGGGGAACGACCGGGGACGGGGAGAGTCTATTCGTCAGGCCGGAAGACAAATTAATATGGGCCTGCCCCGCGAGGGAAGCCCCTGGGCCGAAGCCGTGCGGGACGCTCGCGGGAAACGCGAACGGAAAGCGCTTTCCCGCTCCCCGGTGGCGACGCGGCCACCGCAGGCCACGCAGGCCGCGCCGGGGATGCAGGCCACGCGGACGACGCAGACGATGTGGACCCCACGCAGACAGGAGCACGCCCATGGCACACCCGCAGGTGGTGATCGGCGTCGACAGCTCGACCCAGTCCACCAAGGCCCTGGCCGTCGACGCCGCGACCGGACGCGTCCTCGGCGAAGGCCGCGCCCCGCACCGGGTGGACTCCCGGTGCGGCCAGGACAGCGACCCCCGGCAGTGGTGGGACGCCCTCAACACGGCCGTCGCCGCCACCGGATGGGCCGACCGCGCCCAGGCCCTGGCGATCGGCGGACAGCAGCACGGGTTGGTCACCCTGGACGCCGCCGGACACCCCGTCCGACCCGCGCTGCTCTGGAACGACGTCCGCTCCGCGCCCCAAGCCGCCGAACTGGTCCGGGAGTTCGGCGCCGACTGGTGGGCCGCCGAACTCGGCAGCGTCCCCGGCGCGTCCTTCACCGCCGCCAAATGGGCCTGGCTGCGCGACAACGAACCCGCGCACGCCGACCGCACCGCAGCCGTCCGCCTCCCGCACGACTACCTCACCGAACGCCTCACCGGCCACGCCGTCACCGACCGCGGCGACGCCTCCGGCACCGGCTGGTGGACACCCGACGGCCCGCACCCCGCCGTCCTCGAACGGATCGGACTCGACCCCGGCCTGCTCCCCGCCGTCGCCCCCGCCGGAACCGCCGCCGGCCGGGCCCGCCCCGGCGGGCCGCTGCGCCCCGGCACCCCGATCGCCACCGGCACCGGCGACAACATGGCCGCCGCCCTCGGACTCGGCCTCACCGCCGGCACCCCCGTGCTCAGCCTCGGCACCTCCGGCACCGTCTACACCGTCGCCCGCACCCGCCCCGCCGACCCCACCGGCACCGTCGCCGGCTTCGCCGACGCCCTCGACGGCTGGCTGCCCCTCGCCTGCACCCTCAACTGCACCCTCGCCGTCGACCGCATCGCCGCCCTGCTCGGCCGCGACCGCGCCGACGTCGAACCCGGCGGCACCGCCGTCCTGCTGCCCTATCTCGACGGCGAACGCACGCCCGCCCTCCCGCACGCCAGCGGACTGCTGCACGGCCTGCGCCACGACACCACCGCCGGCCAACTCCTCCAGGCCGCATACGACGGTGCCGCGTACTCGCTGCTCGCCGCCCTCGACGACGTCCTCGCCGTCGACTCCCCGGATCGAGCCCCGGGCCGAGCCCCGGGCCGAGCCCCGGACCGAGCCCCGGCCCAAGGCCCGGACCCCGCGCAGCCGTTGCTGCTGATCGGCGGCGGCGCCCAGGGCCGTGCCTGGCAGGACACGGTGCGCCGGCTCTCCGGCCGCCCGGTCCAACTGCCCGCCGCCCGCGAACTGGTGGCCCTCGGCGCGGCCGCGCAGGCCGCAGCGCTGCTCACCGGCGAACCGGCCGACGCCGTCGCCCGCCGCTGGGGCACTGCCGACGGGCCGGTGCTGCCCGCGCTCGAACGTGACGACGCGGCCCTCGAACGGATCGCGACTACCATTTCGCAGACGGTGGCCCTGCAAAGCGGCGGCGCACAGCAGTGACGGCAGCCCGGGCGGCGGAGCGGAGACGAACGATCGTGGCAGCGGACGGGCAGCAGCCGGCCGACGGCGAACGCGCCCCCCGGCGCGGCCCCGCCTCCCAGCAGGACATGCGGCGGCAGAACCTCGCCCTGGTGATGCGGACCGTCGCCGCCGCCCACCCGCTGTCGCGCGCCGACGTGGCCGGCCGCACCGGCCTGACCCGCACCGCCGTGTCCAGCCTGGTCGACGAGCTCATCGCCGGCGGACTGCTGGTGGAGGGCGAGTTGGAGCGCAGCGGCCGGGTCGGTCGGCCCGGCCGCGCCCTCGTGCTGAACGACAGCGGCCCGGCCGGGCTCGGCCTGGAGGTCGGCGTCGAGCACCTCGGCGCGTGCGTCGTCGACCTGCGCGGCGACGTCCGGATCGAGCTCCACCGGGCCGCGCCGAACGCCGCCCGCCCCGCCGATCGGACCCTCGCCGAACTGGCCGAACTCGCCGCGCAGATCGAGGCACAGGCCGTCGCGCTCGGACTGCGTGTGGTCGGCCGGGTGCTCGCCGTGCCCGGCAGCGTGCGGGTCCCCGTCGAAGGGCCCGGCCGCTACCTCGAACACGCCCCCAACCTCGGCTGGCACCACCTCGACCTGCCCGCCGCCTGGCCCGGCCCCGGTGCCGCCCCCGCCGTCGAGAACGAGGCCAACCTCGGTGCGATGGCCGAACTCTGGCAGGGCGTCGGCTCCGGCACCTTCGTGCACATCTCGGCCGGCGAGGGCATCGGCGGCGCACTCGTCCTCGACGGCTGCCTGTTCGGCGGCGTGCAGGGCTTCGCGGGTGAACTCGGCCACCTCACCGTCCGCCCCGACGGCCGCCCCTGTTCCTGCGGCGCCCGCGGCTGCCTCGAACCCTACGCCGGTCTTGCGGCGGTGCTGCGCTCTTCCGGCCTGACGCTTCGTCATGATGTCGACGCCGTAGGCGAGTTGGTGCGATGCGCGGAGGCCGGTGACCCCGCCGTGCTGCGCGCACTGCTGCACGCGGGGACGGCGCTCGGCACGGCGCTCGCCGCGACCGTCCACCTGATCGACCCGGCCACCCTGGTGCTCGGCGGCGCGTACGCCGACCTCGCCCGATGGCTGCTGCCCGCGATGCGGACCGAACTCGCCGCGCTGATCCGCGTCCGCCCCTGGCCCGAGGACGCCCTGCGCGCCTCCCCGCTGGCCCGCCGCGGCCCCGTCCTCGGCGCGGCCCTCACCACCGTGCAGCGCCTCCACGCCGACCCGGCGGCGCTCTGGCAGTCGGGCACCGGCTGAGCCGGGCCGATACTTCACCGTCCTCTTGACTGTTCGAGGATATGGGCGGACAGTTAAGTACATGCCTAAGCAACAGGTGGATCTGGACCGGGTCTTCCAGGCGCTGGCGGACGCCACCCGGCGGGATCTGGTCCAGCAACTGGTCGCGGCTCCGGCGTCCGTCAGTGCGCTGGCCGAGCCCTACCCGATGTCGCTGCCCGCGGTGATGCAGCACCTCCAGGTGCTGGAGGACTGCGGGCTGGTGAGCTCGGAGAAGGTCGGCCGGGTCCGCACCTGCCGGATCGAGCCGGCCGTGCTGCGCGCGGCGGAAGAATGGCTCGCCGCCCGGCGCACCGCCTGGGAGACGCGACTCGACCGGCTCGGCGGCCTGCTGACCGCCGACTCCGAAGACAGGAGCAGCACATGACGGACCGTCAGTTTACGCAAACCATCACGCACGCCACCTTCTGCCTCGAACGCCGATACCCCGTCCCGCCCGCCCGCGTGTTCGCCGCGTGGGCCGATCCGCAGGCCAAGGCGGGCTGGTTCTCCGGTGCGGACGCCACCCACGAGTTGGACTTCCGGGTCGGCGGCCGCGAGATCAACCGGGCCCGGCGTGCCGACGGCCCGGAGCTGGTCTTCGAGTCCTGGTACCGCGACATCGTCCCGGACCGGCAGCTCGTCTACACCTCCACCCTCAGCGCCGGCAGCGAACTGGCGACGGTGTCGCTGACCACGGTCGAGTTCCTCGCACGGGCCGGCGGCGGCACCCTGCTGGTCCTGACCGAGCAGGGCGCCTTCCTCAACGACAACGAGGAGCCGAGCTGGCGCGAGCAGGGCACCGGAGCGTGGCTCGACGCGCTGGGCGCCCACCTCCAGAACGAGACAGGAGAACCGACATGACGATCCGACGATTGCTCGCCCAGCTGACCGTCACCGACCTGGACCCGGCCGTCGCCTGGTACACCGCCCTGTTCGGACGGGGCCCGGACGCCCGACCGATGCCCGGCCTGGTCGAGTGGCACCTCGCCGACACGTACGGCGTCCAGGTCTGGGCCGAGCCCGACCGCGCCGGACACTCGACCGTCGTCCTGGACGAGTCCGACCTCGACGCCCGCCTCGCCCGTCTCACGGCCGCGGGCATCGACCACGGCGGCGCCCGGCCCGCCACCAGCTCGCGCATCCTGCCCGTCGCCGACCCGGACGGCAACCGGATCGTCTTCACCGGCCGCTGAATCCGCTTCGGCTGTTCCCCGGCCGCTGAATCCGCTTCGGCTGTTCCCCGGCCGCTGAATCCGCTTCGGCTGTTCCCCAGCGGCTGTTCCCGGGCGGCTGTTCCCCGGCGGCGGGCCCGGGAAGAGGCCTAGGCTCGTCGGCATGCTGAAGCGAGTTCCTTTCAACGAGGTGCTGCGTGCCGCCGTCGGCGCCCCCAAGCAGTCCAAGCTCCTGGACAGCAGCCCGAGATCACGGGTGTGGCGGGTGCGGCTGGCGGACGGGCAGCGGGTCGTCGTCAAGCAGATCACCGACGGCGGGGACGCGGCCGCCGACGCCGACACGCGCTTCGCGCGGGAGGTCGCGGGGCTGCGGCTGGCGGGGCGGGCCTCCGCGCCCGCCGTCGCGCCCGCGGTGCTCGCGACGGACGTCGCGTCGCGGGTGATGGTCCTCGAGTACGTGGAGGACCTCGGGCGTATGGACGACTGGATGCCGGGGTACGCCGAGTCGCTCGCCCGGCTGCACGCCCTGACCGGGCCCGCCGACGCGGGCGCACTGCCGGCCTGGTCGGGGCCGACGGCCGCCGACGCGGAGTCCTTCCTCGCCCTGGCCCGGGCGCTCGACGTGCCCGTACCGCCCGGGGTCGACGACGAACTCGGCGCTCTGCTGGGCCGGTTGGACCCGGCCCCGCACCACGCGCTGCTGCACGGCGACCCCTGCCCGGGCAACGACCTGCGCACCGCCGAGGGCGTCCGCTTCGTCGACTTCGAACGGGCCGCGCTCGGCAACGGCCTGGTCGAACTCGCCTACTTCCGCATCGGCTTCCCCACCTGCTGGTGCGCCATGTCCGTCACCGCCGCGCCGCTCGCCGAGGTCGAGAACGTCTACCGCACCACCTGGCGCACCCTCACCGGCCGCGACGTGCCCGGCGACCTCGCCGACGCCTGCGCGGCCTGGCTGATCCAGGGCGACGCCCTCGTCGAGCGAGCCCACCGCGGCACGGCCGATCACCTCGCCCGCGTCCCCACCGAGGACTTCACCTGGGGCTACATCACCGCCCGCGAACGCCTCGTCCACCGCCTCGGCGTCCTCGCCACCATGACCCGCGACCACGACCACCTGCACACGACCGGAAAGCTCGCGGCCGCCCTGTCCGCCCGCCTGCTCGACCACTGGCCGACCCTCCGCCCCCTGCCCACGCAGGACACCCGGCCCTGGTACTAGCAGTTGGCGCCGCCGGGCAGAAGCGGCGATCACGGCCGTGCGTGCGTGGCAGGCTGCTCGGCATGGCGATCAGTGATTCGGCGCAGGCCGGCGATGCGGTGTTGGCGGTGCGACCCGGTCTGACGGATGCCGAGCTCAACGAGTTGTTCGGCGCGTCGTGGCCGGAGCACCGGCCGAGTTCGTTCGTGCCGGTGCTGGCGCGCAGTCCGACCTGGGTTGCGGCGCGGCGGGGTGGGCGGCTGGTCGGGTTCGTCAACGTCGCGGGTGACGGTGGTGTGCACGCGTTCATCCTGGACACGACGGTGCATCCGGACGAGCGCCGGCGGGGGCTCGGGGTGCGGCTGGTGCGGGCGGCTGCCGCCGAGGCGAGGGCGCACGGTGCCGAGTGGCTGCACGTCGACTACGAGCCGCACTCGGAGGACTTCTACGGCCGGTGCGGATTCCGGCCGACCGCCGCCGGGCTCATGCGGCTCTGACCGGTGAACTCGCGTTGCGGGTAAGGGGGTTGCGCTAGCGGTGGGTGCCCTTGCGGCGGCGGAGCAGCAGGGCGCTGCCGGCGCCGATCAGGGTGAGGCCGGCGGCGGTGGTGCCGAGGACGTCAGTGCCGGTGAAGGCGAGGCTGTCGTCCGTCGGGGTGGCGGTGGTTCCCGGCTCCGAGGTGTCCGCGGTCGGGCCCGGGGTTCCGGACGGGGACTCCGAGGGGCCGGTGCTCGGCTCGGGGGAGGGGTTCTCGGTCGGGTCGGTCGACGGCGAGGGTGACGGCGACGGTGAGGGGCTGGTGCTGGGCTCGGCCGACGGGGACGGCGACGGCGACGGCGACTCCGAGGGCGAGGTGCTGGGCGACGGCGATTCGGACGGCGACTCGGTGGGGGAGCCGCTGGGCGAGGGAGACTCCGACGGGCTCTCGGACGCGCTGGGCGACGGCGACGGCGACGGCGACGGGCTGGCCGACGTGCTCGGTGACGGTGACGGCGACGGTGAGGGGCTGCTGCTCGGGGTGGGTGACGGCGAGGGGGTGGTCCCGGTGGCGGGGCAGGTGCCGCCGAGGTTGAAGTTGAGCTTGTTGACGTCGTCGCCGCGGACCTCGGCGACCGCCGAGGTGAGCTTGGCGCCCTTGGCCGAGCCGACATAGGCGTGCTTGCTGCTGGGCGGGCCGAAGTCGGTGACGACCTTCTGGCCGCCGGGCTCGAAGGTGACGGTGAGCTTGACGAAGTCGGTGCTGTTGCCGGAGAGGACGAAGTGCCAACCGTCCTGGTTCTTCGGGACGGTGGCGCAGGCGCCGTGACCGCCGAACGCCGCCGCGGTGATCGGCAGGTCCTTGGCCTGGTGCAGGTTCACGGTGTAGGTGGTGCCGTTCGCCGCGAAGGCCGTGTAGACGGCGGGCACGGACATCAGACCGACGGCGGCCGTCACGGCGGCGGCGCGGAAGCCTCTGGGGTGGCGCATGTAGCTACTCACTCACTGGCGCACGGGTTCGGAGACACGCCGCGGAAGGCCCGAGGCGGCACCAATTTCTCCACACTGTTCACACAAGTCAACTCCGGTCACGGGCAACCTGATTGCGTATGTGACGGGATGTCGGAAATCGTCCTCGTACAACGATCCGGTCAATCGACGCAAGGTGGTCCGGCGCTGACTGCGCGTTGATCGCGAGGTCGACGGGTGGTGCCGGTGGCCGGGCGTGGTGCAGGGCGGGTGTGCCCGGCCACCGGGGAGCGGGGGAGGAGCGCTTCGAAAGTTTCGAGTGAGGGGCGAATGTTCCGGCGAGGTCCCGGACGACGGTAGGGGAGCCGGGAACCGCCGTCAACGGATCGGCGGAACACGGCAGTTGGTGATCACGGGAGGACGGGCGGCGGCGCGGTGGAGGCGCGGACGACCAGGCTGGTGGCGAGGTCGATGCGGGTGGCGGCGGGGCGTTCGCCGCGGCCGAGCCCGACGGCGAGGCGGGCGGCGGTCTCGGCCATCTCGACCAGCGGCTGCCGGACGGTGGTCAGCGGCGGGCCGACCCAGCGGGCCAGCGGCAGGTCGTCGAAGCCGACCACCGAGAGGTCCTCGGGCACCCGCAGGCCGAGTTCGCGGGCGGCCTCGTACACGCCGAGCGCCTGCAGGTCGTTACCGGCGAAGATCGCGGTGGGCGGGTCGTCGCGGGTCAGCAGGGTGCGGGCGGCGGCGTACCCGGCCTCGTGGTGGAAGTCGCCCGCGTGGACCAGTTCGGGGTCGACCGGCAGCCGGGCGGTCTCCAGCGCGGTGCGGTAGCCGTCGACCCGGGCGCGGCTGCACATCATGCCGGCCGGGCCGGAGATCATCGCGATCCGGCGGTGGCCGAGGTCGAGCAGGTGGCGGGTGGCGGCGAGGCCGCCCTGCCAGTTGCCGGTGCCGACGGCGGGCACCCCGTCGGCGGGGTCGCCGGCCGGGTCGAGGACGACGAACGGGATGTCGCGGCTGGTGAGTTGGTCGCGCTGGGCGGCGTCCAGGTCGGACAGCACGAGCACCACTCCGGCGGGGCGGCGGGCGAGGACGCCGTCCACCCAGGTCTGGCCGGGGGTGAGCCGTCCGGCGGACTCGGACAGCACGATGCTGAGGCCCTCGTCGCGGGCGACGTTCTCCACGCCGCGGATCACCTCCACCGCCCAGGCGCTGTCGAGCTGGTGGAAGACCAGGTCGAGCAGTCGGGACGGCGGGGCGGTGGTGCGGCGGCGCTGGTAGCCGGTGCGGCGCAGGATCTCCTCGACCTTGGCGCGGGTGGCGGGCGCGACGTCGGCCCGTCCGTTCAGGACTTTCGAAACTGTCGGCGCCGAGACGCCGGCCGCCCGGGCGATCTCCGACAGGGTCGGCGCGGGGTCGGGTTCGAGTTCAGCGGCGCTCATAGCACGGATAGTAGCGCTCCCGGCGGACCGGGCGGGGTGGTGTGCGAACGGTGGCCCGGTTCGGTCGGAGGTCTTGACTCGCCCGTCCGGCCGCCGTAGCTTCCTCGCAATATTCGAGCAGAGCGCGAAACATTCGACCCGCTCGATCGTCCCCGGCCGCACCTCCGCGTGACGGGCTGCTCCGCAGCTCAGCGCCGCCGCCCCGGCGTTGAGTGCACCGTGCCCGGCACCATCCGCGCCGCCGTTCCCGAAACTTTCGAGCTGCTCCCTGCCCCAGGAGGCCCGCACCATGTTCGTTCGCAGACGCCTGCCCGCGGCCGCGCTGGCCGCCGCCACCGCGTTCGCCCTGCTCACCGCCTGCGGCAGTGGCGGTTCGGGGAGCGGCGGCGGTGCGCTGACCTGGTGGCACAACGGCACCCAGGACCCGCTGAAGACCGTGTGGGACCACGCGGCCGCCAACTACCGGCAGGCGCACGCCGGTTCGAAGCTCGACGTGGTGCCGCTCCAGAACGAGCAGTTCCCCACCAAGGTCCCGCTGGCCCTGCAGTCCGACAACCCGCCGGACATCTACTTCAACCAGGGCGGCGGCCTGCTCGCCACCCAGGCGCAGTCCGGCCGGGTCGCCGACCTGACATCGCTCACCGCCGACTGGATCAAGGACCTCGGCCCGGCCGCCCAGGGCTGGGCCGCCGACGGCAGGCAGCTCGGCGTCCCCTACGACTCGCACGTGGTCGGCTTCTGGTACCGCAAGGACCTGTTCGGCAACGCCGGCATCACCCAACCGCCCGCCACCATCGACGAGTTGAAGGTCGACATCGGCAAACTGAAGGCCGCGGGCAGCACCCCGATCGCGCTCGGCGGCAAGGACCGCTGGCCGGACGCCTTCTACTACGACTACTTCGCCGTCCGCGAATGCGCCGTCGACACCCTCAAGTCCTCGGTGAAAGCAGCCAAGTTCACCGACCCGTGCTTCACCAGGGCCGGGCAGGACGTGCTCGACCTGATCGCCCTGAAGCCGTTCCAGGACGGCTTCAACGGCACCCCCGCCCAGCAGGGCAGCGGCAGTTCGGCCGGCCTGGTCGCCGCCGGACAGGCCGCGATGGAACTCCAGGGCGACTGGAACCCGAGCGTCATGCAGGGCCTGGCCGCCGACCCGTCCTACAAGGACCAGCTGGGCTGGTTCCCGTTCCCGGCGGTCACCGGCGCGGCCGGCGACCCGACCGTCGCACTCGGCGGAGGCGACGGCTTCTCCTGCACCGTCAAGCGCGCCGCCGACTGCGCGCAGGTGCTCAAGTACCTGACTGGCGCCGAGGTGCAGACCGAACTGGTCAACTCCGGCGCGGCGACCATCCCGGTCAACCCGGCGGCCGTCGCCGCCATCAAGGACCCCGTGGTCAAGCAGATCTTCGACTACAACGCCCGAGCGAGCTACATCCAGGTGTACTTCGACGTCGCGCTGCCCACCGCCGTCGGCCAGGCCCTCAACGACGCGGCAGCGGACCTGTTCGCGGGCAAGGGCGACGCCGGCTCGGTGGCCCGCGCGGTGAACGCGGCGGGCTGAGGATGAGCCCCGTCGAGGAGCGGGCCGCCGCCCCGGCCCGCTCCGCCACCCCGTCCCGCGGCCGCCCCGCCCGGCGGCGCACCAGCACCCGCACCCGCACCCGGGCCGAACTCGCCCTGCTGCTCGGCCCCGCGCTCGCCCTGCTCGCGCTGTTCGTGCTGGTGTCGATCGCCGCCGCCGTCTACTACAGCTTCTTCGACTGGAACGGCTTCGGCCCGCCCAGCAGGATGGTCGGACTCGCCAACTACCGCAAGGCGCTGGCCGATCCGGTGTTCCAGGGCGCCGTCCGGCACAACCTGGTCTTCGCCGCGCTGTCCGTGGCGGTCCAACTGCCGCTCACCGTCGCCCTCGCTCTGCTGCTCAACGGCCGCCTGCGCGGCCGGGCCCTGCTGCGACTGATCGCCTTCACCCCGTACGTGCTCTCCGAGGCGATCACCGCCGTGGCCTGGCTGGTGATGCTCCAGCCCGGCGGCGCCGTCGACCGGGCCCTGCGCTCGATCGGCCTCGACTCCCTCGTCCACCAGTGGCTGGCCGACCCCGACCTGGTGCTCTACACCCTGTTCGCGGTCTCCACCTGGAAGTACCTCGGCTTCGGCATCATCCTCTTCCTCGCCGGACTCCAGGGCGTGCCAACGGAGTTGCGCGAAGCCGCCGCCCTGGACGGCGCTTCCGCCTGGCAGACCACCCGCAAGGTGGTGCTGCCGCTGCTCGGCCCGACCGTCCGGATCTGGATCTTCCTGTCGGTGATCGGCTCACTGCAACTCTTCGAACTGGTCTGGATCATGACGCTCGGCGGCCCCGCCGGCTCCTCCGCCACCATGGCCACCTACGTCATCGACCGCGGCTTCCGCCGCTACCAGTTCGGCTACGGCAGCGCCGTCGCCGTGGTGCTGTTCGCGGTCTGCTTCGCCTTCGCACTCGCCTACCAGCGGTTCGCGCTGCGCCGCGACACCTACGGCGCGCTCACCGGAAGGGTGGACTGATGCCCGCCGCCACAGACCGACGGGCGGTGACGGCAGACCGGTTGGCCGTCCCCGGTCGCTACCTGGCCGCCCTGCTGGTGACCGGCGTGACGCTGGCGCCGATCGCCTTCGTGGTGCTCGGCGGCTTCCGCACCAACGCGCAGCTGAACGCCGACCCGACCGGCCTGCCGCACCCCTGGGTGATCGACAACTACCGCAAGGTGCTGGGCTCTTCGATGTTCTGGCGGCTGATGGGAAACAGCGCCCTGATCGCCGTCACCGTCACCGTGCTCACCTGCGGACTCGGCGCGGCCGCCGCCTACGCGCTGGCCCGCTACCGCTTCCGCGGTCGGGAGGGCATCCACACCCTGTTCACCGCCGGACTGCTCTTCCCGCTCGGCGTCGCCTCGCTGCCGGTCTACCTGCTGCTGCGCCAACTCCACCTGCTGGAGAGCTGGTTGGGCGTGGCGCTGGCCGAGGCGGCGTTCGGGCTGCCGGTGACGATCGTCATCCTGCGGCCGTTCATGGCCGCGATCCCCGGGGAACTGGAGGACGCCGCCGCAGTGGACGGCTGCTCCCGGCTCGGCTTCCTGTGGCGGATCACGCTGCCGCTGGCCCGGCCCGCCCTGGTCACCGTCGCCGTGCTCGCCTTCCTCGGCTCCTGGAACGGCTACCAACTGCCCATGCTGGTCTTCAACGAGCAGTCGCACTTCACCCTGCCGCTCGGCGTCGCCTCCTTCCAGTCCCAGTACTCGCAGGACACCGCCGGCATCCTCGCCTACACCGCCCTGTCGATGCTGCCCGCCCTCGGCTTCTTCGTGTTCGCCGAGCGCCGCATCGTCGGCGGCATGGCCGGCGCGGTCAAGGGCTGAGCCCCCCGGCACCGCCAGAGCCCCCGGTGCCGCCAGAGCCTGAGCCCCCGGTGCCGCCAGAGCCTGAGCCCCCGGCGCCGTCAAGGGCCGGGCCCTCCGGAGCCACCCGCGAGAGCGTCAACCACCCAGCAGCGGAAGGACACCAGACGTCCGATGACGACCCAGCCCGCACCGGCCGCCACCGATCCGCACCCGGCCGACCCCTGGCGCGACCCCGCGCAGGATCCGCACCTGAGGGTCGAGGACCTGATCGCCCGGATGACCCTGGAGGAGAAGACCGCCCAGCTGTACGGCGTCTGGGTCGGCGCCGACGCGAGCGGCGACGGCGTCGCCCCGCACCAGAACGAGATGTGCGACCCGGTCGACCTGAAAGCGCTTTCCGTCCACGGTCTCGGCCAGCTCACCCGCTCCTTCGGCACCGCCCCCGTCGACCCCGCCGTCGGCGCGCTCGCCCTCGCCCGCGCCCAGCAGCAGCTCACCGCCGCCGGACGGTTCGGCATCCCCGCCGTCGCCCACGAGGAGTGCCTGGCCGGCTTCACCACCTGGGGCGCCACCGCCTACCCCGTGCCGCTCGCCTGGGGCGCCACCTTCGCCCCCGAACTGATCGCCGACATGGCCCGGGCGATCGGCCGCGACCTGCGCTCGATGGGCATCCACCAGGGCCTCGCCCCCGTCCTCGACGTCGCCCGCGACCTGCGCTGGGGACGCGTCGAGGAGACCATCGGCGAAGACCCCTACCTGGTCTCCACCATCGGCACCGCCTACGTCCGCGGACTGCGCTCCGCCGGCGTGGTCGCCACCCTCAAACACTTCGTCGGCTACTCCGCCTCCGCCGGCGCCCGCAACCTCGCCCCCGTCCGGGCCGGAGCCCGCGAACTCGGCGACGTCCTGCTGCCGCCGTTCGAGATGGCCGTGCACGAAGGCGGCGCCGACTCCGTCATGCACTCCTACGCCGAGATCGACGGCCTGCCGGTCGCCGCCGACCCCGCCCTGCTCACCGAACTGCTGCGCGACACCTGGCAGTTCACCGGCACCGTGGTCGCCGACTACTTCGGCATCGGCTTCCTGGAGACCCTGCACCGGGTCGCCGCCGACCGCGCCGACTCCGCCCGCCTCGCCCTCACCGCCGGCGTGGACGTCGAACTCCCCACCGTCCGCGCCTACGGCGACCGCCTCGTCGAAGCCGTCCGCGACGGCCGCATCCCCGAACGGCTGGTCGACCGCGCGCTGCGCCGCGTCCTGCTGCAGAAGTGCCGGCTCGGCCTGCTCGACCCCGGCTGGAGCCCGCTGCCGCCCGCGCTGCCCGCCGACTGCGGCCCCGACACCGCACCCGACGACGTCCGCGGCAGCATCGACCTCGACCCGCCCGCCAACCGCGCCCTCGCCCGCCGGATCGCCGAACAGTCCGTCGTGCTGCTCGCCAACCCCGCCGGCACGCTGCCGATCGCCCCCGGCGCCCGGCGGATCGCCGTGGTCGGGCCGCGCGCCCACGACCCGTTCGCGATGCTCGGCTGCTACTCCTTCCCGAGCCACGTCGGCACCCACCACCCCGACGTCCCGCTCGGCCTCGCCATCCCCACCGTCCTCGACGCACTGCGCGATCAACTCCCCGACGCGGAGATCGAGTTCGCCGCCGGATGCGAGGTGGACGGCGACGATCGGGCCGGGTTCGACGAGGCCGTGCGGGCCGCCGCCGGTGCCGAACTGTGCATCGCCGTCCTCGGCGACCGCGCCGGGCTGTTCGGACGCGGCACCTCCGGCGAGGGCTGCGACGCCCCCGACCTCCGACTCCCCGGCGTCCAGGGCGAACTGATCGACGCGCTGCTCGCCACCGGCACCCCCGTGGTGCTGGTCCTGCTCACCGGCCGCCCGTACGCGCTCGGCCGCTGGGACGGGCGCTGCGCCGCCGCCGTGCAGGCGTTCTTCCCCGGCGAGGAGGGCGGGCCGGCCCTCGCCGCCGTCCTGGCCGGCGCGGCCGACCCGTCCGGACGGCTGCCCGTCAGCATCCCGCGCGACCCCGGCGGCCAGCCCTGGACGTACCTGCAGCCGCCGCTCGGCCTCGCCAACGGGGTCAGCAACCTCGACCCGACACCGCTGCACCCGTTCGGCCACGGCCTGTCCTACACCGCCTTCGAGTGGACGCCAGGACCCGACCCGAGGCACCGACTCCCCACCGACGGTGGCACGGAGGTGGAGGTGACGGTCCGCAACAGCGGCGGGCGCTTCGGCATCGAGACCGTCCAGCTGTACCTGCACGACCCCGTCGCCCGCACCACCCGGCCCGACGCCCGGCTGATCGGCTACGCCCGCGTCCCGCTCGCCCCCGGCGAGAGCCGTCGGGTCCGTTTCCGCTTCCACGCCGACCTGGCCTCGTTCACCGGCCCCGACGGGCGGCGGATCGTCGAGCCCGGCGAGCTGCGGCTGCGACTCGCCGCGTCCAGCGCGGACGTGCGCCACACCGTGGCGCTCGAACTCACCGGCCCCGAACGGGAACTGGACCACCGCAGGCGGATGAGCTGCCCCGTTGCCGTCGAATGAGCGACGGGCGGGCACACTGGACCCCATGAGTACCGTCACCCACGCCGACACCGAGCGGCCGACCCCCGACGCCCCGACCGACCGGCGGTCCGAGCTGCTCGACAGCCTCAACGAGGCCGTCCGGCAGCCCGAACTCCTCGGCGGCACCGCGGCCGTGGTCGAGCTGCTGAACGCGCTGGCCGCCACCGAACCGGACGATGCGCGCGGCACGGCGTGGATCCCCGACACCACCACCCGCACCGTCTCGGCCCTGCTGCGCGACAGCTTCGCCGAGGCGGACCCGCCGCTGGTCGCCTCCCAGTACGGCGAGGACGCCCACCGGCGGGGCTGGCTGCGGCTGGACCGGGCGCTGGGCGAGGAGGAACTGCGGGAACTGCTCGACCGGGTCCTCGACTGGGCCGAGGACAAGCGCCGACTCGCGGACGTGCTGGGCGAGTTCGGGCCGCCGTCGGTGGTGTACGGCGACCCGGCGCCGGACGCCCCGAAGACCCTCTGCTACACGGGCGAGGAGCGCGACGCGCCCATCGGCGCGTTCCACTTCGGGGCGGGCGGCGTGCTCTACGCGGTGCGGATCGGCGAGAACCTGCTCGGCGACTGGGCGCTCACCCCGGCCGGCCGAAAGCTGTTCCACTGACCGCACCGGTCAGGTGAGCTGGCGGCCGTGCGCCAGCGACCAGGCGGCGACGCCGACGCGGTTGCGGGCGCCCAGCTTGCGCTGGATGTTCGCCAGGTGGTTCTTGACGGTGCCGGGGGAGAGGAACAGCTCGGCGGCGATCTCCGCGTTGGTGGCGCCGTCCGCGACCAGCACGGCGATCTGCCGCTCGCGCGGGCTGAGCGACTCGCGAGGGGCCTGCTGGGACGGCACCGGCGGGGCGAAGTGCCGCAGCAGGCGGATCGTCAACTGCGGGCTGATCAGGGTGTCGCCGGCCATCGCCGCCCGGACCGCCTCGGCGAGCAGGGCCGGGCCGGAGCGCTTGAGGAGGAACCCGGTGGCGCCGTTGCTGAGCGCCGTGTGGACGTACTCGTCGAGGTCGAAGGTGGTCACCACGACCACCCGGATCGGGTCGGCGACGTCCGGTCCGGCCAGCTGCCGGGTCAGGTCGAGGCCGTCCAGGTGCGGCATGCGGATGTCCGCGAGGACGACGTCCGGCCGTATCCGGCGGGCGAGTTGGAGCGCGGTGCGGCCGTCGGGGGCGTCGGCGACGACCTGCATGTCCGGCTGGGCGTCGAGGATGATCCGGTACGCGCTGCGGATGTCCTCGTGGTCGTCGGCGAGCAGGATCCGGATGGTCACGGGGTCTCCGAGGTCGGGGTGGGGGTGGGGGTGGGGGTGCGGGGGAAGGTGGCGGTGAGCTGCCAGCCGTCCGGGACGGGCCCGGCGTGGAAGGCACCGCCGAGGGCCTCGACCCGGGCGGCGAGACCGGCCAGGCCGTGACCGCCACGCGGCCTGGTCCGGCGGGTGGCGGGCGGGCCGTCGTTGTGCACGATCAGCCGCAATTCGTCGGCCCGGTGGGCGAGTTCGATCCGGACGGCGCGCGCGGTGGGGGCGTGGCGGCGGACGTTGGTGAGCGCCTCGACGGCGATCCGGTGGACGGTCGCGGCACACTCGCGTCCCACCGGGCCCGGGGCGAGCGCGAGTTGGACGGCCGGACCGCCGGTGGCGGTGAACCGTCGGGCCAGCTCGGGGAGTTCGGCGAGGCTGTCGTGCGGGGCGCGGGCGGCCTGCCGATCGGGGGTGCGCAGCAGGTCGACGGTCCGGTCGAGGGAGGAGAGAGCCTGCTGCCCGGCCTGCTCGATCCGGCCGAACAGCTCGGCCGCCCGCTCCGGCGACCGGTCGGCCAACACGCCTCCGGCCTGCGCCAGGGCGACCATGCCGCTGACGTCGTGGGCGACGAAGTCGTGCAGGTCGTGGGCGAGTTCGAGCCGCTGGGCGTGCCGGGCGGCGGCCACGGCGAGCTCGCGTTGACGGTCGAGCGCGCGCAGGTACCCACCGACGGCGCAGGCGACGGCAACGGCGACGGCACCGAAGCCGAGCAGCGGCGGCTCGAACCCGACGAACCGCATCGGCCACCCCAGCACGGCCGGCGCCGGCCACGCCACCGCCCACCCCCGGCCGTTCCGGGCCGCGAGGGCCACCAGGCCCAGCAGCACGCCGAGTTCGACCACCCCGGCCAGCCCCACCACCGGCGCCCCGCCCCGGTACGGCCCGGCCCACCCGGCGGCGCAGCTGAGCACGATCGACAGCGCAGCGACAGCTCCGGCCCGCCGGGGACGGCACAGCGTCCACCCGACGACGGCGGCGGGGACGAGCAACCCGGCTGCGGCCCAGGCGAGTTCGGTGCTCACGGGGCTGTCCGGAAGCGTGGGTCGGCCGGTTCGGCGGTGGAGCCGAGCACAGGTGGCGACGCGGGTAACCGGGCTGCGGCCCGGGCGAGTTCGGCGTTCATGACGCTGCCTCGGGCGGGCCTGGCGTCGGTCGATTCGGCATGGTGGGGCGCTCACGTGTGCGCGTGGCTGCCCCCAGGTCCCCGTTCATGTGATCACCCTAGGGGCCGTGGGGGCGGCGGCGGGTGTGCCGATCGGCACATCGGGTGTCCGGGGGATGGCCGTTCGACATCTGCGGCCGGGGCAGGGGCGGGCAGCAGAGTCCTGGGCGGGCCGGTGGCTGGCCGAGAAGAGGACGGGCGGCGATGGGGACGATGGCACCGGCACCACGATGGGCCGTGCGGGCGGCGCGGGTGGCGGCCTGGTCGGCGGTGCCGTCGGGCGCGGCGTTGGTGCGGGGATGGGCAACGCATTAACAAGGGAGAACTTCGGGGCGAACAGAGACAGCTCGGGAGGCATTCCGCTTCCGGACATTGTCTGTGCACACATAGCGTTCGCAGCGTGACGATGTGCGTCCGGTTCGTGTCGAAGCCGGATCGTTCGCCATGCGGTGCTGCGGCCGAGGACGGGCCTCGGGCCGGCGGAGATCCGGGGGGTGGCGGGCGGTGCGCGGGGAGGGTCTGTTCACGGAACGGGCGTCGAACGGGCGGTTCCAGTGGCAGCTGAAGGCGCTGAACGGGCGGGTGGTGGCGGTCTCCTCGTCCGTCTACGACTCCGCCGCGGACGCCGAGCGGGCTTTCGCCGAACTCGTCGCCCTGGGGCCGGCGTTGGTGGCGCGGATCACCCATGTGCGGGGCGGGCCGGGCTGGACCTGGGTGGTGCCCGGGGCGCGCGGCAATCCGCTGGTCACGTCGAGTCGGGCGTACGAGCGTTACGCGACGTGCCAGAACGCGTTCCGCCGGTTCGCGGCGCTGCTGGCCCGGATGGCGGAGGCGGCGGTGCCCGGCGGTACGCCCGGGGGCGGACGGTGAGCGGGGACGGGCCGGGGCGGGGGGACGGGCCGCGGCAGAGGGCGGAGTCGGGGCGCGGCCCGCGGCTGGTGCCGGTGCGCGGCGCGGACGGCCGGGCGGGATGGTCGCTGGTCGCCGCGAACGGGCGGCGGCTGGCCGCGGCCGTCCGCGGCTACCGGACGGACCGCGAACTGGCCTCCGGGGTCGCCGAGTTGCTTGCCGAGCGGGCCGCCCTGCGGTTCGTGCTGAGCCAGCGCGAGGACCGGCAGTGGACGTGGACCGCGTACCTGCCGGCCCGGTCCACCCGGGCGGGTGCGGGCGGCGGCGAGCCGGTGGCCCGCAGCGCCCGCGGCTATCTGCGGCGCGACCAGTGCCGGCAGAGCGTCACCGGCTTCCTGCAGGGCGTCGAGCACGTCCAGCGGATGCGCCGAACGGCCGGGAACCCCTGGTGAGTCGGGCTCGTCGAGAGGTGCGGGACCGTCGCCCGAGGGGTTCGTGCACGTCCGGCCGGGGTCGGTGGTGCTGGGGTGAAGCGGAGATGGCCGAGGTACCCCCGTGGGCACACCTGGAGAAGAACGTGTCCATGCCGGGGAGGTCCGGTGAAGGACCGCCAATCGTCGCCCCCACCAGCGGAGTTGATGCGGAAGCCGGAGCGCGGCCGACGGGGCGGGCCGCCCGGGAGAGGCTTCCGGGCGGCGGTGCGGGACGACGAGGATCACTCCCGCCGGGAAGCCGCGGAGCTCTCCGGCACCGGACCCCGCCAGGTCCGGTCCAGCGAGGCACGATCCCCCTCGGAGGAAGAGGACCATGCGTCACACCGCTGCCAAGGCGCTCGCGGCCGTTGCCATCACGGCCGCCCTGACCACCGTCGCCGCCGTTCCGGCCAGCGCCGACCCGACCGTGACCCCCGCCGCGAAGGACATCGTGGGCGTGGGCTCGGACACCACGCAGGCGCTGTTCACCAAGTTCTCGGCCGACTACAACGCGACGATCCCGGCCACCGACACCACCACGCCGCGCCTGTACAGCTGGGACGCCACCGGCACCAGCCCGATCACCCCGAAGACCGGTGGCGCCACGATCGCCCGCCCGAACGGCTCCGGCGCCGGCATCAGCGCGCTTGCCGCCAACACCAACGCCACCCTGGACTTCGCCCGTTCCTCCCGCGCCGCCCAGGCCACCGACCCGTCCACCCTGGACTTCATCGCCTTCGCGAAGGACGCGGTCACCTGGTCCGCCACGGTCAACGGCCACGCCCCGGCCAACCTGACCACCGCGAACCTGGTCGACATCTACACCTGTGCCAAGACCGACTGGTCGCAGTTCGGCGGCACCGCCGGCACCATCAAGGCGTACCTGCCGCAGAGCGGCTCCGGCACCCGCTCGTTCTTCCTTCAGGCCCTCGGCAACATCACCCCGGGCAACTGTGTCGTCAGCGGCCCCGAGGAGAACGAGGGCACCGACTCCGCGTTCACGGGCAACCTCGACGCGATCTTCCCGTACTCGGTCGGCCACTACGTGGGCCAGCTGAACGGCCACACCACCGCCACCGACGCCCCCGGCCAGCTGACCCTGCGCAACATCAACGGCGTCACGCCGCTGACCGCCACCAACACCCTGAACCCGGCGTTCGCCGGCGGCAGCTACGGCCGCGTGCTGTTCAACGTGGTCCGCGACGCCGACTACACCGCCACCACCACCCAGGGCACCGCGCTGCGCGCCATCTTCAGCAACGGCGGCTGGATCTGCTCCACCGCCGGTCGCAACGACATCGCCAGCTACGGCTTCCTGAACCTGCCGGCCACCGGCTGCGGCGTCATCATCCACTGACACCCCGCCACCCCGGCACCACCTGCCACCCCCGCCGCCCGTCCCGCAGCCACGCGGGACGGGCGGCGGCCCCGTAACGGCCGACCCGCCGTGCACGACGCACCCTGCACCCCGCCTCGCGAGCACCCCGCCTCGCGAGCACCCCGCCTCGCGAGCAAGCCGCACCGCGAGCAAGCCGCACCGCGAGCAAGCCGCACCGCGAAGAACCCCGCACCCAGTTTGAAGGAGCCACGATGTCCCGCACGTACGCCCGGATCGCCGCCGCCGCCGCCGGCCTCGCCCTCGTCGCCAGCGTCGCCTCGGCGACCACCGCCTCGGCCGCGCCGGCCGCCGGCAACGCGGTGATCCACGAGAGCAACGCGTTCTTCCAGCAGGCCGCCCAGGCCGGCATCGTGGCCGTCCCGCTGCCCACCGCGACCGCCGGCTACGACCCGAGCACCGGCCTGTCGGCGAGCTTCCCCGTCACCGGCGGATCCGGCAACATCGCCGAGTTCTGGGGCAGCGTCCAGTTCGGCGGCGGCCTGCTGTTCGTCGACGCCCGCACCGGCAGTGCCGTCGCCTTCCGCCAGCTGTCGTTCTCCTCGGACAGCTACCAGGTCACCGGCGTCCCGGACGGCTCCACCACCCCCGTCGCGCTGTTCGCCCCGGCCGGCGAGACCGTGGTCACCCGCACCGGCGCCACCCAGAACCTGAACGCCGCCTCGCTGACGCTCGACCCGGCCGGCGCGCAGTTCCTCGACAGCAAGCTGCGCACCTCGTTCTTCACCGCGGGCCAGAGCGTCGGCACCTTCACCGTGTCCTACACCCCGGCTTCCTGACGAGCCGTCACAGCAGCACCGTGCGCCACACCCGCACCGCCCGACCCGTCCGGTCGGGCGGTGCGCGCGTTTTCGGACGCTGACGACACGTCAGTTCCCTTGATTCGAGCACTAATTGGGGCCTCGTACATCTGGTGGACAGCACCCGGACAGACGTCACTGGCCGAATATCGTCGGAGGCGTCGAACGCCGTCGCTCCGCTCCCTGTCATCCGTGCGTGCCTGCTCCGGTGCGCCGTCGCCGGAGGTGCTTCGCCGATGAGAGTCCGCCCGTCAGGGCCCAGAACCCGATCACGACCGTTGCAGGCCTGGCTGGCGGCCGTCCTGACGTGGGCGCTCGGTGCGGCCGCCGTGCTGCTGCCGCTCGGCGGGACGGGCGTCCAGCCCGCGCAGGCCGCCGCCGGCACCACCGTGCCCGGGCCCGCCCGCTGGGACCCGCTGACCTGGACCACCGGCCCCGCCGGATCCGTCACCGTCACACCGACCGGCGGCCTCGGCAACCAGGTGCTGCACGTCACCTGGAGCGGGTTCACGCCGACCGTGGACGCCGACTTCCAGCCCGTCCCCGTGGTGCTCAACCCGCACGGGAACTCCGGCTTCGACAAGGTCGCCCGCTACCCGGTGCGGATCTACCAGTGCCGCGGCGAGAAGCCGCAGATCACCGACTGCTACGGCTCCAGCCTGTACAACGCCGACCCGGCCAAGGGCTTCCTGCAGCCGTTCCCCGCGCCCGGCACCACCACGCCCGAGTTCCCGTCGAACATGGCGATCGCCGCGACCCGCCCCGACGGGAGCGGCGAGGCCGACATCGAGGTGTGGACCGCGCAGCAGAGCCAGACCCTCGGCTGCGACCCCGCCCACAAGTGCTCGCTGGTGATCGAGGCGAACTACGGCGGCGACTCCGTCGGCGCCTACCAGTGGCCGGCCGGCGAGATCAACTGCGACGACCACTCCGGCGACTCCGACGGCCTGTTCAACACCGCCAGCGACAACGTCGTCGCGGTCGAGAACACCGGCGGCAAGCGCTACGCCAGCGGCGAGGCCTGCGCCTGGGCCAACCACGTCACCGTGCCGCTCAACTTCGGCCCCACCCCGGCGGCCTGCGCCGCCAAGAACGCCGACTTCTCCGCGATCGGCCTGGAGATGGCCGACCGCGCCGTCCAGCAGTGGCGCACCGGCCTGTGCCAGGGCGGCAACGACCCGCTGACCGTGCAGTACACCTCCGGCGGCGGCGAACCGCAGGCCCGCTCGGCGTTCCTGCGCCGCGCCGGCGGCGACATCGCACTCACCTCGGTGCCCGACCGCGACCCGCCGGCCCGCCCGTACACGTACGCGCCGCTCGCCAACAGCGCCGTCTCCGTGGTCTTCCTGGTCGACGACGGCGCCAGCCACCGGCAGATCCGCACCCTGAAACTCAACCAGCGGCTGCTCGCCAAGATGCTGACGCAGAGCTACCGGCTCGACGCCGGCGACGAGACCGACAGCGTCAAGGGCAACCCGGTCTGCCTGTTCGCCGACCCCGAGTTCCTCCAGCTCAACCCCAGCGGCGACAACGGCCCGACCTGGCCCGGCTGCCTGGCCGGCGGCACCTTCGCCGCCACCGCCCCGATCGTCGTCGGCGGCACCACCGACCTGGTCACCCGCCTCACCACCTGGATCGCCGCCGACCCCGACGCCGCCCAGTTCCTCCAGGGCGCCGCCGACCCGTGGGGCATGCACATCGACGCCAAGTACCTGCGCTCCAGCTACCCCGGCTTCCCCGTCGACGCCTTCCAGCCGCAGGACTTCACCGGCCCGCCGAGCCGCCCCAACTGGAAGCAGTACGAGTGGAACCCGGTGCTCGGCGGCCTCGGCCAGGTCCTGCGAATGACCCTTGAGGTCCGGCCGTCCTGCCTGAACCCCGACGAAGTCCAGGGCCAGCACGCCAAGTGCATCAGCCAGGACAACGGCAAGCGCGCCCTGTTCGCCGTCATGGACGCCGGCCAGGCCCAGGCGATGAGCCTGCCCGAAGCCCAACTGCCCAACCCCGCAGGCGGATTCACCACCCCGACGATCGCCTCCATGCAGGCCGCCGCCGCCGACATGCCCGTCGACGCCGCCACCGGCACCCAGCAACTCCCGTACGGCGACGCCGACTCGGCATACGCCAAGGACGCCAAGGCGTACCCGCTGACCATGGTCCAGTACGCCATGCTGCCCACCCAGGGCGTCTCCCCGGACAAGGCCGCCGCCATCGCCCGCTTCGTCCGGACCGTCACCGACCCCGCCAAGGGGCAGATCTACGGCCGTCAGCCCGGCCAACTCGCCGTCGGATTCGGCGGACTGACGACAGGTCAGATCGCGGCGGCGAAGACCGCGGCCGGACACGTCGCCGCCCAGGACAGCGCCCTGCCCGGCAACCAGACCGCACCCGGCAACGGCAGCGGCGACGGCAACGGCGGCAACTCCGGCGGCGGCAGCGGAAACGGCGGCGGTGCCGGCAACCCCGGCGCCGGCGCACTCGGCAACCCCGCCGACGCCCCCGCCGGGGACAACGCCCCCGGCGACAACAGCGCCGGCGGCGGGGCCAAGCCCAGCGGCAGCGCCTCGCCCACCCTCGGCGCCACCGCCGTCGGCCAGGCCGCCGCCGACCGGGCCGGCCTCGCCCGCCTGCTGCTGCCCGTCATCCTCGCCACCGGAGCCGTCCTGCTGGTCGGCGGACCCGCCGCCCTGCTCCTCGGCGGCACCCCCGCCGGCGCCGAACTCCGCCGTCGCACCGGCCGCCTCCGCGACCGCCTGCTGCGCCGCAACGGCTGACCGCACCCGCCGGGCGGGCGCCCCTGCGCGCCCGCCCGGCCACCCTCGACCACCCCAGGAACCCTCACCGCGCGGAGAGTTGACACCATGACCGCCGCCGTCCAGCCGACGGAAACCCGCGTCCCACCACCCGAAGCCGACCGGCCCCGACCGATCAGCGCCCCCGCCTCGCCCGCCGACCGGGCCTTCCGCGGCCTGCTGCGCGCCGCCGGCCTGTCCGTGTTCGCGCTGATGGGCCTGATCGCGTTCTTCCTGCTGCTGCGCGGCACCGAGGCGTTCGACGCCGTCGGCTGGTCCTTCCTCACCGAGCAGCGCTGGCGCACCGCCGCACACTCCTTCGGCATCGCCGCGGTGCTGCCCGACGGCATCCTGATCGCCGTCATCGCGCTGTGCATCGCGGTGCCGGTCGCGCTCACCGCCGCGCTGTTCATCTCCGAGTACGCGCCCGTCCGGCTGCGGCCCACGCTGATCTCGCTGGTCGACCTGATGGCCGCGATCCCCAGCATCGTCTACGGCCTGTGGGGCCTGTTCTTCCTGCAGCCGCGGATCGTCGGCTTCTGCCGCTGGCTGGCCGTCCACGTCGGCGGCGCGCTGCCCTTCCTGGAGGTCCGCACCGGCGACATCGCCACCTCCTACACCTCGTCCACGTTCATCGCCGGCACCGTGGTCTCCCTGATGATCATCCCGATCATCACCTCGCTCAGCCGCGAGGTGTTCTCGCAGGCCCCCGCCGGCGAACGCGAGGGCGCGTACGCGCTCGGCTCCACCCGCTGGGGCATGGTCCGCACCGTCGTGCTGCCGTTCGGACGCGGCGGCGTGATCGGCGCCGTGATGCTCGGCTTCGGCCGCGCGATGGGCGAGACCATCGCCGTCGCACTGATCATCTCGCCGGTGTTCCGGCTCTCCTGGCACGTCCTGGAGAACGGCGGCAACTCGATCTCCTCGCTGATCGCGCTGCGCTTCAGCGAGTCCGACAGCCTCTCGCTGTCCGCACTGATGGCCGCCGGACTGGTGCTGTTCGCCATCACCCTGCTGGTCAACGTGGCCGCCGGGTTCATCATCAGCCGGTCCCGGTCCGGCGCCTCGACCTCGGACTGACCGGAGGCCACGCAATGTCAACCACTCATCCCGGCAACGCCGTTGAGGCACTTCCCGCCCCTGACGCACTCCCCGCCCCTGACGCACTCCCCGCCCCTGACGCACTCCCCGAGCAGCAGCGGATCCGACTCGGCGGCGTCACCCGCGAGGAGGTCCTCACCCTGGCCGGCGCCGCCGGCGGCTCGCTCGCCCTGGACTGGCTGCTGTACGAACGCATCCTGCCGTTCAGCGGCGCGTTCGGCTTCCTGCTCTGCTGGTACCTGCTGTTCCTCGCCCTCTACGCCGTCGCCGGACGCCTCCAGTGGGACGCCCTGACCGTCCGCGAACGCCTGGCCACCGCGCTCGCCTGGAGCTCCGGCCTGCTGGTGCTCGCCGTCATCGGCGACCAGATCGGCTACGTCCTCTACCGCGGCCTGGACGCCGCCCGGCACCTCAACTTCTTCACCGAGTCCATGCGCAGCACCGCCGCACTCGACCCGATCACCTCCGGCGGCTGCCTGCACGCCGTCGTCGGCTCGCTCGAACAGCTCGGCATGGCCACCCTGTTCTCCGTGCCGCTCGGCATCCTCACCGCGGTCTTCCTGGTCGAATCCGGCAGCACCCGGCGCGGCGCACGCCTGGTCAAGCCCGTCCGGGTGCTGGTCGAGGCGATGACCGCACTGCCGTCGATCGTCGCCGGGCTGTTCGTCCTCGGCGTCGTCATCCTCACCCTCGGCGTCGAGAAGAGCGGCTTCGCGGCCTCCCTCGCGCTCACCGTCATGATGATGCCCATCGTCACCCGCGCCGCCGAGGTCGTCGTCCGGCTCGTCCCCGGCACCCTCAAGGAGGCGTCCTACGCGCTCGGCGCCAGCCAGTGGCGCACCGTCTGGCACGTCGTCCTGCCCACCGCCCGACCCGGCCTCACCACCGCCGTCGTGCTCGGCATGGCCCGCGGCGTCGGCGAGACCTCCCCGGTGCTGCTCACCGCAGGCTTCACCACCCGGCTCAACCTGGACGCCTTCCACGACAACCAGGCCAGCCTGCCGCTGTTCATCTGGAACTACGTCAAGCAGCCCTACCCCGACATGGTGGCCCGGGCCTTCGCCGGCGGCCTCACCCTGATGGCCGTGGTGCTGATCCTGTTCGTCACCGCCCGCGTCCTCGGCCGCCACCGCACCCCGACCGAACGCCGCACCCGCCGCCCGCTGCGCGCTGCTGCTGCCACTGCTTCCGCTGCCAACCAGGCTGCGCAGGTGGCGAACTGATGCCTCGTCAACTCTTCGGTACGAGAAGGAAGATCCGCCCCGTGCGACTCCGTCACCTGACGTCGGCGCTGCTCGCCGCCGCCCTCGCCCTGCCCGCCGCGCTGCTCGGCGCCTCACCCGCGTACGCGGCCACCTCGCTGAAGGCGGACGGCTCCAGCTGGGCCGGGCCGGCCATCGACCAGTGGCGGCGCGACGTCCAACCCATGGGCATCGAGATCGACTTCACCGCGAGCGGCTCGGCCGCCGGCCGCGTCCAGTGGTCGATCGGCCAGGACGACTTCACCGCCTCCGACGTGCCGTTCCGCTCCAAGGCCGACACCGGCGTCGGAGGCGGCGGGGCCAGCAACGGCCAGGGCCAGCCGGAGAACCCGGTGTACGGCTACTCGTACGTGCCGATCACCGCCGGCGGCACCGCGCTGATGTACCACCTGGAGGTGGGCGGCAAGAAGGTCACCGACCTGCGGCTGTCCCCGGACACCGTGGTCGGCATCTTCACCAACAAGATCACCTCCTGGGACGACCCGAAGATCACCGCCGACTACGGCCGGGCCCTGCCCAAGATCCCGATCACGCCGGTGGTGCGCTCCGACGGCTCCGGCGCCAGCGCCCAGTTCACCCGCTGGATGGAGCACACCCACAAGAGCGAGTGGGACGCCTACTGCCAACAGGTCAACGGCGTCAGCTGCGGCGACTACACCGAGTTCTACCCGGCGGCCGGCCGGATGACCGCGCAGAACGGCTCCGACGTGGTGGCCAGCTACATCCAGTCGCCGACCGGCATCGGCGCGATCGGCTACGACGAGTACGCGTTCGCCAAGCGCAGCGGCTGGCCCGTCGTCAAGGTGCTCAACCCCGCCGGGTACTACACCCTGCCGAGCGCCTCCAACGTCGCCGTCGCGCTGACCGCCGCCAGGATCCGCGGCGTGGACGACAACACCCCCACCTCCGACCCCGACTACCTGCAGCAGAACCTCGACGGCGTCTACAGCAACAACGACCCGCGCTCCTACCCGATCTCCTCCTACAGCTACCTGATCGTGCCGCGGGCCGGCACCCCGTTGCCGGTGACGCCCAAGTTCAACGACCAGAAGGGCAGCGCGCTCAGCCGCTACCTGGCGTACGTGCTGTGCGCCGGACAGCGCGAGGCCGACGACCTCGGCTACTCGCCGATCCCGCGCAACCTGGTGCGCGGCGGACTGCTGCAGACCCAGCACATCCCCGGCAACGCCAGCCCCGTCGACCCCAACACCCTCTCCAACTGCCCCAACCCGACCTTCGACTCCGGCGGCCAGCTGATCGTCCTGAAGAACGCCCCGCAGCCCAGCCCCTGCGACAAGAAGGGCAGCCCGCTGGACTGCACCGTCCAGAACGGGCAGGCCGTGAAGACCGGCAACAGCGGCAACGGCGGTGGCGGCAACGGCGGTTCGGGCGGCAACGGGAACGGCGGCGGGAACGGCGGCGGTGGCGGCAACGGGACGGGCGGCGGCACCGGCGGCGGCAACGGGGGACAGGCCGTCGACCCGCAGACCGGCGAAGTCATCTCCGACTCCGGCAACGGCGGCGGTTCGGGCGGCGGCAACGTCCCCGGCACGGTGGTCGCGCTCGGCGGACGCCCGCAGGACTGGCTGCTGTCCACCCTCACCGCGCTCGAACTGCTCGGCGTGGTCACCGTCCCGCCGCTGCTGGCCGCCTGGTGGCGCCGTCGCAACACCGCGGCGGGTCCCCGATGACAACTCCCTTGATGACCAAGCCCGTTGAGACTCCCGTCGCGACTGCTGCCGCGACTGCCGCCGCCGTGCGCGAGCCCGGGCGGGGGCGACGCCGGCTGCTGGGCGTCGCCTGGTCGGTGACGATCGCCGCCGTGGTGCTGCTCGGCTTCGCCGGCTACCTGTTCGGCCTCTCCGGGCTTCAGGAGGCACGCCACCAGTCCACCGCGTACGCCACGTTGCGCGACCAGCTCGGCAAGGCCACCGCGCCCACCGGGCCGACCACCGACGGCGCGCCGCTCGCCGTGCTGGACATCCCCGCGCTCGGGCTGCACCAGGCCGTGGTGGTCGAGGGCACCAACGGACGCGACCTGATGCGCGGACCCGGGCACCGACGCGACACCGTGCTGCCCGGACAGCCCGGCGTGGCCGTGCTGTTCGGCCGCTCCACCGCGTTCGGCGCGCCCTTCGCCGGCCTCGCCGGACTGCGGCCCGGCGACGGCATCGAGATCACCACCGGCCAGGGCAGCTTCCACTACACCGTCAACGCCTCCGGCGACGGCGACCACCCGATCAAGGACAGCGCGCCCAACCGGCTGGTGCTGGTCACCGGGGACTCCTCCTGGATCCCCACCAGCACCGTGCTGATCGGCGCCCGCCTCGACGGCGACCCGCAGCCGCTCGGCGCCCGCCGCCCCGCCGCCGCACCCACCGACAAGGCCCTGGCCGCCGACAAGGGCGCCCTTTCCGCGCTCCAACTCTGGTCGCTGGCCCTGCTGTTGGTGGTCGTCGCGGCCGGCCTCGCGGCCCGTCACTGGCGGCGCAGCGCGAGCTACCTGTGCTTCGCGCCGGTGCTCGCCGCGCTGTTCTGGGCGGTGTACGAGAACGCCGCCGCGCTGCTGCCCAACATCTACTGACCTGCCTTCCTGACCGCCGGAGAGGATCCGCCCGCCGATGACCGAGACCGCACAACCCCCCTACCCCGCAGCCGAGTTCGGCGACGGAACGACCGACCCGCCGACGATTCCGCTGCCGCCGGTGCCCGCCGGCGGGGTGCCCGGCGGGGTGCCCGGCGGTCCGTCGGACGGGCCGTCGGGCGGTCCGTCCAACGGGCCTTCCCATGGGCCGTCCAACGGGCTGTCCGGGCTGGAGACCCGCGACCTGACCGCCTGGTTCGGGCAGCGCAAGGTGCTGGAACGCGTCTCGCTGCAGATGCGGGCCGGCGAGATCACCGCACTGATCGGGCCGTCCGGCTGCGGCAAGTCCACCTACCTGCGGATCCTCAACCGGATGCACGAGATGGTGCGCGGCGCGGCGCTGGCCGGCGAGGTGCTGCTCGACGGCGAGGACGTGTACGCCACCGGCCGCCGCCCCGCCGAGGTCCGCCGCCGGATCGGCATGGTGTTCCAGCGACCCAACCCGTTCCCCGCGATGTCGCTGTACGACAACGTGATCAGCGGGCTGAAGCTGGCCGGCATCAAGGCGAGCCGCGACGAGCGCGACCACCTGGTCGAGTCCAGCCTGCGCCAGGCCGGCCTGTGGAACGAGGTCAGCAACCGGCTCGGCACGCCCGGCGGCGCGCTCTCCGGCGGCCAGCAGCAGCGCCTGTGCATCGCGCGCTCGCTCGCGGTCTCCCCGGAGATCCTGTTGATGGACGAGCCCTGCTCGGCGCTCGACCCGACCTCCACCCGCCGCATCGAGGAGACCATCGCCGAACTGCGGCACCGCCTGACCATCGTCATCGTCACCCACAACATGCAGCAGGCGCAGCGGGTTTCGCAGTCCTGCGCGTTCTTCCTCGCCTCGCACGACACCCCCGGCCGGATCGTCGAGGCGGGCCCCACCGAGAGCCTGTTCACCTCGCCGGCCGACCCGCGCACCGCGGACTACGTGAACGGCCGCTTCGGCTGACCCGATTCGGCCGGTTCGTCTCGGCCGGCTCGCTTCGGCCGATTCGCGCCGGCGGGCGGGACCGGCCCGGGGTGACGGTGTGTCACATCCGGGTCGGGCGAGGGCGAGCGCCTAGCGTGGACGGGCGGCGGCGAGCGGGCGGAGCATCCCGGTGGGTGCGCCCGTCGTCGTCGCACCGCCATGCACCACCAGGCCGTCCGGCCGCCAGGCCACCACGCCGTCACGCCGTCACGAGGAGAGCGCAGACCATGACCGTCAGCCTGCCCGAGCTCACCGGGGACTACGTCCTCGACCCCGCCCACACCCGGATCGGGTTCGTCGCCCGCCACGCCATGGTCACCAAGGTGCGCGGCGCCTTCCACCAGTTCGAGGGCACCGCGCACCTGGACGGCGCGAACCCGTCGCAGTCCACCGGCCAGCTGGTCATCAAGTCTGCGAGCATCGACACCGGCGTCGATCAGCGCGACCAGCACCTGCGCACCAACGACTTCCTGGACGCGCCGAACTTCCCCGACATCACCTTCCGCACCACGTCCGTCGAGCAGCGCTCCGACACCGACTACCGGGTCACCGGCGACCTCACCATCAAGGACACCACCCGCCCCGTCACCATCGACTTCGAGTACACCGGCAACGCGGTCGACCCGTACGGCAACCTGCGGGTCGGGCTGGAGGGTTCGGTGACCATCAGCCGCAAGGAGTACGGCGTCACTTGGAACGCGGCGCTGGAGGGCGGCGGGGTGCTGGTCGGCGACAAGGTGGTGCTGGAGTTCGACATCTCCGCGATCAAGCAGGGCTGACGGCGCGCCCGAGACCCGCAACGTCGGGGACCGTAACGCCGTCGTCGAACGCCGCCGTCCGCAACGCCGCCGACTGCAACGGGAAAACGCTTTCCCGTTGCAGTCGGCGGCGCGTCACTTCGCGTCACTGTGCTGCGGTGTTCCTCCGTCATCGGACCTCCCGGGGCCGGGTACCGCCAGGACCGTCGGATGCCCCGCCCACGCCGTACCATGTGGGCCCGCCCGTCCGCGCTTCGGACGCATGCAACACCCCACCCGGGGAAGGCGGTTGCGGACATCGGAACGAGGAGACCCGCCTGATGCGCACGTGCGTCGAACGCCACCTGCCCGTCCACGTGTTCGGCCCGACCGGCGGGCGGCGCGTCATGGTCGTCGGCTACCACCCGGGCGACCCCTACGCCGTCCGCCTGACCTTCCCCGACGGCACCCCCGACGGCGGCGTCACCTGGCTGATCGCCCGCGACCTCCTCGCCGCCGGCCTCGCCGGCCCCGCCGGCGACGGCGCCGTCCGCATCCGCCCCTGGCCCAACGGCCGCATCCGCCTCGCCTTCCGCGGCGCCGACGCCACCCGCGCCACCGTCCTCGCCTCCACCGCCCCCCTCGCCGAATTCCTCACCGCCACCCAGATCCTCGTCCCGCCGGGCACCGAACCCACCCACCAACCCGCCCCCACCGACCCCTCCGCCCTCTTCCCCACCACCCCGGGCCTGACCCCCGACCACCCGTGACACTGTGGCGCAGCGGGTCGGCTCAGTCCGTGGCCTTCGGACGGCCGGTGCCCGCGTAGGTGATCCAGGCTGTTCGACCGGCGTCGTCCAGCAGGTACCAGATGCGTCCGCCGCCGGTGACCTCGTACTGCCGGCGCTCCAGTTCCTGGCCCTTGAAGGTGCCGGTGCCGAGCTTGCCCTTGAAGCAGTGCTGGCGGTCGGGGCGGTCGGTGGCGCGGGGATCGGTGCGGAGCTTCTCGAAGGCGCGGCGCAGGTTGCCGGCTGCCTGGCGGCCGAGGTGGTCCCAGCCGTCGGCGGCATCGGAATTGGCGAATCGGAGGTCGTACTCGTCGCCGACGGGCGGCAGCGCGGCCAACGCTGCACCCACGTGCTCGACGCGCTCGCCGCATGGCGCCGTACGGAAAGGGCACCGGGAAGCGCGCCGCGCAGTTCGGGGCCGCCGCACGCAGCGCCGTTCAGGTCGCGCAGAGCGCCGTCCCGGCCGAACGGTTCGGTCAAGTCCTGCGCGATTGTCCCAACTTCGTTCACCCGGCGGCCGAGGCCGAAGGATCGTACCGTCCCGACCGGGACACCCTTGCCATCGGCCGGAAGGTGGTCAACCCGGCCCTCAGCGACCTCTTCTCGTTACTCGGTGAATGCGCCGGCTATCAGCGCGGCTGCGGCGAAGGCGACGATGGCGCAGGCGAGGGTGACGCCGAGCATGGCCAGGGCGGTGATGGGGGTGGAGAGTTTCTTCTTGGCGATGGCGGCGTTGCTGAGCGAGCCGAGGGCGCCGATCGCGCCGCCGATTGCGCCGCCGAGGAAGAGCAGGGCGAGGGGCAGGAGGGTGAGGACGAGTTGCCAGCCGCGCAGGTCGCCGAAGCGGCCGCCCTTGGCGATGGTGGCGTTGAGCGGAGGGATGGGGGGCTGCTTGGGGGGCTGCTTGGTCATGGGGGAGCTTTCTGGAGTGCAGGGGGGGGCTGGCATTGCGTCGGGCGGGGAAGGGGATTCCTGTTTGTGGCCACCGAATTGGCGGCGGCTTTCGGTGGGTGAGGGTACCAGTCGGCCGGCGGCCGGGATTCCGGGGAGGATGCGGTGAAGAGTTCGGACTTCGCCAAGGGTGACCTCGTGGAGTGCGTGGTGGTCACACATCGGCACTACGGCCCCAACACGCGCACGGTGGTGGGTGGCGCGCCCGGCTTCATCGACTCGACGGACGTCTCGGACGACCCTGCGGACCGTGACTGGCCGCCGGTCGGGCGGCGGCTGGCCTGCCTGGTGCTGGGGGACACCAAGGACGGGCGGCTTCGGCTGAGTTGTCGGCCGCGGGACGTCGAGCTCGGCAGGTCCGTCGCGGATGTGGTGGCGGCAGTGGCTGCGTGGCGGACGGTGTGCGATGCGGAGAGCGAGGTCGCCGTGGGCGAGTTCCTGCGGACGGCCGATGCCGGGCCGACGTTGCGCTGGGCGCTGCGTCACCCGGCCGGCGCGTGGCGAACGCGGGCGGAGGCAATGGTCGAACGGGCATCAGGGGGCGTGCCATTGTGCCCATAGGTAAGGAACGGCCGTGCGGGTGAGGCGAATTGGGGCAATGGTAGAGCGGGGGGGAATTCGAGGGGGCGAGGTGTGGCCACGCATCGGTTCGGCCGGGGTGGGCGGGTGGTGTTCCGTGAGGCGTGTGGGTTCGGGGCGGGCCGTGGTGTACGAATGGGCATGACGGGGCGTCACAAGCGCGGTGCGTGACGCGGATCGACGGATGCGGGAGGGCAGCGGCTGATGGGTGCGGACGGCGACAGCTACGACCTGGTGGTGCTCGGGGCGGGGCCGACGGGGGAGAACCTGGCGGACCGGGCGCGGGCCGGCGGACTGACGGTCGCGATCGTCGAGCACGAACTGGTGGGCGGTGAGTGCTCGTACTGGGCGTGCATGCCCAGCAAGGCGCTGCTGCGGCCGGCGGCCGCGCTCGCGGACGCCCGGCGGCTGGCCGGGACGCGGGAGGCCGTTCGCGGGCAGCTGGACGCGGGGGCGGTGCTGAAGCGGCGGGACGAGTTCGCGTCGCACTGGAAGGACGACGGACAGGTCGCCTGGCTGAAGTCCGTCGGCGTCGACCTGGTGCGCGGGCACGGGCGGCTCGACGGCGAGCGGCGCGTCACCGTCGAGACCCCCGACGGCGGGCGGCGCACCCTCACCGCCCGGCACGCCGTCGCCGTCTGCACCGGCACCCGGGCCGCGCTGCCCGACCTGCCCGGGCTGGCCGAGGCCAAGGTGTGGACCAGCCGGGAGGCCACCTCGGCAAGCAGCGTGCCGGGGCGGCTCGCGGTGGTCGGCGGCGGCGTCGTCGCGGTCGAAATGGCTTGTGCCTGGCGGGCGTTGGGCAGCGAGGTGACGCTGCTGGTGCGCGGCGACCGACTGCTCGACCGGACCGAGGACTTCGCCGGGCAACTGGTCGCCGACGGCCTGCGCGAGGCCGGCGTCGACATCCGCCTCGGCGTCTCCGCCACCGCCGTGCACCGCGCCGACGACGGAACCCTCACCCTCGACCTGTCCGACGGCACCCGACTGCCCGCCGACGAAGCCCTGTTCGCCACCGGGCGCGTCCCCAACACCGCCGACCTCGGCCTGGACACCGTCGGCCTCACCCCCGGCCGCTGGATCACCACCGACGACACCGGCGTCGCCGGCGACGTCCCCGGCGGCTGGCTGTACGCCGCCGGCGACGTCAACCACCGTGCGCTGCTCACCCACCAGGGCAAGTACCAGGGCCGGATCTTCGGACAGGCGATCGCCGACCGCGTCGCCGGCCGCCCGCTCGACCTCGCGCCCTGGGGCCGCAGCGTCGCCACCGCCGACCGCACCGCCGTCCCGCAGGTCGTCTTCACCGACCCCGAGGTCGCCGCCGTCGGCCTGACCTGGCGCCAGGCCGAGGACGCCGGCCTGCGGGTGCGCGCCGTCGACTACGAACTCGGCAACGTGTCCGGCGCCGCGCTGTACGCCGACGGCTACCGGGGCCGCGCCCGCGCCGTCGTCGACCTCGACCGGGAGACGCTGGTCGGCGTGACGTTCGTCGGCCCGGGCGTCGCGGAACTGCTGCACTCCGCCACCGTCGCCATCGCGGGAGAGGTGCCGCTGTCGCGCCTGTGGCACGCCGTCCCCGCGTACCCGACGATCAGCGAGGTGTGGCTGCGGCTGCTGGAGACCTACCGGGGCTGACGCGGAATCACGAGCGCAGGCGCGGCACGACCAGGCGGGCCAACGCCTGTTCGGCCGCGGCCTCCGCCGGAGCGTTGGTCGGGCCCGAGTCGCCGCGGTCGGCGACCGCCTCGATGGCGAAATGGGCGGCGCCGACCGTGAACAGCAGCTCGGGCATCCGCCCGTCCTCCCGGTAGGTGGTGAGGACGGCGCTGTCGCCGATGCCCGCCACCGGCTCCACCTTCAGGTCCGGACTCGCCGTCGTCCTCGCGAACGCATCGTCCGCCACCAGCCGGATCGCCACGTACGAGCGGCGCGCACCCCAGACGCAGCCCCACTTCTCCTCCTTGGACGGCCCCTCCGCGAGCAGCTGCGCCGTGCCGCCCATGGCCGCGCTGACCTGCGCGTCGGTGAGAACGGAGCAGGGATCGGCCGGCGGACCGCTGACGGTGACGCTCACGGAGCCGGCACCGGAGGGCGAGGAGGGCGAGGAGGACGGGAAGGACGGGGAGGGCGAGGGGGGAGGGGAGGGCGAGGGGGGAGGGGACGAAGCCGGGGTGGAGGAGCAGGCCGTCGCGGCCAGCCCGGTGAGCAGCAGTCCGGCCGCCAGCAGGCCCCGCCGACCGTCGAAGTGCACCATCGTCCCTCCCGAAGAACCCGACGCAGCACGGTTGGTGCACCACGGTAGCCGCGCCCGGCGACGGCCCCGGCCCGGTGGGAGGATTTCGCGCCATTGCGGCGCGGTGACGGCAAGTGACAATCGTCCGCCGCCCGTTGATCGCGTCACGCCCGGTGTGTGAGCGTGACGGGAACGGAACGGGCGGCCATGCGGGGTCGCCGCCGCGCAAGGAGGAACCCGGTGCCCACCCCCGACCGGCCACTGCGTTCGCTGGGCTTTCTGACCATCGGACTGTTCGACGAGCACCGGCCCGCAGAGGGTCACGAAGCGACGCTGCGCCTGATCGAACTCGGCGAGCAACTCGGCTTCGACAGCGCCTGGTTGCGGCACCGGCACCTCCAGTACGGCATCTCCTCGCCGCTCACCGTGCTCGCCGCCGCCGGCCAGCGCACCCGCCGGATCGCCCTCGGCACCGCCGTCACCCCGCTCGGCTGGGAGAACCCGCTGCGGTACGCCGAGGACCTGGCGACCGTCGACGTGCTGTCCCGCGGCCGGCTCAACCCGGGCGTCAGCATCGGCGTCCCCGCGCACTACGAGGACGTGAAGGACGCGCTGTACCCCGACTCCGCCGACCGGGAGGACTTCGGCTACGGACGGGTCGAGCGGCTGCTCGGACTGCTGCGCGGCGACACGGCAAGCGCTTTCCAGGGCGCCGAGGGCATCGAGTCGTACTCCCCGCGCGTCCAGCCGTACGTGCCCGGCCTGGCCGGACGGGTCTGGTACGGCGGCGGCAGCCTGCGCTCCGCCCGCTGGGCCGGGCAGCACGGACTCCGGCTGCTCACCAGCAACGTGGTGCGGGCCGAGACCGGCACCGAGTTCGACCCCAACCAGCACGCCCAGATCCGCGCCTTCCGGGCCGAACACCCCGACGGCGAACGGGCCCGGGTCTCGCAGGGCCTGGTGGTGATCCCCACCGACAGCGCCACGCCCGCCCAGCGGGCCAAGTACCGGGCGTACGCGGCCGCGCGGCACGCCCGCACCCACACCCCGCAGGGCCCCGCCCGGCTGCTGTTCGCCCCCGACCTGGTGGGCGGCGCCGACCAGCTCGCCGAACTCCTCTACGCGAACGCCTCGTTCCGCGAGGTGGACGAGGTGGCGGTCGCGCTGCCGTTCACCTTCGAACCCGAGGACTACACGCAGATCCTCACCGACCTCGCCACCCGACTCGGCCCGCTGCTCGGCTGGAAGCCCGCAGTCAACTAGCTTTCGGGCCAGCAGAGTTCACCCGAAGTACCCGGCCGAGGCACCCGTCACCATGAACGAGGCGAGGAAGCTCTTCGACCGCGTCTCCTCTCCCGTGCGTCACGGAATCCGCCACGCACTCGCCCGGCCGCTCCGGTGCTCTGCGCACCGACCCGCGCCGAACTGAACCTTGCTGCAAGGCCTTTCAGTCGGTCCGGAGAGTCTCCTGGTCGGCTGTGGTGAACCAGTGGATGGCGCGGGCCTGTTGTAGGGATCTATAGGTTCAAATCCGACATCAAGCTGCCTTCGCTTCTATTGAAAGGCGATGAAATTTCTTGCGTAACTGTCTTGACGGTGGGGCGAGCGGGACGGGATGGTCTTCCCACCGATCGGCGGGAGCGCCGGAGTCGGAGCCGAGAGATCCGGCTCCGGCCCCGCGGGTGCGACCCGATTCATCTGTTCCGGCCCGGCCGGCGGCAGCGCCGGCGCCGGCCTGGTTGCCGACGCCCGCTGCTCCGTTCCGGGCAACTGCCGCGACGGCCTCCCGTCCACCGCGGTCACACCGCTCGTCTCCGTCGAGACGGGCACCTCCCTCCCCCAGTCCTCCACCACCCGGGAGTCCACCCATGTCCTTTGCGCGCCGAGCCGTTGCGGCTCCGCCCACCCCCACCCGCCGCGGCCGGCGAACCCTTCCGGCCGCGGCCGTCTCCGCCGCCGCCCTGGTGGCAGGAGCCCTGCTGCCGCTGGGCCTGCAGGGCGCCGCGCAGGCCACCCCCGTCCCCAACGGCGGGGACGTGATAGCCAACCTGTTCCAGTGGAACTGGAGTTCGGTGGCCGGCGAGTGCACCAACGTCCTGGGCCCGAAGGGCTACGGCGCGGTGCAGGTCGCCCCGCCGCAGGAGTCGATCTCGGTGGCGGGCCACCCGTGGTGGGACGTCTACCAGCCGGTCTCGTACAACCTGAACAGCCGGATGGGCACCGACGCGCAGTTCCGCGCGATGGTGTCGGCCTGTCACGACGCGGGCGTGAAGGTGTACGCCGACGCGGTGATCAATCACATGGCCGGCACCAACCAGACCAGCTCCACCTCGTACGGCGGGTCCGGGTTCAACGCGGCCGCCTACAGCTACTCGGCCGTGCCCTACTCCAAGTCCGACTTCCACGGCTCTCCGCCGTGCCCCAACGCCGACCTGAGCATCAACGACTGGAACAACGTCACCCAGGTCCAGGAGTGCCAGCTGCTGAACCTCTCGGACCTCAACACCGAGAGCGACTACGTCCGCGGCAAGATCGCCGGCTACCTCAACACGCTGATCGGCGCGGGCGTCGACGGCTTCCGGGTGGACGCGGCCAAGCACATCGCCCAGGTCGACATGGCCAACATCGTCTCCCGCCTGGACAACACCCAGTGGGGCGGGCGCCCGTACGTCTACCAGGAGATCTTCCCGGGCAGCAGCGGCCAGTTGGCGCCCGCCGCGTTCGAGGGCAACGGCAGCGTGCTGGAGTTCACCTACGCCTCCAAGCTCTCCCAGCAGTTCACCGGCAACATCGCCAACCTCAAGACGTTCGGCCAGAGTTGGGGATTCGAGCCGAGCGACAAGTCCGCCGTCATGGTGACCAACCACGACCTGGAGCGCGACAAGACCACCCTGACGTACAACGACGGCTCCAAGTACCGGCTGGCGCACGTCTTCGAACTTGCCTGGGGCTACGGCACCCCGCAGGTCTACTCCGGCTACCGGTTCGCCAACCGCGACGATTCGCCGCCCGCCGACGGCAACGGCTATGTCACCGACGTCAACTGCTCGAACAACACCTGGACCTGCACCGACCGCGACCAGGGCATCGCCAACATGGTCGGCTGGCACAACGCGACCCGCGGCCAGTCCGTCGCCAACTGGTGGGACAACGGCAACAACGCCATCGCGTTCAGCCGTGGCAGCAAGGGCTGGGTCGCCATCAACAACAGCGGCTCCGCGGTCACCCAGACCTTCACCACCGGCCTGGCCGCCGGCACCTACTGCGACATCGTCCACGGTGACATCAACGGCTCCGCCTGCACCGGCCCGACCGTGACCGTCGACGGCTCCGGCAAGGCCACCGTCACCGTGAACGCGGGCGACGCGGTGGCGCTGTACACCGCTACCACCGGCACCGCCAGCCCGTCGCCGTCCGGGTCCTCCGGCCCGTCGCCGTCCGGCGGCCCGACCGACCCCAGCGGCACGGTCACCCAGACGTTCAACGAGAACAAGACCACCGTGGCCGGCCAGAACGTCTACCTCGTCGGCTCCCTCGCGCAGCTCGGCAGCTGGGACCCGAACGCGGCCGTCGCGCTCTCGTCGTCCGGCTACCCCGTGTGGAGCGGCAGCGTTCAACTCCCCGCCAACACCGCCTTCGAGTACAAGTACATCGTCAAGGACGCTTCGGGCAACGTCACTTGGGAGAGCGGAGCCAACCACAGCGCCAACACCGGAGCCTCCGGCGGGACGCTGAACGACAGCTGGGGCGCCACCGGCAGCAACCCCGGCCAGGTCTCGGTCACCTTCTCCGAGAACAGGACCACCGTCTACGGGCAGAACGTCTACCTTGTCGGCTCGACCGCCCAGCTCGGCAGCTGGAACCCGGCCGGCGCACTCCCGATGTCCGCTGCCTCCTACCCGAACTGGAAACTCACGCTCAGCCTGCCCTCCGGCACCGCGTTCGAGTACAAGTACATCGTCAAGGACGCTTCGGGCAACGTCACTTGGGAGAGCGGTGCCAACCGCACCTACACCACCGGAGCCTCCGGCAGCGTGACGCTCAACGACAGCTGGAAGTGACCGAGTACCACCATCCCGTCGGCACCATCCGCTCATGAACGGGGCCGGGGCAGCCATCGGGCCGCCCCGGCCCCCGCGGTCGTTCCGGTACTAGCCGGTCTTGACGGTGCAGGCCTTGCCGTTGAGGGTGAACGCGGACGGTGCGGTGTTCGCCGTGCTCCAGCTGGCGTTGAAGCCGAAGGTTGCCGAACTGCCGGGCGCGATCGAGGAGTTGTATCCCGCATCGGTGACGGTGACCTTCGCGCCGGACTGTGTGACGTTGCCGTTCCAGAGCGAGGTGACCTGCTGCCCGCTCGGGAACGTCCACACCACCGACCAGCCGTCGATTGCCGTCGAACTCCGTTTCACCATCGTCACGTTGGCCCCGAAGCCGCCGCCCCACTGACTCGCCACCGCGTAGTCGACCTCGCAAGTCCCGGAAGGGGAAGGCGAGTTGGACTGAGAGGGGGAGGTGGTCGGGGACGGCGAAGGGGAGGAGCCTCCGGCGAGGTCGCCGTAGAGGATGCCGCGCCCGTTGGTGCTGACGTACACCCGGCCGTACACCCGCGGGTCGCCGGTGATCGCCGCGCCGGTCCAACCCCACTGGTGGGCTTCGTCGTTGATGCGGATCCAGGTCGCGCCCGCGTCGTCCGAGCGGAAGATGCCGCGCACCCCGCCGATCTTCGCGGTGGCGTACAGCGCGGGGTAGGACCGGCCGGGGGCGGCCTTGCCGAAGCCGATGGTGTCGGCCTGGTCGACGCCCGCCGATTTGGCGAAGGTCGCGCCGCCGTCGGTGGAGTGCCACAGGCCGTAGGCGGTGCTGCTGGTGCCGCCGGCCAGCCAGATGTCGCCCTTGGCACCGGGAACGGCCTTGAAGCGCACCGAGTCGGTGGGCAGGCCGGTGGCGGTCCTCGCGGCGAATGTCGCACCGGCGTCCGTGGAGACGTAGAAGGTGCCGCCGGACCAGGCGTAGAAGGTCGTCGGGTCGACCCGGTCGGCCTGGACGGACGCCCCGGCCGGGAGGCCCGCGGCCGGCGTCCAGGAACCGCCGAAGCCGGTGGAGCGCACCACGCCCGCGCCCTTCGGGCTCCACACCGTGGCGCTGCCGTCCGCCGCCAGCGCCACCTGCCCGCCGCCGGTCACGCCCGACGGCTCGGCCGAGGCGGCGAACCAGTTCGCGCCGCCGTCGGTCGAGTAGCCGATGTGCTTGGCGGTCGAGCCCGAGGCGAGGTCGCCGACCCGCACCATGGTGGCGGGCGTCGACTCCGCGAAGTCGAGCGAGGTGCCGGAGGAGAAGTCCGGCTGGGTGAACATCCGCGCCGGGGCCTTCGTCAGGTCGTCGTGCCGGAACCCGCCGAGGTCGCCGAGCGCGCTCAGCAGCGGAGCGCCCGACGGCGGCGAGACCAGGTCGTTGACGGCGGTCTCCTCAAGTCCCTTCACCACGGGGGCGATTGTGATCTTCTGGCCGCTGTCGAAGGAGGTCAGGTTCGAGGAGCCGTACAGCGTCGCGCCGGTGCCGTACAGCATCCGGTCCGAGTCGAAGGGGTCGATCTCCAGCGACTCCGTCATCCACCCGAGCTTCGGCGTCTCCTCCGGCGGCGACGGGTTCGCGTTGAAGGTCAGCCACGGCGCCGCGGAGACGTCGATCGTGTACTGGTCGTTGCGGTTCGGGTAACTCCCGTACGACCAGAAGGGTTTCCAGGTCGCACCGGAGTCGGTGGAGCGCCAGATCCGGGTGTCCGGCCACCACGAGCTGTAGCCCGTCACCATCAGCACGTTCGGGTGCCGGCGATCGACGGTCAGGCCCGAGTAGCCGAAGTAGTTGTTCGAGCTGTCCGAGGACGGCACCGGGCTGACGTTCGTCCACGTCCCGCTTGCCGTCGCGTACTTCCACACGTCGCCGTGCGCGCCGTCGTACGGGCCGCCGGTGTCGCCGTACGCCACGAACAGGTTGCCGCCGGACGTGTCCAGCACCGCCTTGTGCGGGACGAAGCCGGTCGGCTGGCCGCCGATCCTGCTCCAGCTGGAGCCGCCGTCGTCGGAGCGGTACACGCTGTTCTGCTTGTCCGCGACGCCGACGAACATCGTCCGGGTCGCGCCGTTCACCGTGCCGCTGCCCTTGTCGAACACCTCCCACAGGATGCCCAGCGGGTCGCTCTGGTAGCCCGAACCGTCCGACGGGTCCGGCGCGTACGTGCCGGTCACCGGGAAAGCGCTTACCTTCTGCCAGTTGACGCCGTAGTCGGCGCTGCGCCACAGGCCGTTGCCGCTCGGCGCGCCGAACCAGAGCACGGCGTCGTTGTTCGGGTCGATGGCGAGTCGCTCGCCCATGCCGCGGCCCGGCATGTTGCCGCCGACCTTGAACGGCAGCGTGCTGCGCTGCCAGGTCGCGCCCTGGTCGGCGGAGCGCAGGATCGCGCCGTTCGCCGGATCCCAGCTGTTGGTGTAGCTCCCCGCCGCCACGTACACCCGCTTCGGGTCCTTGGCGTCGGCGGCGAGCGAGGCCACGCCCGTCAGGCCCCAGTCGTCCCAGCCGACCGAGTCCAGCAGTGGGGTCCACTGCCCGGTCACCGGGTCCTGCCGGTACGCGCCGCCGACGTCGGTGCGCGCGTACACCAGGCCCTGCTGCCCCTGGTTGAAGACGATGCCGGGGACGAAGCCGCCACCGCCGATCCGGACGCTGTTCCAGCTGTACGCGGGCGCGGCGGACTCGCTTGCGCCGGCGGACAGTTGGGGCAGCGCCGCACCGGCCAGGCCGACCGCGACGGCCGCCACCGCCGCGGACAGCGGCCGCCGCCGGCGGGCGGGCAGCCGGGCGGCGGCCGGGCGTGCAAGGGGAACGGGACGCATCGGGGAACTCTCCTGCCTCGCGGGTGGGCCCACCAGCTAGCGGGCCCGCCCACCCGGCCGACAACGGGGCCACCCAGAAGCGGGACGAACCCGCTGGTCGGCACCGCCGGCGGCGTGAAACGTACATGACGCCGACGCAGGCCGGCCGGATCGCGCGGAGCCGCCCAGGCCGTTCGGCCCGTTCCGCCGGCCCGGGCGCGCGGGCCCGCCAGCAGGGCGGAGAGGGCCACGGCGGCGAGCAGGGGCGGACGGCGTCGACCGTCAGGTGCAGCCGCGGAGCACGGCCGGCATCAACCAGCGCCGGCGGAAGGGTGGAGCCCAGCACGCTCGCCCGGGCGCAGCCGAAGCGGATCAGCAGCGGCAACTGCACGCCGATGGTGACGGCGAACAGCGCCCACGACAGCGTCAGCACCATCAGCAGCGTCCGGCCGTCGAGCGGCGCGCCCTCCGCGCGGGCGAGCAGTACGGCCGGTGCTGATGAGCGCCGAGGGCGACTGCCCGCACCCGGTGCTCGGGTTCGACCCGGCGGCCGACCGTGTGGTGGTGCGGCCGGGTCCTGTGGGGTTCCGGGGCGGTCAGCAGGACTGACGGACCACCAGGTGGGTGGGGAGGACGACGGAGCGGCCGGGGGACGGGTCGCGGAGGAGTTCGACGGCGCGTGCGCCGAGGTCCTCGACGGGCTGGCGGACGGTGGTCAGCCCGGGGCGGACGGTCGCGGCGGCGGGGGAGTCGTCGAAGCCGATCACGGCGACGTCGTCCGGGACGCGGCGGCCCAGTCGGCGCAGCGCGCGCAGGGCGCCGACGGCCATCGCGTCGGAGGCGGCGAACACGGCGTCCACGTCCGGGAATTGGTCGAGCAGCCGGAGCATCGCGTGCTCACCGGAACGCGTCCCGAAGTCGCCGTACGCGACGGCGGTGCGGGTCGGGTCGCCGTGGTCGAGCAGGGCGCGGCGGTACCCGGCCAGGCGGTCCGCGCCGGCGGCGGTGTCGGGCGGCCCGGCGATGGTGGCGATCCGCCGACGGCCGGCCCGGTGCAGCAGGCCCATGGCGGCGCGGGCCCCGCTCAGGTTGTCGGCGTCCACGTGCGCCAGGCGCTGCGACTGCGGGGGCCGCCCCAGCGCGACCACGGGCACGCCCGCCGCCTGCAGCAGCCCGGGCAGCGCGGGATCGCCCCATCGTCCGACCAGCAGCACCCCGTCCACGTGCCCGCCGCACAGGTAGCGCACCAGCGACGGCCGGGCCGGGCCAGGGCCGGCGGTGAGCACCACCAACTCCCGTTCGGGGGCGACGTGTTGCGCGCCCGCGAGGAGCCGTACCGGGAACGGGTCGGCGTGGAAGCGCAGGACGTCCGCGAACGCGACCACGGCGATCGCGCCGGTGTCGCGGGCAGCGGCCGCGGCGGGCGCCCGGCGGCGGACGTAGCGCAGTTCGCGGGCGGCGAGCTCGACGCGGGCGGCGATCTGCGCCGAGACCGGCGCGGACCGGTTCAGCACCCGGGACGCGGTGGCACTGGACACCCCCGCGTGCGCGGCGACCTGGGCGAGCGTCGGCCCGGGAGGCCGGAGAGCCGAGAGCGGGGCGGCACCGTCCGGCAGGGGGCCGGCGTGGTGGGGACGGGGGAGCGGGTGAACGGGCAACACGGCCGCCCTTCCTGGCACGGAGTGGGGGGGATGCCGTGGCCACCCGCCCGGGGCCATCGGTGTCCGCACGGTAGGTGCTGGTCGGTGCACCGTCAAGGGGCTGCGCAGCATCGGGGCCGGCGCACCCTCGCGGGGAGGGGCCGGCTACCAGTTGCCCCAGGTGCCGGTGGACCAGCGTGCGGTGCCGTCGCTGCCGTAGAGCACGAAGTTGCCGTCGTCCTGGACCTTCGCCCAGTCACCGGGCCTGCCCTTGATCGGGATCGACCAGATCGGGAACGATCCGGTGCCGAAGTTGAAGAGCTGCAGCGCACTTTCGTTCGCCGAACCGCTGGCGGTCGCCCACGTGTACGTACTCGAATAGCCGTAGGTCCCGGTGGACCACAGCACGGCGCCGTCGCGCTTGCGGTAGAGCACGAGGTTCCCGTCGGCATGCATGACCAGCCAGACCGAGTTCGACTCGATCCAGTGGTTGCCGTCCATGGTGGAGGGCAGCGGGCCGAACCTGTCGCCGTCGGTGCCCCGGCCGAACCTGACGATGGTCTGCAAGTAGCCGGTCGGACCGCCGATCAGCAGCCAGCCGTTCACCAGAGAGGCGGCCGCGCCCGGGTGGCCCCACGTCCCGCTGCTCCACAGCGCGCCGCCGGAGTCCGGGCCGCCGTCCTGGCGGTAGACCACGAAGTTGCCGTCGGGCTGCATGGAGGCGTACGCGCCCGGGTTGCCGTAGGAGCCGGTGGCCCACAGCGCCGGGCCGCGGCGGCCGGAGTCGTTGTCCAGATAGAGCACGAGGTTGCCGTCCGTCTGCATCACCAGCTCGGTCTCGCCGCTGATCACGCTCTGCCCCGGCGTGAGCTTCTGACCGCTCAGCAGGTTCGTACCGTACGGGTCCGCCGGCACCGCCGCATTGGCGCCGGCAGGTGTCGCGAGGGCGAGGACCACAGCGCCGAGCAGGGCTGCGGTGGCGCGCTTGAAGACGTTCTTCCGCATCGGGCGGAACCCCCCCTTGTTCCAGGGCCCGCGGTCGGCGCGGGCCCTGGATGTCTACACCCTCACCCGGGCGTCCCCGCAAGCGAGTTGTCGACAGACGGGGAGGGGGCGGTTACCAGTTGCCCCAGGTGCCGGTGGACCAGCGTGCGGTGCCGTCGCTGCCGTAGAGCACGAAGTTGCCGTCGTCCTGGACCTTCGCCCGGTCGCCGGGCCGGCCCGCGATCGGGAGCGACCAGATCGGGCCGGCGGTGTCGTTGAGGAGTTCCAGGGCCCGGTAGTTCGTCGCGCCCATGAGAAACGCGTTCGTCCCCGGGTGGCCGTAGGTGCCGGTGGACCACAGCGCCGCGCCGTCGCGCTTGCGGTAGAGCACCAGGTTCCCGTCGGTCTGCATGAGCAGCCAGACCGAGTTCGACTCGATCCAGGTGCCGGACGCGAGCGTGGGACGCTGCTGGTCGAGCGTGTCGTTGGTTTCGCCGACGGCGGGGCTGTACCCGGTGTGGCTCTGCCAGTACAGGCTTCCGCCGCTGACGGCCAGCCAGCCGTTCAGCAGGGAGGCGGTCGCGCCCGGGTGGCCGTAGCTCCCGGTGCTCCACAGCGCACCGCCGTCCTGGCGGTAGACGACGAAGTTGCCGTCGGGCTGCATGGAGGCGTACGCGCCCGGGTTGCCGTAGGTGCCGGTGGCCCACAGCACCGGGCCGCGGTGGCCGGTGTCACCGTCCAGGTAGAGCACCAGGTTGCCGTCGGACTGCATCACCAGCTCGCTTTCGCCGCTGATCATGCTCTGCCCCGACAGGAGCTTCTGGCCGCTCGGCAGGTTCGTGCTCTCGGTGGCCGGCGGCTTCGCCGCGGCGGTGCCGACCGGAGCCGCGAGCGTGAGGACGGCGGCGCCGAGCAGGGCCGCGGCGGCGCGCGTGAAGACGTTCTTCCGCATGGCGCGGAAACCCCCTTGTTCCAGGGCCCGCGGTTGGCGCGGGCCCTGGATTTCTACACCCTCACCTGTACGTTCCCGCAAGCGAGTTGTCGGCAGCGCGGGAGGGGCCGGAGGCGGGGGCGGGCGAGGGTGAGGGTGAGGGGGATCAGTCCTCGTAGTAGTTGTTGACGACCACGTCCGGGCTGTCGTCGTCGAACGCCTCGGCCAGCAGCGCGCCGCCGACCAGGCCGGCCGCGCCCGCGCCGATCAGCGCGCCGGTGCCGAAGCGGCGACCGCCCTGCTGCTGCTCGGGCTGGGCCGGGTAGCCGCCCTGCTGGGGGTAGCCACCCTGCTGGGGGTAGCCGGGCTGGGCGTAGCCCTGCTGCTGCGGGTAGCCCGCGGCGGCGGGGGCCGTGTAGTACGGCGGCGGCGTGGTCTGGACGCGCTGCGCGCATGCCCCGCAGGACTGGATCTGGCGCGGGACGCCCCACTGCGGGGACCACAGGACCGCCGTCGTGCCGGGGCCGTGCGCGGGGTCGAAGAAGCAGGTCACCGGGGAACCTCCGAGGGTCTCGGGCGGGAGAGCGGCCGGCACGGCCACGGCCACCGTCGGCGTGGGCACAGCCACCGCGGCCGGGGGAGCGGCGGGCATCGGCGGAGCCGCAGGCGCGGCCGGAGTGACGGGCGCAACCGGCGCGGCGGGCGCGGGCGCGGGCGCGAGGACCGCGATGCCGAAGTCGGTGGCGATGCCCGCCAGGCCGGTGGCGTACCCCTGGCCGATGGCGCGGAACTTCCAGCCGCCGCCGTGCCGGTACAGCTCGCCGAAGACGACGGCGGTCTCGGTGGTCACCTCGGGCCCGAGCTCGTAGCGGGCGAGTTCGCCGCCGCCCGCCGCGTCCGCCACGCGGACGTACGTGCCGTGCACCGAGCCGAACGCCTGGCGGCGTTCTTCCGCCTGGTAGATCGCCACCGTGAAGACGATCCGCTGCACTCGCTCCTCGACCGCGCCGAGGTCGACGCGGAGCTGTTCGCGGTCGGTGCCGGAGCCCGGGTCGGGGATGTGGGTGACGGCGCCGTCGGGGCTGGTCAGGTTGTTGAAGAAGACGAAGTGCTGGTCGGAAAGCGCTTTCCCGTCGCCGTCGCACAGCAGCGCGTTGGCGTCCAGGTCGTACTCGCCGCCGGCCTGCCACCCGAGGCCGACCAGGACGCTCGTCGGGCCCTTGCCGTCCCGGAGCACGGGAGCGTTGGCGCCCTTGGCCAAGGCCGTTGACATGCTGGTCCTCCACTCGAACCGAAGATCGTTCCGTGCCGACAACGCCTCACCTGAGCTGGGGGTTCCCGGACCTGACGGAAGGCCGGGTCGTGCGGCGGGGCCGGTTCGGCCGCGGCGCTCACCCGTCCGGTCCGGTGCGGTCGCCGGGCGGCGGGACGGGCCGGAACAGTGGCAGGGAATGCCGAGCGGAGAGGGGCGGAGGTTGGACGGGCGAGCCGAGCAGGCCGACTGGGGCGAGGCGCTGCGCCGCACCATCCGCCGGCTGCGCGAGGAGCACTCGGGCCGATCGCCGGAACTCCCCCCGGGCGTGCCGCCGATCGTCCCGGACGCCGCGCTCGACCCGGACCTCGCCCGCCCGCCGGACCAGGACCTGCACCGCCTGCTGGACGCCGTCCCGCAGGCCTCCCTGCTCGCCGAACCCGTCCGCGACGGCGACGGCGCCGTGCTCGACCTCGCCGTGGTGGTGGTCAACGACGCCGCGCTCCGCCACCCGCACCACCCCGAGCAGCACTTCCGGCAGACCGCCGACGGGCACGGAGTGTCGCTGCGGGAGGCCTACCCGGGGCTGTGGACGGACCGCTTCGCGGACGCCGTCGAGGACGTGCTGCGCACCGGGCACGCCGCGCGCGGGCTGCCGGTGCGGTGGGACGGCGCCGGCCCGGACGGCAGCGCCCGCAGCCGTCGCGAACGGCTCACCGTGCACCGCCTCGGCCGCCGCCTGCTGCTGCTGTGGACCGACGACCGCACCGAGGAGGTCGCCCGCGCCGCGCAGCGCATCGCCCGGGTCGGCTGGGCCGAATGGAGCCTGCGCGACGGCCGCCTCGACGTCTCGCCGGGCCTGGCCGTCCTGCTCGGCCGCCCCGCCGACACCACGACGCTGAGCCTCGAACAGATGCTCGCCCGGGTCACCGAGACCGCCCGCCCCGAGCTCCACCGCGCCCTCGACCGGCTGCTCACCACCGGTGCCGACATCGACGTCCTCACCGAGCTGTACGGCATCGGCTTCCCCCGCCGGGTCCGCCTGGTCGCCGAGGTGGTCCGCGACGAGGACGGCCCGATCGAGGGCCTGCGCGCCGTCCTGCAGGACGTCACCGAGCTGTACGAGAGCCAGCGCCGGCTGCGCGAGCAGCAGGAGGAGACCGAGCGGCAGGCCCGCCGCGCCGACGCCGAGCACATCGTCGTCCAGCGCCTCCAGGACGCCCTTCAGCCACGCTCCGCGACCCTGGACGGCCTCGGCGTCAGCTCCGCCGTCGCCTACCGCCCGGCCGAGGGGCGGGTCGGCGGCGACTGGTTCAAGATGCGTCAACTCCCCGACGGTCGAGCCCTGTTGGCGGTCGGCGACGCGCGCGGGCACGGGCTGGACGCGGTCGCGTTGATGTCGATGCTGCGGCACGCGCTGGCCGGGCTGGCGTTCACCGGCGCCCTGGTGGAGTCGCTCGGCGGCTGGCTCAACCGGATCGCCTGCGACGAGAGCGACGAGTCCACCGCCACCGCGATCGTCTCCCGCTACTACCCCGACCGGGACCTGCTGCGCTGGATCTGCGCCGGCCACCCGCCGCCGGTGCTGCTCCGCGACGGCCGGGCCACCCTGCTGGCTTCCGAGGTCGGCCCGCCGTTCGGCGTCCTGCCGACGGTCACCTACCGGGCGGCGGAGACCCACGTCCGGCGCGGCGACGTCGTGCTGCTCTACACCGACGGCCTGATCGAACGCCGCGACCAGGACATCGACGTGCGCCTGGACGCCCTCTGCGCGGCCGTCGAGGCGCACGCCGCCGAACCCGCCCTGCAGGATCTGGTGGACGCCGTGGTCCGCGACATGTCCGGCCCGCTGTCGGAGGACGACGCGACGCTGCTGGCCTTCTCCTTCAATCACTGACGATCCGTCAACTTGACTGTGGTGCAGGTCAGTCGACGAGGTAGAGCGCGGCCAGGCGGGGCAGCCGACGGTGCATCTCGGCGTCGTCGTCGAAGTCGAACAGTTCCCCCGAGCACGGCTCGACGGCCCCGGGGGCGCGGGCGATGCCCTGCTCCGCGCGGTGGCGCTCGTACGCCGGGTGGAACTCCTCCCAGGCGCCGGTACGGCGCGCAAAAGCCTGCGAGGCCGCGTAGTTGACGGCCTCGTTGAAGAACACCTCCTCCGCGTCGAAGCGGTTCTCGCCGACCGCCGCCGGATGCTCGGCGATCACGTCCGGCCCCGCCAGGACCCGCTCGTACCAGGCGCGGCCCTCGGAGATCACGCCCGCCCGGAAGTCCATGAAGCCGTCGTCGGAGCAGCCGCCGCCGATCAGGTACGCCGCCGCCCATATGTCCCACCGGTACAGCGCGCCGTGCAGCCGGTCGAAGGCGACCTCGTAGCGCAGGATGTCCGACTCCGGGAGGGCCGCCAGAACGTCCACCAACGCGTGCTCGAACGGGACTTCGGGCGTGGCCGCGGCCCGGGCGGAGTCGATCAGCTGCCAGAACTCGTCGTTGTCCATGGCGGCCAGCCTGCCCGCCCGGTGTGACAACGCACCGGCTCCGGACCTGCGGCCGCCCCGCCGCGACCCGGAGGCGGTGGGTCGATGACGGGGCGGCCTGGAGACCCGGCCCGGGGGAGGGGCCGGGGGCTGAGGGGGTGTCAGTCGTGCGGGACGACCGCCACCGGGGCCTGCGCGTGGTGGATCACCGCGTGCGCGACCGAACCGAGCTTCGGGCCGATGTTGAGGGTCCGCGTGCGACGGCCCACCACCACCAGGTCCGACTGCGCCGACGCCTCCACCAGCGCGGCCGCGCCGCCACCGGTCCGGACGTCCTCCAGCACCAGCGTCCGCGGGTACTTCTCCCGCCACGGCGCGACCGCGTCCGCGACCATGCCCACGGCCAGCGCACCCAGCTCCTGGCGCTCGCTCTCCACCGGGATCCAGCCCGCGTAGCCGTACGTCGGCGGCAGCTCCCAGCCGTGCACCACCCGCACCCGGGCGCCGCGCAGCTGCGCCTCCTCGAACGCGAACTCCATGACGGCGTCGGACGGTTCCATCGCGTCGAAGCCGACCGTCACCTCCGGCTCGGCCGACACCGCGGCCGGGCCGCCCTCGCGGACCAGCACCACCGGCGTCTTCGACCGGCCGGCCACGCCCAGGCTCACCGAGCCGACCAGCAGTCCGCGGAACCCGCCCAGGCCCCGGGTGCCGATCACCAGCAGCTGCCCCTGCTCGGCGGCGGCCGTCAGCCCGTCGATCGCCGAGTCCGGCACCAGCTCCGAGGAGACCGCCACCCCCGGGTACGCGGCCGCCAGCTCCTGGGCGATGTCGCCCATCATGGTCTGCGCGCCCGTCTCCAGCTCGTCCATCTTGACCAGGTCGTTGACCTTGCGGCCCAGGTACGGCCAGGCGTGCAGCAGCCGCAACGGCGCGCCGCGGCGGGCGGCCTCCTGGGCGGCCCACTGGGCGGCGGCCCGGCTGCGAACGGACGCGTCTACGGCGGCAAGAACGGGACGAGTCATGGCAGTGCCTTTCCCTGTTCGGGTCCCCGCGGGCCTCTTCGCCCGCCTCGGGGTCGCTGACCACTCTTCCCCCACCCCGGAGGGCCCGCCAGGGTCGCGGGGCCCGCACGGGTGGGCCGTTGGTCCCTTCGGCACAGGGCCCCGTCCGTGACGGGTCGGAGCCGGTGCGCGGGGCGGTGCGCGGGGGCCGGGCCGGTTGCGCGGGGGAGCCAAACGGGCCCAAGGCCTCTGCCGGGGAGGCCCGGAGTCGCGCACCATGGAGGTGTCGCCACCATCAGGCGCCACCATCAGGGAGGTGACCGAAGTGAGCACCGACGACGCACCCGCCACCGCCGGCGCACCGACCGGGCTCGCCCGGCGCTTCGCCGCCCGCCTCGCCGACCTCGGACTGACCGAGGCGCAGGCCGCGACCAAGGCCGGAATGTCGACCGCCTACCTGCGCCGGGTGCTCGACCTCGGCCGCGACTTCGACGCCCCGGCGCTGCTGCGACTCGCCGCCGTCTGCGGCCTCGACTACCAGGAACTGGTCGCCGGCCGCCCCGCCGACCGCGTCCACGACGCCGCGTCCGGACCGCACGCCGACGGCGGCCCGCCGCTGGTCGGACCGCCGGTCCTCGGCGAGCTCGACGTCGCCGAGTGCTGGGACCGCCTCGGCAGCAGCGGCCTGGGCCGCCTCGCCCGCACCGGCCCCGACGGCCCGGTCGTCCGGCCCGTCGGCTACGTGGTGCACGACCGCACCGTCCTCTACCGCACCAACCCCGACGGCGCCCTCGCCCCCGACGCCGGCCGCGAGGTCGCCTTCGAGGTCGACCGCGCCGACCCCGACCTCCGCGAGGGCTGGAGCGTCCTGATGACCGGCCCCCTCGACTACGTCACCGAGCCGGACCTCCTCGCCGAACTCCCCCAGCCGCCCGCGCACGGCCGCTGGGTCCGCCTGACGCCGACCACCGTCACCGGTAGGTCGATCCGCACCAACCGCGCGGCCTGAGCCCGGCCGGCCTGCGGGTCGGGTACCCGGCCTGCGCACTCGACACCCTCATCGACCCGAACCGCCCCCGCGACGCGCGGCCGGCGCGTTCCCGCGCCGGGGCGGGCGGCACAGGGCCGCGGCGGCGGTCAGGGCGGCGGCGAGGGCCAGGGTGGCGGGCACCGAGCGGGTCGCGAGGGGGCCGGCCAGCGCGGCGCCGAGGGCGAAGGCGGTGATCTTGAGACTGGCGCCGGTGGCGAAGATCTGACTGCGCAGGCGGGACGGGGCCTCGCGGTGCCGGACGGCGAACAGGCCGGTCAGCTGCGGGCCCTCGCCGAGACCCGCCAGAACGGCGGCCACCACCAGGACGAGCGGCCCGCCGGTCGCGGCCAGGGCCAGTGCGGCCGCCTGGAGCAGCGCGCCGAACCGGACCGCCGCGTCCGGCGCGAGCAGATGCGGGCGGCGGGCGAGCACCGCGTTCGCGAGCAGGGCGGCCACCGCCGTGCAGGCCAGCAGGAGCGGGCCCCGGTTCGCGCCGCCGAGGGCGCGTTCGCCCAGCAGCGGCAGGCAGGCCGCCAGCATGCCCTGCCCTGCGGACGCGCCGACCGAGACGACCGTCGCCCGCGCCAGTGCCGGGCGGGACATCAACACCCTTAGGCCGGAGGCGAGTTCGGCGCGCAGGGAGACGGCTTCGCGGCCGGGCGCGGCGTGCTCGGGGGCCGTGGTGGGGCACAGCCGGGGCCGACTGTCATCCGGGTGCGGATCGGTGTCGTCCAGGCCCGCGCGGCTCGTCCCGTCGCGGGCGGGCAGGGCCCACGCGGCCGGCAGCGCGGCGGCGATCAGGGCCGCCGCGATCAGGACGGCCGCGTCCCCGCCGAGCGCCGTCGCCGTCGCGCCCGCCAGGGCCGGGCCGGCGAGCGCGGCGGCGTCGTAGGTCATCGCGTCGAGGGCGGTGGACCTGGCCAACAGCGGTGCCACGCGCGGAAGTTGGGACGTCCATCCGGCGGACACGGCAGGGCCGAGCAGCCCGGCGGCGGCGGCCAGCGGGAGGACGGCGGGCAGGGGGAGCCGGCCCAGAGCGGCGAGGACCGCCAGCAGACCCGCCGCGTACAGCCCGAGCGACCGGGCCAGCAGACGGCCCGGCCGGGGGGAGCGATCGAGGCGGATGCCGAGGAGAGGGCCGCCGAGGGCGGAGGCGGCGGTCAGGGCGGCGAGCAGGGCGGCGGACCCGCTGGTGGAGCCCGTCGCGGCGAAGCCGGCCAGCAGCAGCGCGGGACCGGACATCTCGTCACCCGTGCGGGCCAGCGCGGCACCGGTCAGGCAGCGGGCCAGGGGAGTACGGCTGATCACCCGCCGGACGCTACGTCGGTAACGGAAAACCCCACAAGGTGCGTTACATTGCCGACGTGCCGACCACCCCAGCCGACCCGCGCCCGTCCGTCCTCACCTCGGCCCGGCGCGCCGCCGCCCTGATCAACGCCGCCACCGCCGACCCGTCCGCACTCGCCGAGATCCTGCGCGCGCACGGCGAACCCGAGCCCGTCGCGCTCACGGACCAGGACGCGGACGCACTGCGGGCCGCCGCGGGACTGCTGCGGGAGGTGTTCGACGCGCCCGACACCGACCGTGCGGCCGCCGCCCTCAACCGCCTGCTGCGCGAACACACCGGCCCGCTGCGGCTCACCACCCACGGCGGCGCCACCGGCTGGCACCCGCACCTCGACCGCGACGACGACGCGCCGTGGGACGAGTGGCTGATCGCCTCGTCCTGCCTGGCGCTGGCCGTGCTGCTGTGGGAACGCGGCCGCCCGCCCGGCGGGAGCTGCGCGGCGTCGCGCTGCCGGAACGTGTACCTGACGCAGGGCAGCGGCCCCGAACGCCGCTACTGCTCCCGCCGCTGCGCCACCCGGGAGCGGGTCGCCGCCCACCGCCGCGCCCGGATCGCCGAGGAACCGCCGATCCGGGGATGATCGACCGAACCGACCGAACTGACCGAACCGACCGGCGGAACGAGGAGGCGGAGACGGTGCGTTGTCTGGTGACCGGCGCGACCGGATATCTCGGCGGGCGACTGGTGCCCGAACTGCTGGCCGACGGCCACCGGGTGCGCTGCCTGGTGCGGGAGCCGTCCCGGCTGCGCGACCACCCGTGGCGCGGCGCGGTGGAGGCCCTCGCGGGGGACGTCACCCGGCCCGAGACCCTCGACGGGCCGCTCGACGGCGTGGACGTCGCCTACTACCTGGTGCACTCGCTCGGCACCGGCCCGGACTTCGAGACCCTGGACCGGGAAGCCGCCCGCGCGTTCGGGCACGCCGCCGCCCGGGCCGGGGTGCGGCGGATCGTCTACCTGGGCGGGCTGGCGCCGCGCGACGTCCCCGAGGGGCAGCTCTCGCCCCACCTGCGCTCCCGCGTCGCCACCGGGAGGGCGCTGCGCGAGGGCGGCGTGCCCGTCACCGAGCTGCGGGCGGCCGTGGTGATCGGCTCCGGCTCGGCCTCCTTCGAGATGCTGCGCCACCTCACCGAACGGCTGCCCGTGATGGTCACCCCGCGCTGGGTGGACACCCGGATCCAGCCGATCGCCGTCCGCGACGTCCTGCGGTACCTGGTCGGCGCGGCCGGACTGCCGGACGGACCCGACACCGACCGGGTGTTCGACATCGGCGGGCCCGAGGCGCTCACCTACCGCGCCATGATGCAGCGCTACGCCCTGCTGGCGGGCCTGCGACGCCGGGTGATCGTCGCGGTGCCGGTACTCAGCCCGGGACTGTCCGCGCACTGGGTCGGCCTGGTGACGCCCGTCCCCGGCGCCCTGGCCCGGCCGCTGGTCGAATCACTGCGGCACGAAGTGGTGTGCGCCGAACACGACGTGGCGCGCTGGATCCCCGACCCGCCCGGCGGCGCGATCGGCTTCGACCGGGCCGTCTCGCTCGCGCTGCGCCGCATCCGCGACGACGAGGTCGCCACCCGCTGGTCCTCCGCCTCGCTGCCCGGCGCGCCCAGCGACCCGCTGCCCACCGACCCCGACTGGGCGGGCGGCAGCCTCTACCAGGACGTCCGGGAACGCCACGTCGACGCCGACCCGCAGGCGCTGTGGCAGGTGGTGGAGGGCATCGGCGGCGAGCACGGCTGGTACTCGTTCCCGCTCGCCTGGTGGGTGCGCGGCGCGCTCGACCGGCTGGCCGGCGGCGTCGGCCTGCGGCGCGGACGGCGCTCGCCCGGGCGGCTGCGGGTCGGCGACTCCCTCGACTTCTGGCGCGTCGAGGAGATCGAACCCGGCCGCCTGCTCCGCCTGCGCGCCGAGATGCGCCTGCCCGGCCTGGCCTGGCTCGAACTCACCGTCACCCCCGAGAGCGGCGGCGCACGCTACCGCCAACGCGCCCTCTTCCACCCCCACGGCCTCGCCGGCCAGGCCTACTGGTGGTCCGTCGCCCCCTTCCACGCCGCAGTCTTCGGCGGCATGGCCCGCAACATCGCCCACCGCGCAGAGACCCGCTGACGACACCAACCCTCGCCACGGGAGGCGGCACGTCGGGGGAGCCTGAGCCGGGTTTCGAGGTGCTGCCGGGTGGTCGGGGCGGTGGGAAACGGGGAGGTCATGGCGGCAGTCTGGCCTGGCCCGCCGACATCGGGCGGGGCCCGTCGGGGGACGTGTGCGGGGGGTTGGTTGCGGAGATGCCCCCGAGTCGAGATATCTTGACGTCAAGACGTTGCAGACGTGGAAGCTGGAGCTACGGTGACTGACTCGACCATCATCTACACCCACACGGACGAGGCGCCCGCCCTCGCCACGTACTCCTTCCTGCCGGTTGTCCAGGCCTACGCCGCCACCGCAGGTGTGAGCGTGGAGACCCGGGACATCTCGCTGGCCGGTCGGATCATCGCCGTCTTCCCGGAGTACCTCCAGGAGGACCAGCGCATCGCGGACGCCCTCGCCGAGCTGGGCGAGCTGGCCAAGACCCCCGGCGCGAACATCATCAAGCTGCCGAACATCTCGGCCTCCGTCCCGCAGCTGAAGGCCGCCATCGCGGAGCTGCAGGCCCAGGGCTACGCGCTGCCGGAGTACCCGGACGAGCCGAAGACCGACGAGGAGCGCGACGTCCGCGCCCGCTACGACAAGGTCAAGGGCTCCGCCGTCAACCCGGTGCTGCGCGAGGGCAACTCGGACCGCCGCGCCCCGCTGTCGGTGAAGAACTACGCCAAGACCCACCCGCACCGCATGGGCGCCTGGTCGGCCGACTCCAAGACCAACGTCGCCACCATGGGCGTCAACGACTTCGCCTCCACCGAGAAGTCCGCCGTGATCGCCGCGGACGGCGCGCTGCGCATCGAGCTGGTCACCGAGGACGGCGCCGCCACCGTGCTGCGCGAGAAGGTCCCGGTGCTGGCCGGCGAGGTCGTCGACGCGTCCGTGATGCGCGCCGCCGCGCTGAACGAGTTCCTGGCCGCGCAGGTCGCCCGCGCCAAGGCCGAGGGCGTGCTGTTCTCGGTGCACCTCAAGGCCACCATGATGAAGGTCTCCGACCCGATCCTGTTCGGCCACGTGGTGCGCAGCTTCTTCCCGAAGACCTTCGCCGCGTTCGGCCCCGAGCTGGTCGCCGCCGGTCTGAACCCGAACAACGGCCTCGGCGGCATCCTGGCCGGCCTGGACAAGCTCGCCAACGGCGCCGAGATCAAGGCCTCCTTCGACGCCGAGATCGCCGACGGCCCGGCCCTCGCCATGGTCGACTCCGACAAGGGCATCACCAACCTGCACGTCCCCAGCGACGTCATCGTGGACGCCTCGATGCCGGCCATGATCCGCACCTCCGGCCACATGTGGGGCCCGGACGGCAAGGAGGCCGACACCCTGGCCGTTCTGCCGGACAGCTCCTACGCGGGCGTCTACCAGGCCGTCATCGACGACTGCCGCGCCCACGGCGCGCTGAACCCGGCCACCATCGGCTCGGTCCCGAACGTCGGCCTGATGGCCCAGGCCGCCGAGGAGTACGGCAGCCACGACAAGACCTTCGAGATCGGCGCCGCCGGCACCGTCCGCCTGGTCGACGCCGACGGCGAGACCGTGCTGGAGCAGGCCGTCCAGCCGGGCGACATCTTCCGCGCCTGCCAGACCAAGGACCTGCCGATCCAGGACTGGGTCAAGCTGGCCGTCACTCGCGCCCGCGCCACCGGCGACCCGGCCGTGTTCTGGCTGGACTCGAACCGCGCGCACGACGCCGTGCTGATCGAGAAGGTCAACACCTACCTCCCCGAGCACGACACCGAGGGCCTGGACATCCAGATCCTGTCCCCGGTCGAGGCCACCAAGCTCTCCCTGGAGCGCATCCGCCGCGGCGAGAACACCATCTCCGTCACCGGCAACGTGCTGCGCGACTACCTGACCGACCTGTTCCCGATCCTGGAGCTGGGCACCAGCGCCAAGATGCTGTCGGTCGTCCCGCTGATGGCGGGCGGCGGCCTGTTCGAGACCGGCGCCGGCGGCTCCGCCCCGAAGCACGTCCAGCAGCTGGTCAAGGAGAACTACCTGCGCTGGGACTCGCTCGGCGAGTTCTTCGCGCTGGCCGCCTCCTTCGAGCACCTGGCCACCACCACCGGCAACACCGGCGCCAAGGTCCTCGCCGACACCCTGGACCGCGCCACCGGCACCTTCCTCAACGAGGACAAGTCGCCGTCGCGTCGCCTCGGCGGCATCGACAACCGCGGCAGCCACTTCTACCTGTCCCTGTACTGGGCCCAGGAGCTGGCCGCGCAGACCGAGGACGCCGCGCTGGCCGCCGCGTTCGCCCCGCTCGCGCAGTCCCTCGCCGAGCAGGAGCAGGCCATCGTCGACGAGCTGATCGCCGTCCAGGGCCAGCCCGTCGAGCTCGGCGGCTACTACCAGCCCGACCCGGCCAAGGCCGCCGCCGTGATGCGCCCGTCGAAGACCTTCAACGACGCGCTCGGCACCCTGGCCTGACGCACCGTCGGAGCGCCGCCGCCACAGCCCCTCGCGGGGCGGGCGGCGGCGCTCCGCGTTTTCCGGGCGCTCCCGGACACGGTGCGGACGGTGGTTGATCCCCGGTCCCGCCTTCGGACACGGCACGGATGGTGGTTGATCCCCGGTCCCGGCGCTGCTCAGGGCCTGTCCGGTCGTTCTTGCCGGGCGCGCGCCGCCGGATCATCCCGCCTGGACGCACCGGCAAACCATCCAAGTACACCCAGTACGAGGACGGTTCGCCGGCACGCCCAGCCGGGCGCGAAATGGGGGCACCTCCCGGCCCGCAAGGGCCGGGGGAGACGCGCGCTGATCCGACAAGATCGACCGGACAGGCCCTAAGGTACGGGCATGGCCACTCCGAAGTTCATCCTCGACCTGCGCGAGCACATCGGGCACGCCCCGCTCTGGCTGTCCGGCGTCACCGCGGTGGTCGTGGAGGAGGGCAGGATCCTGCTCAACCGCCGCTCCGACAGCGGGCGTTGGGCGCTGCTGCACGGCATCGTCGAGCCCGGCGAGCAGCCCGCCGACGCGGTGGTGCGGGAGGTGCTGGAGGAGACCGGCGTCACCGTCCGCCCCGAGCGGATCACCAGCGTGCTCACCCTCCCCGCCTCCGTCTGCGCCAACGGCGACCAGGTCCAGTTCCTCAACGTCGCCTTCCGCTGCCGCTACCTGGCCGGTGACGCCCACGTCAACGACGACGAATCCCTCGCCGTGGACTGGTATCCCCTCGACGCCCTCCCGCCGCTCTCCGCGAACGACACCCTGCTGCTCGACAAGGCCCTCGCCGACGCCCCCGCCCCCTGGTTCGCACTCGGCTGAGCCGCTCGCGGAACTCCCTTGCGGTGCAGCGCCGTTGACGGCGGGGAGGTGGGCGATGGGCGACTGGTACCGGGGCGACTGCCATGTGCACTCGGTGCACTCGGACGGTCAACTCACGCCCGCCGAACTGGCGGCGGCGGCCCGCGCCGCCGGGCTGGACTTCCTGGCCGTCACCGAACACAACTGCCCCGCCCCGCCCGGCGTTTGGGACGAACTCGGCGGCGACGACCTGCTGATCCTGCTCGGGCAGGAAGTCACCACCCGCACCGGCCACTGGCTGGCCCTGGGCCTGCGCCCGGGGCAACTCGTCGACTGGCGGCACCGGGTGGGCGATCCGGCCTTCGACCGGGCACTGCGCGAGGTGCGGGCGGCCGGCGGTCTGTGCGTCGCCGCGCACCCCCACGCGCCGTACCCGGGCGGGGACTTGATGTTCCCGCTGGAGGCGTTCGACGCGGTCGAGGTGTGGAACGGCGAGTGGACCTCCGACCGGCCGTGGAACGCCGACAACCATGCCGCGCACGCCGAATGGGGCCGCCGGCTGGCCGCCGGAGTGCGCGCCGGACGCCCACAGCCGGCCCTCGGCAACAGCGACGCCCACCTGCCGGGCCAGCTCGGCACCCCGCAGACCGTCGTCCACGCCGAGCAGCTCGACTCCCCGGCGATCCTCGCCGCGCTGCGCGCCGGACGCAGCTGGATCGCCGAATCCGCCGCCGTGGAGCTGGAGTTCACCGCCGAGGCGGACGGCCGCCGGGCCGGCATCGGCGAGCGTCTGGCCACCGCGGGCCGCCCCGTCGCCCTGCATCTGGACCTGGCCGGGGTGCCCGACCCGCAGGTGCGCGTCCACACCGAACGCGGCAAGGCGCGGTGGCAGGCGGGCCTGACCGCGGATGCCGCCGAGACGTCCTTCGTGCGGGTCGAGGTCCGTCACCCGGACGGGCGGCCGGCGGCGCTGACCAATCCGATCCTGCTGACGTGAGGCCGCGTCAGGGCGGGCCGAGGGTGATGCGTTCGGTGATCTGCCCGGGCTTGGCGGGGCGGCCCCGGGGGGTGGCGGGGAGGAGGGTGCCGGTGCGGTCGAGGGTGAAGAGGAGGGTGTGGCCGGGCGGGAGTGGGCCGTGCGCGGGGTGGCGGCGGACGGCGGCGCCGGCGGCGTGGCGGCGGGCGAGTTCGGGGGCGGTGAGGGCGGCGGGCAGGACGGAGACCGGCGGGCCGGGGGCGGTGATGCCCGGACCGGGACGGGTGGCGGCGAGGCGGTGCACCGGGAGCGGGGTGGTGTCCCGCAGGACGGTGGCGGCGAGGGCGTTGAACTCGTCCTCGGGGGTGAGCAGGTAGACCGCGGTGATGCCCTCCTGTTCGGCGGTCTCGGCGAGCAACTCGCCTTCCGCGAGCGGGAGTCCGGCGGCGGTGATGCGGGCGCGCTGCTCGTCGCGGCCGGCCCAGAGCAGCACGTCGAGGCCGGCCGAGCGCAGTACGGTGGCGAGTTCGACCGTCCACGGTTCGCCGCCGACCAGCAGCGGGCGCGAGCGGGCCCGGCGCACCACGTGCAGCAGGCGGGCGACGGGGACGGCGGTGAGGCCGTACAGGGTGACGGTGGCGACGACGACCACGAACGTCGCGGGCAGGATCTTCTGCGCGCCGCCGACGCCGGCCGCGACCAGGCCGGTGGAGAAGGTCGCGGCGGTGGACGCGGCGACGATGCCGCGCGGCGCCATCCAGCCGACGAAGGCCCGCTCGCCCTCCGTCAGTCCGCAGCCCGCCGTGGACAGCGCGCCGACCAGCGGTCGCACCAGCAGCACCAGGACGGCGACCAGCCCGAGCGCGGGCAGCAGCACCGGGCGCAGCGCGGACCAGGAGACGGTGGCGGAGATCGACACGAACAGCACGCCGACGATCAGCGACACCAGGGTCTCGAAGAACGGCCGGCGGGCCGGCAGGTCGAACGCGGGGACGGTGGCGACCACCACGCCCATCACGATCGCGGTGATCAGCCCGGTGTCGTCGCGCAGCGCGTCGGCCGCCGCGGCGACGCCCAGCACGGCCGCCAACTGGACGCTGGTGCCGAGGACTTCGCCGAGCCGCACGCGCACCAGCAGCCACCACAGCAGGGCCACCCCGAGTAGCCCGAGGGTCAGGCCGACGCCGACACTGGCCGCGAACCCCAGCAGGCCGTGGCCGAGGGTGCGGTGCTGCTCGTTGAGCAGGGCATGGAAGACCAGCGCGCCGAGGATGCCGCCGACCGCGTCGATCAGGGAGCCCTCCCACAGCAGGATCCGCTGCACCCGCTCGGTCGGCCGGACGAAGTTCAGCAGCGGGCCGACCACCGTCGGCCCCGACACCACCAGGATCGCGCCGAGCATCACCGCCGCCCCCGCCGACAGCCCGAGCAGCGGGGCCGCCACCAGCGCGGCGGTCGGCGCGGTCAGGGCGACGCCGACCCACACCAGCCGGACCACCGCGTGCCGGGTGCCGCCGGTGAGTCGCCGCAGGTCCAGGCCGAGCCCGGCGTCGTACAGGACGACCGCGACGGCGAGCGACACCAGCGGGGAGAACGCCGGGCCGAGCAGCCGGTCCGGTTGGACGTCGTCGGTGAGCGCGCCCGCCGTGAACCCGGCCGGCAGCAGCAGGATGATCGCCGGGACGCGCAGCCGGGCCGCCAGCACCTGGGACGCCACGGCGAGCACCACCGTCAGCCCCGACCCGATCAGGATCTGTTCGGAAGTCACCGGCCAATCCCACGACGGACATTGACGATCCGTCGGCTCGCAACGCCCGCAGGGTCGCCCGGACGGCGCAGTGGCGGTCGGAGCCGCGCGCCCCGGTGACGGTGCGCGTCGTGTCCCCTACTGTACGGTGCATGAGTCCTGCGGGGAGGGCGGTCGGGGACCGCGGCACGGCGGTGGTGATCGGCGGCGGGCCGGCCGGGTGCCTGGCCGCCTGGGCGCTGCGCGGCGTCGCGCGGCGGGTCGTGGTGGTCGAACGCGACCGCTACCCGGACGGCACGGACTTCCGCGCCGGCGTCCCGCAGGGTCGGCACGGGCACCTGCTGCTGGAGGCCGGGCACCGCGCCATCGACGAGCTGATGCCCGGAGCGCTCGCCGAACTCCTCTCCGCCGGAGCCCAGTTGGTGGCCGTCCCGAGCGGCCTGCGGGTGCTCACCTCGATCGGGCACCTCGCCCCCTACGACAGCGAGGTGACGATCCTCAGCTGCAGCCGGCCGCTGCTCGACCGCACCGTCCTCGACCGGGTCCGCAGCGAACCGTCGATCGAGATCCTGGAGGGCACCGAGGTCGTCGGCCTGCTCGGCAGCCGGCAGGGCGTCACCGGCGTGCAGCTGCGCGAACGCGGCCGCGAGGGCGCGCCCGTCACCGACCTCGCCGCCGAACTGGTCGTCGACGCCGCCGGGCGCGGCACCCGCTCGGGGCGGTGGCTGATCGGGCTCGGCTTCCCCAACACGCCCGTGGAGCGGATCGACGCCGGCGTCGCCTACGCCAGCCGGTTCTACCACCGCCCGCCCGGGCGCGAGGACCAAATCGCCCTCGACGTGCAGACCCGCGCCCCCGAACACGGCCGGTTCGCCGTCCTGCTGCCCGTCGAGGGCAACCGCTGGCTGGTCAGCCTCGGCGGCATGCGCGGCTTCGAACCGTCCATCCAGCCGCAGGAGTTCGAGAAGCAGCTCGGCGAACTCCGGGACCCCGCCATCGCCGAGGCCATCGCCGGCGCCGAACCCGTCGGCCCGGCACGGGGGTTCGTCCCCGGCCCGAGCGTGTGGCGGCGCCACGAACGCACCGACCCGCCCGGCTTCCTCGCCCTCGGCGACGCCGCGTGCACCTTCAACCCGGTCTACGCGCAGGGCATCAGCGTCGCCGCGCTCGGCGCCCGCGCGCTGCGCGAGGCCGCCCGCCGGCACGGCGCCCTCGGGCCCGCCACCGTCCGCGAGGCCCGCCGGGCGATCTGCGCCGTCACCCGGCACCCCTGGGTGATCGCCGCCAACGAGGACGTCCGCTTCGCCGGCACGACAGGCGGTGGACGCGGCCCCGTCGTCCGCCTCCAGCACCGCTACCTCGACCGCGTCCTCGTCCGCGCCGCCACCGACGCCACCGTCTCCGCGGCGTTCCACCGCGTCGTCTCCATGGTGGAACCGCCGAGCGCGCTGTTCCGTCCCTCCGTGCTGGGACCAGTCCTCTTCGGCCGCTGACCCCCGTCAAAGGGGCACCACCAGGCGGAAGTTCGGGGGCCGGTCCCGGCTCCGGCACGGCCGTGTGGGAGCCTTGCGGCGAACCTGTGAGAACTGTGGGGGTAAGGCGGCGGCCATGAGTGAGATCTATTTCAGCAACAACTACCGGGACCTGAGCGAGCAGCACGGCACCGGCGCGGGATTCCAGTTCGAGTTCTCCTGCTCGCGCTGCTACGACACCTGGCGCTCACCGTTCGAGCCGTTCCGCACCGGGCAGGCCGCGGGCTGGATCAACAAGGGCGTCAACGCCGCGTGGAGCCTGCTCGGCGGCAGCGCCTCCAACGGCCTCACCAACGCCGCTGACGGCCTGGCCGGGGCGAGTTGGGGCAACGGCCGCGACGCCGCCTTCGAACGCGCCGTCGGCAACGCCCAGCAGCACTTCAAGCGCTGCGCCCGCTGCACCCACTACGTCTGCGAACGCTGCTGGAACGCCGCCCAGGGCCTGTGCCTGGGCTGCGCGCCCGACACCGCCGCCGAGGCCGTCGCCGCCACGCAGCGCGGCCTCAACGACGCGGTGGTGGAGAACGCGTACCAGCACGGCCAGTCCCAGGCCCGGAACTTCGACGTCACCGCGCCGCGCCAACTCGTCTGCCCGCAGTGCAGCGCCGAGACGCACGGCACCCCGTTCTGCCCGGCCTGCGGCTTCCGGCTCGCCCAACCCGCGCAGTGCACCTCCTGTCACGCGGACGTTCCCGCGGGCTCGGCGTTCTGCCCCAGCTGCGGCACCCGCCGCTGACCGCACCCGCCGCTGACCGCACGCGCCGCTGACCGCACCTGACGGCCCGGCCGCACCTCGCGTGCGGTCGGGCCGTCAGGTGCCGACGCTGGGCAGCAGGAGGACGCGGTCGGGGTCGTACGGGCGCCAGTGCGGCTCGGCGCCGATCAGGCGCAGACGGCACCAGGGGGTGCCGTCGGGGGCGTGCCACCAGGCGTTGATGCGGCCGAGGGTCCAGTCGTCGGAGTCGTCGAGGCGGACCTCGACGGGTTGGTAGGCGGGGCGGACTTCGGGTTCCGGCGGGCACCAGGCGGGGTCGGTCCGCAGCTGCGGAGGGAGCACTGTGGGCCTCCTTCGAGTCCGATCGGGAGAGATCACTCTACAGAGGTGTAGATAGTGCTGGCGGGGAATCCCCGAGCCTGGCGCAACGTCGCCGCCCCGGCAGCGGATTCGCGCCACCGGGCAGCCGCACGTTCTTTCGGGTACGACTGTTGGTCATAGACTCGCCGAATGACTGCTGAGGACGACTCGTACGCGGTGCTGGGCGCGCTGGGCGAACCGGTGCGGCGCAGGCTGTACCGGCATGTGGCGGGGGCGCTGGAGGAGGTGGGGCGGGACGCGGCGGCGGAGGCGGTCGGGATCTCCCGGTCGCTGGCCGCGTTCCACCTGGACAAGCTGGTCGAGGCCGGGCTGCTGACGGTCTCCTACCGGCGGCTGTCGGGCCGGACCGGCCCGGGCGCCGGGCGGCCGGCCAAGCTGTACCGGCGGGCGGAGGGGGAGTTCGCGGTGTCGGTGCCGCCGCGCTCCTACGACGCGGCCGGCCGGCTGCTCGCCGAGACGGTCGAACGGGCCGGGCTGGACCTGGAGTTGCAGGCGGCGGCGAAGGCCGCCGGCGCGGCGGAGGCGGACGCGGCCGGGGCGGACCTGGAGGAGGCGCTGCGGGCCCGCGGCTACGCGCCGTTCCGGGACGGCGAGGTGCTGCGGCTGCGGAACTGCCCGTTCCACGCGCTGGCCGAGGAGTTCCCGGGCCTGGTCTGCGGGATGAACCTGGCGCTGCTGGACGGCCTGGCGGGGGAGGAGTGGTCGGCGAGGATGGAGGCGTGCCCGGGCGGATGCTGCGTCGCACTCTCTAAAAACTAAAATCATTGACGATAGATCGTGGGGCGGGCCATGCTTGCCCCATGACCGGTTATCAGCTCGCCCAGATCAACATCGGCCGCCTCCTCGCCCCACGCCACTCCCCGCTGGTCGCCGACTTCGTCGACCAGCTCGACGAGATGAACGCCCTCGCCGAGCGCAGCCCCGGTTTCGTGTGGCGGCTGGTGGACGACGCGGAGCCGGCGGCGGTCGCCGCGCACCCCGAGCTGGCCGACGAGAAGTTCCAGCTCAACTGCTCGGTGTGGGAGTCCGTCGAGGCGCTGTGGGAGTACGCCTTCCGCAGCGACCACCTGCGGGTGCTGAGCCGCCGCCGCGAGTGGTTCGAGCGCCCCGACGGCCCGCACCAGGCCCTGTGGTGGGTCCCGGCCGGCCACCGCCCGACCGCCGCCGAGGCCATGGGCCGCATCGCCCGCCTCCGGGACCACGGGCCCGGCCCGGACGCCTTCACCTTCCGCGACCGCCACCCGGCGCCGGAAGCCCGGGCGGCGGCCGTACGGATCTGAGCGGTCGTACGGGTCTGAGCGGCCGTGCGGGCCGGGGGAAAGTGGGGCCTCAGGTGCGGGGGCCGGCGACCTCGGGGCTCAGGCGGATGATGCTCAGGTCGATCTGGCCGAAGCCGTCCTCCCAGCCCATGACGGCCTCGCAGGCGTAGTCGTCGAGGCCGAAGGCGCGGGCGTCGTCGAACATCGGCATCAGGCCCACCTCGCCGTCGGTGAGGAAGTAGGAGACGTGGGCGCGCAGGCCGGGGTGCGCGACGGTCGCGAGGTCCTCCTCCCAGCCCTCCTCCGGGGTGACCTCGAACGGGATCAGCTCCTCGGGGGTGCGGCCGGTGTCGAGGGCGGCGCGGAACGCGTCCAGCAGGGTGCCGTCGGAGCGCAGGCGGGCGAAGTGGACCACCCAACTGCCCGGGTGCTCGGCAAGGTCGACGCCGTGCTCGACCAGCAGCGGGGCGAGGTCCGCGCCGCGGATCAGGCCGTCGGAGAAGCAGGCTGCGGCCACGGAGGACGCGAACGGCTCCGGCAGGGCGGGCGAGTCACGGTCGGCGGGGATGCCGAAGATCGAACCGGCGGCGTCGAAGACCGGGGTGCGGGCGCTGTTGTCGAACAACGAGGCGTCCCAGCACACCGGTTCGGCCCCGCTCAGTGCCTGCGGCCGCACCCAGGCGGGGTCGTGGTCGAACTCGACCTCGTTGATCAGGTTGCCGCCGAGGCCGGCCGCGTACACCGCGTCCGGGTCGAACTCGTGCAGCGGGCGGCCGATCATCATCCCGAAGGCGTCGGCGAGTTGACGGTCCCAGTCGTTGTCGACCGGGGCGTGGCGAGAGGTCATGGGCAGCACCGTAGCGCCGCCCTCCGACAGGGCGGATACGGCGGAGCAGGAACCTGACGTGGCGTCAGGCCAGCGTGCCCGGATCGGTGTTGGCCCCGCACAGCACCACGCACACCCGCTCGCCCTCGGCGGGCCGGTACCCGCCGCCGGTGAGCGCGGCGAGCGCCGTCGACGCGGCGTGCTCCACCGCCAACCGGTGCCCGTCCCAGAGGAGTTGGCGCGCTCGGACGATCTCCTCGTCGGACACCAGGACGCAGCTCACCCCGTCCTGCCCGGCGGCCAGCAGCGCCGCCGCGGAGGCCCGCCGGGCGCCGAGCGAGTCGGCGGCCACCGACTCCACGGTGACGTCCACCGGCCGGCCCGCCGCCACCGCCGCGTGCAGCGCCTGCGAACCCGCCGGCTCCACGGCGACCGTCCGCACCCCGTGCTCGCGCGCCGCGGTGGCCACGCCCGCGAACAGGCCGCCGCCGCCGACCGACACCACCACCGTGTCCACGGACGGGAGCCGGTCGCGCACCTCGTCCAGCAGGGTGCCCGCGCCGGCGGCGATCAGCGGATGGTCGTAGGCGTGCGAGGCCAACGCCCCCGAGGCCGCCGCGAACTCCTCGCAGGCCGCCAGCGCCTCCGCGTACTCGCGGCCCGCCAGCCGCACCTCGGCCCCGTAGCCGCGCAGCCGGGCCACCTTCACCGCCGGCGCGTTCTCCGGCAGGAACACCGTCGCCCGGACGCCCTGCTGCCGGGCCGCCCAGGCGCACGCCAGGCCCGCGTTGCCGCCCGACGCGATGGTCACCCCCGCGTCGGGCAGGGTGCCGGCCTCCCGGTGCGCCTGGACGAAGTTCTGCGCGCCGCGGGCCTTGAACGACCCGGTGTGCTGAAGGAGTTCGAGCGCAGCCCAGACCTCGCCGGCCCCGCCGGGCAGGTCGAGCGGGGCCACCGCGACGGGCCGGACCCGCCCGGCGATCCGCTCGCCGGCCGCCTTGATGTCGCCGTACGTGAGCTGCTGCACGCTGTCGCTCCTGCTGCGTCGAGGCTGTGCGCGGGCCGCTGTCACGTCCCGCGCCGTTCGGACCCGACGGTACTCGAACGTCCGGGCCGGGTCGGGGTCTACGGGTGGCGGCCGGTCGCGGAGGCGAAGCCGAGCCAGGTGTGCCGGTTGCCGGCCCAGCACCAGCCGACCTTCGGCGCGTCGCGGCGCTCGCGGCCGTCGCGCCCGGTGCCGTTGCTGATCCACAGCGCCGGGGTGCGGGCGTCGAGCGCGCCGGTGGGCTTGCGCAGCCGGGAGCCGATGGTCATGAAGCAGTGGTTGCGTTCCAGCACCTCGGGCTGTTGCAGCACCCAGTGGATGCCCTCGGTGAGCAGCAGCGGGGTGCGGTCCTCGGCGGCCAGGGCCGGGAGTGCCTCGTCGGGGCTCCAGTTGGCCATCCGGTCGCCCCGGTCGAGGCCGGTGAGCAGGTACAGCGGCGCGTCCGGCAGCGACACCGTCCCGATCGGCCCGAAGTCGTCCACGTCCGGCATGTCGACGACGACGAAGCCCGCCTTCCCGTCCCGGCGCAGCAGCGGCGCGAGCGCGGACGCGGGGGCGAGGTCGGGACGGACGGCGAGCAGGGCGCCGTCGGCGGGCGCGGTGGTCTCGGCGGCCGCGGCGAAGGCGCGCAGGTCGGCGGCCGACAGCCGGGCGGTCTCGTGCACCCCCAACTCGACCAGGCGCTCGGCCTGGGCGCCGAGCGGCGGAAGGACCGAGTGGACGGCGGACACGGCGGACGTGAGTTCGGGCATGGCGCTCCCAAGGGCGGCAAGGCAGTGGGGACCTCGGAGGAACGTGGCCGCGCGCCGGGATGTTCCCGACGCCGCAAGGAAGTTGGCACCGAATGCTCATCCGCGGCGGTGTTCGCTCCGAAGAAGACAGGGGGACGCCCGTCCCCTGCGGCCCGTTCGTCCGGTCCGCACCGCCCACGGAAGGCGCGCCCCCGCCATGACCGTCGCCGTCGTCCTGTTCACCCAGGACCTGCGCCTGCACGACAACCCCGCCCTGCACGCCGCGTGCGCCGAGGCCGACCAGGTGGTGCCGCTGTTCGTCACCGACCCGGCGATCGCCGCGGCCGGCTTCGACGCCCCCAACCGCCTTGCGTTCCTTGCCGGTTGCCTCGCCGACCTGGACACCGCGCTGCGTCGGGCCGGCAGCGCGCTGCTGGTGCGCCACGGCGACACCGCCGAGCAGACCGCCCGGCTGGCCGCCGAAGTCGATGCGACGGCCGTGCATCTCGCCGCCGGGGTCAGCGGCTACGCCCGGCGGCGCGAACAGCGGCTGCGGCACGCCCTCGGGGACCGCCTGCGGGTCCACGAGGGCTCGCTGACGGCCGTGCCGCCCGGCGCGGTGACACCCGCCGGACGCGACCACTACGCGGTGTTCACCCCCTACCACCGGGCCTGGCAGCAGGTCGGCCGCCGCACCCCGCTGCCCGCGCCCCGCGCCGTCGCCACCCCGACCGGGCTGCGCGGCACGGACGTCGAGGCCGCCGAGCCGACCGCCGCCCGCCTGCCCGAACCCGGCGAGAGCGCCGCCCGCCGGGCCTGGCGGCACTGGGACAGCGGCCAGTACGCCGACCTGCACGACGACCTGGCCGCCGACGGCACCTCGCACCTGTCGCCGTACCTGCACTTCGGCTGCCTGTCCGCGAACGAGCTGGTCCACCTCGCCGAGCGGCGCGGCGGACCCGGCGCGGACGCCTTCGTCCGGCAGCTGGTGTGGCGCGACTTCCACCACCAGGTGCTCGCCGCCCGCCCGGCCGCCGCACACGCCGACTACCGCACCCGGAACGACAGTTGGCGCACCGACGAGGACGAACTCGCCGCCTGGCGGCAGGGCCGCACCGGGTTCCCGATCATCGACGCCGGGATGCGGCAGCTCACCGAGACCGGCTGGATGCACAACCGGGCCCGACTGCTCACCGCGAGCTTCCTGGCCAAGTCCCTGTACCTGGACTGGCGGCTCGGCGCCCGCCACTTCCTCGCCCACCTGGTCGACGGCGACCTGGCCAACAACCAGCTGAACTGGCAGTGGGTGGCCGGCACCGGCACCGACACCCGACCCAACCGGGTCCTCAACCCCCTTGCCCAGGCCGACCGTTACGACCCCGACGGGGCGTACGTCCGGCGTTGGGTGCCCGAACTCGCCGCGCTGCCCGGCCGCGAGATCCACCGCCCCTGGCGGGCCCGCCGACGTCCCGCCGACTACCCCGACCCGCTGATCGACCCCGACAGCACCGGGCGCCGCCTGCGGGAGGCGCGCGGCCTGGCAGGCGGTCAGTAGGTCGGCACGGCGGCCGGGGTCATCAGCACGAAGTCCGCGCCCGCGCCGTCCAGGCACACCGCCATCCGCCCGATGCCCGGCGCGTCCGACGGGCCCACCAGCACCTCGCCGCCCTTGGTGCGCACGGTGGCGGCGGCCGCGTCGCAGTCGGTGACCGTGAACACCGGGTGCCAGTCCGGCACGCCCTGGGACAACGACAGTTGCTCGGCCGGCACCTGGAGGATGCCGCCGTGCATCCGCTCCCGGGGCTGACCGGCCGGGGTGACGATGACGTACGTCCCGCCCCCGCCGCCGGGCATCGCCATGTCCTCGCGCTGCCAGCCGAACACCGTCTGGTAGAACGCCAGCGCCGCCGACGCGTCCGAGGTGTACAGCTCCGTCCAGCACAGCGCGCCCGGATCGTCCGTCGCCTCCAGGCCGCGCGCCCGGCCCGGCGTCCACGCCGCGAACCGGCCGCCCTGCGGGTCGGTGAACTGCGCCACCGCCGCCCAGCCGTCCGCGTCCTGCGGCTCCACCCGCACCGTGCCGCCCGCCCGCAGGACGGAGGCGGCGGTCTCGTGGACGTCCGGGGTGAAGAAGTACAGCATCCACGCCGAACGGGCCCCGCGCTCGGTCAGCAGCCCGATCCCCGCGGCCGTGCGGCCCCGCGACCTGGCCAGTCCGAAGGCGCCGCCGGAGTCCTCCATCGGCTCGAACTCCCAACCCAGCACTGCCCCGTAGAAGTCGCCGGCGGCCGACACGTCCGGTGCGCCCAGGTCCAGCCAGCACGGTGAGCCGGGCACGAAATCGGTGGTGATCATGGCGGTCTCCCTTCGCCGGGCACTCCCTCCCAGCCTGTCACCGGCCCCCGGACGGCGCGTCCCGGCCGGGACGTCGAGCGCCCGCCTCCGGTACCGCCAAGCGGAGGAAATCCTGTGCAGATCGTCGGGTGAAGCATTGAATTCGACCGTCGAACGGATCCCTGACATGACATTTCGCGGAAATTCCTCCCTCCAGCCGCGAAATCGTCACTCGGAACAGGGTTCGGGCCGTCGGAATCGGGCAGAGGCCGCATACCCCCCGCGATCCCAGGAGAAAGGCACCAGAGTGGCACTGAGCGTGAGCTACGGGGAGCGATACGGCTGGACGGTCGTCCAGGTCGCCGGCGAGGTGGACATCAGCGGAGTCTCCGCACTCCGCGAGCGTCTCCAGCGGCTGGTCACCGAAGGCTGTCTGCGCATGGTGGTGGACATCAGCCGGGTCGACTTCTGCGACTCGACCGGCTTCGCCGTGCTGGTCGCCACCCGCCGCATGCTGTCCTCCCGCGGCGGCCGGCTCCGGCTGGTCCTCCCCGGACCCGAGACCCACACCCGCAAGATCCTCCAACTCTTCGGAATCCAACGGATCTTCGACGTCCACGACTCCGTCGACGACGCCCTCGCCGACCTGCGCGAGGCCTTCATGAACGAGAGCACGGCGAACGCGGACGGCAACGACGCCGTCCCACGCCCCCGGGAGGGCAGCCGCGCCGTCGCCGACTGACCCGCCGGGCGGGCAGGGCCGCGGCGCGTCAACGACGATGGCTGCGGCGGCGGCACGGGCGACGACCGCGCGGCTGTATGGCTGTATGGCTTGAACGACCGTATGACCGAACGGCTTTAACGACTGCACGTCTGCACGACCGTACGACTGCACGACCGCATCCGCGGCGTCGACGGAGACGACCGCACCGGCAGCGGGCAGGCCGCAGCGTCGAAGGCGACGGCCGCGGCGACCGCAGCACGGCCCGGGGCCATCAGCCCGGAGTGCCGAAATCCTGCGTCCACCAGGGACCACCCGTGCCTTGGTGCACCCCCACGCCCAGCTCCGTGAACGCGCAGTTCAGGATGTTCGCGCGGTGGCCCGGGCTGTTCATCCAGCTCGCCATCACCGCGGCGGCGTCCTTCTGCCCGCGGGCGATGTTCTCGCCCCACTCGCTCCACTCGTACCCGGCGGCGTCGATCCGCTCCTGCGGGCCGTCGCCGTCCGGGTTCGTGTGGTCGAAGAACTTGCGCTCCGCCATGTCGTCCGACTGTTCCTGCGCCGCCGACGTCAACCGGTCGTTGGCCTTGAGCGACGAACAACCCGCCTGCGCGCGCTGCGTGTTGACCAGGTCCAGCACCTGCTGCCCGAGATCCCCCGACACCCGCCGGTTGGCCGCCTTCGCGCCCGGCGACGCGGACGCCTGACCGGACGGCGAGGCCGACGGCTTCGCACTCGGCGAGGCGGACGCGGACGCGGATGCGGACCCGGATGCGGAGGCCGATGCGGAGGCCGAAGCCGGGACGGACGCGGAACCGGACGGCGCCGTGCCGTTCGCCGGGGCGGCCAACGCCTCCGCCAGCTCCGGACCGGCCGCCACCTGCTGACCGCCCGGCGTCGAGGACGAGTCCGACAGTCCCACCGCCACCACCAGCCCCACCGCGACGGCCAGCACCCCGCCGCCCACCAGCACCCGGCCCGGCCCCCGACGCGGCGCCGCCCGCCGACCGTGCCGCGCCCCCGCCCGGTGCGAGCCGCCCCGCGAACCGGCCCGGTGAGCGCCCGTCCCGCCCGTCCCGCCCGTCCCGCCCGGCGTCGACCCCGCCAGGTCCAGCGGCAGCGAGGTGAGACCGTCCGGCAGCGGCACCAGTGCCAGGCCCGCCAACAGCCCCTCGGCCGGCATCAGCCCGCGCCGCTGCTCCCCGCACACCGCGCACTCGCGGACATGACGGCCGATCCGCTTGCGCCACAGCGCACTCGGCACCCCGTCCCAACCCGCCGTCAACTCCGCCAGCCACGCACACCCCGGCACCGCCGCCAGCGCCCGCACCGCGACCCGGGCCGCCTCCAGCTGGCCCTTCATCCGCTGCACCCGCACCGCCGCGTGCTGCGGCGACACCTCCAACGCGGCCGCCAACTCCGCCCGGGACAGCTCGCCCGCCGCCTCCAGCCACCACAGCGCCAGCAGGTCCCGGTCGCCCTCGTCCAGCCAGCGCGTCGCCTCCGCGACCTCCCGCCGCTGCTCCGACAGGCCCAGCCGGACGATCGTCAACCCGACGAAGTCCGCCGACGGGTCCGCGACCGCCGCCGGATCCGGCACCGCGCCGGCCCCGCTGTCGTCCCGGAAGCGGCGGCGCACCTGGTTCAGCGCGATGGCCACCAGCCAGCTGCGGAACCCGGCCGGATCCCGCAGCCCCGGCAGCCCGTCCACCGCGCGCAGCATGGTCTCCTGCACCACGTCGTCGGTGTCCGGATGCCCCGACAGCGCCCGGCCCACCACGTTGTACACCAGCGGCAGGTGACCACCCACCAGCTCTGCCACCGCCTGCCGGTCGCCGTGCTGCGCCTGACCGACCAGCGTCGCCACCTGCCCACTGTCCACAGCCCGGACCGTCCTCGTGTTCTCGCGTCGTGCCCTCACACCCATCGGAGATCCGCCGGTGGCCGGCGGATAACGAAAAAGTGCTGAGAAATCTCCCCGACGTGGGGAAATCTCCCCGACCCCGGGCCGGAAGCGACCCTATGGCCTGCGGGACGGGCGGTGCCAGGCGCGACAGGTGGGGCTGGCAGGACATTCATCCCGGCCGAGCAGCGGGTTCGGCTGTTCGGCAGCGTGGCCGATCGGCCGGCCGGTGGAACAGGGGGATCGATGTTGAACGTGTTCAGTTCTGTGGCATGATGACGTGCACGAACCATTGGGCTCGGGGGGAACAGGGAAGCAGTGGAGAACGAGGCTGCGGCTGCGGGGAAGAGCACCCGTCCGGTGGCGCGGGCCGTCGGCTGGACGGTGCTGGCGTTCGTCGGGCCGTTCGTCGGGATGGTCGTGCTCAGGAACGTGCTCGTCGGACCGCCGGTGGGGGCGATCGTCCTCGGCACCGTCCCGGGCGTCTTCCTGGGCCGGCGGCTCGGACGGAACCGGGCCTGGGCGACGCTGGCGGTCACGGTGGCGGTCGGGATCGCCGTGCTTCCCGCCGGAGGCTGCGCGATCGGCCTGGGGAGCCTGGACAACACGGCGGTCTGGATGCGGGGCCTGGCGGCGGCCGGCGCGGTGCTGTACGTGCTGCCGCTGGTGACCGCCGCCGGAGCGGCGGCGTGGCTCGCGGCCCGGAGGCGATGCCTCGGCGTCAGCGGGCGGCCGTGACCTGTTCGATCGCCCGCAGGACGGCGTCGGGCGCCCGCAGCGGCAGCAGGTGGTCGACGCCGGGCAGTCGGACCGGCTTGCAGCCGAGCCCGGCGGCGGTCCGCTCCGCGCAGTCGACCGCCGGGCGGCGGTCGAGGTCGCCGATCAGCACCGCCGCGGGCACGCCGGACAGTTCGCCGAGACGGTCGAACACCGGCGGGTCGGCCCGCTGGTGGACGTCCTCGCCGGGCCAGGCGCGGGCCGCCGAACGCAACTGCTCGACAGCCGCCGCGTCCGAACCGGACGCCGCCCACTCGCGCAGGCCGAACGCGGTCAGCCCCGCCAGGTCGCCCGCCGCCACCAGCCGCTCGTACTCGGCGTCCGACTCCGGCTCGTCCGGCCACGGGTAGCCGGGCACGCCCGGGCAGGCCAGCACCAGCGACGCCACCCGTCCGGGGTGCCGCAGCGCGAAGCCGAGCGCCGTCCCGCCGCCCATGCTGCACCCCGCCAGGTGGACCCGGTCGAGCCCGAAGCGGTCCAGCACCGCGTGCAGGTCGGCGACGTGCGAGTAGCTGCCGGTGGGCTCCGGCGAGCGCCCGTAGCCGCGCACGTCGTACCGGACGAGCCGGTGGCGCGCGGTGAGCCGGTGCCACAGGCCGTCCCAGATCTGCGAGTCGCCCACCCCGGGGTGCAGCAGCACCAGCGGCGGCCCGTCACCCCCGGAGTCCTCCGCCCACACGGCGCCGTCGCCGCACTCGATCAACCCGCTCGATGTCATGCCGGCCATTCTCGGAGCCGGACCGGCGGCGGCGCACCCGAATTCGCGCGCCGAGCTCGGGCGCACCCCTCAAGCACCGCGCTCAGCCGCCGAGCAGGCGCAGGGACGCCCAGAGTGCCAGGACGGCGGCGGCGAGGGCGGCCGGCGTGGTGAGCACGCCGAGGCGGGTGAAGGTGCGCAGCCCGCCGTCGTCGATCGCGCGGGACTGGACGATGCGCCGCCACAGCAGGGTGGCGAGCGATCCCGCATAGGTGAGGTTCGGGCCGATGTTGACGCCCAGCAGGACGGCCAGCACCGCGCCCGCGCCCGACGGTGCGGCGAGCGGGACGAGCAGCAGCGTCGCGGGCAGGTTGTTCACCAGGTTCGCGAGCAGCGCGGCCAGCCCCGCCAGCGCGAACAGCGCCGGCAGCGAGTCGCCGGACGGCACCAGGCCGGCCGGCCACCCCGCCGGACCGTTGTCCACCACCGCCTTCACCACCACGCCCAGCGCCAGCACGAACGCCAGGAACGGCAGCGCCGCCGCGCCCACGATCCGGCGGGCGTCGGTCCGTCCCGCCGCCAGCGCCCGGACCGCCAGCACCGTCGCGCCGGCCGCCGCCGCCCAGGCCGGGGAGACGCCGCACGCGGACGCGACCACGAACCCGGCCAGCGTGCCCGCCACCGTCAGCAGCGCGAACCGCGGCAGCCGAGGCCGCTCGACGGGCGCCGGAAGAGCGGCCGGGACGGCCAGATCGGCGGCGAAGAACCGGCGCAGCAGCAGGTACTCGACGCCGACCGCCGCCAGCCACGGCAGCGCCATCAGCGCGGTGAACCGGCCGAACGTCAGGCCGCTGGCGGCGAACGCGAGCAGATTGGTCAGGTTCGACACCGGCAGCAGCAGCGACGCGGTGTTGGCGAGGTGCCCGCACGCGTACACGTGCGGCCGGGCCCGGACGGCGAGCACCCCGGCCGTGGCCGCCACCACCGGCGTCAGCAGCACCACCGTCGCGTCCAGGCTGAGCACCGCCGTCACCACCGCCGCGACCCCGAAAACCTGACCCAGCAGCCGTACCGGCCGGCCGCCCGACGTGCTCGCCATCCAGCGGCCGCACGCCTCGAACAGCCCCTCGTCGTCGCAGAGTTGAGCCAGTACCAGGACCGCCGCCAGAAACCCCGCCACCGGCCCGAGCCGGCCCAGCTCGGCCCACGCGGCCGCCGGCGACACCGCGCCGACCGCGACCAGCAGCGCCGCCGCCGGAACCGCGACCACCGCCTCCGGCCACCCGAACGGCCGCCGCACCGCACTCACCAGCACCACGCCCAGCAACCCCAGCGACAGCACCTCGGCGCCCACCGCGCCCATCCCCGCTCCCCTCCGACCTGCGCTTTCCCGCCCACCGGCGGGCGGCCACCCATCCAAGCAGGCGGGCCCGACCGCTCGAAGCAGCGCCCCCGATCAGGTATGACTGACGGACGGTCGGACAATCACTCATCACTTGGAGGGCACACCGTGGTGGACTGCCGGGACACGTGGCGCAAGGCGCTGGACGCGGGGTTCTCACTCGGATCGGTGGGGTCGTTCCTGTCGATCGGGTCGGCGTACTCCGTGCTGTCGATCGGATCGGTCGGGTCGTCGCTGTCGATCGGCAGCGTCGGCTCCGCGGTCTCCCTCCTGTCGATCGGCTCCTGGCGCAGCACCGCGTCCGTCCTGTCGGCGGACTCGGTGCTCTCGCTGCTCTCCTACCGCTCGGTGCTCGCCGTGCGGGCCGCCCACCGGCGGCGCGGGGCCATCCCTCCGGCGGAGTGAAACGCCCTGTGCGACGCCGAGTCGGGCTGCCGCCGGACCGGGTCGACGACAGCCTCGGCGGTCGAGGGCGGGGGATTCTTGTCGGGGGCGGGGGAATGCTGGATGCTCTCTGGCGGAGGATCAACCTGCCGGGGGAGGAGCAGAGTTGGACTGGGCTCACGCGGCCGGGTTCGGCGGCGTCGGGGGAGCGTTGGTGGAGCTGGTGATCGCCAATGGGCGGTTGCTGGCCTGGCAGTCGGCGCGGCATCGGGCGCGGGACGAGAGGCGGCGGCGGATGCCGCCGTTACGGCATTTCATCGATCCGACGGCGGACCTGGCGGCCGGGGTGAGCCGGATTGCATTGGGGGCGGTCACCGGGTGGCTGCTGCACTCGCAGATCACCGGGCTGTACGCGGCGGTCGCGGCCGGGGCCTCGGCTCCCGCGCTGCTGCGGCAGATCGGGACGCTCACGAGCGTGCGGGCCGTCGTCCGGGGGGAGGAGCCGCCGGAGGCGGTGGAGTCGGGTGGTCCGGGCGGGCCGGGCGGGCCGGCGTCGGTGCCGGTGCCCGGGCCGGGGCCCGGGCGGCCGGGGGAGGTCGGGTCGTGAGCTTCGGACGTCGGTACCTGGAATCGCTGACCGCGGGCGGCCGGGAGGCGCTGCCCTTCGAGCCGCGGCCGGGGAGTGAAGTGTCTTGGTGGCGACGCTACTTGGCGTCGCTGACCGGCCTACCGCCGGCCGGTCCGGCCCGCCGCCGGGCCGCGGTCGCGCCGACGAGGGACCGGAGGTTCGCCGTCCCGCCCCCGATGCGGCGGTTCGCGACGGCGTACGCGTACAAGCAGGCGGCCGCGCCCGGGGCTCCGGTGGCGATGGGCAGGATCGGTGGGCCGGCGCCGGCGATGACCTCGCGGCGGGTGGTGACGTTCTGGGTGCCGCTCGGTGCGGCGGTGGTCGCGCTCGTCGCGGTGCTGATGTTCCGGCCCCACGGCGGCGAGCCCGGGGACAACCAGGGCGGGCCGACGCCGGGACAGATCGTTCCCGGCGAGTCGCCGCCGGTCGTCGCCTCCCGGGTGGGATGCCGCGAGGTGCACGGGGCGCTGGACGCGTACCGGGCGACGGCGGCCGGACGAGGACCGGAGATCCGGGCCGGTGCGGCGCGGGAGGCCGACCGGGCGCTGACGGCGGCGAGCACGTCGGCCGACCCGGCAATCAGACCTGAGATCGTCGAACTTGCCGGTGAATTCCGCGAGTTGGCGCTGATCCTGGACGGCACGGCGAGCGGAGACCCCGCGCAGAGCGCCAAGAAGCTCGACGCCGACGCCGCACGACTCGAACTCCGCTGCCCGGACAGCGGCGTCGGCCCGTACTGACCGCCCGTCGTGACCGCCCGGGCTGACCGCCCGTCCTGACCGCCCGGGCTGTCGGCGGCGGATGGCACGCTGCGGGGATGGACAGCCGCCTGCACGCCATCGCCGCGTACTGGAACGACGCCGCCCCCGCCTTCGACCGGGAACCCGATCACGGCCTCGCCGACGGCCGCACCCGGCAGGCGTGGGCGCGCAGGCTCGCGGCCTGGGTGCCGGACGCGGCGGGGCAGGTGCTGGACGTCGGGTGCGGGACGGGGTCGCTGTCGGTGCTGCTGGCGGAGGCCGGGCACCAGGTCACCGGCGTGGACCTGGCCGCCGGGATGGTCCGCCGGGCCCGGGCGAAGACGGAGGCCGCGGGCCACGCCGGGCACTTCGTCGTGGGCGACGCCGCACGGCCGCCCGTCGCCGACGGCCGGTTCGACGCGGTGCTCTGCCGCCACCTGCTGTGGACGCTGCCCGACCCACGGGCGGCACTGCACCACTGGACGACCCTGCTGCGCCCGGGCGGCCGGCTGGTGCTGATCGAGGGCCGGTGGCGCGAGGCGGGAGCGGCGGCGAAACCGTACCCGCCGGGCGCCGACGCGCTGCCCTGGGCGGGCGGCGTCACGGCGGACCAACTCGCCGACGCAGTAAGGCCGTTGGTGCGCGACCTGCGGGTGGAGACGCTCTCGCAGGACGCCGACCTGTGGGGCGGCCCGGTGCCGGACGAGCGCTACGCGGTGCTCGCGACGGTGTAGCAGAGGCGCAGCAGCGGTGCAGCTGGGGCGTGGCGCGGCTGCGGGGCCCGGTCAGCCGGCGGCGCGGCGGGTGTCGGCGACCACGCCCAGCCAGACCTGTGCGGCGTCGTCCAGTGGAACGTCCAGCGCGGCGCACAGCCCGACCACCGTGCCGAAGCCGGGGCTGGGCAGACGGCCCATCTCGATCTTGCGGAGGGTCTCGGGGGAGATGCCGGCGCTCTGCGCGACGGCGACCGGGTCGCGGCCGGCCCGGGTCTCGCGGAACAGCGCGCCCAGGCGCCGGCCGGCCTCGATCTGCTCGGGGGTGAGGGGGACTCGCACCATGCCGCCACGCTACTGAACGCGACGGCCTCCCGTCGCATCGCGCCGAAAGACCGTCCGCTCTCAGTGCACCGGCAGCTCGGGCTCGCCGTCCTGCCAGGGGCCGAGGATGCGGCGGTCGGCGGCGTCGATCCGCGCGTCGTCGATACTGGCCTCGCCCCGCCGCATCAGCCCGTTCGCGTCGAACTCCCACAGCTCGTTGCCGTAGCTGCGCCACCACCGGCCCTCGTCGTCGTGGCACTCGTACTGGAAACGGACGGCGATCCGGTCGCCGTCGAACGCCCACAGGTTCTTGCGCAGCGCGTACTCGTGCTCGCGGGCCCACTTGGCGGTGAGGAAGGCGACGATCTCGGCGCGGCCGGTGAGGAAGACGCCGCGGTTGCGCCACACCGAGTCGGGTGTGTAGGCGAGGGCGACGCGCTGCGGGTCGCGGCTGTTCCAGGCGTCCTCGGCGGCCCGGACCTTGGCGAGAGCGCTCTCGCGGGTGAACGGCGGGTGGGGCGGGCGGTCCTCGGTCATGGCGGCCTCCTGGCGGGGGAGAGGGGTGGAGAACGAGCGTTCTCAACGCTGCTGGACGCTAGGCTAGGGAACGACCGTTCTCCACGTCAATTCCCCCGCAGGAGCGCCCAGATGCCCGCCCCGCTCAGTCAGGAGCAGACCCGGCAGGACCACGAGAGGCTGCTCGACGCCGCCGAGGCGCTGTTCTACGAGAAGGGCATCCGGGCCGTCGGCATGGACGAGGTCCGGGCCGCCTCCGGGCTGCCGCTCAAGCGCATCTACCGCCTCCACCCCACCAAGGACGACCTGGTGGTCGCCGTGCTGCGCCGCCGCGACACGCGCTGGCGCGGACGGCTCACCGTCGCCGCCGAGACGCACGCCGACCCGCGGGCCCGGCTGCTGGCCGCGTTCGACTGGCTCGCGGCCTGGTGCGCCGAACCGGGCTTCCGGGGCTGCGCCTGGATCAACGCCTTCGGTGAACTGGGCCCCGCCTCGCCGGCCGTGCTCGCCGAGGTCCGCGCCCACAAGGACGCCTTCCACCGCCATCTCGCCGACTGGTCCACCGCCGCCGGCCTCACCGACCCCGCCCCCGTCCAACTCCTCGCCGAGGGCGCCATCGTCACCGCCGCGATCACCGGCACCCCCACCCCGGCCCACCACGCGCGCACCGCCGTCGAGACACTGCTGGACACGGCGGGGCAGTAGCGGGGGCCCAGGGCTAAGGCCGGTGCGGGTTGGGTGTGCCGTCGTCGCGCATGTGTGCCCGCCGCCAGATCCCGTTCCAGGCGTGCTCGACCGGGGGCGCGAGCGGGTGTTGCCGTCCGCATCGGCAGGGGGTCGACACTCGGGCGCAGTGGGTGCAGCACTCGATCCATCCGTGGCCGGTCGACTGCGACACCGGCGCCCCCTCGTGCCCGCAGGCCGGGCAGCCGGGGAGCTCGACGCCGTCCTGGAGTGCGTTCTGCCGCAGGACGTAGGCGGGCAGCCGCAGTGACGGGTGGCGGAACGGGTCGTCGAACCAGGCGCGTTCCGGCCGCTCCTCCGACCAGATCCGCAGCCACCACGGCCGAGGGTTCGGTACGGCCCGCCGCCCGGCCCGTTTCTCCGCCCGGCGTCGCACCGCGAACTCCTCCGCCCGGACGAGCCACAGCAGCCTCGCCTCGTGCAGTTCCTCCACCGCCCGCAGCAGTGAGTCCGGGTCGGCCTCCAGTCGCCGCGGGATGCGGGCGCTGAGCGTGAGGTGGTGGTAGGTCGCCCGGAGGCCGTAGGGCGCGAACTCGGTGAGGCAGGTGCGCAGCGCGCTGTGCCGCCGATGCGGGGGGAGCCGGTCGTCGTGCACGCGCGCCCGGTGGGTCAGGAAGCTGGTCATCTCGCGAGCCGTCCGGCCGGCCGGAGGGCGAGGTCGCCGGGCGGGAAGGGCTTCTGGGTGGGCTGCGTCGCCGTCATGCGGGGATGATGCCGGACCCGCCGACACACCGCCACGGACTTTGGCTGCGGCATCGGTGGCGCGGTATTTAAATACCGGGTTGGTGCTAGGGTGTCCCCGTTCCGCCGGTATTCAAATACCGGCATTCTCGTCGAGTGGGCGGCGTGCTGCCGCTGTGCAGGGAGCCGTGTCGTGATCGAGTTCAAGAGTCCGCAGGCGATCGAGAAGATGGCCGTGACCGGGCGGTTCGTGGCGGAGACGCTGGCGGAGCTGTCGGGGCTGGTGGAGCCCGGGCGGGAGGTGATGGACCTGGAGCACCGGGCCCGGAAGCTGATCGAGAAGCGTGGGGCGGTGTCCTGCTACTGGGACTACGCGCCGTCGTTCGGGCGCGGGCCGTTCCGCAACGTGATCTGCCTGTCGGTGAACGACGCGGTGCTGCACGGGCAGCCGCACCCCTATGTGCTGCGCGACGGCGACGTGATCAGCCTGGACTTCGCGGTGTCGATCGACGGCTGGGTCGCCGACTCCGCCGTCACCGTCGTCGCGGGCACGGCCGCCGAGGAGGACGTCCGGCTGATCGACTCCACCCGGGCCGCGCTGGACGCCGCCATCGCCGTCGCCGTGCCGGGCAACCGGATCGGCGACATCTCGGCGGCCGTCGCCGCGGTCGGCCACGCGGCCGGCTACCGGATCAACACCGACTTCGGCGGCCACGGCCTGGGCCGCACCATGCACGAGGACCCGCACGTCGCCAACGTCGGACGCCCCGGGCGCGGCCTGGAGCTGCGTCCGGGGCTGACGCTGGCGCTGGAGCCGTGGTGGTGCGCGGGGACGGCGGAGCTGCGGGTGGACCCGGACGGCTGGACGCTGCGGTCGGCGGACGGCTCGCGCGGCGCGCACTCCGAGCACACCGTGGCGATCACCGAGGACGGGCCGCGCGTGCTCACCGCCCGGTCCTGAGGCACCCGGTCCCGAGGTGCCCGGTCCCGAGGTGCCCGGTCCCGAGGTGCCCGGTCCCGAGGTGCCCGGTCCCGAGGCGCCCGGTCCTGAGGCGGCAGTTCGGCCACGGCGGGTGACCGGGGGATCGACCGACCGTGGCCGTTGTGGCCCGGCCCATAGGCGAACGGCCGGGTGATCGGCGCTCGGTCGCCGCCGGGACACGCACCGTGCGCGGCGGGCCGACGAAAGGGCCCGGAACCCGGTGAGGCCGGTCACAGGCCGCGCGGGCCGGGCCCGGAAAATCGCGGGACCACTCGGTGAAAAGCCCCGATGTACCGCCGGTAACGCGGCTCTGACCTGCACAGACCTTCGAATGCTTGGACATCGGCCGAAACGCCCGTAGCTTCGTAACCAGTGCAGGGCGCACTACCCGGGATCACCCGACACCATCGCCCCGGAGCGGCCACCGAGCCGCACCGCACGGGCAGGGTGACCGCGACGGAGAGCACGTCGGCAAGCGACGGCACCGTCCGATCCACAAGCGCGAAACAGCAGGCCCGTCAGGGGCTCTGGTTCCGCCTTGCCTGCCCGGGGCATCCGAAAGGAATCGCATGATCTTCCGTAACGAGACCGCCGCCGCCAAGACCGCCACCACCACCGCCGCCGAGGGCAGCAGCACCCGCAAGCGCGTCCGTGCCGCCATCGTGGTCGGCTCCGCGATGGCCGTTCTGCCGGTGGCCGGACTCGTCACGGCGACCTCGGCCCACGCCGCGGACGTGTCCACCTGGGACAAGGTCGCGCAGTGCGAGTCGACCGGCAACTGGTCCATCGACTCCGGCAACGGCTTCTACGGCGGCCTGCAGTTCACCTCCTCCACCTGGGCCGCGTACGGCGGCACCGCCTACGCCCCGCAGGCCAACCAGGCCACCAAGGCGCAGCAGATCGCCGTCGCCGAGAAGGTCCTCGCCTCCCAGGGCCCCGGCGCCTGGCCGGTGTGCTCCGTCAAGGCCGGTCTGACCAAGGGCGGCACCGCTGCCCAGGTCGACACCTCCGCCTCGGCGACCACCGCCACCGCGAGCACCGCCACCACGAGCACCGCCACCGCGAACAACGCCGCCACCAAGTCCGTGAAGCTCGCCACCACGAAGAGCGACGCGGCCTCCACCAACACCACGGCGGGCAACACCGCGACCCCGCAGGTCGTCAAGGCCCAGGGCACCTCGTCCGATGCCAAGACGGTCAAGGTCGACAAGGCCCAGGTCGACAAGGCCCAGGGTGAGAAGTCCTGGACGAAGCACAACGCCAAGGCCGCCGGCGGCAACTACACCGTCAAGTCCGGTGACACCCTGAGCGCGATCGCCGCCGCCAACGGCACCACCGTCGACGCGCTGTTCCAGGCCAACGCGAAGACCATCGGCGCCAGCGCCGACGTCATCTTCCCGGGCCAGGTCCTCTCGGTCTGAGGCACCTCCGCCTGACCGGTCCGCACCGCCGGACCACCCGCACACGCCGACGGCCGCCCCCTCATGTCGGGAGGGGGCGGCCGTCGGCGTTCGCGTGCCCGGACGCCGGGAGGTGCGGCTCAGTCGAACCAGTCGGGGTCGGCGGCGTCGATCAGCTCGCGCAGCGCCGCCCGGTCGCGGAAGGCGCCGGACAGCAGCACGCCGAGTTCGCGCAGTGCCGCCGCGTCCTCGCCGTACGCCACGAACATCCCGGCCTCCGGGTCGTAGCCGAACCGGCCCTCCAGCTGCGGCGCGTGCGTGCGGACCGCCGAGCGGGCCACCGCCTCCCAGCCGTAGCCGCCGTTCTGCTGACCGGCGGCCTCGAAGACCTCGTCCACGGCGAGCATCCGGTCGTCCGTCAGCAGCAGGCAGTACGAGCCGGGCCGGTGGTCGTACTCGAAGAACGACAGCGGGGCGTACGTCTCACGATCAGTCTCACGATCAGTCATGGCCCGGACGGTACCGGCGGGCACCGACAGCCGGCCGGGGCTACTTCCGGTCGTCCGGCTCCGGGTCCGGGTCCTCGGGTTCGGACGCGGGTTCGGACGCGGACTCGGGCGGGTCGAACGCGACGTCCACGTGCTGTTCGGGCCGGCGCTCCTCCTGGCGGGCCAGCAGGGCCAGGACCTCCCGGTCGGGGCCGGTGAGCGGGGGTTGGAGCAGCGAGCGCGGCCACAGGCGGCGGGCCAGGACCACGTTGGTCTCGGCGGCGTAGACGGTGATCTGGGACGCCAGGTACAGCCAGGACAGCAGGCCGATCACCGTCGCGAAGAAGCCGTAGACCGCGCTGGCGTGCCGCAGTTGGTGCGCGACCAGGGCCGCGCCGAACGCCTGCAGGACGGTGAACAGCGGGCCCGCGACCAGGCTGCCCGGCACCAGGCGGCGGGTGTGCACCTCCTTGGGGGTGAGGATCCGCAGGCAGGCGACGAACAGCGCGGAGTTCAGCACCGCCGACAGCAGCAGGCCGCCGATCCGGGCCAGGGTGCCGCCGAGGGTGGTGGAGACCAGCGCGGCGGCGGCCGTGGTCACCACCAGGCCGAGTCCGAGCGCGAGGAACAGCGCCAGGCAGCGGGCCAGTCGCGGCCAGTAGCCGGGCCGCCGGACGCCGGGCACGTTCCACACCTCGGCCATCGCGTGCTGCATCACCTGCGCGATGCCCAGCGCGCCGTACAACAGGCCGAGGATGCCGATGACCAGCGCCAGCCCGCTGCCCTGCACGGAGTGCACGTTCTCCCGCAACTGGTCTCCGATGATCGGAAAATCGGCCAGTGCGGAGTTGAGGACCGACTCCTGCGCCTCCGGATGACCGTGCAGCACGAAACCCAGCACGGTGGAGAGCAGGAGCAGCAGCGGGATCAGCGACACGAAGCCGTAGTAGGTGATCAGCGCGGCCAGCAGACCGCCCCGGTCGTCGCCGTACTTCTTGATCACGCCGAAGACCGCCGCCAGCGGCCGGTGCCGCTGCTGGGTGCGGTCGACGGCCCGCAGCGCGCGTTCGATCGGATTCACTGGCCCGTCCTCCCTGACCGACCCCACTGACCGGCTCCCCGCGTATGCCCGGCCGCGCCGCACCCATCGCGCCCGGACCGGGACCGTCACCCGGGGGTGTGAATCCGCGCCCGGCGGAAAGGCGGCGTCCCGGCCTCGCAAGGGCCTGCGCCCGGCCTCGGAACCGCGGAGTGGACGTTCCCCCGAACGGGGGAGGATCGTCCCCTGTACGGGGGAATCGTCACACCCCCGGCGGTTGCGATCGTCGGGGCATGACGACAATACGCACCGCCACAGACCCGAGCCGCCTGCGGACGGCCCTGTGCGCCGGCACGATCGTTGCCACCCTGCCCTACCTGGCACTGAAGATCGCCTGGGTCGCCGGCAGCGGCATCGGCGTCCACGGCGACGGCATGCACAGCGGCGCCATGATCGGCGCCAACCTCGCCACCGTCGGCATGGACGCCGTCGCCGCCGTCCTCGCCCTCGCCCTGGCCCGCCCCTGGGGCCGGCGCATCCCCGGCTGGCTGCTGGTCCTGCCGATGTTCGTCGCCACCGGCCTGCTCGCCCCGATCGCCTTCGTCGCACCCGTCGCGGCCGTCGTCGGGGCGTTCACCGGCGGCATCACCAGCAGCGACCAGGGCCAGGACTTCATCGAGGGCTGGGTGTTCGCCATGGTCTACGGCGGCTTCGGCCTCCAGGCGATCGGCCTGGTCGGCGGCTTCGTCCTGCACGCCCGCGAACGCTGGGCACCCGTGTTCGCGCTGCGCCTGCGCGACCTGCCCGTCGGCCCGGCCGACGGGGTGCGGCGGCTGGTCGTCGTCGGCGTCGCCGCGCTCGGCCTCGTCCCGGTGGCGATCCAGCTGTGCTGGGCGTTCGGCAGCCACGTCCTGCGGCCCGACGACAACCGCCCGGACGCCCAGTCCCTGGTCGTCAACGGCGGCTACGCACTGCTCACCGTGGTCGGACTCGTCGGCATCCAGGCGCTGACCTGGCGGCGGCGCGACGGTCGGCCGGCGCGCGGCGCGCTGGTGGCGGCCTGGGTCGGCACCGGGACGTCGTTCGGCTGGGGCCTGTTCTGGCTGCTCGCCTCGACCGTCACCACCCCGCTCAGCAGGGGCGAGGACATGCGCGGCGTCGCCGTGGTCGGCGGCCTGCTGGCGGTGGTCGGCGCGGTGCACGCGACCGTGCTGGCCCTGCTGGTGGTCGAGGCCGCGGGGGCATCCGACGACCGGGCCCGCCGCAGTGGGATGATCCAGGCGTGACGCCACGGGGGGAGGTCCGCCGGGTCGCCCAGGCCCTGTTCGGCCGGGCGGCCCTGCGGCGTTGGGCGCTGCTGATCCTGGGCGGCGCGATGATGACGCCGTTCTGGTTCGTGACGAACATCGCCCTCGCGCCGCTGTCCCCGACCGGCTCGACCGACCGCTCGCTGCTGGTCCAGTTCGCGGCCTACCTCGCGGCGCTGCCGCTGGTCGCCGCGACCGCCGCCGCCGTCCCGTTCGTCCGGCAGCTGGAGACCGCGATCGTCCGCACCCTGCTGCCCGTCGGCGCCCGCTGGGAACGCCCGGACGAGCCCGCCGCCTCGCGCGGACGGACCGCCCTGTGGGCGGTGCTGCACCTCGGCCTCGGCGCGCCCGTGGCCGGGGCGACCATGGCCGTCCCGCCCGCCGCCGTCGTGCTGCTGACGGTCCGCCCGTTCCTGGACGATCCCCCCGGATGGCTGGGCGCGGTGCCCGCCTGGCTCGGGCCGCCCGCCGGGGCGCTGCTCGCGGTGCTGCTGCCGACCGCCGCACGGGCGGCCGGCCTGGCCCTCGAACGCTCCGCCCCCGCCCTGCTCGGACCGTCCGCCGCCGAGCGGCTCGCCGAAGCCGAACGCCACAGCGCCCGACTGGCCGAACGCAACCGCCTGGCACGGGAGTTGCACGACTCCGTTGGCCACGCGCTCGGCGTCGTCACGCTCCAGGCCGCCGCCGCCGGACGGGTCCTCGACCGCGACCCGGCGTTCGCCCGCAGCGCCCTCGCCGCGATCGAGGAGGCCGCCCGGTCCGCCGCCGACGAACTCGACCACGTCCTCGGCCTGCTCCGCGAGGAGCACCCCGGCCGCGCCCCCCAACCCGACCTGCGCGACCTCCACCGCCTCGCGGACTCCGCCCGCGCCACCGGATCACCCGTCGACCTGACCGTCGGCGACCTCCACGCGATGCCCGCCGTGGTCTCCCGCGAGGCCTACCGGATCGTCCAGGAAGCCCTCACCAACGCCCTCCGCCACGCCGCCGGATCACCCGTGCAGGTGACCGTCGACGCCGCCGGCGGCGAACTGCGCCTGCTGGTCCGCAACCCGCTGCCCGCCACCCGCCGCCCCGGCCGCAGCGGCGGACGCGGCACCCGCGGCATCGCCGAACGCGCCCAACTCCTCGGCGGACACGCCGAATTCGGACCCGACGACGGCCACTGGCAGGTGGCCGCCCGGCTGCCCCTCGCCCTCGGCCGGGCCAACGACCGCCCCGGGAGGGACACGTGAGCACCGCACCGATCCGGGTGCTGATCGCCGACGACGAACCGCTGGTGCGCTCCGGCCTCGCCGTCATCCTCGGCGCCGAACCGGACATCGACGTGGTCGGCGAGGCCGAGAGCGGCGCCCAGGCCGTCGCCCTCGCCCGCACCCTCACCCCCGACGTGGTCCTCACCGACGTCCGGATGCCCGCGCTCGACGGCATCCAGGCCGCCCGGCGGATCCTCGACACCGTCGTCCCCGCCCCGCGCGTCGTCGTCATCACCACCTTCGAGAACGACGACAGCGTCCACGACGCACTGCTCGCCGGAGCCGCCGGCTTCCTGCTCAAACGCTCCCGGCCGGAGGCGATCGTGCAGGCCGTCCGGCTCGCCGCGTTCGGCGACACGCTGATGTTCCCCGACTCGGTGCGCGACCTGGCCCTGCACCGGCGCCGCGCGACCACCCCGTTCCCGCACCCGCTGTCCGAACGCGAACAGGACGTGCTGCGCCTGATGGCCTCCGGCCTCGGCAACGCCGAGATCGCCGCGACGCTGTTCCTCGGCGCGGAGACCGTCAAGACGCACGTCGCGAACATCCTCACCAAGCTCGGCGCCCGCAACCGCACCCACGCCGTCGTCCTCGCCTACCGCTCCGGCTTCGTCGCCCCCTGACGGCCCGCTCGACCGCACGGGGCGGACCTCGCGGGTCATCGGACCTCGCGGGTCATCGGACCTCGCGGGTCAGGGGAGCAGCTCGGGCAGGCCGGCGCGGACGGCGTGCTCGGCGCCGAGGAAGGAGACCAGGCCCGCCACGGCGTCGCGGCGCAGCGTCAGGACGGTGAGCGACCAGGCCCGGTGGGGTGCGTCCGGGGCCTCGCCGAGGTAGAACGCCACGGCGGGTTGGCCGTTGGCGGTGGTGAGGAGGTGCCGCCAGCTCGGGCAGCGGGTGAGGGGGACGGCCACCGCGAAGTCCATGACGGCGGCGCGGCCCGCGTACCACTGGGCCAGCGGCGGCATCGACCAGGTGACGTCCTCGGTGAGCAGGGCGACCAGGGCGTCGGCGTCGCCGCGTTCCAGGGCGGTGGCGAAGGAGGAGGCGATGCCCCGGACGCGCGGGTCGCCGAGGGTGCGCAGGGTCCGCTGCTGGGAGACCTGCGGGAGCTTCGCGGTGAGGGTGCGCCGGGCCCGGGCGAGGGCGGAGTTCACCGAGGTGGTGGAGGTGTCCATCATGGCGGCGATCTCGTCGGCGGAGAATCCCAGCACGTCGAAGAGGAGCAGCGCGGCCCGCTGGTTGCCCGACAGGTGCTGCACGGCCGCGACGAAGGCGAGTTCGACGGCTTCGCGCTGCTCGTAGCGGGCGGCGGGGCCGGCGGGCCCGAGCGGCAGGCCCGCGTCGGGGTACGGGCCCAGCCAGGCGACCTCGGTCAGCGGGGCGGCGTCGAGCACGGCGTGGTCGGCGGCCGGGCCCAGGTCGACGGGCAGCGCGCGGCGGCCGCGGCGGGCGATGGCGTCCAGACAGGTGCGGGTGGCCACCGTGTACAGCCAGCCGCGCAGCGAACTGCGGCCCTCGAACCCGGCGAGGCCGCGCCAGGCGCGGACCAGCGCCTCCTGCAGCGCGTCGTCGGCGTCGTGGGTGGAGCCGAGCATGCGGTAGCAGTGCGCGTGCAGCTCGCGGCGCAGCGGCGCGACCAGGCGGGTGAAGGCGGCGTCGTCGCCGTCGCGGGCCGCCGCCAGGTCGGCGTCGGCGGGGGGTGCGCAGAATTCCTCGCTCACGGGCGACGATTCTGCCCCACGGCGGAAGTCACACCCTCGACCCGTGTTTCCGCACCCGAGGAGCAGCCGTGACAACCGCCCCCGAACACCCGCCCACGCCCGCCTGGTTCGACATCTCCACCCCCGACGCCCCGCGCGCCCACCGCTTCTACCGCGACCTGTTCGACTGGCCGATCGACGTGCTCGACGCGACGTACGCACGGATCGGCGGGGCGGCGGGCGGCGAACCGATCGGCGGGATCGGCCAGTCCGGCCCGGGCAGCCCCTACACCGGGATCGTCGTGTACTTCCGGGTCGCGGACGTGGCCCAGGCGCTCGACAAGGCCGAGAAGCTCGGCGGCCGCCGCCGGATGGAGCCGCGGGCCGTGCCCGGGCAGGGCCGGATCGCCGTGTTCGACGACCCGGACGGCAACCCCGTCGGCCTGCTCGGCGACTGAGAGAAGAGGACACACCGAATGACTGCCACCGACTTCAAGACCGACCTGCAGCGGCACCTGCAGGACGCCCGGGAGACCGTCGTGCGGAAGCTCGACGGCCTGAGCGAGCGCGACGTCCGCCGCCCGCTCACCCCGACCGGGACCAACCTGCTCGGCCTGGTCAAGCACCTGGCGGGCGTCGAACTGCTCTACCTGGGCTGGGTGTTCGACCGGCAGCCCACCGTGCAGGTGCCGTGGTTCCGGCCGGATCTGGGCGCGGCCGGGCTGGAGCCCAACGTCGACATGTGGGCGACCGCCGAGGAGTCCCGCGAGGCGATCCTCGACAGCTACCGGACGGCGTGGAAGCACGCCGACGAGACCGTCGAGGCGCTGCCGCTGGACGCCGTCGGCCACGTGCCGTGGTGGGTGGAGCGGACCGGCACCCCGAGCCTGCAGCGGGTGCTGGTCCACCTGATCGGCGAGACCGAGCGGCACACCGGACACGCCGACATCGTCCGGGAGTTGATCGACGGCGAGGTCGGCTACCGGCCGGGCGTGGCGGCGATGCCCGAGGCCGACGCCCAGTGGTGGGCCGCGTACCGGGCCAAGGTCGCCGCCGCAGCCGAGCAGGCCTGACACCGGCGGCCCCGCCCGTCCGGCGGCGGGCGGGGCCGGCCCGAGACCGATGGCCCTGCCCGTCCGGTGGCGGGCGGGGCCACCGGCTCAGAGGTAGTCCTCCAGGCGGCCGATGGCGAAGCCCTCGGCGGTCGCGGTGTCGATCACGCGGCGCAGCATGTCGGACAGCGTGCCCTTCCAGCCGGCGGCGGGGGCGCGGAAGTGGGTGAGGATGATGTCGCCGGGGTGGAGCTTCGCGTCGGAGTAGCGGTACTCGAGGTGGTCGGGGAACGCCTCCTCGGTCCACAGCGCGACGGCGGTGACCCCGCAGGACGCGGCGGTGCGCAGCGCGGCGGCCGTGTACTCGCCGTACGGGGGCCGGAACAGGCGCGGGCGGGCGCCGATCTCCTGCTCCAGGCGGTCCTGCTGGCCGCAGATCTCGCGCTGCAGGGCGTCGCCGCCGAGACGGCGCAGGTCCGGGTGGTTGATGGTGTGGTTGTAGACGCCGACGCCGTGGTCGCGCAGGTCGCGGAAGTAGTCGTAGTCGGAGCGCGCCAGGTAGTCGGAGAGGAACACCGACAGCGGGACGCCCAGCTCCTCGACCATCGCGGCGAACTCCGGGTCCTTCTCCGCGCCGTCGTCCACGGTCAGGAACACCACGTCGTCCTCGGTGGGCACCCGCCGGACCACCGGCGGCAGGCCGTCGGCGAGCAGGACGTTCGGCCCCGCGACGAGCTCCGGTTTCTCGGCGGGCGCGGCCGGCGCCTTCAACGGGAGCGCCGCCAGGCCCCACCGGCGGGCGGCGGCGAGTTCGGCCTGCTGCTGCCTCGACTCCCGCTCGGCCGCGCCCAGCCGGCCGTTCAGCTCCTGCCCGGCCGCGGCCTGCGGGAACGCGACGGCGGGCTGGGCGGCCACGGGTTGCCCGGCGGCGGGTTGCCCGGCGGCGGGTTGCCCGGCGGCGGGTTGTCCGGCGGCGGGGCGGGCTGCGGGCGGTGCGGCGTGGGCGTCGTCCTCGGTGCGGAGCGAGGAGCAGCCGACGGCGAGGGAGGCGAGGGCGGTGAGCGCGGTGAGAGCGACGAGGTGACGGCGGCGCGAGGGCCTGGGGTCACGGTTCTTCGTGGGCATACCGGCCGATGATCCCCTTGTCGCACCGCTGCCAACCCGTCCGTGGCCCGCCCCTCACCCGCCCGGCTCACCGCCGCCGACCTGACCCTCACCCGTTCGGCCCACCGCTGTCGGCCCGCCCCTCACCCGTTCGGCCCACCGCCGCCGACCTGACCCTCACCCGTTCGGCCCATCGTCGTCACCCGTTCGACGCGCCGACCCGGCGGCGGTGGGCGGGGGTGCGGGGCGGCTAGGGTCGTGGCGTGATACGTGCGTGGGTGGAGCGAGCGGTGCCGGGGCCCTGGTCGTGGCGGCTGGTGGTCCGGGAGGTGCTGGGCGGGCTCGTGGTGTGCGGGCTCGGGGCGCTGTTGCAGGCCGCCGACAACGGCGGGTGGCCGTCGGGGCTGGTGGTGGCCGTCGCCGGGCTGCTGTTCCTGCTGCGGCGGGGGCTGCCGGGGCCGGTGCTGGTGCTGGCGGCGGCGGGCGCCGGCGGGCCGAGCGGGTTCCTGCCGCTGCTGGTCGCCGCGGGCCACGGGGCGGGCCGGCGGATCACCAGGCCGTGGCACGCGCCGGCGGTCTTCGCGATCGGGTTCGCGCTGAACGTCGCCACGGGGGTGCTGCAGAACCGGCGCGACCACTTCCCGCTGCCCGCGCTGTTCGGCATCTGCGTGGTCGGGTTCCTGCTGGTGGGCGTGCTGCCCGCGCTGTTCGGCCGCTACCGGCAGCAGCGCACCGCCCTGCTGGACAGCCTGCGCGAACGCAACGAGCAGCTGGTCCGCGAACGGGTCATGATCGCCCACCAGGCGCGGCTGCGCGAACGCCACCGGATCGCCCAGGACATGCACGACAGCCTCGGCCACCAGCTCGCGCTGATCGCCGTGCACACCGGCGCGCTGGAGGTCGACCGCACCCTCGGCGAGCGGCAGCGCGAGGCGGTCGGGGTGCTGCGACAGGCCGCGACCGGCGCGATGCGCGAACTGCGCGAGGTGGTCGGCCTGTTGCGCGAGGACTCGGCGCCGGCGGCCGGCGGCGTGGACTCCATCGACCGGCTCGCGGAGAACTCGCAGGCCGCGGGCGCGCTGGTCGAGCTCCGGCACGAGGGCACGCCGCGCGACCTCGCCGCCGCGACCGGCCACGCCGCGTACCGGATCGCCCAGGAGGGCCTGACCAACGCGCACAAACACGCGCCGGGCGCGCAGATCGTGCTGACGGTGCGGTACGAGCGCGACGCCGTGATGGTGGAGGTCGTCAACGGGCCCGGCGGCGACGGCACTTCGGCGGTCTCCGGCGGCCAGGGCCTGACCGGACTGCGCGAGCGGGCCCGGCTGCTCGGCGGCGCGATACAGGCCGGCGGGCAGCCGGGCGGCGGGTACCGGCTGAGCGGCCGCCTCCCGTACACCTCCGACGGCGCGCTCGCCGCGATCCCCGAGGACGAGGAACTGCGGGAACTCGCCGACCGGTTGATCGGCCCGGAGAAGCGCCGCCGGAGCCCCGCCATGGGCTGCGCGCTGGGCGCGGTCGCCGTGCTCGCCGTGGTCGGCGTGGTCGCCGCCGTCGGCGTGCTGATGTTCATCAGCTCGATGCGCGACGCCACCGTCTCCACCAAGCTGTACGACTCGATCGACATCGGCCAGTCCGAGGAGTCGGTCAACGGGCGGCTGCCGGTCGGCAGCGACTTCCTGACCGGCGACTTCAAGAAGATCGGCCCGCCGGTGCCGGAAGGCACGCACTGCCGCTGGTTCGCGGGCGACGCCGAGACCGGCCCCAGCGGCGGCCAGGACGTGGTGCGGTTCTGCTTCACGGACGGCGTGCTGGTGGAGAAGCAGCACTTCCAGGGCCGGGTGTAGCCGCAGCGGGCCGGGCGCGGCGGCAGTGGGCCGGGCGCGGCGGCAGTGGGCCGGGAGCGGCCGAGCGGGCCGCACCCGGCCGTGCAGGCCGCACCCGGCCCCGGCGCGTCAACTCGGCGTGATGCCGAGCTGCCTGAGGCGCTCGGCGTGCTCCTCCAGGATCCGCGCCAGCGCCCGCGGACGGTACGGGTCGTCCACGGGGATCCGCGAGGCCGCGTCCAACGCCTCGTCCAGCAGCTGGAGTTGCAAGTCACGGCGGAGCAACACCGGGTGGTGGCGGGTCAGTTCGATCGCCGCCAGGGCCAGCTTCGGCAGGTGCACCACCGGGTTGACCCGGGCCAGCAGGCGGTGCGCCCGGTACGCCTGCCACGGGGTGGGCGGTTCGCTGCCGGCCAGCAGCACCCGGGCGCGCAGGGCCAGTTCGTGATTCACGTGGGAGGACACACGTCTCCTGTCGATTCGTCCAGCAGGGGGGAGTGCGGACGAGTCTGCGGCCCGACGAGCCGCCCGGACAAGGGAGAACGAGTGTGCGTCCGGTCCTACCGCGAACGCTCGTGAGCAGGCAGAATTGGGGTCGACACGCTGCCGGAGGTGACGGCGGCGACCACCGCGGCCAACCGGGCCTCGACGGCGTCGAGTTCGGCGGACGCCCGGGCGCGCAGCGCGGGCAGCAGGGTGAGGGCGGCGCGGGCCGCGTCCGGGCCGGGCTCCGGGTCCTGGTGGGCGGCGGTGACGGCGGTCCGCAGCGGCAGGGGCGTCAACGCGGTCTCCCACGCGGCGCGGTGGACGCCTGTCGCGTAGCGGGACGTCAGGTACTCCAGCGGGGTCAGTGCGAGCGCGTCCCGGTCGGCCGGCCCCGCCAGGTGGGGCTCGGGCAGCAGCCAGGCGACGCCGTCGCGGGCCACCAGGTCGAACGCGCGGGCCAGGTCCGGCCCGCCCGCGCCGCGCGCGACGCCGGTCGAGGAAGCCTCCAACAGCCGCTCCAGCATGGCCGCTTCGCGCGGATCGGCGGTCCGGTCCGGGTGCTCCTGGTCGGCGAGCAGTTGCTCCAGGTGGTAGCGCTGGCCCCAACTGCCCACCGAGCGGTGCATCGCCCCGGCCCGGGTCTCCCGGATCGCGGCCAGCACCAGCGCCCGGGTGGTCAGGTCGCGGCGCACCGCGAGCCGCGCAGCGTCCTCGGCGGCCGGGTCGTTCGAGGCGCGCGAGGCGTGCGCGCCGCCCGAGGCGCTCGGATCGCCAGACGCGGCCGGGTTGTTCGGCGCGGCCGGGTCGCCAGGCGCGGCCGGGTCGTTCGGGAAGAGCCGTTCCAGGGCGCAGCGCACGGCGGCGACGGTCGGCCCGTCGTACCAGCGCAGCGTCCAGCGGTGCCCGGCCTGGTCGTACTGCGGCTCGATCGGGACGCGGAACTGCACGGACAGCCGGTCGGCGATCCGCCGCACCCGCGGGCCGCGCGGCGGCCGTTCGGAGACGGCGGCGGCGGCGATGGCGGTGGGGGCGGCGGCCGGGCCGGGGGCTTCGGGGGCGGCTTCCGGCACGGCGGCGTCCGGGACGGCGGGGTCGGGGGTGCGCATGGCCCGGAGACTAGCCAGCACGCGGCCGGGCGGCGGGCGACGCGCGAGGCGGCTCAGCCGTTCGCCGCAGCGCCCGTCGCCGCCCGGGCCGGTGCGGACGCCGGGCGCGGCGCGGGCCGCCGGCAGCTGTGCGGCGGATGCGGCGCGCCGAACTCGATGGCCGCCAGCCGGGCCGCCGACGCGCGCGGCAGCAGCACCGCCGACGCCACCCCGGGCGGCAGCGGCACGTCCGCCGTGACCAGGGCGCGCAGCGCGGCCCCGGCCCGGCGGTGGCGGGCGAAGGCGTACCGGGAGACCCGCCGGCCGCGCCGCCGCTGGCCGTCGGCGGCCTGCGCGGGCGTGGCGTCCAGCAGCAGCAGGTGCACCCGGCGGCCCTGCCGGCGCGCGGTGCGGGCGATCGCCCGGCGCACCCACGGCAGCGCCCCGCAGTCGTGCACCACCAGCGGCCCGCCGGCCCGCAGCGCCGACCGCAGCCGCAGGTAGTGGGCGCCGCGGACCAGCGGCCGGTACAGCGCGTACGGGACGCCGGGCAGCGCGGACGCGAACCGCTGCCGGGTGTGCTGGGAGTCGATCACCCGGGCCCGGGCGCAGCGCGCCATCAGGGTGCTCTTGCCGCTGCCGGGCAGGCCGGAGACCACCAGGACGTCGTTCGCGGGATACGCCAGGGCGTCCGGCGCCGGGCGGTCCGTCAGGTCGTGCCGGGCATGCGGACGCAGCTGTGAATGCACACGGTCCCCCTCAAGAGTGTGCCAAGAGAACGTCATGTCAACGTCATGCCCGGGTCGTTGGGTTCCAGACCTGCGGCAATGCGGCTGTGACGGGTCTGTGGCCGTTCCCGGACACCCTGGGCGACTTCCGTTCGAAGATCCGTGACAGGGTGGACAGATGCGAACGGCCCCACGGCACGCGCACGGGGGACAGAGGGGAATGGGTGGGCACAGATGAGGTTCTGCTTCCTGGTCGAGGAGCACTACCGCCACGACGGGATGCCGCTGGAGGTGGTCCACCATCTGCGGGCGGCCGGCCACCGGGTGGACGTACTGCGTCCCGGCGCCGAACTGCTCGACCTCGCGCGGCTGGTGAGCGGCGGCACGCACGACGCGTGGGTGCTGAAGACCGTCTCCGGCGGGCCCGGACTCGGCCTGCTGGAGTCGGCCGCGGCGGCCGGCCTGACCACCGTCAACGACGCCCGGGCGATCCGGCCGGTCCGCGACAAGGCGCAGACCGCCGTGGTCGCCGCCCTGCACGGCCTGCCGATGCCGCGCACCTGGGCCGCCGCCGACCCGGCCGCGTTCGCCGCGATACCCGAGCGGCACTACCCGCTGGTCGTCAAGCCCGCCGACGGCTCCTCCGGGCGCGCCGTCCATCTGGTCGAACGCCCTTCCCAGCTCGCCGAGTTGGGTGCCCCCGAGGCCGGCGGGCTGCTGATCGCGCAGCCGTACGTCGCCAACGACGGGCTCGACCTGAAGGTGTACTGCGCGGGCGGCGAGTTCTTCGCCACCCAGCGCACCTCGCCGCTGCACCCGCACCGGCCCGCCACCGAACGGCCCGTCCCGCTGCCGCGCGAAGTCGCCGCGCTCGCCGCCCAGGTCGGCGAGGTGTTCGGCCTCGACCTGTACGGCCTGGACGTGCTGCTCGGACCGGACGGACCCACCGTCGTCGACATCAACGACTTCCCGAGTTTCCGTCAAGTCCCGCGCGCCGTCGAGCGGGTGGCCGACGCGGTGGTCCGTCTCGCCCGTACCGGCTCGTCCTGGCCGACCCCCGGCGCCGGCTCCCTGCTCACCCCCGCCCCGGCCGCCCGATGAACGCGCTGCGCATCGCCGTGCTGGCCCGCGACCCGCACCACCCGCTGCTCGCCGCCACCCGCCGACTCCTCGCCGCCCAGGGTCACTTGACGGTCGACGCCGGGCAGCCGGCCGACCTGCTGCTGCTCAAGGCGCGTACCGCGGACGCGCTCGAACTCGCCCGCCGCTACGAGGAGTCGGGCACGCCCGTGCTCAACTCCTCGGCCGCCACCGCGTTCTGCCAGGACCGCGCCGCCATGGAACGCCAGGCCCGCAGCGCCGGCATCCCGTTCGCGGCCACCGCGGCCCGCGGCGTCCTCGGCCAACTCGCCTGGGACGGACCGGCGGTGGTCAAGAGTCGGCACAGCCGGCGCGGCGACCTGGTGGCCCGCGCCGACACCGCCGCACAGTGGCAGGAGCTCGCCGAGCGGTGGGCCGACGAGCCGGTGATCGTCCAACGGCCGGTGGCCGGCGACGGCTGGGACCGCAAACTGTGGGTCGTCGACGGGCAGCTCTTCGCCGAACAGCGCCGCTCCGAACTCCACCCCGGCGGCCCCGCCCGCCGCCCCTGGACGCCCGGCCCCGACGAACGCGCCCTCGCCCTCGCCGCCGGCCCCGCCTTCGGCCTCGACGTGTACGGCATCGACCTGCTGCCCGGCCCCGACGGACCGATCGCCGTCGACGTCAACGCCTTCCCCGGCATCCGCCACCAACCCGGCGCCCCCGAGGCACTGGCGGCCCTCGCCGTCCGCACCGCACGCTCGCCGGCCTACGCCTGACCCGCCAGGATGCCCGCCCCGCCCCCTTCTCCGCCACCGCCCTGCCCCTTACCTGCCCCTTTGTGACGCTTCCGACCACCCCGTCGGTCCACCCTCGCCGCCCGGTCTGCGAGAATCGGGCGGCGATCAAGGGCGAACGACGAGGAGGAACGCAGTGCGCGAGGAGGAACCGCGGTCGCGGCTTCCCCAGCTCCGGCTGGACGAACTGCTGGCCGAACTTCAGGCCCGGATCGACGTGGCCCGAGGCACCCGCGACCGGGTGCACAGCCTGCTCGAAGCCGTCCTCTCGGTCGGCCGAGAACTCGAACTCACCCAGGTGCTGCGCCGGATCGTCGAGGCGGCCGCCGTCCTCGCCGACGCCAAGTACGCCGCACTCGGCGTGATCGGCCCAGACGGCGACACCCTCTCGCAGTTCCTCACCGTCGGCCTGAACGAAGAGGAAATCGCGAAGATCGGCCCCTACCCGACCGGCAAGGGCCTGCTCGGCGAACTCATCCGCCGCCCCGAACCGCTGCGCCTGGACGACCTCACCCAGCACCCCGCGTCCACCGGCTGCCCCGCCCACCACCCCGAGATGCGCACCTTCCTGGGCCTGCCGGTCCGGGTCCGCGACGAGGTGTTCGGCAACATCTACCTGACCGACAAGCGCGGCGCCGCCGGGTTCGACGACGACGACGAATCGGTGATCGCCACCCTCGCCGTCGCCGCGGGCGTCGCCATCGACAACGCCCGCCTGTACGAGGAGGCGCAGCGCCGGCAGCGCTGGCTGACCGCCACCGCCGAGATCAACCGCCGCCTGCTGTCCGGCAGTTCACGCACCCAGGTGGTCGAGCTGATCGCCCAGCGGGCCTGCGACATCAGCGGCGCCAAGCAGGCCGACGTGCTCACCGTGCTGCCCGCCGGCAGCGGCCTGCACATGGAACTCTCGCTCGGCGGCGACCTCACCGGCCGGGTCGGCGCGAACGTCCCGCTGGAGGGCACCATCTCGGGCGCGGCCTGCGTGCAGGGCGCGCCGGTGACCTCCCCCCACCTCGCCGAGGACCCGCGCTTCCCCGTCCGGGCGGACCGCTACGCGGGCCTCGGCCCGGCCGTCGCGGTGCCGCTGGGCCGGGCCGAGGGCCACACCGAGGGCGTGCTGCTGCTGGTGCGGGCAAGCGGCGAACCGGAGTTCACCGAGCGCGAGATCGACCCGCTGCTGGCCTTCGCCGACCAGGCCGCGCTGGCCCTGGAACTCGCCGAACGGCGGCGCGACGCCGAGCAGTTGGCCGTCCTGGAGGACCGCGACCGGATCGCCCGCGACCTGCACGACCTGGCCATCCAGCGGCTGTTCGCGACCGGCATGACGCTGCAGAGCGCGTCCCGGTTCATCGACCACCCCGGGGCCTCGGACCGGGTGCTGCGGGCCGTCGGCGACCTGGACGAGACCATCAAGATCATCCGATCGACGATCTTCGGCCTGCGGGTCCGCGAGGCCGGCGCCGGCCAGGGCCTGCGCGCCCGCGCCGTCCACGTCGTCGAGGAGGCCCACTCGGCGCTCGGCTTCGCCCCCCGCCTCAGCATGGAGGGCCTGCTCGACACCGACGTGCCGCCCGCCGTCGCCGACCACCTGGTCGCCGTCCTCGGCGAGGCGCTCAGCAACGCCGCCCGCCACGCCAAGGCCGGCCGCGTCGAGGTCGTCCTCCAGGCCACCGGCAGCCAGGTCGCCCTCACCGTCCAGGACGACGGCGTCGGCATCCCCGCCCAGGGCCGCCGCAGCGGCCTGCGCAACCTGGAGGAACGCGCCCACGCCCTCGGGGGCTCGCTCACCGTCACCGCCCCGTCCGGCGGCGGCACCGCGCTCAACTGGACGGTTCCGCTGGGCCACTGACCGGGGCCCCGGCGGGCGAACGGACTTCAGGGCTGTCGGGGCTGTCGGGGGTGTCAGGGCTGTCGGGGCTGGGCGCGCCCGGTGCGGGACTGCCGTTCGCGGGCCCAGGCGGCCAGCGGCTGGAGCGCGTCGTTGAGGCGCAGGCCGTCCTCCGTCAGCGAGTACTCCACCCGGGGCGGCACCTCCTCGTACGAGACCCGGCGCACCACGCCGTCCGCCTCCAGCTCCCGCAGGTGCGACGCCAGCACCTTCTCCGTGACCCCCGGCAGCAGACGGCGCAACTCCCCGAAACGGCGGCACGGTTGCTCGTGCAGCGCCCACAGCACCAGCACCTTCCACTTGCCGCCGATCACCTCCATCGCGCTGTCGATCCCGCAGACGTGCCCCTCCGGCGTACCCGGCCGGTTCACCGTCGTCATCGCCCCACCACCCTTCCGACCTGCTCACTCACCCCGGGGTAAGCACCCACCGCAAAGTGCGTACTTGATCACTCCCGGGCCCTGGACCAGCCTAATCGTCATGGCACACACCGCTGTTGAGCACACTGTTACCGATCACGCTGCCGTTGAGCACACCGCTGTTGAGCACGCCCTTGTCGAGCACGCCGCCGCCGGGGTCCCCGTCGGGAAGGCCCCCGTCACGCTGCTGGGCCTCGGCGCGATGGGCACCGCGCTGGCCCGCGCCTGGCTCGCCGCCGGGCACCCGCTGACCGTCTGGAACCGCACCCCCGCCCGCGCCGAGGCCCTCGCCGCCGAAGGCGCGACCGTCGCCGCCACCGCCGCCGAGGCCGTCGCCGCGAACCCCCTGGTCGTCGTCTGCCTGCTGGACGACGCCACCGTCGGCGACGTCCTCGCCGACGTCGACCTGACCGGCCGCGACCTCGTCAACCTCACCACCGGCACCCCCGCCCAGGCCCGCGAGCGCGCCGCCTGGGCCCGGCAGCGCGGGGCCCGCTACCTCGACGGCGGCATCATGGCCGTCCCGCCGATGGTCGGCATCCCCCAGGCCGGCGGCTACGTCCTGTACAGCGGCGCACCCGACCTGTTCGAGCAGCACCGCCCCGCCCTCGCCGTCCCGCTCGCCGCCACCTGGACCGGCGAGGACCCCGGCTTCGCCGCCCTCCACGACATCGCCCTGCTCAGCGCCATGTACGGCATGTTCGCGGGCGCGGCGCACGCCTTCGCCCTGATCCGCACCGAGGACATCGACCCCACCGCCTTCGCCCCGCTGCTCGCCGACTGGCTCGCCGCCATGGCGCCCTCCGTCCACCAGACCGCCGAGCACCTCCGCACCGGCGACTACACCAAGAACGTCACTTCCCCGCTCGCCATGCAGGTCGCGGGCACCCCGACCTTCCTCGCCACCGCCGAACAGCAGGGCGTCAGCCCCGAACTTCTCGCGCCCTACTTCGAGTTGATGCGGCGTCGGCTGGGCGAGGGGAGCGGGGAGGAGGACCTCACGGGCGTGGTCGACCTGCTGCTGCGCTCGGGCGCCTGACGGCCGTGATCGTTCTCTGCTAGGTTCGCCCGCGCCGGTGCAGCGCCAATGCGGCGCCGGTGCGGTGCTGGTGCAGCGTCAATGCGGCGCAGGGCTTGCGTCGGCGGATCGTCGGAGGGGGTGAGTCCTATGGCTGCCGGGAGCGAGTTCCGTCACGTGCCCGACCGGGTCGCCGGCTGAGCCGGCTTTCGCCGCCGGCGTCCCGGACCGCCTCACACCTCCGGAGTCTTTCCACCATGCAGAGCACCACCCCCCGCCCACTGAGCCTGCTCGTGCTGGGCGGCACGCGTTTCGTTGGTCGCACCCTCGTCGAGGCCGCACTGGCCGAGGGGCACCAGGTGACGCTGTTCAACCGCGGCCGCACCGCGCCCGGTCTCTTCCCCGAGGCCGAGGTCGAGACCGTCGTCGGCGACCGCACCGCCGACCTGTCCGCGCTCCACGGCCGGCACTGGGACGCCGTGGTCGACGTCGCGGGCTATGAGCCCGAGGTGGTCCGCCGGTCGGTGACCGCCCTGGGCGGGAGCGCGGGACGGTACGTCTTCGTCTCCTCGCTGTCGGTCCTCGCCGATCAGTCCACCGTGCAGGACGAGGACGGCGAGGTGCTCGTCCTCGACGAGAACGTGCTGCCGCACCAGCTGTACGGCGCCCGCAAGGCCGCGTGCGAGCGGATCGTGCTGGACGCGTACGGCGAGCGGGCCGCCGTCGTCCGGCCCGGCATGATCGTCGGACCGTACGACACGACCGACCGGTTCCCGTACTGGCCGCGACGCTTCCGGCGCGGCGGCCGGGTGCTGCTGCCGGGCGACCCGGGCGACCCCGCCCAGTTCATCGACGTCCGCGACCTGGCGGGGTGGATCCTCGGCTGCGTCACCGCGCAGCGCGCCGGCATCCACAACGTCACCGGCCGCACCCTGCCGTTCGGCGAGTTCTTCGCCACCTGCCGGGAGCTGGTCAACCCGTCCGCGGAGCCGGTCTGGCTGAGCAGCGAGCAGCTGCTGAACGCCGGCCTCGACCCGTGGATGGGCGTCCCGATGTGGATCGCCGACCCCGCGTGCGCGGCGATCAACCGCGTCGACGTCTCGCGCGCGCTGGCCGCGGGCCTGACGCTCCGTCCGCTCGGCGAGACGATCGCCGACACCCTCGCCTGGGACACCGCCCGCGGTGGCCCGACCGCCGGCAGCGAGGGGCTCAGTGCGGCGGAAGAGGAGCGACTGCTGCGCGAACTGGCCTGACCTTGCGCCGACTTGCGGTGCGGGTCCGCGGGCGGGCCGCTCGGACCGAGCGGCCCGCCCGGGCTGCGCCCCGAAAAACCGGGTGCCGCGGCCGCCGGGTCTCCCTACGCTTCCCGCCATGGACAGCACCCGGGCCGAGCACCTCGTCAACGTCGTCGACGTCGAAGCGACGTGCTGGGACGGCTCCCCGCCGCCCGGCGCGGTCAGCGAGATCATCGAGATCGGCCTGACCGTCGTCGACCTCCACGCCGGCTCACGCGTCGCCCGCCACCGCATCCTGGTACGGCCCGCCCGCTCCCGGGTCAGTGCGTTCTGCACCGAACTGACCGGCCTCACCCAGCCCGAGGTCGACCGCGGCCTCCCCTTCGCCGCCGCCTGCCGCCTGCTGGCGACCGAACACCACGCCGGCACCCGCCCATGGACCAGCTGGGGCGACTACGACCGCCACCAGTTCACCCGCCAGTGCCGGGCCACCCGCACCCCCTACCCCTTCGGCCGCCACCACACCAACGCCAAAGCCGTCTTCACCGACGCCCACGGCCTCCGCAAGCGCCCCGGCATGGCCCAGGCCCTCGACATCGCCGGCCTCCCGCTCGAAGGCCGCCACCACCGCGGCGAGGACGACGCCTGGAACATCGCCGCCCTCGTCCTCGACCTCGCCGCCCTCCACACCTGGCCGCCCGCCGACGAACACCCGGCCTGACGCCTGCCTTCGCCGGCGGCCAGGAAGGCGGGGTGGTCGTCGGGAAGCGGTGGTGGTGGCTGAGGTCGGCCCTGTGGGGGTTGGGGCGGTCAGAGGGTGAAGAGCTTTGCGGCGTTGTCGTGGCAGACCGCCCGGAGCCAGTCGGGTCCGAGGTTCAGGCGTTCCAGGGCTTGGAGTTGGTGCAGGTAGGGGTAGGGGATGTTGGGGAAGTCGGTGCCGAGCAGGATGCGGTCGCCGAGGTCGGCGAGGCGGGGGAGGGCGGGCCGGGGGAAGGGCATGAAGCTCTCGGTGAAGTCGGTGAACGCCATGGTGGTGTCGAGGTGGACCTGCGGGTAGCGTTCGGCGAGGTCGAGGAACGCCTCGTACTCGGGCATGCCCAAGTGGGCGACGATCAGCCGGAGTTGTGGGTGCTGGGCGAGCACCCGGGCGGCCGACTCGGGGCCGGTGAAACGGCCGGGGGCCGGGCCGGAGCCGCAGTGCATCACGACCGGGACGCCGGCCTCCGCCAACATGCCCCACGCCGAACGGAGTTGCTCGTCCGCCGGGTCGTAGTCGCCGACCTGCACGTGCGCCTTGAAGACCCGGGCGCCGGCGTCGAGGGCTTCGCGGACGTACTCGCCGGTGTCGGGTTCGGGGTAGAGGGTGGCGGTGTGCAGGCAGTCCGGGGTGCGGCGGGCGAAGTCGACGGCCCAGTCGTTCAGCCAACGGGCCATGCCCGGCTTGTGCGGGTAGAGCATCGAGGTGAACGCCCGGACGCCGAACTCCCGTAGCACGGAGGTTCGTTCGGCCTCCTCGGCGCGGTAGGTGATCGGCCAGGCCAGGCCGCCGACCAGCGGCCCGTTGGCGTCGAAGTACGCCCAGACCTTGCGCAGTACCTGTTCCGGCATGAAGTGGGTGTGGACGTCGATCAGGCCGGGCAGCCCGAGCCCGCCCCAGAACCGCCGCACCTCCTCGGCCTCGGCGCGGAACGCCTCGCTGGGGGCCTCGTTCGAAACCGCGCCCGGTGCCTCGTTCGGTGCCGCGCCCGGCGCGTCGTTCGGTGCCGCGACCTGCGCGTCGCCGAGCGGCTCGGCAGGGTGCGGCTCGTGGGGTGAACTCACGTGAACGGCCTCTCTCTTGAACGGCGGCGGTCGGTTTGCGGAGGGGTCACTGCGCGGCGGCGTCCAGGCGGATCAGTGTCTGCTGGCCGGTCGCGACGAGCCGGCGCGTGCCGTCGCCCTCGCGGACGCCGTAGACCTCCAGTTGGCACACCGTCAGCGTCCGGCCGGACCGCACGACGACGCCGATCGCCTCCAGGTGGTCGCCGAGGGCCGGCGCGAGCAGGTTGATCTTGTACTCGACGGTGAGGACCTCGCTGCCCTCCGGGAACACCGTCAGCGCCGCGTAGCCGCCCGCGGTGTCGGCGATCGCGCCGGTCGCCCCGGCGTGGACACAGCCGTGCTGCTGGGACACCTCCGGACGGGAGGGCAGCGCGAGGTGGACGCGGCCGGGGCCGATGTGGGTGATCCGGGCACCCAGGTGGGACAACAGGCCCTGCCGGTCGAAGCTCGCCCGGATGCGTTCGCACACCGCGGCGCTCGCGACCTCCAGCCCGGCCGTCCGGTCCTCGTCCACGCTCGCGCTCCCCTCGGTCGGTTTCCGCCGACAGTGATCATTCTCTGTCGGCGACCTGCGTCGAGGCCAGAGCCGGGAGCGATCAGTCCGCCGTCAGCTCCTCCAGGTCGGCGAGGAGTTCGGAGGCCGTGACGGCGTCCAGGTCCGCGAACTGCTCGTGGTGGCCGCGGCCCGGCCAGTAGTCGTGCGCCCGAGTGTCCAGCCACACCGTGCCGAAGGTCTGCTCCGGGAACTCCGTCACCACACCGACCCAGATGCCCGGTTCGAGGGCGATCACCAGCTGCCGGCCGTTCGGCAGCGGCTTGTGGAACCAACGCTCCACCCCCGCGTCCTCGGGCGTGCCGCGCTGCCAGCCGTGCTTGGTCAGGCTCAGCAGGCGGCCCACCGGCACCTTCGCCCCCTCGAAACGGTGCAGCCGGTGCCCCGCCGCCTCCTCCGCCGTCAACGCGGCCGTCGGCCGGTCGAGCTGACGGAACGGCTGCAGCAGCCCGTGGCCCGCGAACAGCTCCGCCCAGGCCGCAAGGTCATCGCCGAGGCGCAACGGGTGCACGAGACGGACGACGGCGTCGTCGGGGAGGGCGAACGCGTTGTCGTGAACGTCCGCGAAGCCGCGGTCCCCGACGACACGGAAAGCGGTTTCCGCCGTGCTCCAGACGAACCGCTGCACCAGGTGCCGGAGCAGCGGATGCCCGACCAGCAGAGTCCGGAACTCGGCCGCCGTCCACGCCCGCTCGGCGACCATCGCGGCCTCAAGGCGGTGGATCTGGTCCGAAGCCAGCGCCCGGACCTCCTTCTTCAACGCGGAGAAACGTTTGCGCTCGGCCACCGCGAGCTCCGGATCGTCCGCGGCGCCCGGCACCGGAAGATCCTTGCGGCGCTTGCCGTCCGCGTCCAGCACGAACGGCCGCAACTGCTCGTCGAAGCCGACCGTGAACGTCCGGGCGCCGTAGTCGACGACCGTGGTGCCGTCCGCGTCCAGGCCGAGCTCGGGCACCAGCCGGTCCGCGAGCTGCTCGCCCGTCAGGCCCAGCGCCTCCGCGATCTCCGCGACCTTCTCCTGCGCCCGCACCTTCAACGCCTTGAACTTCACCCGCTGCGCAATGCCCTGCAACTGCATCAGCGCGACGTCACTGCCGATCGCCGCCAGCACCTCCAGGCCCTCCACCGCCCGGTGGTGCGCACCCGCGCCCGGCCACTCCCGCAACACCGGCGCCAGCCGGCGCGCCGTCCCGTCGTCGCCCCACTCGCCCAGCACGAACAGCGCCCAACTGTCCGCCGCAGGCATCCCCGCCTGCCGCCACTCCTCGAACAACGCCCACCCGAACTCCGCCGCCGATTCCGGCCGCAGCAGCTCCGCCACCAGCGGCAGACCCGGATACGGGTCACGCAGCTTCGACAGCGCCATCATCGTGACCACCTGCCGCACCGCCGACCGCGGCAACGCCTCGCCCGACCGCAGCACCAACTGCGGCAACGCACCGAGCGGCAGCCAGTCCGGGAACTCCGGCATCCGCGCGGGCAGCGCGTTGACCAGCGGATCCGCGGTCAACGCCGCCGTCACCACGGCCGCCACCGCCTCGCCGAAACGGTCCCGCACCGCATCCAGCAGCACGCCCGCGCCCTGCTGCGCCGCGACCAGCCGCAGCGCGTTCTCCGCGGCCTGCCGGGCCCGCCCGGCCTTGCCGACCGCGCTCGGCACCAGCAGCAGCGCACCCGCCACACCGTGCCGCGCGAACCACGAACGAGCCGACGCCCGCTGCGACTTGAGACGCACCAGGGCATCCGCCATCACCCCCGCGACAGTGGCGTCACGGAACGGCAGCAGCAGCGGCACCACATGCCCGGGCTGCGCCGCCGCCCCCGCGTGCAGCAACGGCAACGCGTCCAGACCGAACCGGGCGACCACCGGCCGCAGGGACTCCGCCGCGTTCCAGTACTCGCCCGGCCGCCACTCGGCCAGGTACGGGCGGGCGATCTCGACCGGACCGTGCACCAGCAGCTCCGCGCCGTACCAGAGGCCGCCGGCGCCCCGCAGCCGGATCTCCATCTCGGCGGCCCAGTCGTAGTCCGGGCCGAACGTCCACGGGGACTTCCTGCCGACGCTCCAACTCTCCAACTCGCCAGGAAGCCAGACGAGTTCGGGTTCGTCCTCGACGGCGACGCCGGTCAGCACCTGCGCCTTGCGGGCGGGGCGCGGACGCGTCCACGGCGGTGCGGCGAGCAGCCCGGGGAGCGCGGACGCCGCCGCCTCCGGGAGTTGCTGACGCGGGTCGACCAGCGAGCCGACGAACTCGGCGGTGTCGGCGTCGAGTCGGGCCAGCACCTCGGGCAACTGCGCACGGAGCATGCCGAGTTGGCTCACCAGCAACTGCCGTGCACTCGCGGCCTCCGCGCCGACCCGCTGCCGCGCGAACTCCGCCAACAACCGCACCGCACGCACCGGGAAGCGCCGCATCGCGCGCAGCAGAGCGGGCCGGACATGCCGGACGGCGATCCGGTCGAGCAGCACCCGGAACGCCTCGTCACCGGGGAACTCGGCGATCAGCAACGCCAGTTCACGGACCCGGTCGTTGTCGTACTGGGCCCCCAGGGCGTGCCCGAACAGCGGCACGCACGCCATGCCCACCCCGTCCGCGAGGGTGGCCAACTGGACCGGCGTCCACTCGGTCCAGGCCCGCACCCGGTGCTGCCGGAGCAGGTCGACCTGCGCGGCCGTGCCCACCGAGTGCAGCAGCAGGGAACGGTGCAGATCGCTGTCCTGACGGTATTTCCGCGGGTCGGCCAGGCACTCGTCCACCCAGCCCGGCACCTCCGGCGCGAGGAACGCCGTCACCACCTGGCGCGCCCACGTCGTCCGGATCGACGCCAACTCGGCCAGCACGGAACGGTATTCGTCCTCCTCGGCCGACGCCAGCGCCCGCCGCACGCCCTGCGCGAGACCGAACGCGAACTCCGCCGCGCGCGGGTCCCGGTAGTTCGGGCCGTCCGTGACCAGGGCGGCCCGGTACGGGCTCGGGCGGGCAGCGCCCTCGTCGAACTCGAAGGCGGTCACCGTGGCGCGGGCCGCGAAACCCAGGCCGAAGCGGGCGATCCAGGAGTCCAGCACCTCCTGGAAGCCGCCCTTCTGCCAGGTCTCGCGCAGCATCGCCGCGACCGTCGCCGCCCCGATCGCGTCCGGCATCCCCGCCAGATGCGCCCGGGCGGCCCGCACCAGGCGCGCCTCCGAATGGGAGCCCGCGAGCACCTCCTCGATCCGGGTCTCGTTCTTCGCGATCCGCAGCGACTCCCGCTCCGCGGCGGCCGCCACGTCCACCACCGGCCGGGGCGGCCCGACCGGCACGCCGCCACCGCGGCGCGGCACCACCAGCGGGTGCCAGGACGTCGGCAGCACGAAGGCGTCCTCGTCCGGGAGTTCGGCGAACTCGGCGTCGTCGGTCTCCTCGGGGTTCCCGGCGAGGGGCTCCACGGTGGGCTCCACGGCGGGCGCGACGGCGGGCCGGACGGCGGGCTCGACGCTGGGCGCGACGGAGGCTTCGAGGGCGGGCCCGGCCGGCGGGGCGTCGGCGGCGGAGGCCTCGCGGTAGCCCTTGCGCTCCTTCTCGGCGATCAGCTTCGCGAGGTGCGCCTCCGCGGCGGCCGGGTCCGCAAGGTCCTTCGCCTGGACGCGTCCCGCGGTGCCGATCCGGCCGTAGCGGACCTGCACGGACGCGCCGTCGGCCACCGCCTCCCAGAACTTCGCCGAACCGTCGCCGACCAGCTCCCAGCGCCGCACTGCCCCTCCAGAAACCCGATGAATCCGTGCGGCCGCCATGATCGTCCGGCCACTCGGAGGGAACCCTAACGATCACCTCCGACACCACCGCCCGATCCCGGGACGGCCCGTGACCAGGCCTCCGGCATCGGACCCCCCCGCGATCAAACCCCTCCGCGATCAGACCCCCGCGATCGGATCTCCGGAAGCACACCTCGTGATCACACCTCGTGATGACGCCCCGCGATCACGCCCCGCGATCACGCCCCCGGGTCAGGCGCTGCGCTCCGCGTGTGCGGCCATCGTCTGGGTGGCGATCACCGCGGCCTGCACCCGGCGCTCCACGCCGAGCTTGGCCAGCAGCCGGGAGATGTGGTTCTTGACGGTCTTCTCGGCGAGGAACACCCGCTCGCCGATCTGCCGGTTGGTCAGGCCCTCACCGATCAGCGCCAGGATCTCGCGCTCCCGCTCGGTCAGGTTCGGGAAGTCGGGGGCGGGCGCCGTGGCCTCGCCGCGCAGGCGGGCCATCAGCCGGGTCGCCGCGCCCGGGTCGAGCATCGACTGCCCGGAGGCGACGGTGCGGATGGCCGTCACCAGGTCGGTGCCGCTGATCTGCTTGAGCACGTAGCCGGCCGCGCCCGCCATGATCGAGTCGAGCAGCGCCTCCTCGTCGTCGAACGAGGTGAGCATCAGGCAGGCGAGTTGCGGCATCCGTGAACGCAACTCCCGGCACACCGAGACGCCGTCGCCGTCGGGCAGCCGCATGTCGAGCACCGCGACGTCCGGGCGCAGCGCGGGCACCCGGGCCAGGGCCTGTTCGACCGTGCCGGCCTCGCCGACGACCTCCAGGTCGGGCTCGGAGTCCAGGAGGTCGTGCACCCCGCGACGGACCACCTCGTGGTCGTCCAGCAGGAACACCCTGATCGGTGCCGAACCCTCGGACATGGCAGCAACTCCTCCTTGCGCGACCGCGGAGCCCGGACCGGCGTCCGGGCGCAGACGCCCTGCAGTCTGCCCCACCGTACCCGCCGCCCGATCGGGCCCACCCCGCCCGACCGTCCCCGGAAAGGGACCGGTCGGCCCTTGACAGCGAACGGCCGGACGTGCTCGAACGGTCGTCCCGGGCCGACGGTGGACGGCGAGGTGGAGGGCGAGGTGGAGGGCGACGGTGGGAGGCGGCGTGGGGGCCGGAGGCGGGAGGCGGTAGAGGCGGCGTGGAGGCGGCGTGGAGGCCCGGCGGTGGATGGCGGGACGGTAGGCAAATGGCGCGCCAAGGCGGTCTCAACGGGACGTCAAGCCCCCGGGACCGGTGCCGACCTGCGCAGATGGGGGACGTTACGCTCCAGCCTGCCCCGGACGGCGGCGGACGTGACCTACATTGACGTGGGAGTCCGCCCGGTGGGCCGGAGCATCCGGCGGCCCGGGGCTCCCGACCTCGCGACAGGAGCAGCACAGTGGTCGATTCCGCCGCCGCGGACACCGGCTCGGCGCGGGAGCGTCTGCGGGCCTGGCTGCTGGAAGGCCTGTCGGACATGGCCAAGCAGCACCCCGGCCCGCACGCCCAGGCCATCGACCAGCAGCACGGGCAGCGCTGGTGGCGGGTGATGTGCCTGACCGGCCTGGACTACTTCTCCACCCTCGGCTACCAGCCCGGCATCGCCGCGCTCGCCGCCGGACTGCTCTCCCCGATCGCCACCATCGTGCTGGTCGCCGTCACCCTGCTCGGCGCACTGCCCGTGTACCGCCGGGTCGCGCAGGAGAGCCCGCACGGTGAAGGCTCGATCGCCATGCTCGAACGACTGCTGTCGTTCTGGAAGGGCAAACTGTTCGTTCTTGCCCTGCTCGGTTTCGCCGCGACCGACTTCGTGATCACCATCACGCTGTCCGCCGCCGACGCCACCGCCCACCTGGTCGAGAACCCGCACCTGAACAGCCTGCTCAGCGGCCACCAGGTCCTGATCACCCTGCTGCTGGTCGCGCTGCTCGGCGGCGTCTTCCTGAAGGGCTTCAGCGAGGCCATCGGCATGGCGGTCGTGCTGGTCGCGGTCTATCTGACGCTGAACGTGGTGGTCGTCGCGGTCGGCCTGTGGCACGTCCTGACCGCCCCGTCCGTCATCACCGACTGGACGCACGCCCTCAGCATGGAGCACGGCAACCCGATCGTGATGGTCGGCGTCGCCCTGGTGGTCTTCCCCAAACTCGCGCTCGGCCTGTCCGGCTTCGAGACCGGCGTCGCCGTGATGCCGCACATCAAGGGCGACCCCGACGACACCGAGGAGCGCCCCACCGGACGCATCCGCGGCGCCCGCAAGCTGCTCACCACCGCCGCCGTGATCATGAGCTGCTTCCTGATCACCACCAGCTTCATCACCACGCTGCTGATCCCCGCCGACGACTTCAAGGCCGGCGGCCCCGCGAACGGCCGCGCCCTCGCGTACCTGGCGCACCACTACCTGGGCAACGCCTTCGGCTCGATCTACGACCTGTCGACCATCGCCATCCTGTGGTTCGCCGGCGCCTCCGCGATGGCGGGCCTGCTCAACCTGATGCCCCGCTACCTGCCGCGCTACGGCATGGCTCCGCACTGGGCGCGGGCGGTGCGGCCGATGGTGCTGGTGCTCACCGCGATCGCCTTCCTGATCACCTGGCTGTTCGACGCCAACGTCGACAAGCAGGGCGGCGCGTACGCCACCGGCGTGCTGGTGCTGATCACCTCCGCGGCGATCGCCGTCACCATCGCCGCGCACGCCGCCCGGCAGCGCAACTGGACCATCGGCTTCGCGATCATCGCCGCGGTGTTCGTCTACACCACCATCATCAACATCGCCGAACGCCCCGACGGCGTGAAGATCGGCGCCTGCTTCATCGCCGGCATCGTGCTGGTCTCGCTCGCCTCCCGGCTCGCCCGCTCCTTCGAACTGCGCGTCACCGACGTGCAGTTGGACGAGGTCGCGGAACGCTTCGTGCGGGACACCGCACATCGCACGATCCGCCTCATCGCCAGCGAGCCGAAGGGCCGCGACCTCGCCGAGTACCGCGACAAGGTGCACCAGATCCGCGCCGACAACGACATCCCGGTCGAGGACGACCTGGTCTTCGTCGAGGTCACGGTGCTCGACCCGTCCGACTTCGAGGCCGAGTTGAAGGTCCGCGGCGAGGTGCTGCACGACCGCTACCGGGTGCTGACGCTCGAACACTCCTCCGTGCCGAACGCGCTCGCCGCGATGCTGCTGCACGTGCGCGACACCACCGGCCAGCTCCCGCACATCTACTTCGAGTGGACCGAGGGCAGCCCGTTCGCCCAGTTCCTGCGGTTCTTCCTGTTCGGCCAGGGCGAGGTCGCGCCCGTCACCCGCGAGGTGCTGCGCGAGGCCGAGCCCGACCGGGGGCGGCGGCCACGGGTGCACGTCGGCTGACGGGTGCGGGGCGGCGGCGGGGTGGTCGGTGCGTGGCGGTGGCGGTGGCGGTGGGGGGTCGGTCGGGTGCGGGCCGGAGGTGGGTGGGGAAAGCGCTTTCCGCACCCGCCCCGGATCGCGGAAAGCGTTTTCCGTTTGGGTGGCTGAGTGGGATCGTTCAGGAACGAGCGTTCTCGATCGTCCATGCGCCCACGCCGATTTTGCCGGTGGTGCCGAGGTCCAGCTCCGGCGTCACCATCACCGGGGCCGCGTCCGGCGTCGCCCGCACCCGCAGGTACGGGGCGTTCACCGGGTCCGACGTCGCGTCATTGGTGTTGCGCCACACCACCGTGGACCGCGCCCCCTCGCCGGTGCCGAGCACGATACGCTGCGGCGGCGCGTCCGCCCCGGTGCCGGTGGCGATCGCCGCGCCGCCCTTCAGTACCTGCAGCGGGTCCACCGGCCGGTGCTGCTCGTCCAGCACCTGCACCTGCGGGTAGCCGTCCACCGTCACCGGTGACGTCCCGCAGTTCACCAGGTGCAGCCCCACTACCCGCAGGCCCATCGCCGCATCGCCCTGATCCGCGTACAACCGCACCCCCGACGCCGGGCACGGCCCGCCCTGCGACGGCGCCTCGGCCGTCGGCACGCTGCGCACCCGGGTGATCCGCACCGCCGGCACGAGCGGCGCCCCGGGTGTCGCGGTGCGGCCCGTCTCGACCCGCCCCCGGACGGTCGCGCCGGGCGCGACCGCCGTCAGCGTGCCGGTCGGGTTGCTGCCGAATTGATCGCCGACACCCGTCCACCCGAACAGCACCGACACATCGACGGCCTCGCCGCCCGAGTTGGTCATCTCGAACTCCGCGCAGGCGTCGTTCACCGCGACGATCCGCACGCCGTCCCGCACCCACCCCTCCGGCGGCGCCGTCGGCGCCACCCCGCACGGCCCGGCGCTCACCGACGGCGACGCGGAACCGCCACTGCCGGCCGTCACCGTCCCGCACCCCGCGAGCAGCACGGCGGCGGCGGTGAGGGCGGTGGTGGCGAGCACGGGCCGGGCGACGGCGGAAGCGGGGACGGGGACGGGGACGGAGGCGGAGACGGAGGCGGAGGCGGGGGTAGGCATCCGACGAGTCGATCACGCCACCGGCCCGCCGGTCCGTGATCCGGGTCACACTGCGCGCAACAGCCATGCAACGGCCGCCGGTTCACGGCCCCCGGCGCGGATCACATCGGCAACGAGTGCAGGCGGACCGGCCCGTCGGGCCAGCCGGCTCCGGGAGCCAGGGGCTTCCACATGGCGCCGAGCGGGACGGGCGTCGGGCCGTCGGGCTGATCGGCCGTCACCGGGTCGGGGAGCGGGAACCAGCCGAGGCGGGTGTAGAGCGGGGCACGGTCCGGGAGGCAGAAGAGGAGGGCCCGGTCGAGGCCGTCGGCGCGGGCCGCGTCGAGCGCGCCGGCGACGGCGAGCCGGGCCAGGCCGCGACCGCGCAGGGCGGGGTCGACGATGACGCCGCCGATGCCGACCACGTCGAAGCGCTGCCCGCCGACCTCCACCGGCGCCACCGCCGATCCGGCGTGCGCGACCACCCGGCCTTCGTGCCACACGCCGAAGTGCCGGTCCTTGGGTCGCCACGTCACGGCCAACGACGCCGCCTCGAACGGGTCGTCGCTCCCGCCGCCCAGCGCCCGGGTCTCCGGCCAGCCCCAGTCGGCGAGTTCGGTCGCGGCCGTGAACTCCTGGATGTCGCCCATCAGTTGCCCTCTCGTGTTGCGCTTTTCGTCGGGAACGAGCGGTCGTCGGCCACGAGAAGTCGTACGTCACGAGCAGTCGTCGGTCACGAGCAGTCGCATCCGCAGTCGCAACTGCTGCAGCAGCCGTCGTCGCAGGAGCCGCAGCAGTTGCAGCAGTCCGGGTCGCAGCCGTTGCAGCAGTCGCAACAGGAGTCGCAGTTGCGCTGGCAGAACCCCTTGCGGCGATCCCGGGAGAACGGGTGGTCGTGCTCGCAGCACAGCAACTGGCACGTGCAGGCCATCGTCAGCCAGACCGCGCAGCCCGCGACCGCGTCCCGGCGCGGCTTCTGCGGGCCGGGCGGCGGCAGGTGGGGCTCGGCCGGTGCGTCGGGGTCGGTGCCGGGCGGGGCGGCGCTCGCGCAGGCGTGGCCGGGGCGGCCGAAGACCCGGTCGACGGCCGCGCCGGTCTCGTGCGCCAGCAGCCGGTGCACCAGCACGCGGTCGGTGAACTCGACTTCCGCCAGGGCGAGTCGGATGCCGTGCACGGCGTCCCGGCACAGGCGCTGCGCCTCCTGCTGGGAGGTGTTCGAGACGGTCAGCGGGTTCCACAGGCCCTGCGCCTCGTCCTGCTGCCGGTCCTCGGCGGCGTCCAGCAGGTGCGCCAGCCGTCCGAACAGCCGGCCCGCCTCGGCGAGGGCCGTCGCGTTGCCCGGACGGCCCGCCAGCACGGCCGTGTGCGCGAACGCTGCCGCCGTCGCCTCCTCGGTCGGCGCGGTCGCCAGCAGCAGCGGTCCGCCGGCCGTCACCAGCCGCTCCGCCTCCTCCTGCCGCCCGGCCGCGGCCAGCAGCACCCCGGTGTCGAAGCCGACGGCCGCCGCGCTGCCCGTGCTCTGCCGCTCCCAGCGGCGGGTTATTCGCCGCGCCCCCGCCGCGACCGACCGGCGCGCGAACACCCCGTCGCCGTCCAGCACATGGTCACGGACCTTCACCGACGCCAACGCCAGCGAGACCGCCGCCGCCAGCCGCGCCCCCTCGCCGCGCGCCACCGGCGCCGTCCGCATCCCGCGCAACGGGCACGGGCCCGCCGTCCGGCGGTCGGCGGCGCGCGGCGACTGCGCCTCGACCAGCACCGAGATCACCAGGCCGTCGTAATTGGTCGCCGTCCGCGCCAACTGCCCGTGATCGTCCCGCAGCGCCAGGCACAACCCGCACAGGTGCGCCAGCCAGGACGCGTGCAGCCGCTCCGACAACCGGTGCCGGCACGGCCTGATGATCCCGAACATGTCCCCGCCCCCTCCGGGCCCCAGGCCCCCGACCTGCCGTCATCCTAGTGACGCGCCCCCGCCCCCCGGGGTTCCGGCCCCACGGCCGGTCCCACGACCGGTCCCACGACCGGCTGCCGGGCGCGCTCCGGTCGGCCCGCCGGGCGTGCACCGCTCAGGCGCCGTCGGTGCGCTTCGCTCGGGCGGTCGGCGTGCTCCGGTCAGGCGGTCGGGGCGGCGGCGAGGCGGAGGATCTCGGCGGCGACGGACTCCGGGTCGGGGGCGACCGTGACGGCGGCGACGGGTGCGAGGGCGGGGTGGGGGCCGACGCGGACGGCGTGGTGGGCGTGGCGGAGGAGGGTGAGGTCGTTGATGTCGTTGCCGAAGGCGTTGTAGCGGGTGATGCCGAGGGAGGCGAGGGCCTCGTACTTGTCGGTGGTGCCGGGGGCGAAGTCGATGATCGCCTCGTCGACGTGGTGGTTGACGGCGATGCCGCGGGCGCGGCAGGACGCGGCCAGGGCGAACAGGTCGGTCGCGGAGACCACCAGGAGCTTGACCACGGCGGAGAGTTCGGTGAGCTGGACGCGGCGGGCCACCCGGCTCTGGTCGACGCGAGTGAGGATCGGGTGGTCCTCGGGGCCGGTGTAGGCATAGTCCCACGGGCCGTCGGCGAGGTAGCCGGCCCGGAACCGTCCGGCCTCGTCCAGCAGTTCGGCGAGGTCCTTGGGCTTGAACGCGGCCCGCATCCGGACCCGCCCGCCGACCGAGACCAGGCTGCCGTTGCCGCCGATCAGCGTCGCGCTGGGGAACGCGCCCTCCAGCACCGGCAGGAGGTCGCGGATCGGTCGGGCGGAGGCGAAGACCAGTTCGTGGCCGGCCCGTTCGCAGGCGTCGAGGGCGGAGAGGATGCGGGGATCGATCGTCCTTCCGTCGAAGCAGAGCGTGCCGTCGATGTCGAAGACGGTGGTGGGGGCGGAAAAGATGATCATCGTGGGAGCGTAACGAGCCGCACGGCGGGCCCGATCTCCACCCCCGACCTCCACCCCCGCCCGCCACCTGCTCAGGCGGTAGGCGCGCCCCTGCTCAGGCGGCAGGCCCGCCCGTGCTCAGGCGGCAGGCCCGCCCGTGCTCAGGCGGCAGGCCCGCCGTCCGGCCCGCCGGTGAAGAGCAGGCCGGCGGGGGAGGCCAGCTGCCACGGGTGGACCGGCCCGCCGGGGCCCGGGTCGGGGGCGACGGCCAGGGTGTGGCCGGTGTCGAAGGCGAGCCGCAGGCCCCCGGCGGCGGTGACGGTCGCGGCGGTGACGGTGGCCTCCGACAGCGCGCCGAGCGCACCGGACGGGGCGACGCCGAGCGCGGGGTAGAAGTGGTCGACCTCCGCGCCCCGCAGCAGCCGGAAGTCGTTGCGGACCGTCAGCCGCAGCCCGCCGTCGAGGTGCAGCACCAGCCGGTCGCCGCCGCCCAGCCCCCGCACCGCGCACCCGTCCAGGCCCAGCCCGGTCCCCGTCACTCGTTCCATCGGTACTCCCTGCCCGCGCTCGCCGATCCTGTCGCCGACCTGCTGTCGCTCGTGTCGCCGACCTGCCGTCGACCTGCCGCCACTCCTGCCGCTGATCCTGCCCGCAGCGGGGCCCCGGCTACCCGCGCGACCCGCCGGGGTCGGCGACCGGCGGCGAACCGGACTGCGGCACGCCGTTCACCAGCTCGGCCGGCCCCGCGCCGGGCGGCAGCGCGCGGACGGCCAGGCAGGCGGCGAGCCGCCCGGCGCCGGACGGGGGCAGCAGCCGCCGCGCCTCCTCGGGCTCGAACAGTCCCCACTCGGAGAGCTCCTCCTCCTGCAGCCGGACCGTCGCCAGCAGCTCCGACGTCACCGTCCCGCCGTCGAACACCAGGACGGTGCGCGGGAGTTGACCGTCCACGCCGGGCATCCAGTCGATCGCCAGCAGCCGGCCCGGCTCGCAGTCCCAGCCGAGCTCCTCCCGGGTCTCCCGCCGCGCGGCCTCCCGCGGCAGCTCGCGGTCCGCCTCGATCGACCCGCCCGGCAGCACCCACGGCGACTCGCCGTTCCACGGTGCCAGCCGCACCAGCAGCACCCGGCCGCGCCCGTCCGTGAACAGCGTCCGCGCCTTCGCCCGGATCCGCGGACGGCTCGCGAGGTACGTCTCCCGGTCCATCGGCGGCGGCGGTGCGACCCGGTCGCCGCCCGGCGGCAGCAGGTCGGCGATCCCGGCCGGGCCGGTGTACGCGGGGGCCGGCCACGGCCGCAGGTGCCGGGCCGTGTGGCCGACCGGCAGGCCGTCCGCGAGCTCCAGCGGCGCGGCCGACCGCGGCGCCAGCACACAGGACCCGACCCGCCGCGACAGCAGCGGCGGCAACGCCGACATCAGCTGATCGGGCGTCAGGTACACCAGTGCGTCCAACTCCTCCGCCTCCAGCCGGATCGCCGCCCGCTGCTCCGCCGTCAGCGGATCGGCCCAGTACAGGAACGCCGCGATGGGCGGCCGGTGGCGGTCGCGGGACCAGTCCAGGCAGGCGAGTTCGCGCAGCACCGGGGTGATGCCCAACTCCTCCTGGATCTCCCGGACGGCCGTGTGCCGGGGCGACGGGTCGGACGCGTCCCAGCCGCCGCCCAGCACCTCCATCGGATGCTTCGCCAGGTACGACACCCGCGCCACCAGCACCCGGCCCTGCTCGTCGGGGAACAGCACCCCCGCCGCCGCCAGCAGTTCACGCCCCGCCATCGCCAACCCCCTCGCCCGGTCCGCCCCGTCCCTCCCCAGCATGCCTTGGCGCCGGGCGCGGCAACCGTCACGGCGACGAGCCTGTGACAACCCGTCGGGTCGGTCACAGACTCGTCGCCGCAGCCCCGTGCGGGGGGCCGGTGTGCCTCAGGCCTCCTGGAGCTGCGCGTACGGTGCGAGCTTCCGGATCGACTCGATGCTCTTCAGGCACTGCTCGCGGGACTCCTCCGGTTCTCCGGTCACCACGATCGCGCCGTTGGCCGCCTTCAGGCGGAAGCGGTGATTGCCCATCTCGTCCATGTACAGCTCGAACTTGCCAGCCATGCCAGTGAAACCTCTCGCTAGGTCAGGCCCCCGCTACCGCACCGTAGAGTCAAATCCCTTGTACGGCACGTCAGATGACCCATCCGAGTGGAAGGCGTAGGGGAGAGGTGCGGCTGACGACAGATGGCTTTGGGCGGGCGTTGGGGATCTTGTGGGGAAAACGCCGCGATGGGGGATCCACGGGAAGGCCGAAGGGGTGGCGAGCTGGCTGCCACCCCCACCGCCCTCCCCCCCCTCCAATAAAAAAACAAAAAAAACACCACCACCAT
>NZ_JBHWID010000001.1:508037-543279 GCF_042732175.1 Kitasatospora sp. NPDC059795
TAACCCGCCGCGTGGGGGTCCCCCGGGTAGGGCCGAAGGGGTGGCGAGCTGGCTGCCACCCCTTCGGCCTTCCCGTGGAGTTACGCCAGTGCCGGCTGCGGCGAGGTCTTGGCCGCCTTCTTCTCGCGGGCGCGTCGCAGGGCGGAGAGCTTGCCCGTCCCCGCTCGTGAACCGGCAGCTGGTTGGGCCGGTATCGGGGATGTGACAGGAACCGGCTCGGGCGGCGCTGGCACGGCGGGGCGCGTCGCGCGCGGAACCACCGCCAGCGCGGCTTCGGCCTGAGCGCGCTGATACTCCGGGAACACATTGGTGTAGATGTCCATCGTGATCTGGATGCCGCTGTGGCCTAGCTGCTCCGAGATGGCTTTTGGGGTGGAGCCGCCAGCGTGGGCGATGCAGGCTGCGCCGTGCCGTAGGCCGTGGAGAGTGATGGGCGGGAGGTCGGCCAGTTCGACCAGGCGCTTGAAGAGCTTGGTGAGGTAGTCGGGGTGGTATCCCGTGCCGTCCTCGCGAGTGAATACGAGCCCGGTGTCCGTCCAAGCTTCGGCCAGCCTGGCGCGCGCTTCGTCTTGGCGCGCTCGCCGAAGGTCGAACAGGCGGGCAGACTCGCTGTCGAGATCGATGGCGCGTTCCGAGCCGGCCTTCGGTTCAGCGCCGAACAGCTTGTAGGCGACGGTGATGACCTGCTGGTTGATCGTGACTCGGCGCTCGTCCAGGTCTACTTCTGCCCAGGGCAGTGCGCAGACCTCACCTCGGCGAGGGCCACGGAGTGCCATGAAGTGGAACAAGTCAAGGAGTTCATGGTCCACATACGTGTCCAGGAACTGTCCCGTGAGCTGAGGTGTCCAGACCATGACTGTGCCCGGGACTATGCCTGTCTCACGCCAGCGGGCGACTCGGGCCGGCGTCCACAGCATCGGTCGCGGGGGCTTCTTGCGTGAGAGCTTCACCAACTGGGCCCAGTTTTTGGTGATGAGTTCCGCACGGACGGCATCATTGAGTGCCGATGAAAGTATGTCGAGGATCTGATGTTGGGTTGGCAGTTCCGTGACCTTGCGCTGGCGACGGCGCTCTGAGGCCAATAGTTCGCGGGTCTCGTGCCAGGCGATGCGCAGCTCTCGGCGATTGCCCTTGGGGCCGTTGTGCCATGCCAGTCGTTTCTGCTCGCAGTCGTCGGCCAGGAAGGCCACGTAGTCGCGGTGCACCTGGATCTGCGTGTTTCGTTCGCGGATGGCAGCGATCATGTCTTCGACGTGCTGCTTGCGTAGCTCCTTGCGGTCGATGTGGCCGATGAAGGGCGCGATGTGGAGCCGTATGGTGTCTGTGTACCTGCGGGTGGTCGTCAGCGAAACATCACCCTTCGACTCGATCCAACGGTCGAGGTACTGCCCTAGGGTCTCCCTCACTCCTACGTCGAGGCCGGCCTTGTGCTCCTCCCAGACCTTTGTGCATGCACTGGCCGCTTCGCGCTGGGTGCGAAAGCCTCCTCGGCGGATGCGCTGGTTCTCGCCGGTGGCAACCGTCGGAAGTTCAATGTAGAAGTACCAGGATCCGTGACCTTTCTTGCTGAGGTCCGGGCATCCAGTGCCGAGGGTGCCGATCCGCTGTGTGCCGTCGTCGTTCAATACCGGCTTGCCTTTGTCCTTGCCGCGCCGGTGGAAGAGCGGGCCCTTGCATGCGCATCGCTGATAGGTGCGTTCCTCGAACATGCTTGGGCAGTTCCCTTCCGTGGCCGCGAATCAAGGCGATGGGCAGCTTCTACCTACTAATAGAATGTACGTTCTATTTTGCACTATCTGACTTCCGCTGTACACAGAAGTCGTTCGTGTGCCGGAACGCGATAGTCGTCACTTCAACGCGGTAGCTGTCACCAGCCCGGGAGCGAGTTCACTGTTCGCCTGGCTCTGCGGGGCCAGCGATTAGCGGCCAAGTAGGACTGCGCGGCTTCGACGGGCTGCGCCGGTACGAGTTTGGAGCATCGCCGGCGCTGCCCCGCAGGGAGGGGAGTCGCGGCCTGATCGGCGGCACCGTCGCGCGGCTGGCCGTCGCCGCGGGCCACGATGTCGTCCTGAGCAACCAGTGCGGCCCCCGGACGCTGTCCGGCCTGGTCACGGAGCTGGTCGCCGGGCGCGCGAACCTGCCGAGCGTTCGACCTTTGTCCGCGTGTGTGAACGAGGTATCCTGACCTATCCGTCGCTATCCGTCGCTGTCGTTACAGGGGTGGAAACGTCGGGTGAAGTTGGCGCGGGGGAGAAACGCGACGACTTATGAACAACTGCAAGACCGGCCAGGTCGAGACGTGCGAGGAGCGCGGCATGACGGCGCGGGAGGTTCTGAACCTTCCGGTGACCATCAACGTCGTGACAGCTGCCCGGGCGCTCGGCATGGGACCGAACAAGGCCTACCAGCTGATCCGCAGCGGGGAGTTCCCCGTAGCCATGATCACGGTGGGCGGCACGACGCGCGTGCTGACCCCGGCCTTGTGGACGTTCCTCGGACTGGACGGGCTTGCCATGGACGGATGAGCTGCGCTCAACGTGATGGAAGCTCATGCAACAGCTTCCATCACGTCGGGGTCGGCCGGGATGCTGACGGGTAGGGACCGATGCCACCGAGACAGTTCGGCTTCGCCGACTTCAGCCGGCAGAGCCTTCACGAGGCCGAAGCGGCGATCACCGCCGAAGCGGCGGAGCTCAGCGCCGCCGGTGAGTCCGACGCGGCTGTGGCGGCGTTCCTCACCGGGGCCGGATTCGTCGGCACCCTCGGCAAGCCCTTCACTTCCCAGAGCACCGGCCGCCTGCTGACCAACCCGGCCATCGCCGGACTGAAGCGGAACGACGACGGCAGCCTCGTCCCCGCCGACCACCCGGCCATGATCTCCCCCGAGCTGTTCGCGCGGGTGATGGAACAACACGTCAAGGCTCCGCGTGCCGACGATTACGACTACATGCTCACCGGCTGCGACCTCGCTGTGTGTGGCCGGTGCGGTGCCCAGCTCGGCGGGCTGCGCTCCTCCGCCGGCACGCCTGGCTACTCCTGCCCGGACGGCAACCGGCAGGACAGGCCTGGCAAGTGTGGTGCCGTGCGAATCGCCGCACCCCTGCTGGAGGACTTCGTCGGCGAGCAGGTCCTCGCCCGCCTGATGCTGCCCGGGACCCGCGCAGACCTGGAGAAGCTTCAGACGGTGCTCGCCGCGCAGCTGGAGGCCGACCGCCTTCGCGTGGAGGAGATCGACGAGTCGATCCGGGAGCTGGCCGCGATGGTGGTCCGCCGAGAGCTCCAGGCCAGGGACCTGAAGCAGGCCAAGGCCGAGGCAGCCGCGGAGAGCCGCGTCCTCAAGCGCCGGATCCTCACCCTGCAGCAGGCGGTGGACGTGCCGATCAGCGGCACCGTGGACGAACTCGTGGCGTGGTGGAACACGGCTCCGGCCAAGACCAGGCGCGGGCTGGCGCTGCTCATGTTCCACCGCATCGACGTGCACCCGGGAGGCCGGGGCGTGCGCAAGATCGAGCCCGGCCGGATCGTGCTGTGGTGGCGAAACGAGGCTCCCCCCGAGCCGATCGTTCTCGCCGTGTGAACCCGGCCCGGCGTCGGCCCCGTTGAGGGCGGGGCCGACGCCGGTGCTGCTGTGCGGCATCAGTGTGCTCCGGGCCTACCGCGCCCGCTCGACCCGTGTGGGGATCGAGCAGGCGGCGATGCCGCTGAAGATGCACGCACCGAACAGTCCGGCGCTGGTGGAGCTGATGGTGTCCTGCACGCCGACGTTCCAAGCATTACCCCAGATGCGGGTGATCGCGGCGAACGCGCCCTCGGTGATGCCCCAGACGGCGGAGGCCGCTCCGCCGGCGGCGATCAGGGCCTGGGCGGTGGCGATCCGACGGTGACCTGCGCGGGCGTTGTCGATGGCCAGCGGTATGCAGTCTCTGGCGACCGCTATCCCGGTCACCGCCCAGTACAGGTTGATGATCAGCAGATACTCGGCCACGCCCTCGACGTGGGCGTACTCGTTCGTGAGGTCGATTCCGTTGTGGTCGACCGTGACGAACATGGCGATGGCGGCAGCGGCGACGGCGAGGGCGCCGGCGAGGCGTAGCCGCAGCGCGGCCGGCCGGGCCGAGGGGGGATAGGTCCAGGCCAGCATGAGCGAGCAGATGCCCGCGACCGAGACGATGCCGACCAGGTGCCCCGTCAGCATGCCGAGGTTGTCCACGCCGGTCACTCTGTCGATGGCGTCGCCGGCGGCCGAGACGAGGATGGCGACCGCGCCTCCGGCAGCAGCGGTGAAGCGGCTCCATCGGTCGACGGGCCACCCGGCCGCCTTGGCGGTTTTCCCTCTGGTCCGCGCCGCCAGTTCGACGGTGACGGTGGCGGTCAGGAAGGCGACCAGCAGGGTTGTTCTCACGAGAGGGCTCGCGAAGTCCACGGCGGGAACTCGTTTCTGTGTGTGACAGGCCGTGGCAGGCCTTAGTGGGACAACCCGTGAATCTCGCGGCGGCTCGCTTCGGCGGCGTCGGCGCGCGACAGCCTGCGGCCGCGACGGGGCTTCGCGGAGCTCGGTGCTGGGACGGGTGCGGTGGCCGGGGTGTCGAGACCGCGTGCTTCCCGAAGGGCGTGGACGTACTGGAGCAGCCCGTCGGCGCCGGACTCGCCGAGATCGGCGATCAGGCGCAGCGCCTCGCGGACCTGCTCGTGGCGGTAGTAGACCTCCAGCGAATCCAGGTCGTCAGACCCTGGAAGCAGAAATGCAGGCGGGCAGTCGAACGCTTGGGCCAGTGCGAGAATGGTACGCGAGGGCGGGTTGGTTTTGCTCCCGTTCAGGGTGGCGTGAATCACGGTGTGGTCGAGGCTGGGATTGCCGCTCCCATCGGAGGTCCGAGCGGCAAGATCACGAGTGCTCGGAGGCTTATCGCCCTCGCGGGTGAGACGGCTGCGCAGGTATGCGAGCTTCGCGGAGAGGCTCCACTGCCTGTCGCCTGTGGCGGCTGGCGTACTTATCGCAGATCCTCCGTGTCCTCATGTCGAAGTGGTCTTCTTGTTGGCGATCGGCAACAGGCATCCTAACTGCTTCGTGAGCTGTCAATTGACCGGGCATTTTTTGACAGCGCAATTGATTCGCGTGCAAGCTAGGCCCGAGCCGCTCGCTATCGGGCGGCTTCCCAGGTTTCCCCGGCCAGGCCGGGGGTCCGGGTTCGGTGCGGTCGGCAGCTTCGACTGCTGCGATTGCCCTAGGGGTTGACGTGAAGATCGACCGCGGCGGCGTCCCTTGGGGGCGCGCGGAGCGGGGCCGGCGGCATGCCGCACCCTGCCGGGCCGGCGGTTCCGTCCGGACCGCACCCCACGCTGCGGGCACTTCCCGCAGTGGAGTGGATCTTCTCGGTGGCGCATGTCCGCTCCGGGCGTGTGCGCCCGGTGGGGGGCTGTGACGTGGCGGTCACCAGCGCGGGTGTCCTGAGGGCGCTCGCGGAGATGCGCCGCGCCGGGGTGGAAGGCCGCGGTGGCGGCAGCCCGCTCGCGGGTCTTGCCGATGCGGCCGAAGTCCTGGCTCTTTGGGGGTGCGAGCCGTCCCTTTGCGCGGAGAGCGCCGACGGTTCGCGGACGCGGTCGTCTCGGCGCGTGGTCTCCGCTGCCGGTTTCGGCATTCGCTGATAGCGTTTTCGGCCGCTCGCCGGGCGAAGGTTCGGTGGCGATGTGTGATCTTGATGGCCGGCGTGGGTGCTGGTTCCGGCGGGAGCATTGTCATGACGCTTTGTGTGCGGCGGATTGCATTGCGCGAACCGGTCATTTAGTAAAGAGGGTTTGATTAATCGGTCCGCCGTCGGGCGGGGAATCCTTTCGCGTCCACAGAAAAGGCGTCGGCAAAGTTGACCCACCCGCATGGTGAGTATAGAATTTACTCATAAGGAAGGGGGGAAACCTCCACCGGAAACCAGACCCAGGAGAAGCAGCCATGGCCAAGACGCTCAAGATGTCCAAGGTCCGCCCCAACCCGAACCAGCCGCGCGAATACTTCGACCCCGAAAAGCTGATCGAGCTGCGCGACTCCATCCGCGAGCACGGCCTGATGACCGCCATCGAGGTCCGCCGATGCGATGACGGCGACTACGAGATCGTGATGGGCGAGCGCCGCTACCGCGCCAACGAGATGGCCGGCAACACCACCATCAAGGTCGAGATCGTCGACGTCCCCGCCGGCATCAAGTCCTTCCGCCGGGCCATGGCCGAGAACGTCAACCGGCACGACATGACCCCCATCGAGGAGGGCAAGGGCTACCAGCGCATCCTCGACGAGGACACCCACGAGGACGGCACCCCCCTCGCCGTCGAGGACGTCGCCGCAGCCTTCGGCAAGACCCTCAAGTACGTCAAGGTCCGCATGGCCCTGCTCGACCTGATCCCTGAGATCCAGGAACGCGTCACCCTCGGCAACATCGGCACCCAGGCCGCCCACCGCATCAGCGAACTGACCCCCGACAACCAGCGCGCGGTGCTCAAGAAGTGGGCAGCCGACGGCATGACCGAGAACGAGCTGCTGCACTTCGCCCACCAGGTCCGTGAGCAGCAGCGCCAGCCCAGCATGTTCGACGTCGAAGAGCTGACCGACGACGAGAAGCAGGAGCGCATCGCCACCCAGAAGGCCACCCGCAACAAGCTCGACCAGATCGAGCGGATCCGAGCCCTCGCCGACGAGCTGGCCCGAACCCCTGTCGACGACCTCGCCGACGCCCTCGGTGGCGAACTCGGAGCCCGCCTCGACCAGTTGGAGCGCGCCGCCAAGTCCATCCAGGACGCCAAGTTCCAGGTCCGGCAGGCCAAGGCGCACGCAGACGCCCGCCAGATCGTGGTCAGCAACGCGGCCGCCCGCCCGGACCTGACCGCCGACCCGATCGACGCCGAACTCGCCGAGCTCATCACCGCCGCGAGCGCGACCGGCGAGGGCGCGGCCGGCGACGCCACCGCCAAGACGGGAGACACTGGCTCCGCCGAGCTCCCCGAACTCGCCGCAGCCTGAACCGATCCCGGCGGCCCCGCGCGGACCGCAGGCAACCGCAAGGAGAAGACGTGCCTCGACCCGACTGGCGGCACATGCCCGCCAGCGCCTGGTACGGCCCGCAAGAGCCCCGACAGGACGCCCTGTTCGTCCAACCCGACGTCGGCCGGGACGACTTCGGCACCCCGCCGTTCGAAGGGTGCACGGTCGAGAACCTGTCCTCCCAAAGCCCAAAGATACATGTGGATAGATAAGTGATACGGTCTGCATGTCGCTGACGGAGGCGACTCCCCATAAGCCGCCTCCACCAGCGACAGCGCCGTGAAAGCTCCACCTCCACGGTCCTGACGGGCGGCACCTCCCCCGCGCCCTACCCGCCAGAACCGGGCCCCTCCCATGAGACAGGCCAGGAGACGAAGCCCACGACCAGGCCCGCCCTTCCGTCCCGTGTCGGGCGGGCCCACGCGCACCCAGGAGAAACACCGTGGACCACTACCAGGCCCCAACCACCGCCGACCCGGACCTGTACACCCGACTCATGTACGAGCGGTACGGCCCACCCGCCGCGGTCTTCGCCGAGCAGAACCTCCCCGCCCCGGTCCCTCCGCCCCCACCCCGGCCGCGCCGGTACAGCGCCCGCTGGCCCGACCCACAGGCCGCCACACACCGGGCCGATCTCCTCCGAGCACTCGACTTCCACCGGAAGAGGACCAACGCGTGAACGCCAACCCCGACCAGCCCGACCGCACCCCACCCGTCCCCGGCGCCGTTTGGTGCAAGTCCTGCGACTCCTGGTGCGACCCCACCTCCGGCCTGTGCAGGTGCAACAACCGATGAGCGAACACCAGGTCACCAGGAACCAGGCCTACGAGGCGTGCCACCCCGGCGACGGGAAACGTCGGATCCGGATCATCGCCGTCCACGGCAACCGGGCCGAGATCGAGACCATCGGCCGCGGCCCGGCCCTCCGCCGCTTCATCCTCCTCAACACCCTCCACGCCTCCGCGACCACGAGCACCGGCCGCGCCCGGCGCACCGGGTATCGTCTCGTCGGTCTCCTCGGCGAACCACCCGAACGGAGCCCGACCACGTGACCGACACCCAGCCGCCCCAGACCGAGCCCCGCCCCACGGCCAGCACCATCACCGACCCCGAACTCGACGCCCTCTTCCACCGGGCCGAGCAAGCCGAAGCCCGACTCACCGCCGCCGCCCAACTCCTCGCGGCCGGCAAGAGCGGTCCCCGCGACCGCGTACAGATCGCCCTCCGACTCTGCGCAGGCGAGATCACGCCCCAGGAAGCCCAAGACGAAGACCGCGGCGAGTAAGCCGCCCCCGAACCCGCCCGGCCGGACCCGCCATCCGGCCGGGCGGGTTCGCACCCACAACCCGCACACACTTTGATCAGCAAGGTGACCCAATGGCATACCAGCTCGACGCGATCGGCCCGTTTACCCTCATGGACCCCGCCGGCGCGCTGCCGGGTACCGGTTGGCGCATCACGCACGGCTCGGACTGGCTGCCCGGCCAGTACGCCAGCCGCGACGCTGCGCTGCTGGCGATCGGCCTCGTCCTCGATGGCGAACACGCCGTCCGGCTGGAAGAGTTCTGGGACTACCCCCGCGCGAGCCACGCCGTCACCGTTGAGGACATCATCAGCTTCGTCGCCAACAAGGGCACCACCAGCTGAGCCCCGGTTCCTCCGCGCAACGGGCTCGAACGCCGGCGGGGCGAAGCCCGCAGGTCCGGCCTCGACCCGCCCTGGCCGTCTCGCAGCTGACCACCGATCAGGTGATCAGCTCGACCGTGCAGGCCACCCCGGTCGCCCTGGAGAGCTTCCCGTCCGTCGTCACGAGCGGCACGGCCAGCTTCTCCGCGAGCGCCACGTACAGGCCGTCCCCCGGGTACTGATTGTGGCGGAGCGCCCAAGTTCGATCGATCAGCTGGACGGTGTCCACCCGCAGGAAAGGCAGCGAACCGAGCTCCTTCACCGCCTGGTCCGCCACCCGGAGGGGGATCTTCCCCCCGAACGAGAGGCCCCGCAACGCGGTCAGCACCTCCTGGTCGAAGTGCCCCGGTACGGCCACGACCTGATCCTGAAGACGAGCGGCGATCGTCCGGCGCAGCGGACCTGTCATCAGCTCGACCGCCGCTGAGGCGTCCAGCACCAGGCTGGCCGCCTCGGGACCGCTCACTCAGCACCCCCGCGTGCCGCCCGGACCGCGTCGATGATCTCCTGCGTCGACACCGAGGCAGTCTCCACCCCGGCCTCCTCCATCCGGTCGACCAGCGCGGCGGCATCGAACCCGAGCTTCAGGATCGCCTCGGCTTCGAGAGCCTTGGCCTGGGCAGCCGGCCTCCAGCGCGCGACCAGGGCCTTCAGCTCCGCGACGTCCGAGTGGTCGGGATCGTCCTGCCTGTACTGCTCGACACTCAGGGCATACCGGAACAGCAGGTGACTCGCCTGATCGTTGCGGACCTTGCGGGCCCGGGGGCCGTCGAGGGTGGGGGACTGAGGAGAAGCAGTGTCGGGGAGATCGAACAGCCGTCGCCCCTCGGCCCCGAGAGCGGCTGTCACCGCCGCGACCGTGTTGCTCTTGCCGGCTGGGACGTTCTGCCAGATCGCTGTCGCCAGGGCTGAGCTATGTCCGGTGCTGCCCTTGACCTCGTAGATGAAGGGATCAGCGGCGGCCCTGGGCACGTGGACGGCGCGGTCGACTGTCGGTGTGTCGGCTCGCCTGCGGCGCCGCGGCTTCTTCCCCATGCCCCCACGATAGACGCCGGGCGCAATGGGAAGGCGCGGATGCTGTTGGTCACCCGCAGAGCGAACCGTTGGTGCTGCAGGACAGTACATGGCCATCCCCTCTGATCGGGGAGAGGCGGCCGGAATCGCAGAGGGCAGGCCCGGCCGGACCTCTCCCGCGTAGCGGAACGAAGTCGGCCTGACCCGCCGGCGCGGCTCAGAGTTGTTGCGCCAGGCCCGGCCGGACCTTGGCATCGTGCTTCTACTCGACCCCTCGGACTGGGTTTGGGCACTGTTCAAGTCGTCCCGCGCGTCCGGCGCGGGCGAGATCACCCACAGAGCAGCACGGCCCCGCACTGATGGGTGGGGCCGCCCCGGCACTCACCCCGGGGCGACATCGAGTATCGGGCCGAAAGCTTTGTGCAGTCAAAGCGCCTGGTAGGGAGCCAAGTTGCATCGATCTCCGGGGCGCCCCGGTCGCTTCTGGTTCACCGATTCTCACGGAGACTGCGGATCCGGCGCAGGGTAAGGCGTAGGCCCTGTGGTCCCACCTCGCGCCGGATCAGCTACCCGGCCGCGCACATCCGGCTTCCGCAGCGAGTTCGTCCAGAAGCACGCTGCCGCGACCTCTACTCCTGGCGAAAGAACGCAGCCGCAGCGAGGCACACCACCACGGTCGCGCCGAAGCCCGCGCCGCCATCGCGCACAGCGGCCGGAATGGGGTTGTCACTGGCCCACGACAGTAGCCCCGAGATGAGGCCGACCAGCAGGCTGATCAGGAGAATGCAGACACCGAGCAGCGCAGTTGTCTGGGGGGGAGCGATTCACGTTTGCCTCCATATGGGAGGCCGGGCCAATCCAGCGCGGGGCAGGCCGGTCCGACCTCCCCGCATTTGCGAGTGTGGTTCGGACCGAGAGCCTTCGCCGGCGCAGTATCTCGATCATCCGGGGCCAACTGGGTAGTTGGCGCCCGTAAACGCAGATGCGTGGCGTTGGTGAGGCGCCACTGTCCAGCAGCAGTGCGTGCCGCGATCGCCGGGATGCGCGGAAGCTGGCCTAGCTGCTGGGTTCCTCCCGTGGCGTGGGAGGGGGCATCCGAGTCCCTCTCGGATGCCCGAAAAGTCTGACTGACAGTCAGGGGGAGTCAAACTCCCAGGTAGCGAGCCAGGGTCGGAGCCGGGCGGGCAGTGATCGTCTAGGCTGTTGGCGCGTGGGGCGCGGGGAATCGGCCTACGAAGGACCAGTTCCGTGCGTGAACCGATCGACCGGATCGTTGACTCCCTGCTCCCCCTCGCCGTCCCGATCGGCGACCTGACCCGCTACCACCGCAACCCGCGGCGCGGCGACGTCGCGGCCGTCGCCGAATCCCTGCTGTGGCACGGCCAGTTCAAGCCGATCGTCGTCAACCGCGGCACCCTGACCGGCCGCCCGAACGAGATCCTCGCCGGCAACCACACCTGGGACGCCGCGAAGGAGCGCGGCTGGGACCAGATCGCCGTGACCTGGGTCGACGTCGACGACGAAGACGCCGCGAAGATCGTCATCGTCGACAACCGCACCTCGGACCTCGCCGGGTACGACACCGAACTGCTCGCAGACATCCTGTCCGGCCTGGCCACCCTCGACGGCACCGGCTACGACCAGGACGCCGTCGACGAACTCCTCGACGGCATCGAACTTCCCTCCCAGCTCGCCGCGGAGACCACCGAACGCGAAGGCGAACGGACAGCGGACGAGCACCTTCAGTGGGGCTTCGTGCAGTGGGAAACCACACGCGTGCAGATCACCCGGGAGGAAGTCGAGCGACTCAACAACGTCCACGATGCCTTCTACACCGCGCGCGGCACCGACACCGGCTTCGCGCACTACCTCCTCGACCAGCACGAGGCGCAGCAGGAGCAGGCCGATGCCTGAGTTCGTCGAGGCCTACCCGCTCGCCGGGCTCAAGCCCGCCCCCTACAACCCCCGACGCCTGTCCGAGGAGGCGTTCGGCCGACTCCAGCAGTCCCTGAAGCTGTACGGCTGCGTGAAGCCGGTCATCGTCAACGGCAAACGGCATCCTGATCGCCGGCCACCAGCGCACCAAGTCGCTGAAGGCCATCGGGGAGACCCACGTCCCGGCGATCCTCCTCGACGGGCACGTCAGCACTGGCGACGAAGTGCAGTTCAACCTGTTGCACAACTCGGTGGAGACGGACGGCAGCAAGGTCCGGGTGCGCGCGTCCGGGCCGGACGCACACGGCTGGGAGTGGATCCAGCCCGAGGACGTCACCGCGGTCTCCCGCTCCAATCCGGCGATCCAGTCGGAGATCCGCCGCCTCGTCACCCGATACGGCGCCTGGGGCTCGGTCGTCGCCGATACGGCCGGCCGGGTCATCCTCAACAACGACTACGCGGTGGTCGTCGCCGACCTGAAGCTGCCGCTGCTGTGCTACCGCATGTCCGTTCAGGAAGCCGACGAGCTGGCGGTGTGGCTGGACGGCGAGTACGGCGTGTACGACTACACGCAGCTCGGCATCCGCGCCTACAACCAACACTGGTGCCAAATGCATCGCCTCGGCGGCGACGAGGGCGACTCCAACAAGTCCACCACGTACGAGCAGCACGTCCTGCCGGCGCTGCGCCCGGGCCAGCGGGTGGTGGACTTCGGCGCCGGGGAGCTGGCGTACATCAAGCGCGTCAAGGCGCAGGGCTGGGACGCGCATTGGTACGAGCCGCACGTCAAGGCGAAGGGGAAGGAGAACGCCCTCGACGTCGCGGCGACCGTCTCCCACATCCGAGACATTCAGCGGGACGCGCGCGCGAACGGCCTGTACGACGTCGTCGTCCTCGATTCGGTGCTCAACTCGATCACCAGCCTGGAGTTCGAGGACGCGGTGGTGACGGCGTGCAACTCGCTGCTCGCCAAGGACGGCACGTTCTTCACCGGGACCAGGTCCCTCGGCTCGGTGGAGCGCCGGATGAGCGGCAAGAAGGCCCGGCACAACGGCCGTTACCGTCGCACGATCGAGTTCCTGGACGAGAACGGGTTCACCGCGACGTTCCGCAAGGGAGTGTGGACGATGCAGCGGTTCCACTCCCCGGAGACGCTGCGGGCGCTGATGGGCCGGTTCTTCGGCGAGGTCGAGATCCGGGGCAATCCGAACGGCGGGAACATCTACGCGGTGTGCCGGAAGCCGCTGCCGCTGCCGGAGGCGGTGCGCCGGGCGGCGTTGGAGCTGGAGTTCAACATGGAGTACCCGGGGGAGTACCGGCACAACCGGCACCGGCCGTTGGTGGAGGCGTTGGTGGAGGCGTGTCGGGAGCGGGACGGCGATTAGGGAACCCCACGTGATGAGTATAGAATTTACCCATAAGGGTTGTTCAACTCGCCACCAAGGAAACCAAGTTGCCAAGAATCACCATCACCGCCGGACACCGGACGTACCGACACCTCTGGCTCAAATACATCACGGGCACGGACCTGAGCCGGCACTGCGCCGTCGCCCTCCACGGCCGCTACAGCCGAGCCGTCGACGAGAACATCACCACCGTCACCGTCGAACTCAACGAGTTCCCCCACACCATCGCCTGGTACCTCTGCGGCGTCACCACCCCCTACCGCTGGGAAGACAACCCCCACCTCGCCCTCGAAGCCGCCCCCGGCCACACCCAGACCCTCGCCGTCCAAGACCTCACCGTCCACCTCGACGGCATCCGACCCATCCCCTTCACCGACGAGCACATCCCGGACGACGACCCCCGCGCCGCCAACCCCGCGTTCAGGACCTGCCGCAACTGGTGGTTCGCCCACTACCTCGTAGCCGTCCGGGGCATCCCGGACGTCCACGGCGACCGGCCCCGCGTCACCGTGACCCGCCCCGGCACCGGACAGGGCGAACTCATCCCCACCCCCGCGCGGCGGCCCCGCCCGGCCGCCCCACCGCCCGCCCCGGCCGACGACCCACAGCCTCAGCAGACAGCACACCAACCACCCATCGCCGCCGTCGAACAGCAGGTCGCCACCGACGCCCCCGACCCGCGAACGGCCCAGCCCCGGAGCGCCCGCCCGTGAACACAACCTCCGAAAGCCGCAGCATGCAACCCGGCAGCCCGCCGGCCGCCACCCCGCCGAACCGCTCCGGACGGCGTAGGCCGCTCGGCACTCGCCAGCTCACCGTCAAGGAGGCCGCCACCTTCCTTCGCGGCACCTTCGAAGTCCCCGCCGAGTTTGCGGCCGTCGAACGGCTCGCCCTGCTCACAGGACTACGACCCGGCGAGATCGCAGACCTCGCCGAGCACGGGCGCGTTGAGCGCCACGGCCCCCGATGGCACGTCACCGTCCCCGACGGCAAGTGCCCCCGGACGATCGCGGTGGCCCGGCTCGCTGGCGACGAACCGCCATTTTGTGCAGCATCCGTCCGCTGAGGTTGCCGTCAACTACTGCCGTCAAGGCGCTCAGAAGGGCCTCGCCGAGACGTTCGACGAGGCCCTTCCTTTGTGGCTCACATGGCCAATTCGCGACATTTTAACAAGCTATGTGCCGATGGCGCGCCGATCACAGTGCGAGCCGAGATGGGGAATGGCCTCTCCACTCATCAAGCAGAGAGGCCATTCCCCCAAATTCAGGGTCCGTCAGTCAATTGGATTGAACCTCTGCAGGAGGAGGCACCCGCGCTCGTTGATGAGCTCCACCTCGACAATCGGTTTCATTTCGGGGTCAAAATACTCCAACATGTTCCGCGATTCGATGAACGAGATTCCAAGCTCCTCCTGGAACACCCTGAGGAATTCAAGCGGCGTAAGAGCCCGAGGGCCTCGCCGAGACAGGTATTCGAGCACCTCCAAAAAGGTTGCGCCCTCAGTCACAAGATATCGCAGCGCGACTTCACCAGCCAAGACACTCACCTACCCTACAGGTCGCGAAAATACAGGTTCAACGTTGGTGTAGTTGCCGAACTCGCCCACGAGCTTACTTCTATCGACCGTCACAGAAGTCAAGCCATACTTTCCACTCATGTGGCCAGTGAAGGTGTTGGCAGCCGCATCCTCATAGGACATTCCAGCCCTAAGATTTGCGTTGAAGGCATCAAGGTTGCTCGGCATCGCGGAGACCCATTTAGCCTGGAATGACGTGACATTTTCGGGGCCAAAATGATTCATGACATCGGCGAACATCTGTCCACCGGAAACGCTTCCACCCCGCTCCACCGCCATGCTCAACGCACCGTTGTTCAGATCTGCAATAACTCCACCGCCTCCCTCGTACATCTCCGTAAAGGAGCCGCAGTTAGAATTATGCGCCAGCACCGGCGTGCTGCCAGCGAGGACATAGTACGTGTGGATGTTCCGAACAGTGAGATTATAGGCCGGCATCAAATCAAGTCGATGAACTGTTGCGGCTACCCGGGCAGCGGATCCATCCGCGGCGCGAATAGTGTCACCGACGTTCAGATGGGATGCGTCAATCCAAGCATTGCGATTTTCCGCCCAGAAGGGGTGATGGTCGGTGGCTGTGATCGTGGACCCACTGCCTTCGAACGTGATCTCTGTGAATTCACGGTCATCAGGGGTGATAAGGGTTGCGTCTACCTTCTGAGCTGTGGTTTCGCCCGTCTCGGGGTCGGTCGCAAGGACTTCGTCGCCCAGCTCAATTTCCTCGATTGCCTTGGTCTGGCCATCCGACATGAGAACCGTCGTGCCAGAGGGAAAGCTATTCGGGCATCCGCCACTCCCCTTGGATGAGGGTGAGGAGGGTTTAGCGAATCTCTTACCTCGGCCAACCGGCAATGTAAGCCAATCGAGCTGAAGGGCGTCGTCCACTCCCGCTGCGACTTCTGCTGCACTGGCGATCGCTTGACTAAGGCTGTACATGCTGCTCGGGCAATGCAGCGGGCCCTGACACAGAAGCTGTGCCTCGTATTTGAGTACGGAAAGCGTCCAAGCCCGCTGTTTCAGCGTGCCAACTGTGGGATCGAGATTCTGAATAGTGTCGATCGGCCCCAGTCGTTCGAAGAACTGGCGGGTGTATTCATATTTTCCGGACCATGTGTTGTCGACGTCGACGCCGGGCCAGATGTTCGTCCAGCCGGTGTCGTCGTCCAGGCTTCCCCCGCCGTCGGTGCTTCCTCCGGGAGCGTCGCCTCCGCCGATGCCGGAGGACGGGCAGTTGGCTCTTTCGCCTCCGCAGTTCAGCATGAGGCCTGTGGGGTCGCTGTAGGTGAGGGGGTTGTTGTTGCTGTAGGTGTAGGCGGCGAGTGACTGTGGATCCGCCGTGACCAGGAGTGGGTCGACGCTTATGAACCGGCCCATCGCCGGGTCGTAGTCGCGGGCTCCGAGGTGGGTGAGGCCGGTGGGTTCGTCGGTGCCGCCGAGGAAGCCTCGGGTGCCGGCCCAGGTGGTGGGGGCGGTGCCGCGGGTGGCTCCGAAGGGGAGGGAGTGGCGTTGGGTCGCCGCGCCGGTGGTGGCGTCGATGTTGACTTCGGCGGTGCCGTGGTGGTCGCTGGTCTGGAAGGTGACCTTGTTGTCGTCGGTGCGTATCGCGGTGGCGGAGCCGAGCGGGTAGTAGCGGGTGGCAGCGGCCTTGGCAGCGCCCTTGACCAACTTGAGTTCGGTGTTGCCGAGGTAGAGGGTCCAGTTCTCGGCCGCCGGGTCGGCGGTGTCGAGGGTGTGGCCGATCAGGCGGTTGCCGCCCGCGTCGTAGAGGTAGTCGGTGGTCTTGCTGGTGGTCGTGGTGGTGGTGCCGGAGGTGGTCTTCACCGTGTCGGCGAGCCGGGTCAGCTTGTTCTCGGTGTCCCAGGTCAGCGTCTGGTCGCTGCTCTGGTTCCCGGTCGGCTTCAGGTGGCGACCGCTGGTGTTGCCCGCGTTGTCGTAGTCGTAGCTCTGCACCACGGGAGTGCCGGCGGCGCCGGTGACCGTACTGGTCGAGGTGAGGCTGTGCGGGCGGGCCGCGGTGGGCGCCGGGTAGGTGTAGGTGGTGGTGGAGTCCTGTCCGGTGTTGCCGCTCGTGTTGTGCCGGGTCTCACTGGCCCGGGTGCCGTTGGTGTTGTAGGTCCAGCTCGTCCAGTAGGGCGCCGGGCCGCCGAGCTTGGTGCCGTCGGGGGAGGAGCAGGAGCCGGTGTTGGGGGTGTACGCCTCGGTCAGTCGGGCGAGGTAGTCGTACGTGAAGCACTGCCGGTCGGTGCCGGAGCTGGAGTTGTCGGTGACGGAGGTGACGTTGCCGGCCTGGTCGTAGGTGTAGGCGGCGGCCCGTGCGGGTGTGGCGATGCCGTACTGGTCGGTGCGGCTGGTGGCCAGGCGCTGGGTTCCCCACTCGTAGGAGTTGGTGACCAGGATCCCCTTGCCTGCGGTGCTGTTGAGCTTGGTCTGCATCGGCTTGCCGGTGAGGCTGTAGTCCTGGCCCGTCTGATAGGCGTAGCCGCCTGCCGCGCCGACGCCGGTGAGCCGGTGCAGAGAGTCATAGGTGAACGCGAGTGATTCGCTGGGAAGGTTGCCGGCCGCCGGGTAGACGGCGCTTTTGACCTGGCCGTCAAAGCGGTAGATGGTGTTGCTGAGGTAGCTGCCTGCGAGGGGTTCCTGTCCTGGGACGGACGGGATCGTGACCGTGGTGCGGGTCGGACGGGCGAGAGCGTCGAATATCGAGTAGGCGGTTGTGTACTGGTAGGTGGTTCCGCCAACGGTGCTGTAGCGGGTGCTGGACGCCAGCAGGCCCTTGTTGTTCGCCGGGTCCCAAGCCTGGGAGGTCAGCAGCGATCCGGTGGCCGATCCGCTGCGGGTCTCGGTCAGGCGGCCGAGGTTGTCGTAGACGCTGGCGACGGTGTTGCCGCGACCGTCGGTGGTGCTGGTGACTTCACCCCGGTCGTTGTAGGCCCTGACAGCCGTTCCGCTGTCGGGGTCGACCGCCTTCGTCTGCTGGCCGAGCTGGTTGTACAACCAGGTCCAGGTGGTGCCGGCCGGGTCGGTCAGCTTGGTGAGATTACCGGCCTTGTCGTAGCCGTAGGTGGTGCTGTCGTAGGCACCGGTCGGCGTGGCGGCCTTGTACTGGCGGACCTCGGTAGGCCGCCCTTGTGCGTCGGTGATGGTGGTGGTGGGGGTGCCACCGGTGGGCGGGGTGACGGTGGCCCGGTCGCCGTTGTATTCGGTGAGCGTGGAGTACAGCGGGGTTCCGACGCCGTTGCCGGCCAAGACCGTGGATTTGACGGCGCGTCCGAGGCCGTCATAGGTGACCGCGGTCTGCGTTTCCAAGCCGTCGGTCAATTTGGGGTTCGTACTGACCGTCTGCAGTTGACTTGAGGGCAGACCCTCGACGTAGTAAGGGGCGTAGGAGAGTGAGGCGAGGCCGCGGTCGTTGTAGAAGGTGTCGGTGAGAACCCGGCCGCCGTTCTCTCCCGGTGCCTGAGTCTGCCGTACGCGGGCGAAGCCATCGTAGACGGTGTACGCGGTCTGCTGCGTGTTGTCTTCATTGAGCGTCTTCGTGGCGACGGCGGAGGCCACGTTCTCTGCGACGGTGTAGACGTATTCCTGGTTGGGGTTGCCCTGGCCGATCCGGTTGTTCAGCCGCACGCTGAGTGTGCGTCCGAGGGCGTCGTACTGGATCTCAGTGCGACGGTTGTTGGTGTCGACGCTGTCCTTGACTAGACCGCGCATCAGGTCGTAGTCGGTGGTGGTGGTCTGTGCGGTGGCGCTGTTTCCTGCCGTTGCGGGCGGGGTCGTCACCACGGTCTTGGTGGGGCGGCCGGTGGCCGGGGTGAAGGCGGTGGTGGTGGTCCGGGCGTTCGGGGACGGGGTGGTGACCGGGTTGGTGGCACCTGTGGTGTCATAGACGGTGCTGGATGCCAGCTCGGTGGTGCTCAGGGCCCGGCCGTAACCGTCGTAGGTGGCGGTGTTGTCCAGGTAGGTGGCGCTGTTGCTGGCACGGGACTTGAGGGACTCCACCATGGTGATGTCGCCCTTGGTGGGGGCGGTGCCGAAGTCCTGTCCGTCGTACCGGTTGCGGATGTCGGAGAGCACTGCAGAGGTGCCGTCGGCCTTGGTGTCTCGATCGACATCTGCCGAACAGGTCGCCGCGACGGTCTCGATCCTGGAGGTGGAACTGAGGATCCACGCCGAGGTGTTGTCCAGGTAGGTGGAGCGGGTGCACTTCTCGTCACCGGCGATCGAGACATCGCCGAGGCTCTCCTCCACGGTGGCGCGACCGTAGTCGTCGAACGTGGTGCTGTTCCGGGTCTCGCGCCAGCTGCCGCCCGTGCCCTTGTCGAGCGACGTGAAGCTGCGAGCGACACTGGTGCCGGTCAGGTTTGCAGTAGTCGTGCCCCAGTCACGGACTCGTTTGGCGGTTTCCTTCTTCCATGGGCTGTTGACGGACTTGCTGAGGATGACGCCGCCGGGCTTGTCGTACTGCTCGGTGCGGTACTCGAAGCCTGCCCACGCGTTGTCGTCGGTGAGGGTGGTGCCCTCGCCGTCGTTCACGGTGACGGCGCGCTTGCTGTTCTTGTCGGACGGGTTGTCGCGGTCGCCGTCCATGCCGCGCAGGTACCAGTGGTCGGTCTGGGTGGACATGGCGGCGTTGCCGCCGGTCTCGACCCGGACGTGGGCGTAGCCGCGCCATTGGGACCAGGTCTTGAGCTTCTCCTTGGTCAGGCCGTCCTCGTCGTCGAAGTGCCAGGCGGCGTCGCCGAGGTAGGTGTAGTGGGTGACCATGTCGGGTGCGCCGCCGGTGCGGTCGGTGGCGATGACGGCGTCGACGACGTACTTGTTGAACCACTCCGTGGTGACCGGGCCGTCCGGGGACGCCTGGTACTGCTGCGGGAAGCAGCGGGTGGTGTTGGTCTGGGGGGTGGGCAGGTTGGCCCAGGTGCAGGCTTCGCCGGAGTAGTTGACGTCGATCTGGCCGCCGATCTCGTCGGTGATCGTGCCCAGGCGCTGCTTGACGAACGGAGCGCGGCCGTCACCGGTCTTGTCGAGCCGGTTGACCATCTGCTTGTAGGCGAGGGTGGTCTTCGGCAGCGCGACGGCCGGGGTGGCGGAGTTGCCGGTGTGCTTGATCGAGTCCAGCAGGAGCTGGTAGTCGAAGTCGGCGGTGCCCCACTTGTGGGTCAGGTCCCAGGTGTCCACCGGCGCGTAGCTGCCGTTGGCCTGGAGGGTCTTGGCGACGACCTGGGTCAGGCGGGTCCGGGTGAAGAAGGCCGGCGCGAACGTGTTGGTGCAGTCGGTGCCGTCCTTGCAGTTCTGGTCCCACGGAGTGTCGTACCAGTACACCTGGTTGGTGTCGATCGACGTGGGGTTGCAGAGCGACGCGTTGGTTTCGAGGCAGCGTTCGGCGGTGCCGAACTCCACCCGGGCCATCGGCTTGGCGGTCCCGGAGTAGATGTCGTTCTTCTGCTGGCCGTACTCGATGTGGTCGAGGCGTCCGCCACGGATGTAGGGGGTGCGGTCGGTGACCTTGAGGTTGCGGCTGTAGTTGTTGGTCTCCGGCGTGTACCAGTAAGTGATGTCGTTGCCGTGCGCGTCGACCACCAGGTCGAGGTTCCAGCGCCAGCCCTGCTGGCACCACGAAGCGGCGAACGTCGAGGCGTTGCACGGCTCGCCGACGTCGTTGCCGAAGACTGGCACCGTGTACACCGACTTGGTCTCCGGCATGCCCGTCGTCCAGTTCGGAAGCCGGTTGTAGCCGAAGTAGTAGGTGATGCCGTCGGGTGTGGTGGCCTTGAAGTACTCGCCGTCGTTGTCGCCGTTGCTCCGGTTGGTGTCGCGGACCCGGACGATCTTGATGTTGTCGTCGTTCTTGATCCGCCACTCGTCGGCGGAGACCGGGATCAGTTCGCCGGCGTGGCCGTCGAAGCTGATGGTGGCGTTGTCGGTGCCCCAGCACATGTCGCCCGGGCTGACATTGTTGGTCTTCGGGGCGCCGTCGTCGGCGCACGGCTTGTAGGAGCGTTCGACGAAGCCTGGGGCCATGTCGAAGCCGTCGCCGGCCCAGGAGGCCTGGTTGTTGCTGCTGGAGGTCCGGCCGTCGACGGCGCCGGAGTTGTAGGACAGGCCGAGCTTCGGTGCGAGGCCGCCGGGCATCGCGGTGAGCGGCATGTCGTACGACCACGTGAACGATCCGCTGTTGAGCGAGGTCGACCAGGTGGAGGCGGAGGACAGCGGGGTGGCGGTGTAGTCGCCGCCCGGACCGGCCGAGCCCGTGGTGGTGGCGAGGACGACCGGGCTGCCCGCCGCCTGAATACGGGTCGAGCCGTCCGGGGCTGCGGTCAGCACGTCCGCCTTGACCGTCTGTGCTTCGAGGTCGTTGCCGCCGGGAAGCGGACTCTGCACGCGGCATTCCGGGAGCTGCGGCGTGGTCAGCGCGCAGTCGGGCAGCCGCACCAGCTTCAGCCGGGAGCCGTACCCCGCACCCGCGGCCCGGGCGAAGGACGAGTAGTCGACGGCCACGCCGGAGTGCTCGTCCGTGCCGGCGACGGTGAAGAGCATGCCGGTGACCCCGGCCTTGGCGGCGGCGTCCTGGCCGAGCACCTCGATCTGGGCCTTCGCGGCAGTGCCCGACGAGGTGACCGAGACCGGAAGCTTCCCGGCCTTCGCCGTCTTCCCCTTCTCGCCCGGGACGTCCGCGGTGGCCTTGCCCTTGCCGGGCAGCGCGCCGCGCTTGCCGTCCGGCTTGCTGACGGTGGTATCGGCCTTACGAGCCTTGATCTTGGCGTTGGACGTCTTGACCGGCTTCTCGGGCGAGACCGCCGACGGTGGCGTGTAGGGTTCGGCGGCCGCCGCGGCGGCCAGTGACAGCGTCGGCAGCAGTGACCCGACCAGGGTGGCCGCGACGGTCGCGGCCACTCTGCTCCGGGCCCGCCGCACGACGGACCTTCCTGAACTCATGGGCTGGACTTCCTTGTTCGTAACGGACCCGCCGGGCGGACGCCAGGCGGGTGGCAGAAGAGCCGGGCCGGGCGGCAGGGTGCCGCCCGGCCCGGGAAAGGGGGACGGGGAATCAGACGCCGGGGACGGTGGGGAGCTCGATGCCGTAGTCGGCGAGGTGGATGATCTGCTCGCTGGTCAGAACGCCCTGGTAGAGCCAGACGTCGTCGAGTTCTCCGGAGAAGTACTCGCCCCACGCACCGCCCGACCGACTGCGGCCGAACTGCAGGCCACCGCTCGCCTCATAGGGCACGGAAGTCCCGGTGGTGGCGGTGCGCGGCGTGCAGTCGGTGGATCCCACGGGGCAGTACACGTTTCCGGTGGTGCCGTTGACGTAGAGGGTGAGCCGACCGGCGAGGGCGTCGTAGCTGACGGCGAGGTGGGTCCAGTTCTGCCACAGCGAGATGCCGGGGGCGTAGGCCACCAGTGTCCGGGCGGCTCCGGTGGCGGCGTCGGCGTCGCGGAGCTCGGCCTGCCATTCGCCGCTTGGCTGCCCGTTGGCGTCCAGGCCCAGGTAGTGCCAGCGGACCGTGACCGGGCTGTTGGTCGCACCGGGCAGGGCGAGCACCGTCATGTCCCGGGTGGGGATGCCCGCGGTGTTCGCCCACGCGGCCAGAGTGAAGCTCTGGTTGGTGTGCAACGGGGTAGTGTCGGTCGCAGCGTAGCCGGTGGTGCCGTCCAGCAGCAGAGTGCCGGGGTTGGGCAGCATGCCGCCGGCGTCGTTGATGGAGGCTCCGCCGTTGAGGGTGGCGCCGCGGTGGCCGGGGCCTTCGTCTGCGGTGACGGCCGGGATGCCGGCGGCGGCGTTGAGCTTCCAGCGGCCCGCCAGTTGCGGACGCTGCTGCACCATCGTCGCGGCCTCCGGCCCGGTGACGATCCGGTCGAACAGGCGCACGTCGTCGATGTCGCCGCCGAAGAACTCGGTGTTGACATCTTCCCGGTTGCCGGCTCCGATCTGCAGCGCGCCGGGGTTGGCCCACGGCGAGTTTTGGGTGTAGTCGGCTTCGCCGGCGAGGCGGCCGTTGAGGTAGAAGCGCAGCTTCTTCGCGGTGGTGTCGTTGACGCCCAGCAGGTGTGTCCACTCACCGTTGCTGCGGCAGGGGATGGGCCTGGGCCTGACCGGGTCGTCGACGACGCAGTCGGGCTGCGAGATACGGACCATGGTGTCGGCGGCGGTGTCCTCCTTGTACCGGCCGAAGACCCACTTGCCCGAGGTGCCGGAGTAGTAGAGGGCGAACTCGCTGTTGTGCTGGCCGATCTGGCTGATGGCGACCTTGGTCGTGGTGTCGCCCGCTGCGGGCGTGGGCAGCTTCACCCATGCCGCGACCGAGAAGTCCCGGGCACCGTCGACCTGCGGCCTTGCGGTGCGCAGATAGCCGGTGGTTCCGTCGAGGCGGACGGCCTGCCCTGCAATGCCGGGCACGCCGGTCTGCACCGACCCGTTGGGCGTCAGGGCGTCCGTTTCGGGCGCGCCCTTGACGGTGGCGCTTCCGCTCTCGTCGAGGTGCCAGACGGCCTTGGCGGGCATGCCGCCGGCGGTCTGGTCGGCGGCGACCTTCGCGGCCTGGGTACCCGTCAGGGCCCGGTCCCACAGCTTGACTTCGTCGACCGAGCCGGGCCATGCCGCGGCCCACTGTCCCTTCCAGCGGTCACGGCCGAACTGCACCGGGCCGTGGCCGTCCCACAGCGCGGCCGGGACCTGGGTGGAGCCGGCCAGCGCACCGTTGACGTACAGCAGGATCGAGTGCGCCTGTGCGTCGTACACGCCGGAAAGGTGGGTCCACTGTCCGGTCTGCGCGGTGTTCGCGCTGACCACGAAGGTGGTGCTGTCGGAGTCGCCCGGCGCGCTCTGGACCTTGAACGCCCAGCGGCTGTCGGCGCCGACCATGTACGTGCCGAGGGTGAACGCGTAGTAGTTGGGGCCGTTCTGGCTCACCGCGACCCGACTCGTGGTCGCGCCGTTGAACTGCACCCAGCTCGACACGGAGAAGCTCCGGGAAGTGTCGAGCACCGCCGCCTCGGTCTGTGCGTAACCGGTCGCCGCGTCCCCGTTGAACGCCAGGGCGTTGTTGACGCGGCCTGCGGAGCCAGCGGTGGCACCGGAACCGAGGATGGCGGGAACCTCCGCGCCGCTTCCGTTCAAGTTACCGTCCATGCTCCAGCCGGCGCGCTGTCCCTGCCCGGCCAGGACGTTGAAGTAGAACGTCTCGGGCTGCGAGGCGTTGCCCGCTCCGTCGACCGCGCGGGCCCACAAGTAGTGCAGCCCGGGGGTCTCCGGGAGTGCCTTGACGGTCTGCGCAGCACCGCCGGTGGTCGCGATCTCACCCTTGGCGGTGTTCGAACTGTCCAACCCCCACTGATACCTGACCACGTCGGTGGACGCCGACTTGACGGTGAACGAGCCGTACCGGCCGACGCCGTCGGTCCACGGCAGTGCCGCAGTGGCATCGCTGGAACCCGGATAGGACAAGGACGTGATCACCGGCCCCTGCGGGGCGGTGGTGTCGACGATGAAGTAGCAGGCAGTCGGATCCCCCTCCGAGGACCAATCACCCCACGCAGCGCCGTCCCAGGCCCGCGCCTCCCAACTGAGCTGAGTGCCCTGCGGCAGATCGGCGGGCAGGGTCCACGAGAAGATCGAGCCGTTGCCCTTGAACGCGTTGGAATCCGGTGCTGCGTCCTCGGAGCCGGTGGACCACCAGCGGCGGCGCATCCCGTCGCCCGCGTCCCAGGACGCGGCGAACTGCACGCCGATCGCCTCACCGTCCGGGTCGGTGGCCTTGACAGTCACCTGAGGCATCTTGTTGATGCGCACCGGCTGGGCCTGGCAGGCCCCACCGGGGGAGGCGGCCATATCGATGGTCGGGATCTGGTTCGGCTTCAGGTTGTAGTAGACCTGCAGGTAAGCGCCGTCGGTGAACCGCTTCCAGCCGTTCAGGTCGCTCTCGTTCTGCGCCTTCAGACCGAAAGTGATGGTCTGCCAGCCCCAGTTGGCACCGTCCTGCACAAGCCGCTTCAGGTTGGCGTCCACATCGCCGCCCCACTCCAGCCAACCCGAGTCGCAGCCGGAATTCCCCTTCGCAGCCGTGATGTCCTGGAGGTGACGCATCCAGAAACCGCTGTTGTTCTGAGCGTTCCAGTTCAGCCCCGGATAGATGGCGCCGCTCTGCCACAGTTCGACCGGGCGCGGCTTGGCGCAGTCGTAGGTGTGGCTCTCGTAGGTGCCGAACGTGGCGCGGATGATCTGCTTGCCGACGAACGACCCGGTGGGCACCTGGAAGAACGCCCTCTTCACGTCGGTCGGCGCGCACCTGGTCGTGTCGCCGCAGTAACCGACGCCCCAGTCGTGAACGGGGTCGGAGCCGTTGGTGAAGTGCCAGTACGCCTGGTTCGGGTAGTACCGCGACACGCCGGCCCATTCGGTGGCTTTCGGGGTGTTCCAGGCCGGGTCGATCTTCACAGGGAAGACCGTCTTCGGATCGTCCAGCATGGCCCGGTCCGGCGTCAGACGCATCTCGTTCTTGGTCAGGTCGACCTTCAGCCGCGCGACCCTGGCACCGTCGCCCGGCATGTCTCCCGCTGCGGACGACGCCCCGGCCGGCTCACGCGCAGCAGCCTGGGACTCGGCCGACAGCCCCGCCGGCGCTGCCGCGGCCGGCGAGGAGTCCCACATCACCGGCGGCGGCGCCTCGAAGACGGTCCCGCCACCGGACGTGTCCACCGCCGACAGCGAGCCATCGGTCTCCTGGCGTACCGTCAGGCCGCCCGTCTCCAGGCCCAATCGCAGCTGGTCCAGCTCGGGGTTCTTCGCGGCCTCGGCGGTGTGCACCACGACAAGCTGTGTGAAGCCGGTCTTCGTCGCGGTCAGCCGCAGGTCAACGTCCGGCAGGATCTCCCGGTACTCGGCCGCAGAACCCTCCACCACCGGCTTCGGCAGCGCCTTCGGCCAGGAGACCTTCAACTCCTTGCCGGCCCGCACCATCCGCACCAGCGGCTGCCCACTGCCACCGCCCGAGAACTCGATCTCGGCGGTCGCCGCCTTCGGCGCCACCGCACCATTCGACAGCACCGCGAGCGTGGGATCGAGATCCACCCAACCGCCCGCCCTGCGCACCCGCTTCGGCTGCACATAGGTCGTCGACAACAACTTGCCGTCCGGCTGCGCGACGACATCGGAGCTCTCGCCCCGTAGAGCCTCGACCTCCACCGGCTTCCCGGTCCGCCGCGCCTCGGCGACCGCCAGTGTCTCCGCCGTGTCACTCGGAGGCACCGACGCCGCCGAGTTCTCCGGCAGTGCCTCTCCCGCCGCCCTCGCCGAACCGGCCACGCCCGGTATCCCGAACGTGCCCGCCACTACGCCAACGGAGAGTACAGCCGCGGTCCACCCACGCAGCCTCCCCCTCCGCACGGATCTCTCCACGTCACATCCCACAAGGTTTCGGTGATCATCACATGCGAAGCCAGATCCTCACGAAGTTCTCATGCGTTTGTCAACGACCAATCGCGGCAAGGTAAATGAGGCGCAAAGAGCAATTAGTGTGAAAACGTCCGAAACTTGCTGCTAGAGAGCCAAAAGTGGATGGATGCATCCTGAGTTCGCATTTGTCATCGCCAAGTAGCGGGAAACAAAGGTGATATGACAAGACGTCAGAAAAACTATAGCGGGCGTAAGTTGATGCGTTGGCTTGCTCGTCGACCGGTGCGCTGAGAGCGCGTTTGAGATCTGCGACGGGCCAGGACTGGGCGGGCATCCGTGCTGTCGTGGTCGGCACGTAGGGTGCGGCCATGACTGTGCCTGACCTGGTTCCCATTCGGCATGAGCCGCACTTCCGGACGTCCACCATCGGGCTGTGGGGCGGAGGCCAGTTCTTCGCTCACCTCAGCGGTGTGTTCGCGGGCCGGGACACTGATGGCCGGGTAGTGCGGCGGTGGTACTCCGCGTTGCACGAGTTCGACGTCGACGGCCAACACCTGGACTCACACATCAAGTCGGCGGAAACGATCGCGGACGGACCGGAGAGGGTGCCGGTGGTGGAAGCCGCGCAGCGGCTTATCGGCGAGTGGCTGGATTCGCTGCCGGGCCGGCGGTTCGCCGACATCGTCGTCGCCCCGTTTGCCGTGGAGGTCGACGGCATACTGTTCGGCCTGGTCCTTGAGTGCCGCGGGGAGTATCCGGAAGGGGAGGAACAGGAAGACTGGGCCGAGTTCTATCCGAATCGCCTCGGGTTCAGCGCGCCGTGGGACGGCTTGTGCGACATGTGAGGGGATACGGAGGCGCGGTCAGCCGGTGATGCGTGAGAGTGGTCGCGGGCCGGGTCGGTTTTCCAGTCGGCCCCGGGGTGAGCCGGCGGACCTCGCTGCCATCTGAACTGCCTGCTGCTCGGCGACCCTCCGAGGCGTCGCCGAGCAGCAGCTTCAGCACCTTGGAAGCCCTATGTATCTGATGCATAGTGGTCCTGTGAGCAACGAGAATCCTGAACTCTCCGCCGCCGTCGACCAGTTCGGCAGCACCGACGCGCTCTGGCAAGCCATGGCCACCCTGACCGCCGCTGCCGCATCCGAACGGGCCGCCGCCATGCGGAAAGTGGTCGAACTGGCCGGCAGCCAGACCGCAGCCGCACCGATCCTCGGCCTCGACCAGACCACGATCAGCCGCACCCTCGGACGGGAGCGGACCCTCCCGCCGCTCCCGGCAGACGCAGTAGCGGCGCTGAGGGAGCGGATCACGCAACTGCTGGACAGCGGGCCCGCGTCCGCGCCGATGGACGCCGACACCTTCGCCCGCTACCGAGACGCACTCGGGCTGGACAGCTCGAAGGCGAAGACCGCCAAGAACAAGAAGTCCACCCCCAACGCCGACGGCCTGAGCAGCAGGCCCAAGAAGCCGAAGGGCACGGGGAAGAAGAAGAGCTGACGGTTGGGCGCCTGCCCTCCGGGGTGCACGCGACAGGGGAGGGCGTGGCACCCCGGAGGGCCGTGCAGGCCGGTCACTGCTCCGCCGGCCGCGCCCGTCCCGCGCGCGTGTGGGGCGCCCAGGACGGGGATCATGGGCGGCTGGTCAGCTCCGGCCGCTGTCGTTGCTGGGCACATCCCCTCCAGGCGAGTGCTGGCGCGGGCCTGCCGCCGTGGGCCGCCCAGCAGGCGATCGTTGTGCAGACCGTAGACCTCGCCACTGGCGCTGTCACCCCGTTGGCGTGGACGTTCATCGCCAATCAAGATGAGCGCGACGGACGTCCACCAGTCGCGCCCTGCGACTCGCCGAACGGAGGAGGCGGGCCGGCAGTCGTGGCGATGCGCCCCGCGGGGGCCTGCCGCCGCTCTCGCGCGAATACACCCATCGCAACTCTTTGTGCGTCTGAGCCTTCTCTGCTCTGACGATGCACTACCTTGTGTGCTCCAGCGGGCCACAGTACCCGGGTTGGCATCAACTGTGCGGGAGATTAAGGATGTTGACGGATAGTCTGCTTCAGTTGGCCGCGGCGGGCGGAACAGCGATCGTTGGCGCTGCCGCCACGGATCTGTGGCAGGGCACCAAGGGCGCGGTGGCCCGGATCCTCGGGCGCGGTGATGACCGGGACGCGCAGCGTGTGATGGTGCAACTGGACCGCATCCCGCTGGAACTTGAGCAAGCCTCCGGGCCCCAGCAGGACCGCGTCCGAACGGCGCTCCAGAACCGGTGGACGGAGAAGCTGGCTGAGCTCCTGGAGGGCAACCCGGAGCTGGAGGGTGAACTCCGGTCGCTGGTCGAAGCTGTTCGCGCCGGAATTCCGGCCACGCAGCAGACCTTCGTCCAGAACAACAACGCCACTGGCGGGGGCGTGCAGAACATCACCCAGACCGGTGACATCGTGGTCGGCGGAAATCCCCGGAACCAGTGATGAACGCCGACGATCCGCGGGCCGCCCAGTCGAACAACGCCACTGGCGGCGGCGTGCAGATCATCACCCAGGCCGGCGACATCGTGATGGAGTCGCGCGAGGAGTCGAGACCCCGAGCGAAGCGCAGCCGGTTCATCAGATTCGGACTTGCTGCGGTCCTGGTCGTCGCAGCGGTGGCCGGGTGGATCGCCGACGAGCGCGACCGAGACGCGCAGATGGCTGACATGGTGCGGGAAGGGCTGGCGCTGATGCCCAATCTCGAAGCCGCCAAGGTGTCGGCCTACATTGCCGGAGGCAGCTCGGGCGAGGTGCTCGATGGTGATTCTCCCCCGGAGAAGGTCACTGACGTGCGTAGCCCGCATGTCGATCTGAAGTTGGGCAACGTTGTCCACGGTGCCTCTCTCATCACCAAGGCCAGCATCACCTTCACTCGGTTTCAGAGCCTCGAACCGTGCAGTGCGGAAGGCGGTCCGCGCGTCTTCACTGCGGACTACCAGTTCGCCATCCCGGACGGCCAATTGGAGGTGCCGCTGGCGAGGCCGTTCACCCTGTCGAAGGAGTTCACCCACGAGGTGGTCGCCGACAAGTACGATCGCTTCGAGCTCACTGTGGGATCGAGAAGCCGTCCCGAGGGTGCCGCGCCCTGGGTGGCGGTCATGGAGGTAGTTCTCGAACACGACGGCGGGAAGCAGTTGAAGATCGGGCCGATCGCCGTCGTCGACACTGGCAACATCTCGACCTTCCACCCGGACGGCGATCAGTGGGTGTTCCCCGCCAGTCCTGCCCCTGGATGTATCGAGAAGAACCTCGAACTTGTCTCAGATGTTCTGCGGACCCCGAATCTCGTGGTCTCGAAGGAACTTGCCAGCCTGAACCGCACCCTTCAACAGTTCAAGAAGTGATGCCCCGGGCCTGCCGGGTGGCGCCGGGCGCTGGACGGGGCGAGGCTCGGAGGCATGTCGATCATCGTGCTGGTTGAACGGGACACCGACCGGGAGGCCAGCCCGGACGGCGCCGAACCAGCGGTCGTGGCGGTACACGCCGCGGGGGCTGACCCGGACGTGCCCCTGGACCCGCTGCCAGTGACACTGTGCGGCCTCGACACCGCGCAGATGGAACACTCCGAGTACCAGCGCACCCGCCCGGGGCAGCGGTGGTACCCGCCCGAGTTCGCCGCCGTGCGGTGTCTGGAGTGTGAGCGGGTGCTGCGCCAGGCGTGAGGCGACGCGCCGACACCCAGTGCCGCGATGGCCGTTGCCGAGTCCATCGAACGCGGCAACTGTGCGCCCGGGTCGGACGCCGCCAGTCCTCCTCGGTGAAGCGCAGGAACCGGTCAGCCCCTGCGCGCCCGGGCCGGACTTGGCGAAGGTCGCTGAGGTCTGCCCTTGCTTCGGTCAGCCCCTGCGCGCCCGGGTCGGACAGGTCCTCGGTCTCTCGGACGAGCGGCGTGCCCGGTCAGCCCCTGCGCGCCCGGGTCGGACGAGGTCGGTCGGCCGTGGCCGGCTGGGTGGGTCAGCCCCTGCGCGCCCGGGTCGGACCCTTCGTGACGAGGTGACCCACCGGGTGGTGGGCCTTCCCGCTTCTGCCTTTCGGCGCGTCCGTCCTGGCCGGTATCGGCCGGGTGTGGACTTCTACGGGCGTTTACGTCGCTCTCTACCAGGGGGACGGCGTGCCGGGCGATGTTGATGGCCGCGTTGTGGTCGCGGTCGATGGCCAGGCCGCAGGTGGTGCAGGTGAACACCCGCTCGTGCAGCGTCAGCTTGGGTTTCGCTGTTCCGCAGGAGGAGCAGGTCTTGCTGGACGGGTGCCAGCGGTCGAGGACCGCGAGCGTGGAGCCGTACCAGGAAGTCTTGTAGGTGAGTTGGCGTCGGAGTTCGCCGGGGGCGGCGTCGAGGACGGCGCGGTTGAGGCCGGCCTTCTGGCGTACTCGGCGGCCGGGCTGTTCGACGGTGCCGCGCGCGGAGGCGCTCATCCCGCGGACGTGGAGGTCCTCGACGGCGACGATCGCGAACTGGGTGGAGAGTCGCTTGGTGAGCAGGTGCACGGTGGTGGCGCGGCGCTGGGCGATCCGGTGCTGGATGGCGCCGACGCGCCGAGCGGCCTTCACCCGCCGCTTCGACCCGCGCTCGGTGCGCGACAACGCCCGCTGCGCCTTGGCGAGTTGGCGTGTCCAGGCGTTGAGGTGGCGGGGGTTGTCGACGTGCACCGTGGCCGGGTTCGCCGGGTCGAGGGGCTGGGAGAGGGTGGCGAGGTGCTTGATGCCTCAGTCGACGCCGACGGTGCCGCGTTCGATCTGCGCGCGGGTCGGCTTGTCGGGCACGTCCTGGAGCACCTTGGTGAGGACGCTGGCGTACCAGCGGGTGCCGCCGCGGGAGACGGTGACGGACTGGACCACCGCCTGGCCCTTGGCGATGAGGCGGGCCAGGCGCTTGCCGGAGTCGTGGATGCGGATCGACCCGAGTCGCGGCATTCGGAGCTGGCGGTAGCCGTCGAGTCGGATCGTCGGGGTGGTCACGGTGTGGTGCAGGCGGAAGGAGTCGCGGGCGCGGCCCTTGCGCTTGAAGTGCGGGTAGCCGACAGGGCCGCCGGCGAGGGAGTCCTGCCAGTTCTTCCATGCCCGGTCGGCGTCGTCGAACGCGGACTGGAACGCGTACGTCGACACCTCGTGAAACCACGGGCACGGCCGGTGGGGGCCGTGGAAGCCGTCCGGGGGTTCCGGGTCGGTGCGGGAGTCGCCCTTGATGGCGTTCAGCCGCTTCTTGATTCCCGGGTGGCGGGGCGTGGGCACCTTCACCGTCTTGCGGGCCTGCGCCTCCGGCGTTCCGTCGGCGACCAGGGCATCGACCTGGGTGCGCCACTGCCGGTGCGCGGCGACCTTCTCGCCGAGGGCGTGGTTGAACGCCCACCGGGCCGCGCCGGCGTGCCGGTTGAGGTCCGCGATTTGCGCGGGGGTCGGATCCAGGGCGAACCGGAACGCCCGCAGCGTCTCAACTCGTGTCACGGCAGACCTCACCCCTTCCCGCGTGCCGGTGCCGGTGTCGACGAGAAGTGACTGTAGGGGCTGGCACTGACAACGCGGGCCCCGAGCTGCCGGTCCGATCAGAGGCTGATCGGTATTTATTGTTTTTGATTCACTTTCACCCTATCGGGGAGTGGCGCTGTTCGATTTCTGGGCGCAATGATTCATTTCGCGCTCTTCGGGCAATTGCACGGGCTTCTGACCTGCGAAGGTTTCGGAAAGTATGACCGGGGAGTGGAATGAGTTGCTTTTCGTACAAGAGGAGACGAGTCATGGACCGTACTGGCGAGCACTACAACGGGATGCCGGCAGCTGCGATCGAGTCGCCGCATCCGGCACAGAAGGCCCAGAAGAGCCAGGGCTCCGGACAGTGTGTGGCGATGCGCGGCTTGGCGGACGGCCGCGTGGCGGTGTTCCACAGCAAGGACGAGGCCGGCCCCGCGCTGATCTTCAGCCGGGCGGAGATCGAGGCCTGGCTCGACGGGGCCAAGAAGTCGGAGTTCGACAACCTGGCGGCCTAAGTGATTAAGGGTTTCCCGCTGCGCGGGAAACCCTTGGCGTGACGACGACGCCTCCCTTGTGTCAAGCTGATGGCCACAATTCAGTTTGCAAGGGGGGCGACGTGCCGAACGGCCCGTTCAACCATGAACATTCGGACGATGATCCGATCCCCATTTCGCGTGCCCACGACGCGGGCACTGCGGAATGGTCTGTACCTGCTGCGCAGCTCGGAATGGATCTGCGTGTCCTGCGTGGCGATCGGACCCTGGACTGGGTGAAGGCCCGCACTCACTTCTCGGTGTCGAAGTTGAGCCGCATCGAGAACGGGCAGCGCCGGCTGAACAACCCGCAGGACGTCGCAATGATCCTCGGCGTCCTCGGGGTTCGGCCCGGTCCCGAGCATGCGCGGCTGATGAGCCTCGCGGTCGACGCCTCGAAGAAGAGCACGGCTGGATTCCACCGTGATGCGGGCGCCGGCGGGCAGCACCGACTGTCGGGGATGGTGAAGCAGGCGTTCCGGCTGCTCGCCGTCGACTCCCATGTGATCCCCGGCGCGCTGCAAACACGGCCGTACATGGAGGCGGTGACGCAGGCGACGCTGCTGCGAACCAGGCAGCACGAGCTGCCGGGGGTGGTGAAGGCGCGGCTGGCCCACCAGTGCGTGGTTCAGGAGTCCGGGGTGCGCGCCGTGTACTGCGTGCAGCAGTCGGCGCTGTACCGGGTGATGGGCGACCACGCGACCATGGTGGAGCAACTGGAGAAGGTGCTGAAGTACACCGAGATGCCGCAGATCGGCGTCCGCATCATCCCGGTGGAGATGCCGCTGGGGCTGCACTTCACGAACCTCACGAAGTTGGACTTCGACTCGCCCCGCGCGATGCCGGAGCTGATCTACGTGGAGATCGGAGACCGGGAGAGCCACTACTACTACCCCGACCGGGACGAGGACTCCCAGACGTTCCACGGCTACCACGAGACGCTGGTCGACATCGTGGACAAGGCGTTGGGCCGTGAGGAGAGCCGGACGCTCATCCGGATCGCGATCGAGTGGCACCAGAAGAAGATCCGGGGCGGGGCACGTTGAGCCTGGGGGCCGCAGAAGCGGCCCCCAGCGTGGTTCGGGGGCGTCATCCAACGCGGGCGACGCCCCCGAACTCGACCCATTCCAGGGTGCGTTGCCGGGGGAAGACGTCCCGGTCGGGGCGCCAGTAGGTCACGTCCATCAGGCCGGGCTCCTCGATTCGGAGCCGGTCGATGTCGAAGTAGGCCCGGACCTCCGCCTCGGTGCGTACCCTGCCCCAGTGGCCGCCGGTGCCGTTGTACATCAGCTGGGTGACCGCGTTGCGCACCGCCTCGTCGTCGCTGACGAGCTGGCAGACCACGACCACGCTCCCCGCCGGCAGCGCGGCGACGGTGCGCTGGATCATGCCGAATGGATCCTGCTGGTCGGTGAGACAGTGGGTGACCGAGACGAACAGGGCCGCAGCGGGTTCGCTCAGGTTGATCAGATCGCGGAAGCGACGGTGTTCGAAGATGCCTTCGGTGTCCGTCATATCTGCCTTTATCAAGGCGACTTGGGGGTTCTCGTCCAGCAGGAGGCGTCCGTACGCGTGGACGTGCGGGTCGTTGTCGATGTAGACGACACGGCAGTCGGGGTGGACGCGTTGGGCGACCTGGTGGACGTTGTCCTGGGTCGGGAGACCGGAGCCGTGGTCGATGAACTGGCGGATCCCGAAGTCGCGGGCGATGGTCTCGACGACGCGGATCAGGAAGGCCCGATTGTTCAGTGCGAGCTCCCGGGTGCTGGGCGCGATCTCCAGCAGCGCGGCGACGGCCTCCCGGTCGGATGGGTGGTTGAACCGGCCCCCGAGTAGGTGGTCGTACATTCTGGCGGCCGTGGGCCTGCTGACGTCGATCGTGTCCCACGGCGAGTCGGTCTGTTCCCGCGGGAGGTGGTCGTACAGCCTCTCGGTTGTCGGTTCTCCCGCGTCGACCCTGGCCGGTAGTGATTCGCTCACGCGTCCCCCTTCGCGTCGGCAAGTCCCTTTTGCATACGCTGATGTGACGACCAGTCATCGTAGCGTGAGGGCATGGCGAAGCGGCATCACCCGCAGGGGTGTGCGTGGCGCGGGTATGGCGAGCCCTGGCGCGGGCCGCACCGGCGCACCCCCCGGGTGGGTGAGTGCGCCGTCTACGCCCGCTGGTCGGCAGGCTTCGTTGTCCGGTCTACGGGGTGGCGTTCCCCCTTCGTTCGGCGAGGAGCCGGCGGGCTGCCCGGATCTCGACCTGGAGCTCGGGCTCGGCCAGGCCCATCAGCTCCGCGGCCGTGCAGGCGGGCATGCCGAGCCGCTCGTGCAGGATCGCGGCGTCCGCGGCGCGGGCGGGCAGCTCGCGGTGCAGCGAGTCCGTGCCGGGGTGGGGCGAGCGCGCGGCGGCGTCGGCCACGGCCTTGCCCAGCACCCGCCAGGCGAACGCGGCCGGGTCGGCGGCCAGCATCGCCGCCCAACTCAACTCAGTGAGCCGCAGGGCCTGCTCGACCACGCGGCGACTCGCCTCGCCGTCGCCCAGCCGGGCGCGGGCGTACTGCTCGTAGGGGCGGTGGCGCAGCTGTACGAACGCCGCGTACCCGAGTGCTATCGCGGGCCGGGGACCGGACACCGTGGACTCCTCCGGCGTCAACTCGACGAAACGGCGACACCCGTTCCGGGCGGGTGCTCCGGGCCCGCAGGCCCGGAGCAAGGGACGGGGCCCGGCGCATGGGGGCGCACCGGGGCACCGCGGCCGGACGGGCGCGGAGCCCCGTCCGTGAACTGGTCAGCGCCGGCGGGTCACAACCCCGCTGACCTTCACGTCCTGCGCCATCCTCAGCAGCGCCAGCAGCAGGCCCGCACGCTCCCAGCCAATCGGGGTGTCGCTGGTCGCCGTCCAGGCCAGCACCGGCAGCGCGAGCAGCGCGCCGAGCCGGGCCGAGAACCCGACCGTCCACAGCCGGGACAAGTCCTCACACGGCCTCCACACCCTGCTAGCGTGGAGATTCATCGACGAAATGATCGCTCGATCCCGAGCGGGTCGCTCAAGCATTGGCAGCACCTTGCTTCGATCGGCCCTTCGTCGTGGGGGGGGGGGGGGGGGGGCCCCCCCCCCCCCCCCCCCCCCCCGCCGCCGCCCCCCCCCCCCCCCCCCAACCCCCCCCCCCCGCCCCCCCCCCCCCCCACCCCCCCCAAC